>JAZNLZ010000029.1:0-66599 GCA_045579365.1 Acutalibacteraceae bacterium
ACACCGCTATTCAGCGTAATATGACCACCGGCAGTGCGCTGATATCCTGCTGCGATCAAAGGACTGCCTGAAGCGCTGCCGGAATTGTTCGTTCCACGCAGAAGAGTGCTATCCATTGTTCCACCCCAAACGGCACCACCATCAAGTGTTACGTTATATAGATTTGCCGTTGCTCCGGCATCAGCAGAGATAAGTGCGTTTGTAGTGGTGGTTCTCTTGATAATACCGTTATCTTCGCAGCTGCACAAATTCAGCGTGCCACTGACATCGAAATTACCACCTGCAGCGCTGATGGTGTGTCCATTTAGACACAGATTAACAGTATCTGTAATGCTGAGAGGAGAAGAGAGAATCACATCTCCACTTAGACACACATTGCCTCCGGGGAAAGCCGTGGTGCCATCCCACGCCGTCCAACTATCATTTACCGCGTGGGCGCTATCGTCGCAACTACTGTCACCGCAAGCGGGGTGCGTGTGAGGAGCTACAGATAGAGCAAATGCGCTCATCGGCATCAGACCCAGTACCATAATCAAGCTCAAGGCAACCGCCATTATTCTTTTTACAAAGGATTTCTGATTCATACTGAAACCTCCAATCTTGAAGTATCGGTTATTTTGTTTCTGCGATTTCCTCGCAACATATTTTCCAGTGTCTGCATATTGGTATCTTCAACATACTTGATGAACTTCCGCAGCATTGGTTTTCCCATTTCTCGGTAGTCAGACGAAACAACCTTTTCGATTTCGGCTTTCCGCACTTCCTGATCCACGTTGTAGATACCAAGGATATGTTCAAGTGCTCGCAATGCTTTTCTTTCGTCAGACACCTTGGCATCTGTTGCGACAACGCTTGTGTATTGAAGCCCCATAACAAGCAGTTCCGCCTCTGTAAATTGCTCGTCCGACCAATCAGCACATTCCTTTGCAAAGATCTTCTTTGCGCGTTCCTCATGATTCCTGCGCAAATAGTTGCGACACATTTCGCTTTGGAACACCGCAGTAAAGAAATCTCTTGCAATATCGCTCTCGGCACAGCCGAAGACGACTGTCATCATTTCAAGGCAGATAGAAGAAATGCTCCCTTCATCATCACCTGTTTTTTTATTGATCAGCTCCCACTGATAATCACATAGCATCTTGACTATTTCCAATAGCAGATGGTCTTTCGTGGGAAAATAGTAGGTAATATTGCCTGTACTAATATTCAATTCATTTGCGATCATTTTCGGTGAGGTTGCAGAATAGCCAACACTCATAAAGAACTCAGACGCTACCTGGATGATCTCATATTTCGTTGTTTTTACTCTTTTCCCAGCCATTCAGTATCTCCCGCAATTATAACTTGCACACAATTTTGTTTTAGCACCGATGCAATTATATCATAAACCCTAGCTTTTTTCAATGTTTTTTTGATAAAACCGGTAAGTTGTCCGAAAAAATTTACAATTAAAAAACGCAGCAAAATGTTTGATTCTGCTACGGTGGATGTTATTGATTCATTCTATTTGCTACCAGCAACACAAATATTTCACAAATGAACGAACAAAAAAGAGACAAAATCTGCGAAAACAATCGCAAAATCTGCTCCTAAAAGCCAATGCATTTAGTTCAAGTCCTCCCCAAAGGTCGTTTTTGGGAAATGATATCTTTTGAATTACACTTTGAAAAATGGCACAAAAAACCCAGAACCCGCTGTGGTTTCGGGGTTTTCCGAACCGATATCTTTTTCGGTTCGCAATGTTGGTTGCGGGGGCAGGACTTTCTTCTCCGGCTATCGAACAGTCCACTGGACTGTTCTCCCAAATTTGTTGCTCGTTTCACTCGCCAAGTTTGGAGGTCGTTTCAAGTCCTGCCGGTCTTAAGAAAAAACGAAAACAGCCATCACAAGGATGACTGTTTCCATTTTGGTTGCGGGGGCAGGACTTGAACCTACGACCTTCGGGTTATGAGCCCGACGAGCTACCAACTGCTCCACCCCGCGATATTCGGTTTTGCTGTATTAGTATTATACACTAAAAGAGGGGGTATTGCAACCCCTTTTTTGAAAAAATATTTATTTTGTTGATTTGTATAAATTTTGTTATAAAAAGCCTTTGAAATTCTAAAACTTTATGCCTTTAAGGCGATTTGTGATAAATTTTGACAAGAAAAATGCCAATACAATAAGTATAACATCTTTAAATATAAAGGGGAGCGACACCGAAACAAAGGAAGCAATAAAACCGTTGTTTGTTACAAGACTGAATTGCAACACACCTGCCAAATGGCAAAGCAAAAGTCCTAAACCACACAAAATAATTTTAAAAATCGGGTTGGTGCTTTTTTTGGAAATACCACAAAAAAGTGTGAGAATGATAAAACCGATTAAAAATCCACCTGTGGGCCCTAAAATCACCTGAACGCCACCCTTGAAATTAGAGAAAACAGGAAGACCAAAAGAACCTAATAAAAGGTAGGTTATGGTTGCCGACAAGGACTGTTTAAGGGACAAAGTAAAGCCACAAAGGGCGATAGCCAAAACCTGAAAGGTTAAGGGAACCAAAGGGGTGGCAAATGAAATTTGGGACAAAATGCAAATCACTGCAGTAAAGAGCGCAGTAAAAGTGACCGAAAGGGCTTTTAATTTCATATTTCCACCTACCTTCTTTAAGAAAAAAGGCGCTGATTACAGCGCCTTAAAGTTTTAGTTTATTTTACCGTAAAGGGGAATATCACTGTCACGCTTGGGTTCTCTTGTGGGAGCCGAAGCTACGGTATTAGACTTGGGAGCACGGCTCTTGTTTCTTGAACCACGACGGTCATTTCTCTTGCCGTTTCTCATCATACGGGGTTTAAGCTCAACGCCTTCGGGAGCGATAACAACACGTCTCTCACTTCCTTCGCCGAAAGAACCTGAGTAAACACCTTCAATGTTCTGAATTGCAGTGTGAATAATCTTGCGCTCGTAAGGATTCATAGGCTCTAAAGTACGGCAGTTGCCGGCGCTTAAAGCCTGAGCAGCAATACGGTTTGCCAATTGGGTGAGTGTTTCCTCACGCTTTTCACGGTAGCCACTAACGTTAAGAGAAATCTTATAATGGCCACCACCATTGTTAGCAACAAGACCGGTAAGATATTGAATAGCATCAAGAGTTTCACCTCTACGGCCGATGAGAATGCTTAAATCTTCGCCATCTAAAATGATGAGAGAAGCATTTTCACGACTTGCAACGGTGATTTTAACATCTTCAATACCCATTCCTGAAAGAATGGTTTTGATATAAGCAATTGCCTTGCCAACAACAGAGTCAGCAGCAAATTCACTTTCGCTTACGGGTTCGCCAAATTCGGGAGTATTATTTACAACCTTTTTGGTCTTGGGTTTAGATTCGGTTTTAGCAGGTTTTTCAGCCTTCTTAGGCTCTGCTTTTTTAGCGTTTTGGGGTTTCTTATTTTCGTTTTTCTTGGGTGCAGTTTTTTTGTCGGGTAATTCAATATATGCTCTAACTTCGGCTTCGTTACCACCGAAGATACCTAAAACCTTCTTTTTAGGCATAGCAATAACATCAAATTGAACGTCATCAAAATCAGATGCACCTAAATTTGCGATAGCATTTTCTTTGGCTTCTTCAATAGTAGAACCGAAGCCTTTTGCTTCCTTAATCAAGGTTAGTCCTCCTTATATTACTCTCTATTTGCCTAATTTCTTAATTTGACCTTCTTCGAAATTGGCTTGTTTGGTTAATTCTTTAACCCTTTCTTTTGCTAACATCTTGTGGGGTCCGTAGAAATACTGAATTGCAGTTTGGATAAGACCACCGATAATGGATGAGCAAGCCCAATAGAAGGTAACACCACCGGGTAATGAGAAACCGATAAATAAAGAAATTAAAGGCATGGTGAGTAACATACCGGTCATACTGGGAGCGTCGGGGTTAATTTTCTTTTGCATTTTGCTTGAAATTAAACTTGTTAAAAGCTGGGATACAAAAGCAACAAATGGCATAATCCACTTTTCATCAACAGCGCCACCGAAAATATCAAAGCTAAATACAGGCTTTTGGGTTAAATCGATGCCAAAGAAGTTAAAGTCAATCTTAGTGATAGCTTCTTTTACGGTTTCAATACCCTTAAATGTGAAGTCGGGATTACTGAGTTCAGAAATAATGCCAAGTTCGTTTTGGGCGCCTTTTGTGGATAATTCTTTTAATGCATTAGTAGCAGCCTCAATAATACCTTTGTCAACGCCTACCAAGTAGGTAAGGGGAGACATAATAATCCAGTAAATGGACATCATTAAAACAAGTCTTAAAATTAAGGGTAAACATCCACCGGACATAGAAACATTTTCATCTTGATAAAGTTTCTGCATTGCGGCAGAGTACTTTTGCTTGTCGTTACCATAACGCTTTTTCAAATCATCGAGCTTGGGCTTAATACGGGTTTGTTGAACCGATGATTTTTGGCTCTTAATGCTTAAAGGAATAAGCGCAAGGTTGATAAGTAATGTAAACAAAAAAATGGAAGCAGCGAAGTTACCGCCCATAAGGTTTGCGATAAATTCCAAAACCATACCTAAGGGTTTGTTAATAAAAGGAATATCGAACAATTTATACACCGTCCTTGTCGGTAGTTTTTAAAGTTTAGTTTTCTTTTTTGGAACGGGGTCGTAACCACCTTTACAAAAGGGGTTGCAACGCAAAATTCGCCATATTGCAAGAAGTGTGCCCTTGAAGGCACCATGGGTAGTGATTGCTTCAATAGCGTATTGTGAGCAGGTGGGTGTAAATCTGCAACATGGGATTTTTAAGGGTGAAATACATTTTTGGTAAAATTTTACCAAAGCAATTAAAATTTTACTCATTACAAATTACTCCCCAAAAACATTAGCCTGTTTAAGAAGTTTTTCGAAAGACTCCTTAACAGTGGGGGTTTTAACGGTTAAAATACGGGTTCTTGCCACAATAATAATATCAAGGTCTCCCTTAATGTGGGGCAAACATTCCCTAAAGGCTGCAGTTATAATCCGTCTTGCACGGTTACGGCAAACTGCTTTACCAATTTTTTTGCCGGTAGTAATTCCGAGCCTTACGCCCAATGAACGATTTTTCATTATATAAATAACAGCGTATGGACCAACAAAGGTCTTGGCTTTATTATAGGCTCGGCGAAAGAGATAATTTTCTTTAATTTTTGTAATTTTCATCTTAATAAAAATGAAAAGCCACAAGAGTGGCTTTTAGTATGTCAACTGTTTTCTGCCTTTTGCTCTGCGGCGTGCAAGCACCTTGCGACCGTTAGCAGTTGCCATTCTTTTTAAGAAACCGTGCTCCTTTTTGCGATGAAGCTTCTTAGGTTGATAAGTTCTTTTCATTTGAAACCCTCCTTAGAATTAGATTGGCGGCATACCGAGTGGCATAGCCTATCGACTATAGATTATAATGGATATGGTTAGTCGAAACGTTTTGTTTCGACACAAAATCTTTGATTTTGTAACAAATTTCTTTTGAAATTTGCCCATATCCATTGCAATGAGTGTTGTGCAAAATCAAATTTGCGAATTTGATTTTGCTAAAGCCACTTAAAAAGTGGCTTATCGAAGCGCTTTTCAGCGTTTCGACAAACAACAAACATTATAACCCAAGTATAGTCCCGTGTCAATAAAAACTTTTAAAATTTACCGGTTATCTTACATATACACATTATTTATATATAAGGACTTGTGCAAAACCTATAAAACCGACTTTTAGGGATGGAGATTTTATACAATTAACACAAAATGTTACATTTTTTAAGAAAAAGGTTGCAATTTTGTAACTTTTTTGTTATACTAACAACATAAGTTATTACAAAATGTAATTTTTAAAAGGATGGTGACTGTTATTTTTACGAATTTGAAGTTAAAGGAAACCCTTGAAACAGTTAGCAAATTCATAAAAAACAACAGAATATTCAGATACATTTCTTGTATAGCCTTGGCAGTTGTTTCTGCTTCTTTAACAATTATCGCTTCGGGCGTAACTTTTGGCTATACTGTTAGTTATTCCGATGAGGTTATTGCCGTTGTATCAAGTCAGTCTGATTACAATGAGGCCGATGCAATCGTTTTGGATAACCTTGACAAGAATGATGCCAAAAAAGCTTCTAAGGCTCCTAAGTTTGCTTTAACCCTTACCGTTAAGGACAAGTTAAACAACACTCAGGAAATTGTTGATGCTATTGTAAGTAACAACGATGACCTTACCGAAGCTACTGCTCTTTATGTAAATGGCGAAATGGTATTTTGCAGCAACAGCAAGGAAATTGCTTCTTTGGTTAATGCTCGTCTTAATGCTTTTAGTATTAAGGGTGCTCAAAATACTGTAGAGTTTATGGATGATGTTAAGGTAGAAGAAGGATATTTCCTTAATTCCGATATGGTAGATTTAGAAACTGCTAAGTTTATTATTGATGGCCTTAATGTTCAAACCGTATCGGTTGTAACAAACACCGTTGAAATTCCTTTCGAAACCAAAAACGTTAGAACTGCCGATAAGGAAAGAGGTTACTCTGCTGTAACCGTTAAGGGTGAAAATGGTATCACCGAAAAAACCGAAAAGATTGTTAAGGTTAACGGTGAAACAATTGAAAGCACCGTTTTAGAAAGCAAAGTAATTAAAGAACAGGTTACTCAGGTTGTAACAATTGGTACTGCTAATGCCTATATTAGCGCTACAACCAAGGCTAATATTCAGTCTGCCGGCTTTATTTGTCCTATTTCTGCCGGAAAGTACAGAGTTTCATCCTACTATGGCGATGGTAGAAACCACAAGGCTATCGACCTTGCTGCCGATAGAGGAACACCTATCTTCGCAGCAGGCGCAGGTAAGGTTATTTACTCCGGTTGGGATGGAGATTACGGTTATAGCGTTGTAATTGAACACGCTAACGGTATGAAAACCCGTTACGCTCACGCAAATGCTCTTTGCGTTACCAAGGGCGCTACTGTGGCCCAAGGTGATATGATTGCTACCGTTGGCAGCACAGGTTGGTCCACCGGTAACCACCTCCATTTCGAAGTTATCGTAAATGGCGTTAAGGTTAACCCCGGTCCTTACATTGGATTAAGATAAAAATTAAAGGCTGTCTTTATGACAGCCTTTTTTATTTGCAAAAAAAGTAATATATGATATAATACTATTACTTCTAAGAACAGGTGGAGAAAATGAAGAAGAATATTTTAATTGCATTTTTACTGAATTTGTTTTTTTCGGTATTTGAATTAGTAGGTGGATTTTTGACAGGCAGTGTGGCGATTTTGTCCGATTCGCTTCACGATTTTGGCGATGCTTTAAGTATTGGACTTGCTGTAATACTTGAAAAGAAAAGCACAAAAAAGCCTGACAATACCTATACATACGGATATATTCGTTATTCGGTTTTGGCAGGTGTTATTACAACTGTTGTTTTGCTTTCGGGTTCGCTTGTGGTAATTTTAAGCGCTGTTAAAAGAATTTTAAATCCAACCCCAATCGATTACAGTGGTATGATAGTTTTTGCTGTCGTTGGTGTGGTTGTGAATTTTGTCGCAGCCTTTCTTACCCATTCGGGCCACAGTGTAAATGAAAAGGCTATAAATCTTCACATGCTTGAAGATGTTTTGGGTTGGGCAGTTGTGCTTGTGGGCGCAGTTGTAATGAAGTTTACCGACATTTCGGTTATAGACCCGATTTTATCTTTGGCAGTTGCAGTCTTTATACTTATAAATGCTACAAAAAATCTTTTGGCAGTTTTGGAGATTTTCACCTTAAAGACACCCAAGGATATGAACATTGATGAAATAAAAGCGTCCCTTTGCGAAATTGAGGGTGTGAAAGATGCTCACCATATTCATATAAGCGCTTTAGATGCTGAACAATTTATTGCAACTTTACATATTGTAACCGATGGCGATTTTAAGGAAATAAAACACAAGGTTAAACATACCTTAGAACATTTTGGAATTAATCACACAACGGTTGAAATCGAAACAGAAGACGAGCATTGCAATGATACAGTTTGCTGTCCTGCACATAAAGAACACCATCATCACCACCATCATCACCATTAAAAAAAGAGCCTTTCGGCTCTTTTTTATTTTGCGAACATTCTGTATATTTTTTGAATAAATCCTAAAAGATATTTAATGTTTATTCCAAGCATTGCCACAAGACAAGCCGTTTCAATTAAAATCCAATAAGGCACTTCGAATAAAACTGCACCTGCGCAAGCAAATAGAAGCAGGGTATTAACCGTAAGGGTAATGCTGTGGAACTTAAAGGGAATATACTTTTTAACGCTTATGGACCTGATGATAAATACTAACAAATAACTGGCAACGGTGGCAACAGCAGCGCCCTGAACCCCCATTTTTGGAATTAAAATAAAGTTTAAAGCGATGTTGCTGCTGGCGCCGATAAATGCAGTTAAGAAGGATAATATACTCTTTTTGTTAAGGGTGTAAACGGTGCCCATAAAGGATGCGAAAGCAGTAAACACCATTGCTATAGACAGCATTGGAACAAATTCCCAAGACTCATAAAAATCGGGGTCGGTTAAAATTTTCATAATGGGTTTTGTGAAGGCGATAACGCCTGCACCTGCCAAGAACATAACTGCTTGGAAGGAACCCCAAACTGTGCCGAAGAATTTAGCGTGCTCTTCACGGTCGCCCTCATCTTCCACAACGGCCGAATATTGCCAAGCCTGCATAAACATAGTTGAAACCAAGGTTAAAAGGGTGGGGAGTTTATAGGCAATAGCATAAAGTCCGTTGGCGTCGCTTGAAATAATCTCGTTTACCATATAACGGTCGGAAACGCTGGTAATCCACCAAAAAACGGTGGTGGGGATTAGGGGAATACTATATTTAAGCATGGGCTTTAATATAGCAAAGTCGGGTTTAAAGGTGAACTCTCGCCATAATTTTTCTTTTACGGTTAAGAACAATGTGCTTAAAACATCGGCCAAAACAACCGATAAAACATAGCCTGTAATTCCCATAGAGAAGAAGGCCAAGAAAATAATGTTGAAAATAATTACAAGGGCTGTGTTTAATATTCCCTGAAGGGCGAAAAGTGCAGTTTTTCCCACACCTCTTAAATAGGAAACACAAAGGGAATGGTAGCAAGAAGCCAAAGTGTAAACCACAATAAGCCAAATGTAACCCTTGAAATCATCAACCAACCCTAAAAGTGGAATAATGCCTAAAAAGGCGAGTGCACCAAAGGTGATGCACCAAAATCCCAGGGTCAGCACACTTTTTTTATCACTCTCTTTATCCATTACAAAGCGAAAAACACCGTCCGCAATGCCTACCGAAATAATGGGGAAAAGCAAATTGGCAGTTTGGGTGATAAGGTCGGCAGTTGAGTAATCCGATGGGGTAAGGTAACCTGTGTAAAACCTTACCATAAGGAAAACTAAAATTTTTGAGCCAAAGGTACCCATACTTATTAGCAATGTATTGGATAATAGAGTATTATACTTATTTTTGCTCATTAAAAAACTCCATTAATTTAATATGATTATTTTACTATACTATGCATAAAGTGTCAAGTCGCCTGCAATCATAATGTATTTTATGTTAAATTTTAGAAACAATATCTTCGGAGGGATTGTTTTGGAAAACGAGAAAAAGAACGAAGATACTGTTATTGATAAAATTGAAAAATTGGGAAGCACTGAGACGGGGGACGGCAAACACAAAATCTTTTGCCTTACTATTATAGGCGAAATTGAGGGGCATAATGTACTCCCTGAACAAAGTAAATCCACCAAATACGAACACGTTATACCCCAACTTGTAACCATTGAGGAAAGCAAAGAAATTGATGGGCTTTTGATTATTTTAAATACGGTTGGTGGAGATGTGGAAGCAGGACTTGCCATTGCCGAACTGATTTCGGGGATGAAAAAACCCACTGTTTCTTATGTTTTAGGTGGAGGGCATTCTATCGGTGTGCCATTGGCTGTGTCGGCAAAGAAATCTTTTATTGCCCCATCGGCCACCATGACGGTGCATCCTGTTCGGACTAACGGGCTTATGATAGGAGTGCCAAGAATGATGAACCACTTTGCCCGTATGCAGGCGAGGATTACCGATTTTGTTGTTAAGCATTCAAATATTACTGCCGAAAAGTTTACCGAGCTTATGATGAACACAAAGGAAATGGTAACCGATGTGGGTTCGGTTATTTCGGGTGAAAAGGCAGTGGATGTGGGACTTATTGATGAAATTGGAACTTTAGGCAATGTGATTGAAAGCCTTTATCAAATGATAGATGAAAATAAAGAAAAATAAATTAATAAAATATAGTGATTTTTTTCTCCCAATATGATAAAATATATTAAAAGATAATTGGGAGGTTTTGTTATGCGTGTTTGTGTTTATGGTTCGGCGAGTAATTATATTGATGAAAGATATATTAAACTTACCGAAGAAATGGGTAAGGCTTTGGCCGATAGAGACCACAATTTAGTTTTCGGTGGTGGCGATAACGGTTTAATGGGAGCGGCAGCCCGTGGTTTTAGAAAAGGTGGCGCTCATATTGTGGGCGTTATTCCAAGATTTTTCATTCGTGAGTCGGTTGAGGCTATTTGTGATGATTGCGATGAACTCATAACCCCTGAGACCATGCGTGAACGCAAACTTTTAATGGAAGATATGGCCGATGCTTTTATTGTAACCCCCGGTGGCATTGGAACATTGGAAGAGTTTTTTGAGATTTTAACATTAAAACAACTTTGCCGTCACAATAAGCCTCTAGCAGTTTACGATCAGTTGGGTTATTATACCGAAATGATGGCCTTAATGCAGGCTTCGATGGATAAATTGTTTATTAAGGAAAACTGCAAAGACCTTTACTTCGTTTCGGATAATTTGGATGAAATTATTAAATACATCGAAACCCCTGTAATTAGTCAAAGAAGCATTAAAGAATTAAAAGACGGTTGATAAAATTTAAAACAGCCTACCTTAAATGGTAGGCTGTTTTTTTATTTTTTATTAACTACTCGTCTAAACAAATCCTGCCATCCTTCGCGAGTAAGACTTGCAGCATTGTTTTCTAAAACAATACCCATATCTTCGGCACGTTGAAGAACAGCGTTGGGAGTTGAATTGGGTTTTGTTGCAAAATTGGTGGCGACAAGTAATTTTTTTACATATTTTCCACCAAAGCGTTCGGCAACGGTATTGAATTTATACAACTCTTCGTCATCCACATCACCGTTTTTGCAGGAAACAAAAACCGGAACAAGTCCGTGAACCAACAAAACATCTATTTCGTTTTTGGTATCTATAACCTTGTCCACAACCTTATTATGAAGCACTCCGTCCCAGTCGATGTTTACACTCATTAAACAACTGTTGAAAAAAGGCTCACCATTTTCTATAAATTCCTTAGCCTCAAGAAATGTTTTGTATTCAAGCACATTTCCTGCTTTTTTAATACAGCGTCTAAAGGTTTGATTTTCGTAACGGTAATAAAAGTCGGATTCGCTTTTATTTTTAATGGAGATTATTCCACCCTTTTCAAGGTCGGCAATTAGTCTATCAAAAAGACATCGTTTTGTTGGATAATCATTAATTTTGTGACTTAGGTCATGGAAGTTAATATGAACTTTAAGGCCTTCGTCCTTGGCGCCTGCTTGACTTTCAAATTCAAGTAAAGCAGCAACGGAATTATTCCAAAATGAAGTATCGTTTGCTACTTTATCCCAAAAAGGTTCTAAATCCTCGGTTGTGAAATTGTGTGGTGGCTGAGGGGTATCAGGTGCCACAACACCACCGTGAAGAAATACTATTTCTTTAGCACTAAGGACAGGCTCAAAATAGTCTTTAACATATCCATCGTTATCGCAGTCTTCAGGATTTCCGTCAGAAATGTCAACCCTTTGCATAGTAACGGGATAGTCATCTTTAAGACGGTCGTAAACCATAGCCCCTGCCGTTAAAATAATTGGTTCGCCACCGTTTAAATCTAAAACACACTCTTCGCCGGTTTTGATGATTTCTTCCAAGATATCTATAATTTCGTTTAGTTCTTTATTTGTGGTGTCTCGAAAATCGATAACAGTCTCGATATCACGTTTTTTTATGAATTGGCAGTAACGCTCAAAACTATCTTCAATCTCTAAAACCGGACCAATAAAAATAATCTTGTTGGGTTGTAGATTAAGACAAGAAGATATGTTTGCTAAAGGTGATTTATCAAAATATTCAATTAAAATCATTTTATCATAACCTTATTTTTGCATTTAATCCTTTGTTTTTTGTGAAGGTATATTCCAATTAAATGGTAACATAATTTATGGAGCAATTCAACTCTAATTTTTAATAAAAAAGGTTGCAAAAAGTTGTGCTCGAGTCCTTCATTTAAAAACAAAAAAATAATAGTCCACCTAAAAAAGCAAACTGTTTTATAGGTATAGATTTTTATTATCTTAAACGCGAGAGAAAATTTATAAAAAGAAGAACCTTGACTACGCGAAATGCGTGTCGAGGCTCTCGACTGGCAGGGGTAGAAGGACTTTTTTCGCACAAACTTCGTTTGTTTGGACGACTAAAAAACAGTCCACCGGACTGTTTTTATCCAAATTCAACCCCTTCGGTGCTGAATTTGGGACGTCGTGTTCGAGTCCTTAATTTAAAAATAAAAAAATAATAGTCCACCCTTACGGATGAACTACTATTTTTGGCAGGGGTAGAAGGACTCGAACCCTCACAAACGGTTTTGGAGACCGGTGTGCTACCATTGACACCATACCCCTATTTAAAATTAACTCGCTTGGTGGGGCATCACGGACTCGAACCGCGGACCAACCGGTTATGAGCCGGTTGCTCTAACCAACTGAGCTAATGCCCCAAACGAGCAAAATCTATTATAACACAAAACCTGAATTTGTCAATAGCCAAATTCGGGTTTTAAAATTTTTAATTTTTAACGTTTTTTGCAGCTTCAAGTTTGGTGGTACGGCGATTCTTAACTTCATCAGAAATGGGCTTAATTTCGCCTGCTGCTGTAAGTGCCATACGGGTAAATACAGGACCAAACAATTCGTAAATAAGTACGGCAAAAAGGGTGATGTTTTTAACCAAATTGCCTTGTTCGCCGATTTGCATTGCAAGGGTACACATACCTAAAGCAACGCCGGCTTGGGGAAGAAGTGTGATACCTAAATACTTGCAAATTGCAGGGGAACACTTGGTGATTTTTGCACTAGTAAATGTTCCGAAATATTTTCCTAAAGAACGGAAAACAATATAAATTACACCGATTAAAACAATGGATGCGCTTGTGAAAACACCAAGTTCAAGCTCGGCGCCACTAATAACAAAGAAGAGGGCGAAAATGGGAGATGTCCATTTGTCGGCTGCACCCATAAGGTCGTGGGAAAGGGGACAAATGTTGCAAAAAATTGTGCCCAACATCATACAGGTCAAAAGGGATGAGAACTGAATATGTATTCCACCGATTTCGAATTTCATCATGGAGAGAGATGCTGTTAAAAGCACAACGCCGATGGTGAGATTTAAACGGTTGGTGTTTGAGTTAAATAACTTTTCCAACTGGGTTAAAACCCAACCCATTACAGCACCCAACAATAAAGAACAAACAATTTCAATTATTGGGGTTAAGATAATGGAGATTAAATCAAAATTGCCACTTACCATTGTTTTGGCAATACCAAAAGAAACGGCAAAAACAACCAAACCAACAGCGTCATCTAATGCAACAATAGGTAAAAGGAGTTTTGTTAAAGGACCCTTTGCCTTGTACTGACGGACAACCATCAAGGTTGCAGCAGGAGCAGTTGCAGTAGCGATAGCACCCAAAATAATGGCTTGGGGAACGGTGATTACATTGGGGTAAAATTGGCTTAAAGCAATTAATGCAACATCGACAAACAAGGTGGCAACCATTGCTTGTAAAATACCGATTATAAAGGCCTGTTTACCGGTGTGCTTAAGGTCATCCAAACGGAATTCGTTACCGATGGAAAAGGCGATGAAACCGAGGGCAACCTGAGAAATAAGGGAAAGGCTTTCAACCGATTCGGCAGTGGTGAAACCAAGACCGTGAAGTCCCAAATTTCCAATGCAGTAAGGTCCGATTAAAACACCGGCAATAAGATATGCCGTAACCGAAGGTAATTTTAATTTTTTGAAAAGTCTTGTCATAATAAGACCTGCAATGAGGGCTACCGACACAGACAGCAAGATAACCACGAAACTCGCTTCCTTTATTTTAAATTTCAACTAACACATATTACGCCTATGCAACCCATTTGTCAAGACAAAATATTGTAAAAAGGCGATAAAGTGGTATAATATTATTAATAATTGGAGGCTAAGTAATGTTAATTGATTTTCATACCCATTGTTTCCCCGAAAAAATAGCCAAAATGGCCTTGGAAAAACTTTCCTTTGTGTCGGGTGGAATGAAACCCAATACCGATGGAACGGTGGCAGGTTTGGAAAAGATAATGAAGGAGCAAGGCGTTGATAAAGCAGTGGTTTTAAGCATTGCCACCAACGCCACCCAGCAGAAAAATGTAAACGATTTTGCAGCATCTATAAATAAAGGTAATATCATAAGTTTCGGTTCGGTTTTTCCTTTTAGTGAAGACTGTTTGGAAGAACTTGAGCGCATTAAGGCTTTGGGACTAAAGGGGGTAAAACTTCATCCCGATTATCAAAGGTTTAATGTGGATGACGAAAAAATGATACCTATATATAAAAAGATTTCGAAACTGGGACTTATAACCGTTTTTCACGCAGGATTTGATTACGGTTTCCCACCACCCTACGGCGCCACACCCGAAAAAATGGAAAGGGCACTTAAATGGTTTGATGCACCCGTTGTTGCTGCTCACTGGGGAGGGCTTGACTGCGGCGAGGGAGTGCTTAAACACCTTTGTGGAAAGGATGTCTATTTTGACACTTCTTTCGGTTGTGGAAATATGCCAAAATATTTTGCCCAAAAGATTTTGGAAACCCACACTGCCGATAAAATCCTTTTTGGCACCGACTGCCCTTGGCACACTGCCGAAATGGAGTTAAGACTTTTAAATTCACTTGAAATCAGCGACAACGAAAAGGAAAAAATAACCCACCAAAACGCCGAAAAACTGCTTGGGATATAAAAATATACCATAACCTTGTCAATGAGGTTAGGGCGCTTTTATTTTTTAATCGTTAAATGTTGAAAGATTTAAAATCACTAAATTTTTCTTTTGGGCAAATTTATATGTGTTAACAGCATTTCCTAAACCGTGACGAATATAACAGATAGCTACATCTGAACAATTTACCATATATTTATTGCGTTGAGGTATGGCGCTTTTAAAGTGATATTTTTCAAAACCATCAGGGAATATGATAGTGTCAAAAATCTTTTTATTAACAACATTAAAAGAAAGATAAGGTATTACCAGTATATTTTCAATATTAGGATAATTCTTTTTTAATTTAAAAACTTCATTTGCGCAAATATGGTCGAAATCACCTTGACCACCACTTAGAAATCGTGTGACCCCATCATTGATACAATCAATAATTGATTCTTTAAGCTTATTTTTGTCTAATCCGTAACATTGACTATGACCTATAAAAACGGCAGTATTCATATTTTTCTCCCCTGTTGTCCTATTGATAGGACATAATTTTCCTGATAATAGTATAAACTATTTTTGTCCTAAATCAAGACAAAAAGGAAAGAAAAATATGAAAAGAATTATCGATGGGGAACAGTTAAACATTGTTGGTTTGAAAATTAAGGAAGCTCGTGAGAAAAAAGGCTATAGTCAAAAACAACTTTCTGAAAAATTAGAACTTATGGCTGTTTATACTTGCCGTGGCTCAATTTCTCGTATTGAAAATGGAAAAAGAGCTGTTACTGACATTGAAATTGATGCTATATCAAAAGTTTTAGAGGTTTCTTTAGATTATTTATTTAATAGGTAAAAAAACAGCACCTTCTTACTGAAGGTGCTGTTTTTATGTATATAGAAAGATTTGTTAGACTGTTCCTAAAATTTTAAGATTTCTAAATGTTCCAAAAGGATTTTAAGGCCTAAGACAACTAAAATTGCGCCGCCTAAAAATTCGGCTTTTGATTTGTACCTTGCGCCGAAAATATTGCCAATTTTAACGCCGATGCCTGAGAAAATGAAGGTTATAACACCGATAAAGGAAACGGCAGCAACGATATTAATTTCGGGTAAAAGGGCAAAGGTAATACCTACGGCCAAGGCGTCAATGCTGGTGGCAATTGCCATTATAAGCATTGTTTTGAAAGCAAAGGAACAGTCAGCGTCGTTTTCTTCCTTAGAAAAGGCTTCTTTTATCATATTAGCACCAATGGCACCGAGTAAAATAAATGCGATCCAATGGTCGATTTTAGTAACATATTTTTCAAAAGAGGTTCCCAAAACAAAACCGATAAAGGGCATTAGCGCCTGAAAACCACCAAACCAAACGCCGGTTATTGCCGAATGTTTAAGGGAGACCTTTTCGGTTGCGAGACCCTTGCAAATTGAAACGGCAAAGGCATCCATTGAAAGACCGATTGCCAATATAAAGAGTTCTACAAGACTCAAAATTAACACTCCTTGGAATATTCTAGTAATATTTTAACCTCACAAAGATTTTATGTCAATAGAAAATAAAATTTTGGGGATTATATATTAAGGTGGGGTGTTGTTATGAAATCTAAATTTTATTTGGGACTTAGTGGGATTTTAATCGGGGCATTAAACAGTTTTTTTGGAGCAGGTGGGGGAATAATTGCCGTGCCTGTTTTGGAAAAATCGGGGCTTTCAAAAAAGGAGTCCCACGCCAACGCCGTGGCTGTGATTTTACCCATAAGTATTCTAAGCGCAGTCCTTTATATGTTCGGTGGAAAGGTGAGTTTAAGGGATGCTTCACCCTTTATTTTAACGGGTGTTATCGGTTCGGTTTTAGGCACTTTTGTTTTAAGAAAAATATCTCCACTGTGGCTTAAAAGAATATTCGGAATTTTTGTGATTTATGCAGGCGTGCGCCTGCTTTTAAAGTGAATATCGGCGCCCTTTTAGCAGGGCTTTTTTCAGGTATAGCCGGGTCCATGGGTTTGGGTGGTGGAGCCGTTTTAATAATTTATCTCACCCTTTTTACCGAAACTGACCGAATAACAGCAGGGGGAATTAACCTTATATTTTTTATTCCCATCTCCCTTATTGCAGTTCTGATTTACGCCATAAAGAAACAAATCAAATGGAAAGTGGTCTTGCCTTTAGCCCTTTTTGGCCTTTTGGGAGCGATTTTGGGAAACTGGCTTACAGGGGTTTTGGGAGCCAAAATTTTGGGTAAAATTTTCGGTGGTTTTTTAATCCTTATGGGGCTAAGGGAAACCTTTGGCAAAAGTGTTGCAAAAGGTGACACAAAATGATATAATAAAAAAAGAATATATGTTTGGGGGAATTTTTGTGTCAAAAGCACCTCTAAAAGAAAAACAACAGTTAGTATATAACTTTTTGGTTCAAAAACGAGCTGAGGGTATTCCACCTACAGTGCGTGAAATATGTAATGCAACGGGTATTAGTTCCACCTCCACCGTTCATGCAATTTTAACCGTTTTGGAAGATTATGGTTATATTTCGGTTGACCGTAAAAATTCCAGAGGTATCAGAATTTTGGGTGAAGCCCCATCTTCAATGGTGCCATTGGTTGGTAAAATCACTGCAGGCAAACCCATTTTGGCTGTGGAAGAAATTGAGGATTATATTCCTTATCCATCTAAAAATGCCGACGGTTTGTTTGCTTTGAAGGTGGTTGGCCTTAGTATGCGTGATGCAGGTATTTTGGATGGCGACATTATCGTGGCCGACAAAACAAAACCCTGCAAAAGTGGTGATATTGTTGTGGGTATGGATGGCGACGAAGCCACCGTTAAGCGACTTCTTATTAAAGACGGCAGGATTATTTATTTGCCCGAAAATCCTGATTTTTCACCTATCTATCCCGATGACCCCATGATTTTGGGTAAGGTTGTTGGAAGTTACAGGAGTTATAATTAATTTATGAAAAAGGTTGAACTTTTTACCGATGGCGCTTGTACGGGCAACCCCGGTGCCGGTGGTTGGGGAGCAATTTTAAGGTTTGGCACTGCCGAAAAGGAACTTTCGGGTGGTGAAGCACAAACCACCAACAACCGAATGGAGCTAACGGCCGTTATAATGGGTCTTTCGGCCTTGAAAGAACCCTGCGAAGTGGTGCTCACCACCGACTCGAAATATGTTGCCGATGGAGTCACCAAAGGTTGGGCCCAGTCTTGGCGCAACAACGGTTGGCGCAAGGCCGACAAGAAACCTGCTTTAAACCCCGATTTGTGGGAAAAACTTTTGGACCTTTTGGAAGTCCACAATGTCCAAATTCAGTGGGTAAAAGGTCATGCAGGGCATCCCGAAAATGAGCGTTGCGACCGACTTGCAGTAGATTTTTACACAAAGTTAAAGGAAAATATCTAATGAACAGAAAGCAAAGAATAAATTACATAGTAACCGGCGCCGTTATTGCCACCCTTTATGCTGCGCTTACCTATTTATGCAATGTCTTTGGTTTGGCTTACGGTCCTATACAACTTAGACTTTCCGAAGTTTTAACCATTTTGCCACTTTTCACCCCTGCTGCAATACCCGGTCTTACTGTTGGATGTTTTATTTCCAACATTGGTTCCTTTAATGTGGCCGATTTGCTTTTTGGAACTGTGGCGACATTGGTGGCAGCAATTTTAACAAGATATTTGAGAAATGTTAAAATAAAAGGTTTGCCATTTTTAGCATTTTTACCACCCATTATCATTAATGCTGTGGTAATCGGTTTTGAGATTGCAGTGTTCTATCTTGATACCAAAAACTTTTTGTGGGGATTTTTGATTTCTGTATTTGAGGTAGGCCTTGGTCAAACCATCGTTTGCCTTTGTTTTGGCATACCTGTTTATTATGTAATTAAAAAGTCTAAAATCTTTAAATAGTTGAGAGGTTTAATTGGTTGATTATTTAAGAAAGAGACCGATGCTTATTTCCGCAGTTGGCTGTGTAATATCGGCTATCTGCGGATTTTATTCTTTTTGGGCTTCGGGTTTAGTTTTTGCATTATCTTTAATATTTTTGGGGTTTGCCTTTTTTAAAAAGCAATTTTCCTTTGTTTTTGTTTGGCTGTTGGTTGCAGTAATGTGTGTTTGCTCCTTTGCTGAGGGTAAGAAGGCCGAAAGAATTGGTGCTTTGGCAGGCAGTGAGATTGAGGCTGTTTTAAGCTTTGATGCCACAACCTACAAAAGTGAAAGTATTTACAATAGCACCTTTGAAGTTTTGGTGGATGGCAAACTTAAAAAGGGTAGTAAAATTTCTTTGTGGCACGAACCCTTAAATTTTTCGGGCGGCGAGATTATTAATGCCACAGTTTCTTTAAGAAAAATTGACGATGATTACAAAGTGCAAAACTTTAGCAACGAAATTTATATTTCGGGTGATATTGAAGATTTTAGCAGGGTAGAGGTTAAGGATGGCGTACTTGCAAATGTTTATAAAATAAGAAATTATATTGCCGAAACCTTATATAAAAATATGTCAAAAGATTCGGCTGCAACCATGTGCGCATTGGTCTTTGGCGACAAGTCTTATTTATCTGATGAATTTTACGGCAATGTAAAGTCGGCAGGTGTGGCCCATGTAATGGTAGTTTCGGGTTTGCACCTATCTATAATTGTCTTACTTGTTTTGCAATTGACCGAAAAATTTGTCTATAACCCTTATCTTCGTGGATTTATAATGTTTTGTACCGTTGTTATAATGTGTACGGTTTGTGGCTTTACAAATTCCATTTTAAGGGCAGGTATTACATATATTATAATGGCGTTAGCTTTGGTTTTAAAAAGACCTTATTCGGCCGAAAATGCTTTGGGTTGTGCTGTTACATTTATTTTGCTTTCTTCTCCCTTTACGGTGTTTAGCGTGGCTTTTCAGTTATCGGCGCTTTCAACCTTGGGAATTTTGGCAGTGGCATTGCCTGTATATAACAACTTTAAAATAGAAAAGAAGATTCCGAAATATATTGTTACAAATATATTGATTTCGCTTTCGGCCTTGCTTTTGACCTTGCCCGTTACGGTATATATTTACGGATATATTTCAAATATGTCGGTTATAACTAATCTTTTAATTTCTTTCCCCGTTACCGTGATTTTATCGGTAACGGTTGTGGCCGTTGTGCTAAGTCCGGTGCTGCCATTTATTTCATCGGTGGCACTTGGGATTATTGATTACGGTGTAAAATATGTAAACTTTGTTATAAATTATATGGGTAGTCGTTCTTTTGCTACCACAAGGTTGCCTCAGTGGGTGGCATTTGTGGCAGTTTTGGTGATTTTAGTTGTTTTCCACCTTTTGATTACTTGTAAAAAAAGACGGGATATGTTAAAATTAAAAGAAATGAACCAAAAGATTATAAAGGAAGGGGGAGACAGGAAAAAATGGCAGTTGTTTTTGAAGAAGCCTTAAAGGAAAGTTTAAAGACAGGGAAATTACTTCCTGTTTATATTTTGGTGGGTGAAGACGCCTATTTAAAGACCCTTTACCTTAATAAGATTAGCAAAAGTATTGCCGACAAGGATGATATTTTTAATTACAGTAAATTCTCGGGTCAATGCAATTTGCAGGATGTTTATGACAGCGTAATGCAAATGCCTATGATGAGCGACCGAAAATGCGTTATTTTAAATGATTATGATTTTAAGCATTGTTCCGATTCTGATTTTGAAAAACTTGTAACCCTTATTTCCGAAACCCCCGAAGAGACAACCTTCATTTTGTATTTTGACGGTATTGAGGTTGATTTAAAAAAAGGCGCAAGGTTCGGCAAGTTGGTTTCTGCCTGTCAAAAAAACGGTGGGTTGGCTGTTGAACTTAAACATCGCAGTCGCAGCGAATTGGTTAAAATGCTTACCCAAGGTGCCTTAAAAAGAGGCAGCAAAATGGATTTTGCTGTGGGTAACTATATGGTTGAAACCTGTGGCGATGATATTAATCTTTTGAGTAATGAACTTGAAAAATTGTGCGCCTTTGTGGGCGAAGGTGTTGTTACCAAGGCGCATATTGACGAGGTTTGCACCCCGACCGTTGAGGCTAACATTTTCAAACTTGCTGACTGTATTTTTGCCTGTGACTCCACCAAGGCTTTGAAAATGCTTGATGAACTTTTATTTATGAAGACCAAGGCAATGACGGTGCATTATAATATAAGCGCTGCTTTTGTGGATGTTTACCGTGCTCTTTGCGCAAAACAAGGAAGTCACGCAAGCAAGGAAGTTGTGGATAAGTTCGGTTATAAAAGCCGTGCTTTTGCTGTGGAAAAGGCCTTTCAAAAACTTGGCAAAATGGATTTAAAAAAGACCAAACTTTGTTTGGATGTTTTGGTTGAGACCGATAAGTCACTTAAATCCTTTGCTTCAAATGAGCGACTTTTACTTGAAGAAATGATTGTAAAACTTATATACATTATTTCAAAAGGTGAATCCATTGATTAAAATTAAAAGCCCTGTAATTGTTGAGGGCAAGTATGATAAAAAGACCTTAGAAAATGTGATAGATGCCCTAATTATCCCCACAAACGGGTTTGGTATTTTCAAGGACAAGGAAAAATGCCAAATGATAAAGACCTTGGCCGAGAGGTTTGGGGTTGTGGTTATTTGTGACAGCGATTCGGCAGGTAATTTAATCAGAGCCCATATTAAAAATATTGTGGGGGAGAGTAAGATTACAAATGTCTATATCCCACAAATTGAGGGCAAAGAAAAAAGAAAGCCTAAGGCCGGAAAAGAAGGACTTTTGGGACTTGAAGGTATGACCCCCGAGATTATAATGGCGGCACTGGAAAAAAGTGGTGTTGTGGGTGTTGGAGAAACGGGGGAAGGCCTAAAGGTTACTAAGACCGATATGTTTTTGCGTGGACTTTCGGGTGGGGTTGACAGTAAAGAAAGGCGTAAAATTTTGCTTAAAAGACTTTCCCTGCCTGACAATTTAAGCCCAAATGCCATGCTTGATATTATTAATACCATAATGACCTATGATGAATTTTGCGAGGTGACAAAGGATTGGCTAAACACTCAAACCAAAAACTAAAGGCCCTTTATGTTTTGGAAATTTTAAAAAAGCATAGTGACGAAGAGCATCCTTTGAACGCTTCGGACATTGTGGCCCTTTTGGAAAAAGAAGGGGTTAGTTCTGAACGCAAATCTATTTATGATGATATTGCATCCCTTGAATTTTACGGTTGCGATATAATTAAAACCACATCGCCAAAGGTGGGTTGGTTTATTGGTGAAAGGGAGTTTGAAATTCCTGAAATTTATCTTCTTTGCGATGCAGTAAGGTCGGCAAAGTTTATAAGCGCCAAAAAGACCCGTGAACTTTTAAGCAAACTTCATTCCCTTTTGAGTGTGCACCAAACTAAACGCCGTGAGGACCGAATTTTCTTTTCGGCTTCGGAGAAAAGTGGCAACGAGGAAATTTATTATAATATTGATAAAATAAGCCTTGCTATTGAAAAGGCAAAACAAATAAAAATTAAATACTCGCAAAGAAAGTTTGATAAGAGTGGTAACGTTAAGGGAGAGGTTAAGGAAATGACCTTGAGTCCCTATGCCCTTTGTTGGCAGGATGACCATTACTATTTAATCGGCAACCACCAAAAGTATGACAATTTAATTCATTTAAGGTTGGATAGAATTCGCTCGGCCGAGATTTTAGAAACCGATGCCAGACATTTTTCCGAAGTTAGCGAATATAAAGACCGTTTTAATGTTGCCGATTATGCAGGCAGACTTTTTGGCATGCACACAGGTGAAATTGAGGCTGTTGAACTTTGGTGTAACAATAAAATTACCGAGCCTATCCTTGACCGATTTGGTGAGGATATTTTTATCACCGAAACGGGTGAAAACGGTTTTAAATTTAAAACTAACCTTGTAATAAGCGATGCCCTTGTTACCTGGATTATTAACTACGGCGAAAATGTTAAGGCTGTAAAACCTAAAAGTTTGGCCGAAATGGTGAAACAGCGAGCCCGGGAAGTATTGGAGAATTACAAATGAGAATGAGAAAGAAAAAATATCTGGATAAGCGCTTGGAGGCAGTTTCGGATATTTTACATATCAGCAATTTTGAAGATAGAAATTTCAACACTGCAATAACTAAAAAAGAATATTTAGACCTTGAAACTTGGTTTGGAAATGACAAACCACTTTATTTAGAAATTGGTTGTGGCAAGGGAAAGTTTGCTTGTGAATACGCCAAAAGTCATCCTGAAATTAACCTTCTTGCAGTGGAAAAAAGTGGAAATGTAATAACTGCAGGATGCGAGGTTGCCAAGGAAGAGGGTATCGAAAACCTTAGATTTATTAAATGTGGCGCCGAGTATTTGGAAAAGTATTTAAAGGAAAACAGTGTGGAGAGAATTTTTCTTAATTTTTCCTGTCCTTTCCCAAAGGCTGCCTACGCCACCCATCGTTTAACCCACAGCCGTTTCTTGGAGATTTATAAAAGATTATTGGTAAAGGGTGGAGAAATCCATCAAAAGACCGATAATATGCATTTCTTTGAGTTTTCTTTGGAACATTTCAGCCAAAGTGGTTTTGCTTTGAAAAATGTTTCTTTAAACCTTCATGCCAGCAATTTTGAAGGCAACATTATGACCGAATATGAGGAAAAATTTGTCTCTAAAGGTTTCCCTATTTATAGGTTGGAGGCTTATGTTAATGATTGATTTTAAGATAGAAGAAATCGCCCCACTTTGTAGCGAGTTTGGAATTGAGTTGACCGATGAAATTAAGAGTAATCTTAATGCATACGGCAACCTGCTTTTAGAGTGGAACGAAAAGATGAATTTAACTGCCATTAAGGAGCCTAAAGAGGTGCTTTACAAGCATTTTTACGACTGCATTTTATTTTTCAAAAATGTGGATGTTCCGTCTAATGCTTCGGTGGTGGATGTTGGCACAGGCGCAGGATTCCCCGGTATGGTGCTTAAAATTGTTCGCCCCGACTTGAAGGTGACCTTGCTTGACAGCCTTAATAAAAGACTTGTCTTTTTAAACGAGGTTATAAATTCACTGGGACTAAAAGATATTAAAACGGTTCACTCCCGTGCCGAAGATGGTGGCAAAAATCCCCTTTACCGTGAAAAGTTCCAAATTGCAACTGCTCGTGCAGTGGCATCAATGCCGGTGCTTTTGGAATATTGTTTGCCCTTCGTTCAAAAGGGTGGTCGGTTTGTAGCAATGAAAGGCCCGAATGCATTGGAGGAATTAAAGGCTTGTGATAATTGTCTTAAAATTTTGGGAGGCGAAAAACCCAAAATTTTCACCGAAACCTTAACGGGTGATGAGGAGAGGGTCTTTGTAATCTCCAAAAAAATATCGCAAACCCCGTCAAAATATCCCCGAAAACCCTCTGATATTTCAAAACAGCCCTTGTAAAAGGGCTGTTTTTCTTTTAATTTGCCGAAATCAGGCGACCGAAATTTCTTTACTTTTTAAAGTTCTTCAAGGATAATATTTTTTGAAGGGCAGGGATTTAATGCACACAATCGGCGAAAAGCGAATCAGGATGTTAAACCCAAGAGAAATTAAAAAACCGTCCGACTCTATTAGGACCGATTTAAAGGAAAATGAATTACAACTTTTAAGGGATAGCATTGCTGCCAGTGGCGTGTTGCAACCTATTTTAGTAAGGAGAATATCCAAAGGAAAGTATGAACTTATATCGGGGCATCGTCGTTTGTCGGCTGCTTTGATGGCAGGATTAAGGCGAGTGCCCTGCGTTATACATAATGTGGATAACAACACAGCCTATTTGTATTCCTTAACCGAAAATTTGCAAAGCCAAGGTTTATCCTTTTTTGATGAGGCAAAGGCAGTAAATCGGCTTGTGATGAGTAAAAATATGGGACTGTCCACTTTGTCGGCTAAATTGGGCGTTGCCCAAACCACCCTTTTTTATAAACTTCAGTTATTAAGGTTAGAAGAAAAATTAATAAAACGCATAACCGAAGCAAACCTAACCGAGGGCCACGCTAAAGCACTTTTGCGACTTCCAAAAGAGGGGAGAGCCCAAGTTCTGGATACAATTATCGAAGAGGGTTTGAGTGTTAAACAAACCGAAAATTATATATTTAAAATCTTAAATCCACCAATTGAAGATAAGCCTCAAAACGAAACCGAAAGGTCGGTTAAAAAATCGGCTATCGGCGACCCAAGACTTTTTGCAAACAGTTTGAATAAATTGGTGGATACTCTAAAAAACGGGGGAGTAAAGGTTACTTTCCGAAGAAGTGAAAACGAAAAATATATTGAATATAAAATAAAAATAAAAAAAGAAACTACCGACAAAGAAGAGCCGTTGCAGCTTAAACTTTGTCAGTAGTCTTTGGTTTAAAGAGATATTTTTCCAAAATAATGGCAGGGCGATAGGAAAGTTTGGCTCGTCTCAAACCATCAAGTCCCATATCGTCCTCACGGTTGATATATTTGTAACCCGATAATTCTTTTGCGAAACAGTTGTTGATGACAGTATAGGCCGTTGCAAAATCGGGCAAAGCCTTTTCGGCGAAAATATCAAAAACCTTGTCGTTTATGGGCGTTCCAAAGGTGAAGGCAACTGCCTTGTCCTCAATAAAGATTGCGCCACCTGTTACATCAAGATAATCGTAATTTTGGAAAACCAGGTCTAATCCTTCTTTTTCGTGGAGTGCGTAACTATCTAATCTTTCGGCGTTTTGGGAATACCAAGTATTCGAACACTCAATGACCTTTTCGATGTTTTCGGGGGTGATTTTCTCATATCGCCAGTTATATTTTTTAGAAAAAGCTGAAATGTGATTTCGTTTGGAGTGATATTTTTTGCCCTCCAAATTTGCTAAATCGCTTTGCTTGTAGATATAATCAAAACCATCCCTGGTTGGGATAATATCATAATTGTCGCTAAACCATTTTGGCAATGCGCTAAATGTCTCGTTTATGGGGTTCCAAAAGGTCGGAAGAACGTCTTGCGAAGAAATAATATCTTTAAGACCCTCTTCCAAATTTCCACCAATAGGAAAACGGTAACTAACCGAATTATTTTCACCGTAACGAATAAAAAGGTTTCCGTTTTTTAAGGCGATTTCGGTGTTATACGCATCCTGCCAAACAAAAAGGTTTATAAATGTGTTTTCGCAGGAAACCTCTTTTGAATTTTTCAGAATTTTCTCTAAAAGAGGCTTGTCCTCTAAGGTTATTTTTCTGAATTCAAGCATAAATTCTCCTAAAAAGCAGGGTTTTTGGACCCTGCTTTTTTTAATGATTATTGAGTGGTTTGGGGTGTGGTGCCTTCGGCCGGAGTTTCCTCCAAAGGAGTATCGGCCGGATCACCCATTGCTTCACCTGCGTGGGCTGTGCAAAGTTCGGGGATATTGCTTTTTTTGTACCATCCAACTGCCTTGTTGGGACAACCATCGGTGGCCAAATTACCGGTTTCTTTACAGTAGTATTTTTCCACTGCATAAGAACTGTTCTTAAATTCTTTTTCTTTAAGACCGGCGTGTGCCTTAGACATAACATTTCCCCAAAGTTTTAAAGCAATTCCGCTGTGAGCCGAGGGGATGGGTTGCATGGTTTCAAAACCACTCCAACAAGAAGCAACGTAATAGGGTGTTCCACCAACAAACCAAAGGTCGTTTTGGTCGTTAGATGTACCTGTTTTAGCGTAAATCTTCATATTGGGAACATAACCTGCTGCACCTTTACCGGTGCCGTTTTCACCATATACAACCGTTCTTAAAAGATGGTTCATAACGGTAGCAGTATCTTCACTGATAGCCATTTTAGGTGTGGGTGTACGTTCTAAGATAACCTTGCCTTCTTGGTTTGTAACCTTTGTGTAGAAGGATGGCTCATAATATAAACCACCATTTCCAAAAACAGCAAAAGCGGCGGCTGATTCTATTGTTGTGAGGCCACCGTTGGTACCACCCATTCCTAAAGGAGAAAGGTTCACATCTTCGGCGTTAAGGGTGGTGATGCCTAATTTTTGGGTTATGAAATCGTAGGAGTTTTTGGGTCCCATTTTGTTAACAAGGTAAACGGGAACGGCATTAATTGAACGTTCAAGGGCATATTGGGTGGTAACATTTCCCCAATATGTTCCGTACCAGTTAACAGGAGTCCAACCATTATAGGTGGTTTTGGTGTCGTTTAAAATACTTGAGAAGTGGATTAAATCTTGCTCGATGGCAGGGGCATAAGCTGCAATGGGCTTCATTGTTGAACCGGGTTGGCGAACGGCCGATGTGGCGTTATTGTAACCACGGTTTTTATCCTTTATTCCCAAGTCACCAACAATGGCCTTAACCTGTCCCTTATAGTCAAGAACGGTAATACCTGCTTTTAGAAGGTCGCCATCTTTACTTTCAATTTTATAAGCATCGTCGGCAAATACCTTTTCGGCAGCAGCCTGCATATCTACATCAACAGTGGCGTAAATGTTGTAACCACCGTTGTAGAACATTTTATCGGCGTGAGCTTTATCATAACCATATTTCTCGGATAAATCAGCCGAAACTTGTTCGATTAAAGCGTCAACAAAATAGGAGTTAACCTCGTTTTGATTTAATACTTCTTGGTCGGCAGTAACCACGAGCTCGGCATTCTTTGCCTCCTCGTATTCTTCCTTTGTGATGTGGCCTTGGTCCATCATTTCGTAAAGAACGGTGTTGCGACGTTTCTTGTTGTTCTCAGGGTTTTTATCGGGAGAATAGTAACTCGGTGCTTTGGTGATGGATGCCAAACTTGCACACTCGGCAATGGTAAGGTCTTTAACACTCTTGCCGAAATAGTAGTTGGCAGCAACTTCAACACCATAAGTACCGTTACCCATAGGAATTGTGTTTAGGTAGCACTCTAAAATGGTGGGTTTGGAGAAATTATCTTCTAAATATCTTGCTCTCATAATTTCTCTAACCTTACGACTAGCCTTTTGAGAACGGTCGTCGGTAAGGTTTTTAACCAACTGTTGGGTTATGGTTGAACCACCGAAACGGGAAGAAGAAATGGGGATGAATTCATTAACGAAAGCACCGAAGGTTCTCTTCCAGTCAACGCCGTTGTGGTCGAAGAAGCCTTTATCCTCAATGGCAACAAATGCCATTGCAAGATTATGGGGGATACCTTCGTAACCCTCTTCTTCTTTTTCGGCTGCTTCCTTATCGTAATCAACCCAAATTCGGTTAAATTCACCGTGAATTCGGCGATATTCCTTATAACCACCTTTACCATCATCAACATAAATGGTGGTGGTGAAGTTAAGTTCAAGGTTGTTAAGGTCTTCGTCCATAGTGGGATCAACCATTGTAAACGCATAGAACAAAAATGAGCCTACAACGATAGAAAAGGTTATGAGACCTATTAAAAATACGGTAAGCAACGTTTTTATGATGCGTTGTTTACGGTTTGCTTTTTTCTCTTTTTGTTTTTGTTCAGGGGTTTCAGCCTGCAATTCTTTGTTTGTTCGAGAGGAAAAACTGTTAAGGTCAAAACTGGTTTCTCCGTCTTCGATTTTGTTGGAAGAACTGTCAAAACTATATAAATCCTTGCCTTCGAAATTATCCATAAATACACCTCCGTGTGTATATACAGTGTGATTATACCATATTTTTATCCCAAAATCAACTTTTTTACCTTTTTGACACAATTTGAAACCCTTTTGTAAATAATAAAAAGCTCCCGTATTTTCGGGAGCAGAGGTTTACTTTAAAATTGGTTGCATTTGTTTTCCCTCTAAAGCGTATTTTAAGGCTTCGGGAATAAGGGAAAAATCGCAAACAAGGGAGTTGTTTTTTGAGTGGGGGTCATCTTGGGAATAGGGCACAAAGTAGATGTTTTTGGTGTTGTGAAGTATTCCGAAGTTTTTGGAACTTGCACCTAAAGCATCGTTGGTGGCAGGGGCTAATAAAACGGGTTTGTTATTCCTGAGATGCGCCTTCACTGCCATTGTAACAGGTGTATCGGTAATGCCTAAAGCAATTTTGGCTAAGGTATTTCCCGTGCAGGGTGAAACAATTATTATATCAAGTAAATTTTTAGGGCCGATGGGTTCGGCACCGTCAATTGTGTGGATGATATCCCGACCACAAATTTCCTTAACCTGAGATTTGAAATCATCGGCCTTAAAAAATCTTGTGTCGGTTGAGTAAACGATTTGGGACATTATGGGGGTTATATTTTCATATTTTTCCTTCAATGTTTTTAAAGCCTTTAAGGACTGTGCCAACGTGCAAAATGAACCACAAAAGGCATAGCCGATTTTTATGTTTTGCATTTTAATCACTCCTAATTAAAGGTGGGAATTAATTCTATTATTGTTTGGGCGAGAATTTCGCCGGCAGTTTTTGGTGCTACTTTAAGGGGTAATGAAGGGGCTTTAATTGCAGTGATGCCTCGGCTTATGGCAAAATCTAAATTAAAACCACCCTTGCTTGAAAGGTCGATTATACATTTGCAGGGGGTGGTTTCCAAAGTCTTGTTGTTAATTACGGGAAAGTCAACCGTGTTGAAAATAATGTCATAATCCAAAGGGGAGCCATTTAAACTTTCGGTGTGAACCTTTTCCATATTAAGGGATGAAATCAAAGCGAAATCGGAACCCTTTCTTGCTGAAACGGTCACCTTTGCTCCCAAACCTTTAAGTCGGTTGGCCAGTATTTTTCCAACTCGGCCGTAGCCGATAACCAGAACCTTTGCGTTCCATAAGGTAAAGGGTGTGTTTTCAATGGCAAGCTTTATTGCTCCTTCAGCTGTTGGGATGGCGTTTAAAAGGGCGTAACTGTCAAGTCGGTTGTAGTCGATGGATTTTCCTCTTTTAAACTCATAATTGCAACAAAGGATATGGGTGCTCGCCGAAACCGAATTTTCAATTTCCACTAAGGGAATAACCCTACCGGTTAAGGGGGCGAATACATTAATCCCATCTCTCGTTGTGGGAACGGGCAAAACCAAGATATCTGAAGACAAGAAATCCCCCTTGTCGTTTTCGAAAAGTCCCAAGGTATCCACCGAAAAACCGTTGTTTTCCAAACGGCTTTTAAGGGTTATTAAACGGCTGTCTCCACCGATAATTGTGATTTTCATATAATCCCTGCTTAAAATAAAATCAGCACCATAGCTGTTAATACAGTTTATGGCGCTGATGCTTATTTTGTTAATGCTAAAAGGGTTTGTTTTTTGTTTTTTGATGGGTCTTTTACAACGGTCAGTCTAAGAGCTTCCAGTTGTTTGCCGATGTCCTTATTTTTAAAGCCTAAGTTTATTAAATCTTCACCCGAAATTTCCAGGTGGGAGATTAAATAAGGCTCATTGTTTTCTAAAATTTCCTTTAGCAAATCGTCCTCTTGACCCGAATATTCAAAATAGGTTTTAAGGGTTTCTATATCGGTCTCGAAAAGGGCGTTTTTAATGTCTTCCTTTGTGTCTAAATTAAGGTGAGAAAGTTTTAAAAGTTTAGAAAAGGTATTAATTTGTTTATTTGATGCTTTAAGGTTTTTTAAAACCGAAAGGGGATTGTCCACCCATTTAAAAAACGCAAAAAGTCGCAAATTCGGGTTTTGGGTTTTAGTGTAAAAATCGGGAATTTTATCAATTCCCAAAAAGGAGAGGGCCCCCGAGTTTACAAGGGGTGAAATGGCTTGTGGATTTTTGCCGTTTAGTGCCTTTTGAAGTTCTGAAAAAATTCTTTCACGACTTATATTTTCAAGGGTTTTCCCAAGTTTTAAAGCGTCACGGAAGGTTTTTTCTTCAATTTTAAAACCTAATTGAGATGAAAAACGGAAAAGGCGTAAAATTCGCAAAGCATCTTCGCCAAATCTTTTTTCGGGGTCACCAACAGCCTTTAAAATCTTGGCTTCAAGGTCTTTCACTCCACCGAAAAGGTCAACCAAGCCTATATTCTCATTAAATGCCAAGGCATTAACGGTGAAATCACGGCGGGAAAGGTCTTCCTTTAAATTGGTAACAAACTCCACATTTTCGGGATGGCGACTATCGGTATAATTGCCCTCGGTGCGAAAGGTGGTAACCTCAACAGGGGTTTTATCCACCATTACGGTTACGGTGCCGTGGGTTATTCCTGTTGGAATGGTCTTTTCAAAAAGATTTATAACCTCTTGGGGTTTGGCCGATGTGGTAATGTCAAAATCCGAAGGGGTTAACCCTAAAAGGGCATCTCTAACACAGCCACCCACAATATATGCTTCATACCCGTTTTGGGTTAAGCAATTAAGGATAAAAGATATATTTTCGGGTATTTTAAGCAAATTTCTCATTCCTTTCAAAAAAGGGTTTATTTTTTTATTAAAAGATTATATAATATAGGTAGTACCATATTTTGGAGGCAGTTATGAAAACTTTAAGGGTTGAAGATAGATTAATCGAAAATGTAAAACGTGTGCATTTAATCGGTATTGGTGGAAGTGGAATGTGTCCCTTAGCTGAAATTTTACACAGCAAAGGTTATGTTCTTACAGGTTCCGACAATAACGAAAGTGACCCTCTAAAGCGTATTAAGGCTTTGGGTATTAAGGTTTATATGGGTCATAGCGCCGAAAATGTTAAGGATGCCCAGTTGGTTATTTATTCTGCTGCTATTAGTCAGGATAACCCTGAAATTGTTGAGGCAAAACGCCTTGGCATTCCTTTGATGGAGCGCTCACATATGTTAGGCGCCCTTACCCGTTATTATGATAATGTTATCGGTGTTTGTGGAACCCACGGTAAAACCACCGTTTCCTCTATGATAACACATATTTTGATTTTAAACAAGCAAAATCCTACTGCCGTTATCGGTGGCAAGTTGCCCCTTATTAATTCCAACGGTATTGCAGGGGACAGCGACACTTTTGTTTGCGAGTCTTGTGAATTTGTTGATACATTTTTACAACTCTCCCCCGATAAAACTGTGCTTTTGAATATCGACAATGACCATCTTGATTATTTCAAGACAATGGATAATCTTGTTAATTCCTTCTCCAAGTTTGTTGCAATGTCAAGCCTTTGCTTCGTAAACGGTGATGATGAACTGTGCCTTAAAGCAGTGGAGAATTGCGACCAATATATGACCTTTGGTTTGAAATCTACCAATGATTTTTACGCCGAAAATATTGAAAGTGGAAAATTCGGGTTCTGTTTTGATGTTATGTATAAGGGCGTGAAGCTCACAAGACTTAATATGCACATCCCCGGAAAACACAATGTTTATAACGGACTTGCAGGTTTTGTGGCTTGTTACAGTGAAGGCATTGCCCCTGATGATATTGCTTCAGCTTTAGAAAGTTTTACAGGTGCAGGAAGACGTTTTGAGTTCTTGGGTGAATATAACGGTTTTACCTTGGCCGATGACTATGCTCATCATCCCACCGAGATTAAGGCAACGCTCAGCGCTGCAAAAGAACTTAGTTATAACAATGTTATTGCAGTTTTCCAACCTTTCACCTTCTCAAGAACTGCCCTTTTAAAGGATGAATTTATTGAGGCTCTTTCTATTGCCGACAAGGTTATTTTAACCCCTATTATGGGTTCGAGAGAGGTTAACACCTATAACATTTATTCCGAAGATATTGCAAAACAATTAAAGGATGCAGTTGTGGTTGACGGTTTTGAAAATATTGCCGATCAAATCATTAAACTTGCCAAAGAAAATGATATTGTAATTACAATGGGTGGTGGCGATATTTATAAAGCAGCCCATATCGTTCAGGAGAAGTTAGGATGACCGAAAAGTTATACGATAAGGACTCCTATTTAAAGGAATTTACTGCATTGGTTTTAGAGTGCGAGAAAAGTGCCGAGGCTTGGGTTGTGGTTTTGGATAAAACTGCCTTTTTCCCCGAAGCCGGTGGTCAAAAGTCCGACCGTGGCAGTTTACACGATGCAAAGGTTTTGGATGTTCAAATTGAAAACGAGATAATCAAACACTTTACGGACAAGCCTTTGGAAGTGGGTAAAGTGGTTAAGGGCGAAATTGATTTTGAACGCCGTTTTGATTTTATGCAGCAACACTCGGCTGAACATATTGTTTCGGGTGTGGCTCACTCGCTTTACGGTTGCGAAAATGTAGGGTTTCATTTAAGCGAAGAAATTGTAACCTTGGATTTTGATAAACCTTTGGGTGAAAACGAGGTTTTGAAAATTGAAGAAATTGCCAACCAAAAGGTATTTAGAAATGCGAAATTTAAATGCTATTACCCCGATTTAAAGGAACTTGAAACCTTAAATTATCGCAGCAAAAAAGAACTTGAAGGCGACATTAGAATTGTAGAAATTGAAGATACCGATATGTGCGCTTGCTGTGCACCTCATGTGAAAACAAGTGGTGAAATTGGTCTTATAAAACTTTTATCCACCGAAAAAATCAGAGGTGGAATTAGAATTGAGTTAAAGGCAGGAAACCGTGCTTTGACCGATTACAATGAAAAGTACCGTAACATAAAGAAAATTTCATCACTACTTGCAACAGCCCAAAACGAAACGGCTGTGGGTGTGGAGCGACTTCTTGGTACCTTGGGCGAACAAAAGGCCGAAATGACAGCCTTAAAGTATGAGGTTTTAAAGTCTAAAGCGCAAAACCTTTGCCCCGAAAGTGATATAACCGTTTATTTTGAAGAAAATCTTACGGTTAGGGATTTGCAAATTTTTGCCGATTTTTTGCATAAAATCCACGGTGGAATAAGGGGTGCTTTCAGCCAAACCGAAAACGGATATGCTTTTTGTATATGTGGTGATGGGCTGGATGATATCTTTGCTGAGTTTAAATCCACCTTTAATGTTAAGGGTGGTGGCCGAAACGGTATGGTTCAGGGAACCGTTGTGGCCGAAAAAAGTGAAATTGAAAACTTTTTTACAAAGGATTAAAGCAACTTCTTTTGAGGTTGCTTTTTTTATGGGCTTATGTTAAAATGTTTCTCGGTGATAATATGAATTGGACAGAAATTACAGTAAGCGTACCCCTAGAATATACCGAAAGCGCATCGGCAATTGCTAATATGACTGTGCCTTATGGTATTTATATTGAGGATTACTCTGATTTAGAAGCCTCGGCTTGGGAAATCGCTCATATTGATTTAATTGATGAAGACCTTATAAATAAGGATAGAAAAAATTCCATTATCCATATTTACATTGCCGAGACCGACAATGCAGTTGAGGCTTTGGAGTTTTTAAAAGAACGCCTTACTGCCGAGAAAATTCCTTTCGAAACAGGTAGCGTTGGTGTGGATGATGCCGATTGGAACGAAAATTGGAAAAAGTATTTCCACCCCATTGAAATTGGCGAGAAACTTGCCGTTGTTCCAAGTTGGGAAAAATATGAAAACAAGGACGCAAGAACTGTTTTAAATATCGATCCGGGTGCTGCTTTTGGCACAGGTACCCATGCAACAACCTCCCTTTGCCTTGAACTTTTACAGACTCGCGCAAATGCCGATACTGAAATGCTTGACATTGGTTGTGGAAGTGGTATTTTGGCATTGGCTTCGGTGCTTTTGGGTTGCAGTTCGGCCTTTGGTGTGGATATTGATACTCAATCGGTTAAAACTGCAAAAGAAAACGCAGTTATTAATAATATTGACGATAAGGTTAAATTTGAAGTTGGCGATTTAACCGAGGTTGTCCAAGGTAAATATGGTATTATCTGCGCAAATATTGTGGCTGATGTTATAATCCGACTTTTGCCCGATGCTAAAAACTTTATGACTGACAATGGCGTTTTAATTGTTTCGGGCATAATAGATATTAGAAAAGATGATGTTTTAAAGGCAGTAGCCGAAAACGGCTTTAAAATCACCGGTGAAAGATATAAAGACAACTGGTGTGCCTTTGTGTTAGAAAAATAGTTTTCGGAGGAAATTTATGCTTGAGTTTGAGCAACTAAATCTAAGGCTCATCAGTAATCGTGATGAACTTTTAGATTTAAAGGATGCTTTGGGTTATGACCGTTTAAAAAGGGATATTGATGAGCTTGAAATGAAATCGTCGGCCCCCGGATTTTGGGATGACCCTGAAAATTCCCAAAAGATAGTTCAAAAAACAGGTAAACTTAAAAATGTGGTTGAACTTTACGATAAAAGTGTTGCTTTGTATGATGATTTAACCGTTCTTATTGAAATGGGCGACGAGGAAGAAGACCTTTCTTTAATTCCTGAAATTGAAAGCTCCATTGAGGAACTTGAAAACAGTTTGGCAGCCCAACGTTTACAAACCTTGCTAACAGGTGAGTATGATAAGAATAATGCAATTCTTACCTTCCACGCAGGTGCAGGTGGTACCGAGGCAATGGACTGGGTTTCAATGCTTGTGAGAATGTATACCCGTTGGACCGAGCGCCACGGATTTAAGGTTCAAATGCTTGACTTTTTAGATGGCGATGAAGCAGGACTTAAAAGCGCCACCATTTCGATTGAAGGTGACAATGCTTACGGTTATTTAAAATCCGAGTCGGGCGTTCACCGTTTGGTGCGTGTTTCTCCCTTTGATGCTTCGGGCAGAAGACACACATCTTTTGCATCACTGGAAGTTATGCCCGAAATTACCGATGATGCCGACATTGAGGTTAGGGAAGAAGATGTTAAGATGGATGTTTTCCGTTCATCGGGTGCCGGTGGTCAGCACATTAACAAAACCTCTTCGGCTGTGCGACTCACCCACTTGCCAACGGGAATTGTGGTTGCCTGTCAAAACGAGCGTAGCCAGTTCCAAAACCGTGAAAAGGCAATGAAAATGTTAAAATCCAAACTTCTTGAGATTAAAGAGAGAGAACATTTGGAAAAAATAGAGGACATTAAGGGTGTTCAAAAGGATATCGCTTGGGGTTCTCAAATCAGGTCCTATGTGTTTATGCCCTATACCTTGGCGAAGGATCATCGCACAGGTTTTGAGTCGGGTAATATTAACGCCGTTATGGATGGCGACCTTGACGGTTTTATTAATGCATATTTAAAGGCAGCCTCAAAAGGCAGTCTTGGAAACGAGGAAAGTGAAATATGAAAAAAGTTTTAAGTTTATTACTAGCTTGTTTAATGGTTTTCTTTTTTGTGGGATGTGGCAAGGAAGAAGAAACTAATGATTCTAGCAACCAATCTGGCACTCCTGAGGTAACCCATACCGCAGTAATCAAAATTAAAGATCATGGTGAAATAACTGTTGAACTTTACGGAAAGGTTGCTCCGATAACTGTCGAAAACTTTGTAAACCTTGTAAAAGAAGGCTTTTACGATGGACTTACCTTCCATAGAATTATAGAAGGATTTATGATTCAAGGTGGTGACCCTGAGGGCACAGGCATGGGTGGCAGCGATAAGAATATTAAAGGTGAGTTTATTGCTAATGGTGTAGAAAATAATATCGCTCATGTAAGAGGTGTTATTTCTATGGCGAGAAACGGTTATAGTTATGATAGCGCTTCTTCTCAATTCTTTATTATGCATCAGGATGCACCTCATTTAGACGGTCAATACGCCGCTTTCGGAAAGGTTGTCAAGGGTATTGAAGTGGTTGATTCGGTTGCTGAAAAGACCCCCGTTATTGATAGCAACGGAACAGTACTTGCTGAAAATCAACCTGTTATAGAGTCTATAACAATTAAATAATTTCGAAAGTAATTAAAGGCATCTTTCTTCGAAAGGTGCCTTTTTATTTTTAAATGATATTTCTTATTGTGTAATTTTATAAAATATGGTAAATTGTATATAGTTGTTGAAAGGAGGGAATGTCTTGAATATTACAAAGTTTAAAAGTGTGATTTGTTTGATATTGGCCGTAGTAATGACATTTTGTATGGTAGGCTGTGGAGATACCGAAGTTGAATATATTTATATGTATGAGAGCGACGGAGTTCCGGGCGAGGTTGGAAACGTAGAGGATGGCAATTCCACCGAAACCGAGCCTAATAAAAATCAAAATAATTCTTCTGAAACAAATTCTTCTAAGAATAACTCCTCTAAAACAACATCTTCAAAAAACACTTCCTCTAAAAAGGGGACTAGTAGTTCAAGTAAAAATTCCAGCATTTCTTCGGTTGTTTCAAGTGTTGTTTCCTATCCATCCGTTTCACAAGAGGATTTACCAAAATATAAACCCACATCCTTGACGGTTAGCTTTTACGATACATCAAAGTCCAGTTATGGTTTTACATGGAATACAAAATTTATACCCTTAAAATCGGTAATTCAAATTTGCGAAGGTTCCACATTTAATGAAAGTAAATGTGTTGAGTATGAAGCAACTGTTACGACCGAGCTTGTAAACTATCCAAACCAAACCACTATTTATATATCTAAGGTAGAAGCTCCTTTAAGACAAGGTATGACATATACTTATCGTGCTTATGATAAGGGCGCAAAGATAGGTTCTGATGTTACTACCTTTAATACTGCAAACTTTGCTGCTTCGGAGTTTACCTTCGTTCATGTAAGCGACTCTCAGGTTTCGGCTTCGGGTAGTGATGAGGAAATTAAACTTGGCGCAGGAACAGGAAGCCACTTTGCAAATACCCTTACAGGTATATTTAAAAATAAGCCTTCCTTCTTGCTCCACACAGGCGACATTGTGGAATATTCTAAATACGAAACATATTGGGAAAATATGCTTCATACCAACGCATCCTTTTTGACATCCTTGCCGTTTATGCCCCTATCGGGAAATCACGAAACCACCTACCGTTCGGGAAGCAACGAGATTTTTAAGCATTTTAACCTTAAAATTCCAAGTCAACAAACTAAAAAAGGTTTTTATTATGATTTTGATTACGGCAATGTTAAGTTTATAATGTTAAACACAAACTGCCAAGAGGATGAAGGCTTGGAAAAAGCTCAGTATAACTGGCTTGTTAACACCCTTAAATCAAACAGCAAAAAGTGGACAATTGTTTCCATGCACCATCCTATGTATTCTATAGGAAAATGGGGTTCTAACCCTGCGGAAAATGCTTCGGCTATAAGACTTACCAAGCAACTTTCAAGTCTTTTTGCTCAGTATGGGGTTGATTTGGTTTTGCAAGGACACGACCATACATACTCTAAAACCTATCCGATTAAATCGGATGGCACTCCCGATACAAATTACGAACAAAGGATTGAATCTTCGGTTAAATATGCCGTAAATCCAAAGGGTACAATTTATGCAATGCATGGCCCAGGTGGAAGTCAAACCCGTTCGCCTTATTCGGGCTACAATAAGAGTTTATATGAAATAGCAGCAGCCTCCAAGGCAAGTTCTTGGGCTGAAATTAAGGTAGAGCAAAATCGCTTGACCGTTAAGATAAAGTATTATGCTAACGGAACCGAAAATGTATTTGACAGTTATGGCATAATTAAAAACTAATTTCTTATAATAAAAAGCCGTCTTTAAGACGGCTTTTTTGTTTTGTCGGGCATAATATTTTCGGGAGTGATAAAAATGTGCACGGCAATAGGACTTAAAACTGAGGATTTTTATTTCGGGAGAACATTGGATAACGAGTTTTCTTTCGGTGAAGAAATTGTGGTAACGCCTCGCAATTTTCCCTTTAGATTTCGTTTCACAAATGAAATGAAAAGCCATTATGCCATAATCGGTATGGCGTTGGTTTCAGATGATTTCCCCTTATATTTTGATGGGATGAACGAAAAGGGGTTGTGTGTTGCAGGGCTTAATTTCGTTGGTAATGCCTGCTTTAATAATTGCGACCACGATGCTTTAAATATCGCCCAGTTTGAGTTTATTCCCTATATTTTGGGAAAGTGCGCCACAGTAAAGGAAGCGAGAAAAGAAATTGAAAAAATCAATGTCACCAACACTCCCTTTAATAATGAGTTGGGAGTGGCTGAGCTTCATTGGCTTATTGCCGATAAGGATGACTGCATCACTTTAGAAATTACAAAATCCGGTAGGTTGATATATGAAAACCCTGTGGGAGTGCTTACTAATAATCCGACCTTTCCCGAGCAAATGGGGAGACTCAATGATTATATGCACCTTTCTAATAAACCACCCAAAAACACCTTTGCCAAGGGTTTAGAACTTGAGCGTTACAGCAAGGGTATGGGGGCTATGGGTTTGCCGGGAGATTTGTCCTCCACCTCCCGTTTTGTAAGGGTGGCGTTCGGCAAGTGCAACTCGGTTTGCAAAGGGGACGAAAAATCCAGTGTGGCACAGTTTTTCCACCTTTTGGGAACAGTGGAGCAAATAAGGGGCGCCAACAAAACCGAGGACGGCTTTGAGATTACCGTTTACACATCCTGTTGCAATGCGAGAAAGGGAATTTATTACTATAAACTTTACGATAGTTTTGAGATTAAATGGGTAGATATGAATAACGAAAATTTGGATGGGATGAATTTATTAACCTTCCCTTTAAAATAAAAATAACCCCACCTAAAAAGGTGGGGTTTAAGGTTTTTAAATTAAGCCTTATTAACAGAACCGAAGAGTTCCATTTTTTCCTTAACGGTTGCCTTAATAGCAGCAGTACCGTCAGCTAAAAGCTTTCTGGGGTCGAAGCCCTTGCCGGATAAATCCTTACCGGCTTCGATGTACTTTCTGGTAGCCTCAGCGAAAGCGATTTGGCACTCGGTGTTAACGTTGATCTTAGAAACACCTAAAGAGATAGCCTTTTGAATCATATCAGCAGGGATACCTGTACCACCGTGGAGAACTAAAGGCATTTCGCCTGTGAGTTGTTGGATAGCATCGAGGGTCTCGAAGCTGAGTCCAGCCCAGTTCTCAGGATATTTACCGTGGATGTTACCGATACCGGCAGCGAGCATTGTAACGCCTAAATCAGCGATCATTTTGCATTCTTCGGGGTCTGCTACTTCGCCGTTGCCAACAACGCCGTCTTCCTCACCACCGATAGCACCAACCTCAGCCTCTAAGGAGATGCCCTTCTCTTCGCAAATTGCAACCAACTCTTTGGTCTTTGCGATGTTTTCTTCGATGGGATAGTGAGAACCGTCAAACATAACAGAGCTGAAACCTGCGTTGATGCAAGCCATAGCACCGTCATAACTGCCGTGGTCAAGGTGGAGAGCAACGGGAACAGTGATGCCTAACTCGTTAAGCATACCGTTAACCATACCAACGATGGTGGTATAACCACACATATATTTACCTGCACCCTCGGATACACCTAAAATAACGGGAGACTTTAATTCTTCAGCAGTTTGAAGAATTGCTTTGGTCCATTCAAGGTTGTTGATGTTGAATTGACCTACTGCGTACTTACCGGCTTTTGCTTTAGTAAGCATTTCTTTAGCGGAAACTAACATTTCAAATTCCTCCAATTTGTTTTTTTACCTTAATATTGTATAACATTTAAAGCTTAAAATCAAGCCTAAATTATAAGTAATTCAATAATAAATACCACTGCACAGGAAACAACAGCCACACCAAAAAGACTAACGCCGAAATATGCAAGGACAATTCCTGAAATAAGGGCTAAAAGTCCCGAAAAAATGCTGTTTGTGGCGTGCAGAATTGCAGGGAAGGTCATAACAGCCAAAGTCACATAAGGGACATAGTAAAGAAAGGAACGAAGGGTACGATTTTTAATCTTTTTTCTTATAAGGGTTAAGGGTAATGCACGAATTAAAAATATGGTCAAAGCCATAATGGCTATATAAATATATGTGTTATTCATCTTCTTCCTCCTTTACAGGGAAAAGCAATGCTGCGCCAAGGGAGATTACAATGGTTAAAATTATAACTCGCATACCTTCGGGAATAACCTTTATGAAAGAAAAAGCGAAACTCATAGCAAAAGAAATTCCAACAATGGCAGCAATGAGTTTGTCGCGCTTGGCAGGTGGAATAATAATTGCCAAGAACATACCGTAAAGTCCAACACTTAAAGCGCTGACAACTCGCACGGGGAGAACATTTCCCATAATAACACCTAAAAGTGTACCCAAAGCCCAACCGGGAATAGATACCGACATGGCACCGTAGTTGTAAAATGGGTTTAAGTAGCCTTTTTGTGCAATAGAAATTCCGAAAATTTCATCGGTTACATCAAAGGCGATAATGCTTCGATGTAAAATCGAGGTGGATGGTGCCAATTTTTGACTTAATGCGCAGGACATTAAAAGATAACGGGCGTTAACTATTAATTGCATTAGAGCCATCTGCCAGTAAGGCGCGTTTTGACCCATAAGTTCAAAACCTGCAAAGCCACCTGCTGAAGCGTTGGTTAAAAGGGCAGTAAGCATGGCTTCAAAGGGGGCAAGTCCGTTCTTTTGTGCCATTATTCCAAGGGTAAAGGCAACTGCAAAATAGCCAAGACCGATGGGTATGCCATCTTTGACACCTTTTTTGTACCAGTTTAGTTTATCGTTCATTTTTTATTCCTTGTTTTCTACAATATTATTAATCCAAAAACCTTTTTTGATTAATGTACCTGAAATTATTGATTTTAAAGCCTCAACGCTTTGAATTGCAATGTAAAAGGGAATAATGCCAAGATTTGTGTAATGGGCGATAACATAAGCCAAGGGACAACTTATAACCCAAATAAATCCACTGTCGAAAATCATGGTTATAATGGTTTTACCACCCGAACGCATTGCGAAATAACAACCGTGGCAAAAAGCATTAAAGGGCATAAACAATGCTAAAACCCAAAGAAGATGGGTGGTAATTTCACGAACGGTTTGGGTTGTGTTGTAAATTTGGGGGATAAGGGTGGAAACGGATAAAAGCACCGAGCCCACAACCAAGCAAGAACATATTGATAGGAAAAGTAATCTCCAAACGGTGGTTTTTGCCTTTTCGGGTTCTCCTGCTCCCATGTGTTGTCCACACATTATGGCAATGGCAGCACCCATGGAGAAATAAACAACATTAAATAAATTGCCAACGGTGGAAGAAATGTTGGTTGCAGCCACAACCTCAATACCTCTTATTGAGTAGCATTGCATCAAAAATGCCATACCAAAAGACCATAAAAATTCGTTTAATAATAAAGGTAGGCCTTTTTTAAAGATTTGCTTGGTAAGACCAAGAGGGATCTTGAAACTTTTATATGCCCCTTGGATAAAGGGATATTTTGCCTTGTTCTTGTGAACGAAGAATAAAAGAATTGCCATTTCGGCATATCTTGAAAGGGAGGTGGCAATAGCAGCACCTACAACGCCCATAGGTTTAAAGGGCAAGAAGGGAAGACCTTGGTTGCCGAAGATTAAAATATAGTTAAATGCGATATTTACGAAAATGGCGCACACACTGGCAAGCATGGGAACCTTGGTTTCACCAAGTTCTCTAAGGGTGCTACCGTAGCCTTGTGAAATAGCAAAGGGAATAAGACCGAATACAATTATGGAAAGATAATCAAGACTGAAACCTAAAGTGGTGGCAGCATCGGCAGGGGTAGTGTCCCCCGAAAGATACATACCGATTAAGGTTTTGGGAATTAGAGTGAAAATGGTAATTGCCACGGCACAAACCGAAAGGGCAATATAAAGTTTCATCCTAAAGGTATGTTTAACGCCGGTATCATCTTTTGCACCTGCAAATTGGGAGGTGAAAATACCTGCACCTGAAAGACCACCAAAAATGCAAAGGTTAAATACAAATAAAAGTTGGTTTACAATGGCAACGGCCGACATCTCAAGAGTGCCGACTTTACCCACCATTATATTATCCACCAAGTTTACAACATGGGTAACGGTGTTTTGGATGATAATGGGTATTAAAATGGTAATGACCTGACGGTAGAAATTACGGTCGCCTATTAAATTATGTTTTAATTTACTTTTAAAATTCATAATTAAAGTCCCTTTATTTATTAGTCGTTATAATTATATATCTTTTAGTTAATATTTCAAGTATTATTCTTCAAATTTTCTTCTCAGTTTTAAAAGGGCTGCTTTTTCGATGCGTGAAACATAACTTCTTGAGATTTTAAGTTTTTTAGCAATTTGATTTTGGGTTAGTTCTTCGGTTCCTTCTAAACCGTAGCGCATTTTGATTATTTGCTTTTCTCTTTTATCAAGGGTATCGGGCATTATTCTTTGAAGATGCTCAAGTCTAAGTTTAAGGTCAATTTCCTCGGCAACATCCTGCTTGTCGGCAATGGTATCAATTAGTGTCAAGGGGTTACCATCCTTGTCGGTATCAATAGGTTCGGAAAAAGGAATATCTTGGGAGGATTTTTTTATGTTCCTGAAAAACATTAAGATTTCGTTTTCAATGCAACGGGAGGCGTAGGTTGCAAGTCGGATTTTTTTATCCGATTTAAAGGTCGAAACGGCTTTAATAAGCCCGATGGTGCCAATGGAGATTAGGTCCTCTTGTTCGGCGCCGGTGGCATAATACTTTTTCACAATGTGGGCGACCAGTCTTAAATTATGTTCAATTAGTTTGTTTCGGGCGTCCTCGTCGCCCCGGCGACTTTTTTCCAAAAGTTGAGCCTCGGCTTTGGCTGAAAGGGGAGGAGGAAATGAACCACTGCCTGTCACATGAAGGGCAAAATAATAAATATTACAAGCCAGTTGTAATAGAAGTTCAAACATAAAACCACTGCCTTTCGGTCTTTTTAAAAGGATATGTTTTAAGGCTTGGTCAAAATGTAAAAAATGTTAAAAAAATTCTTGACTATTGAGTGGGTATGTGATATAATCGTATCACCTCTGAAGGGTCTTTTTTTTTGCAAAGATTTCTTCAAAATGTAGGTTGATACTGTATTTTGTGTAGTGCTTTCATGTTGCTTCAATATGTTGCGATGTGGCACAAAATTTCAACCTTAGAGGGAGGCTTTACTTTTACATTAATTAGAGTAAAAGCAAAAATAATTTCCGTAAAGCGGGAGGTGCCGTTATGAGAGTTAAAATCACTTTAGCTTGCACAGAGTGCAAACAACGCAACTACAACACAATGAAAAACAAGAAAAACGATCCCGACAGGCTTGAGATGAACAAGTACTGCAGATTCTGTAAGAAGCACACCCTTCACAAGGAAACAAAGTAGGAGGCAGAGCAATGAAAACTTTAAATAAAATTTGCTGGATTCTTAGCATAGTTTTAGGTTTAGGCTCACTTGTTTTGTTCTTCACTGATTTTGCCACTATTACAACTAATGGCAAAGATGTTGCTTATGTAGGTGCGCAATTAGGCTTTGGTGCCAAAATTGCAAAGTCTGCTAACATTCTTTTCTGTCTCTTGTTAACTGCTTTTGCAGCTGTTTTCTCCGGTCTTTCTTTCAAGACCAAGAAACTTCGTTATGCTGCTCCTGCAGTTGGTATTGTTGCCGCAGTTTACATGTTGGTTATCGCATTATCCGATGCTGTTAATTTTGTGGACACAAGACCTCTTGAAAATGTAACAAAGGTTGTTTACTCTCCCTTTGTTTTAGTAACTGCAATCACACTTTTTGTATTTACTGCATTTTCAGTAGCACATCTTTTAATTGATGACTATTTAGAAGTTTTAGCTTCTAAGGGCGCTAAGAAGACTATCATCAAGCGTATCGGTCGTTTCTTAAGAGATTACAAGAGCGAAGTTAAGAAGATTGTATGGCCCGGTTGGAAGGATGTTTTAAAGAACACACTTATCGTTCTTATCATCTGCCTTATTTTAGGTGCATTTATCTGGGCTGTTGATTTCGGCTTGGCTGAATTACTTAAACTGATTATAGGTGAGTAATATGTCTGGAAATAATGAAGCAAAATGGTATGTAGCTCATACCTATTCAGGATATGAAAATAAGGTTGCAAGCGACTTGGCAACAATGGTTGAAAGCCGTGGTATGCAAGACCTTATTCAGGACATTAAAATTCCTACCGAAACAGTTACCGAAATCAAGGAAGATAAAAAGCGTGAAGTTGAGCGCAAAATTTTCCCAGGTTACGTTTTAATTAAAATGATCGTAACTGATGACAGCTGGTATGTTGTTAGAAACATTCGTGGCTGCACAGGTTTCGTGGGTCCCGGTTCTAAGCCGGTACCGCTAACCGATGAAGAAGTTGCCGCTTTAGGCGTTGAAAAGCACAGCGTTGAAGTTGGTTACAAAGAGGGCGATACCGTTAAGATTATCAGTGGTCCTCTTGAAGGCTACAGTGGTGTTGTTAAGACGGTTGATACTGCAAACAACAACGTATGCGTAGTTCTTTCTATGTTCGGAAGAGAAACACCCGTTGAGCTTGAGCTTGACCAAATTTCAATTTCCGACGAATAATTTAGTTATTTAGCAGAAATGCTGGATTTATCGGCAATATAATTGCCAACCCTTGACACTGGGTAGTTAGTGTCACGGTGGGAGGGACGGAATATGACCGTTCCGCCAGGTGTTTTTAAAAACCCGGTTACCACGAATAATGGAGGTGCAAAAAATGGCTCAAAAAATTACTGGCTACATTAAACTTCAAATCCCTGCAGGTAAAGCTACACCGGCTCCCCCGGTTGGTCCTGCTCTCGGTCAACATGGTGTAAACATCATGGCGTTCACCAAGGAGTTCAACGAAAGAACAAAGAATGACGCTGGTCTTATTATCCCCGTTGTTATTACTGTTTATGCAGACCGTTCTTTCAGCTTTATTACCAAAACTCCACCTGCTGCAGTTCTTATTAAGAAGGCTTGCGGCATCGAGAGTGCTTCCGGCACACCTAACAAAACTAAGGTTGCCAAGATTACCAAAGAGCAGATACAGAAGATTGCTGAAACAAAAATGCCCGACTTAAATGCCGCTAGCCTTGAGGCTGCTATGAGTATGATAGCAGGTACAGCTCGCAGTATGGGCGTAGAAGTAGTCGATTAATTCTCTCTTGTGGGAGGAAAATTCCGATTTAACCACTTATTGGGAGGTCAACAATGAAACACGGAAAAAAATATAATGAAAACGCTAAGCTTATTGAAACTGGTAAGCTTTACGATGTAGAAGAAGCAGTTGAGGTTGCTATCAAAACCGGTACTGCTAAATTCGATGAAACAGTTGAAATTCACGTTCGCTTGGGTGTAGACTCTCGTCACGCTGACCAACAGGTTCGCGGCGCTGTAGTTCTTCCCAACGGTACCGGTAAAAAGGTTAGAACCCTCGTTATTGCTAAGGGCGACAATGCTAAGGCAGCTGAAGAAGCAGGTTCTGATTTTGTTGGTGCTGAAGAAATGGTTGCTAAAATCCAGAACGAAAACTGGTTAGACTTTGATGTTGTTATCGCAACACCTGACATGATGGGCGTTGTAGGTCGTCTTGGTAAGGTTTTAGGTCCCCGTGGCTTAATGCCTACTCCTAAGGCTGGTACTGTTACTCCTGACGTTGCTCGTGCTGTTACCGAAGCTAAGGCTGGTAAGATCGAGTATCGTCTTGACAAGACCAACATCATTCACTGCCCCATCGGTAAGGTTTCCTTTGGTGCCGAGAAGCTTCAAGAGAACTTTGATGCTTTAATGGGTGCTATCATTAAGGCTAAACCTGCTGCTACTAAGGGTCAATACATTCGTTCTTGCACACTTGCAACTACAATGGGCCCCGGCGTGAAATTAAATGTTGCTAAATTCGGCAACTAATAATTTGTTTTGTCTTTAAGCGCAGAACAAAAGCATTTTTAAATGTAAAGCACTATGTCGTTTGACATAGTGCTTTTTTAATTCTTATATGCTTTTTAACCGTTTTTTTCGGCACTTGAGGTATAAAAATACATCGGCGTACCGAAAAAACGGTTTCTGCATCTCAAACTCCAAAACAAATTTTATAAATAATCTTCCATCTTGTTTAGGTGGATTGATTTATATTTATCTAAATCATTTTTAGGAATATCCACATAGATACAATCGGTACATTGTCCTATAATATCTAATGAGATTTTATCTAAAATACAATTACCGTTTTCTTCGTAAAGGCAAAATAAATTTTCACATTTCATTTTAACACCCCATTGATATTATATCATACCCATAAAATTTATGCAACCATATTTGGTTATATAAATATAACCGAAAATAAGCATAATATATAAGTGGTGATAAAAATGTTTAAAATAGAAAATGAATTGAAAAGTGCAAATATTCCACGCACAGTCCGTTTTACCGAAAATTTATTTGAAACCCTTAATAATGTGGCACAGAAAAATAATGTGTCTTTTAATCTGTTGGTTTTACAATGTTGTAAATACGCTCTTGAAAATATTGATGAAGAAAACAAATAAAAAAAGGCGAGGGATTTTTCTCTCGCCCTTTTATTTATATAAAATTAGAAATCTTTTTTATCTTTCTTGTTTTGGTCTTTTTTGTTTTGATTGTTTTTATTTTGGTCGTTTTTGTTTTGATTGTTCTTATTCTGATTGTTGTTTTGATTTTTGTTATCCATTAAAAATCACCCCTCTTTCGCAGTTAGTATCTGCTTTTAAGGGGTGATTTATTCTATAGGTTATAAAGTCTCAAGGTATTGTCTAATGCGTATTTAAGCACATCTTCGGTGGAAATTCCTCTAATCTCGCCAATTTTTTCGGCCGAGTAGTAAATAAGTGAAGAATTGTTGGTCTTGCCTCTAAAAGGAACGGGCGCTAAATAGGGCGCATCGGTTTCGAGCAAAAATCTATCAAGTGGCATTTCCTTTACAACATCGGGAAGCTTTTTGGCATTTTTAAAGGTTATAACACCACTGATGCCGATATACATACCGAGTTTGTAAACCTCCTCGGCCATTTCGGCACTGCCTGAAAAACTGTGAACCACACCTTTCGGTTGGTGCTTTTTAAGGAAATCCATTGTGTCAGCGTGGGCGTCACGGTCGTGAACCACAACCGGCATATCCAGTTGTCGGCTTAGTTCTAATTGAGCTGCAAAAACCTGTTTTTGAATTTCCTCGGTTTCACGAGTCCAGTAATAATCAAGACCAATTTCGCCAATACCAACGCACTTTTCGTGGGCTGCAAATTTGGAAATTTCCTGCATTAATGCGGGAATATTTTTAGAAGTAATACCTTCAACATTACCGGGATGAATACCTGCTGCAAAGTAAACGAAATCGTTGCTTTCGGCGATTGTTTGAGCAGCTTTGCAAGACTCTAAATCGCAACCACAGGTAATAATTCCCTTAACATTTTTGGAAAGGGCACCCATAACTTCACTTAAAGAGTCGGCAAAACGGTCATCATCGTAATGGGAGTGGCTGTCAAAAATCAGCCTTTCATTTAAAGGAGAAAAATCTAAATCTATCATTATCTGATTTTGCTTCCTTCAGGCACGCCATCAATAAAGATAACCTTAACATCATCTTCACTGCAGTCGGCAGCCAAAATCATACCGTTAGACTCAACACCACAAAGTTTTGCAGGTTTAAGGTTGGAAACAACGATAACAGTATGGCCGATTAAATCTTCGGGAGTGTACCATTTAGCAATACCTGATGCCACAGTTCTCGGAGTACCTGTACCGTCGTTTAAGGTGAGTTTAAGAAGTTTCTTTGCCTTTGGAATAGGTTCACAAGCAGTAATTTTAGCAGCTTTGAGTTCAACCTTAGCAAAATCCTCAATGCCGATTTGAGCGATGCCTTCAACCTTTTCTTCCTTTTTCTCGGCCTTTGCTTCGATTTCGGCATAAATTTCAGCCAAAACCTTTTCGGTTTCTAAACGGGGGAAGAGGTTGGGGGATTCTTCGGGAGTGTAACTGTCAGCAGTTCTTAAATCCTCGCAAGTGTTAGCCCCTGCAATCTTCTCGGCAGTCTCGGGCATAATGGGTTTAAGCAAGGTGCCGATAATCTTAATAAGGTCTAAGAGGTTGTAAAGAACATCGTTAAGACGGTCTTTTTGAGCCTCGTCCTTAGCCAGCGCCCAAGGCATAGTTTCATCGATATATTTGTTGCAACGCTTTGCAATGTCTAAAATTGCAGTACAAGCATCGGCATTAAGGTAACCGTCCATTGACTTGTGGTATCTTGCAATAGACTCCTCAGCGTATGCAAATAATTCTTTGTCAAGTTCTTCGGTAATTTCGTGTTTAACAACACTACCACCAAAATATTTCTTAGTCATAGCCACAGTACGGCTAACAAGGTTGCCAATGGTGTTAGCAAGGTCGGTGTTGAAAACATTAATAAGGCTTTCGTAAGTGAATGTACCGTCGTTGCCGAAGGGCATTTGAGAAAGAAGGTAATAACGAACAGCATCGGCGCCGAAACGCATGCTGAGTTCGTCAGCGTAAACCACATTACCTTTTGATTTACTCATTTTATCCTCGCCAACAAGTACCCAAGGATGGCCTAAAACCTGTTTAGGCAAAGGAAGGCCTAATGCCATTAAGATTACAGGCCAATAAATGGTGTGGAAACGAACAATATCTTTACCGATAACATGTAAATCAGCAGGCCACAAAGCCTCAAACTTATCACTGCTACCGTCAGGATTGTAACCGATACCTGTAATATAGTTGGAAAGAGCGTCAATCCAAACATAGATTACGTGCTTGTCATCAAACTCAACGGGAACGCCCCATTTAAAGGATGAACGGGAAACGCAAAGGTCGTTAAGACCGGGCTTTAAGAAGTTGTTAATCATCTCGTTCTTGCGAGACTCAGGCTTAATGAAATCGGGATTTTCTTCAAAATATTTAAGAAGTTTATCTTGATATTTGCTGAGTTTTAAGAAATAAGCTTCTTCTTTGGAGTCAATAACCTCACGGCCACAGTCGGGACATTTGCCGTCTATAAGTTGAGACTCGGTATAGAAAGACTCACAAGGAACGCAATATTTTCCCTCGTAGGTGCTTTTGTAAATGTCGCCTTGCTCGTAAAGTTTGGTGAAAATTCTTTGCACAGCCTTTTCGTGGTCGTCATCGGTGGTGCGAATGAATTTGTCATAGGTTGTGTTAAGACTGTCCCAAACAGCCTTGATGGTATCGGCTGCTCGGTCAACATAAGCCTTGGGAGAAATACCCTCAGCCTTTGCTTTTTCTTCAATCTTTTGGCCGTGTTCGTCAGAACCGGTCATTAAATAAACATCAAAGCCCATTTGCTTTTTGTAACGGGCAATCATATCGGCCAAAACAATGTCATAAGCGTTGCCGATATGAGGTTTGCTTGAAGCGTAAGCAATGGCAGTGGTTATATAAAACTTTTTATTTTCACTCATTTTGAAATACCTCCTAAGGTTTTTGAGTTAGATACAATAAATAAGATACGATAGAAGCGCCTAAACAATAAAGTAAAATGCCTGTATCGCTGAAAATGGAACCTGAGCTACTGAAAGAAGTGTAACCAAATAGCAAAACACCAAATACAGCGCATATAACATAGGCAATGGTAAGCAAAGCGTTAGAACGCTTGATTTTATAAGCACAGTTTAATATAGCCGGTAGGGCTGTTGGGTTGTTTTTAAATACTGCCGGTGCTGAAACACTTTTTGCGGGTGCCAATGTGTTGATATAAATATGGCAACCGGCAGCAGTCATAATCTTAACGGTATCATCATAAAGACCTAAATAATCACAAATCATTGCTTCGGTAATATTTGGGTCGGATGTTTTAACAAGAAGGGTGACACCACTAGTTGTTAAACGTCTTAATTCTTTTGAAACTGCTAAATCAGCATCGTATCTAACAATAAGAAGGGCACAAGCCTTGTTTTGGTCGGAAACATAAACAGGGAAGTAGCCTTGTCTTAAAATTTTACGGTCAAGTTCCACATCGGGAACGGCGATTCCGTGGGCTTCCATAAGGGTACGGTTGCCGATGAATAAAAGTCGGTTATCAACCCAACCCGAAATTCCTAAAGCTTCCTCGTATTTAACGGTATCGGAATCGGGGAAGATGGAAATGTTGCTGTTACCTGCAATTTGTTTGAAAATGGGAGCCAATGGGCTTTGCATTGCTTCGGTAAGGGAAGCTGCGCGAAGAATAGTATCTTCCAAGTTATTGTCCGAAAGTACCTTCATTTGATGAAGTGTAACGGTGCCTTCGGGGAAAATATCCTTTGCGTTGATAACAACGGCGTTGGCTTCTTCAATAAACTCAGCACCGGTTTTTCCTGCAATCATAGCACCCTTTCGGTCAAGTTTCTTTGCACCGTCATAAACGGGGAGAACATCAATAAGGGTTATAACGGGAAGTGCACCGATGCAGAGCACCGAAGCAGCAGAGTAAAATCCGTAAACCATACCGTCAAATAAAACAGTAGCCAAAAATCCTATCAATGCTGCCAAAACAAGGGTAACGGCAGTGATAATTCCCATATTGCCGCTTAGGAAGACGCCAAACTCGGTGTGTTTCATAAAGTTGTTGATTTGCTCTGCTTGTTGGGGAGCTGCAATAAGCGTTTCGCCTTCAACCGAGCCTTTTGTCATTGCAAGTGTAATTGCAGGGTCGTTTATAAGGGAAAGGGCATTTTTTGTACCTGTTCCTAAAATTTGTTTAAAGGAACGAAGTTTGGCCGAAGCCTTCATAAAATTAGAAACAGCAAAAACGCTTAAAATTATCATACTTAAAAGTTGTAATTTTAAAATGATTTCGCCCGACATTATTCCAACAATAAAGTAGGGGATAACGCCGATGGTTGCCAAACTTACAGCCACACGACTGTCGCTTTTCTTGGAAAATATTTTACCAAGTCCCAAAAACATTTTGCTGTTTATAACAACTGCCAAAAGGAAAAAAATGGAGGTTATAATCATGCAAGTTCGGGTGTAACTTAAAATTGCATCCGACATAAAGGGAAGCATAAAAAAGGCGGTTAAAAGGGTTAGCAAAATGGTGCCACACATTGCGAAAAATCCTTTTTTCTTATTCCTTAAAAATCTTCTGAATATTACCTTTCCACTGTCGTTATCGGTATATTCGGTTTCGGGCACAAATTCTTCGAAATCGCTTTTTTCAAGTTTAACTTCTTCGGTTTCAGTAACGGGAGGTTCTTTTATTTTTAAAAGTTCACCCGTAAAGTTAAGGGGTCTGGTTTGGGAAGAAATAAATATATCCTGAGTATTTTCAATTTGGTTTTTAATTGGGGTGAATGTTACTGTGTGATTAACAACCTTAGGTTCAGCAGGTTTGTAAACGGGAAATTCAGGAACATCTATATCTGATATTACCGGAATTTGAGATTCTTCCTGTTCTTTTGCCTGTTCTTCTTCCTGTTTTTCTATGGGGCTAAAGTTGAATTCGATTTTTGGTTCTTCTTTAACCTCTTCAACCTTTGGGGTTGTAGTAGGTTTAACAGGCTCATCGGTTTCAAAAACAATGCCATATTCCTTAGAAAGTTTTTCAAGGGTACTGCGACTGTCGTTTCTTAAAATTTCAGCCACCGATTCAAGTTGGTATAATGGGGTGTTATCTATAGATGTATCGTTGCCTTCGTCATCTAAAATATAAGGAAGGCATTTATCAAGCAAACTTTTTTGAGGTTGAGAAGACTCCTCTACGGTTTTGATTTCCGGTGCCTTTTCGGGTTCGGCAAGTATTTTCTTGCGAAGGGATTCTAATGCCGAATGGGAAGAGGAAACCGATTTTTTATCCTTTAAAATTTCTTCGGCACTTAAAGCGTCGGGATGTTGAAAATCGCCTTTCCCGAAAGTGTTTTCGAGAATGGATTCTAACTCGGGAGAAGTTTCGTGGATTTTCTTGTCGTTCATTTTGCTCTCCTTTTGTTTACAACTGCATACATAAGAACGCCGGCTGCAACCGAAGCATTTAACGAGTTGATTTTTCCAAGCATGGGAAGGCTTATAATTCGGTCGCATTTTTTGGCTGTCAATGTTCCAATTCCTTTTCCTTCGTTTCCGATAACTAAAGCGCAAGGAAGGTCGAAATCTACCGAGCTGTAATCCTCGCCATCCATATCGGCACCCATAACCCAAACGCCTTTTTCTTTAAGCATTTCAATTGTGTTGGGGATGTTGGTAACTCGAGCAACCTTCATATATTCCAAAGCGCCACTTGCTGATTTAGCAACGGTGGCATTAAGGGATGCACTACGTCTTTTAGGGATGATGATACCGTGAACGCCACAAGCTTCGGCAGTTCTGATAATTGCGCCTAAATTGTGGGGGTCTTCAATTTCATCGCAAATGATAATAAATGGCTTTTCGTTACGACTTTCAGCCACCTCTAAAATCTCTTCAGGGGTAGCATATTCTTGGGAAGCAAACATAACGGCAACACCCTGATGGTTTGCACCACCACAGTAATAATCCAATTTTTGAGGGCTAACCTCTTTAATTAAAATTCCTTTGGCGTTGCACTTGGCAATAATGGCAGTAACCGACCCACCGGTAACACCGTGGGCTACTAAAAGTCGGTCGATTTCACGGCCCGAGCGAACAGCCTCTAAAACAGGATTTCTTCCACAAATTATATTATTTTGTTGTTGGTCGTTTCTATTTTCCATAACATTTTCATTCCCTAAAAAGTTTACATAAATATACATAGTAAATTATAACATATAACCTTTAAATTTTAAATAGTAAATTGCAACTTTTTTAAAGATTTTTTAAATTAATCGAAAACTCACGAATAATGTAGAATAAGGGGTGGCTTTTAGTAGATAGATATAAAAAATTAAGCTTATAACCCTAAAAAATCTTGCAATTATACTGTGGATTTTTTTGTTTAAAAATGATATTATATATGCAGAAACTGAAATTTAATTAAAGAGGTGAAAAAAGTGAAAAAGATTATTTGCAAAAAAGAGTATGATACAGTAAATTCAATTCTTATCAGACAAAAAACTTTTGGTTATTTCGGTGACCCTGCAGGTTATGAGGAATCTCTTTATCAAACTGCCGAAGGTCTTTTCTTCCTCTATGTAAACGGTGGCGAAGAGTCTCCCTATAAGGAAGAGAATATCAAGCGTCTTTCTAAGGCTAAAGCTGAAGAGTGGTTGGCAAACAACTAAAAAACAGCCCAAAATAATGGGCTGTTTAATTTTATTGAAAAATCTGCAAATAAAGTGTTGACAATTAACTAATGCTTTGTTATAATGTTTAGGCTTGATAAAAGGTTAATACATTTGCGAGTGTGCTGGAATAGGCAGACAGGCACGTTTGAGGGGCGTGTGTCCACGACGTACGGGTTCAAGTCCCGTCACTCGCACCAAAACATGAGGACAGACCTAAGGGTTTGTCCTCATTCTTTTTGTCCAAACGATAAAGGCTCCTAGCCTCGTGAACCCTCATAAATAATGAATTTACACACACTAACACAAAAACATACCGAAAAATTAACAACCCATCGAAGGCCAAACACTAAAGGCCCCCGATGGGTTTTGTTATAATCATTATTGGGTACTCGTTGGGAACTCGTTTTTAAAACCTGAGCAAATTGTTTATATCAATATCCCGTTACAGTGATCAATTTCGTGTTGGATTATTTGTGCAGGCCATCCAGTAAAGGTTTTGATACGAGTTTGAAACTCGGCGGTTTGCCATTGGACTTTGATAGTCTTATATCGTTTGCATGGACGGGGACCACCGAGCAGAGAAAGACAACCTTCCTCAGTATCATACGGCCCTGATTTTTTGATGATTTCGGGGTTAAACATGGTCATATATGTGCCCTCGTTATCAAATACGATAATGCGCTTGCGCACACCAATCATATTCGCCGCCATACCAACACAACCATCTTTGTTGGCAATAAGCGTGTCCAATAAATCCTGCGCCACCTGCAAATCTTCTTTTGTCGCCAACTCCGACTTTCCCGCAAGGAATATCGGATCGTGTATTACTTCTTTGATCATTTTATGCTTTCACCTAATTTCATAAGGGCTAGATATCTCGCATCATTCATTACACGTTCTTTGTTCTCCGGAGAAAGTTTTTCAAAATCGTTATGAATTTCATTTGCTTTATCTATTAACTTTATTAAAAATTCTTGATATTCTTTTTCAATTTCGGTCATGCTCATTAGTCCATTACTTTCATAATATTTTCTGCTATTCGCCGAATTACCGGTACAACGACACTATTGCCACATTGCTTATATGCACTTGCCATTGGTATTTTTGGGAATTTAAATTCCTTAGGGAATCCTTGAAGTGCTAAACATTCATAAGGAGTGGCTGTCCTTATTCCATAATCATCTAATAAAATAGGAATTCTTTCTTTGCAATGTCCCATGTATGCGGTAAGTGTAGGACATATATCGAACGGTTTTTTGCAAACACCAAAATCATATATTCTGTAAACATGTTTTTTACTTGTAACAAGTGAACACAATTCATTATAATACTTGCTTGAATTGTCATAGTAATAGCAATCACTATGCTTTTGACTTCTCTCAAAAATATCATTCAATGTTTTTGTTAAGGGAATTTCTTCTGGAAACGAAAATCTTTCGCAAAGATTGTTGTCTAAAAAAGCTACAATAAAAATTCGTGATCGATGCTGTGGTATGTTGCCGTAATTAACAGAATCCATAACCTTATATTTAAAGGAATAACCATATGGTACCAGTGTATTATATACCGTTAAAAATGTTTTCCCATCATCGTGTTCTAATAAATTTGCAACATTTTCCAAAAAAATAACAGAGGGCTTTTTTGCCTTTACAAATCTTTCTATTTCAAAAAACAAATTACCTCTACTATCATCGAACCCGCGCTGCTTTCCAGCCGTTGAAAAAGACTGACAAGGAAATCCCGCTACTAATACATCAAAATCCGGCACATCATTTGGATCGATTTTGCGTATGTTTTTTTCAACCAAGTGTTCCGCACCAAAATTATGGCGATATGTAGATGCGGTATTCTTATCAATTTCATTAGCCCATAAAACGTCAAACCCGGCTTGTTGAAATCCGAGATCAATACCACCTATTCCACTAAATAAACTGCAAACTTTCATAATACTCAACATAATAAATGTTATTTTTTAGGCTTTAATACAATCGAATAATCGCCTCTACTTCTTCCTGAACCTGTTGTGACACCAAAGGGAATGTAGATTAAACTTACAATTACTTTGTTCTGCATAAAATACCATGCAGTATATGGCTCATCGTAAAGGCCTATACCATTAAAGATTTTACGTTGCAAATCTCTGCTTGAATCCACCAATTCTTTTATCTTATCGTTTGAATATCCTTTAATTGATTTGCACAATTCTATAGATGTTGATAGCTTTTCTTCGGAAATATTGTAGAAATCAAAGAAGTTTTGAATACTTTCTATATCTGTGTGCCAACCGGAGATTAACGAGATATTTTTTGGCAGTTCTTCTTGTTTTTGACAAAATAGAGAAGCGCCAAAACCTAATTCATAATTGCCAAACAAAGCATTAAAACTGTTTGGAGACAGTTTGAGAAGCTGGTAAGAGTCTGAATTATCCAACTTTATTGAAACACCGGATTCTGCGATAAACCTATAGTATTGTTGATACTCTACTAAAATATCTTCGTCCAAATAAAAAGCGTTGGATTCCAAAACATTAAATAATCTATCATCAATAACCTCAATTGCATAAGCATCGGCACGAGTCATAACTTTTTGATTGCTAAGTTTCGAGTATTGTTTTGTTGTTACACGAATCATTAAAATATTATTTGCTTTTTTCTTCAACGTATTAACATATTCTTTAAACATATCATTATCTGGATTTCTGTTGAAAAAGATTACACAAGACTTCTCATTCATATCACCTTCAAAGGTACCATTCTGACGGAACTCTTCTCTTCGTGAAGTAATGTCAATCAAGGCGTGCTCTAAGGAACCCCATTTAACTTGCATTACCAATCTACGGTTTTCAGTTTTAGGATTAAACTTTAAATTTCTATTCCATACCTGATATGTAAAGGGACCCATATAAATAGCATTATTATAAGGTTCAATATTTTTGTAATATGATAGAATTTCTTCTCTTGAAGCCCATACGCCGGTATGCACATTGCCGTGATATAAATACTCTGCTCGAGGAGCATCGGGCATATTGCCGACAAACAAAAATCTATCAAAAAATTTTGCTAAGAAATTTCCACTTGAAAAATATTCGTTCAGAATTTTTAAAGTATCCGGATTCTCAGCTAAAAATTCTTGTTTAGTCTGTCTGATTGTTCCGGTATTATCATTGGTTCCATCTGCAAAATGAAACCTCTTTAATAAATCAATAGCTTCTTCTGAATTGTTTTCTTCTCTAAGAAACGATTCAAATGAATTCAGTGACTCTTGATGAATGCTATTACCACTACCTTTTTTAATGCTCACATAAACTTCCTTGGGTATATCATCAACATGTAGGTAGAAATCAGGCTTTACATTAGTTCTGCATCGAATAGCATGAATTTTCTTTTTTCTGATATCATAGCCTCTGAAAACATCATCTAAGAAGTGCTGAAGATTGGGATTTAATTGTTCATATGTTTTAAAATCGAGAGCTTTTTCAATTTCGATTTCATTATTAAAGCCATCGCTATTATCTCCGAATATTCTCATACATTCTCCTCCAATATACCAACTATTTCTTTTGCTATTTCTGTTAAAACAGGAACAACGACAGAATTACCCAACTGTTTATATGTGTGACTACCTTTATATACTTTATAGGTTTCCGGATAGCCCATAATTTTCAAACATTCTTGTTCTGTCAAGCGTCTTTTTTGCTTAATAACAACAGGAACATTATTTCCCCCTGTTCCCATTTTTGCAGTTAAACAAGGAGAAATTAATTTGGTGGCAAAATGACATCTTGAGGGGCGAATATCGTATGCTAAAGTATAGTCATCAACAACAATGTTTTTTTCTTTAATATATTTTTCAATATGTGAAAAACATATATCGCTACACAAGTATTCTTTTTCTTCATTGCTTTCAATGACAGATGTCAGATCGTATTTATCTGTTTTGCCAACTGAAAAAGGAAACTCAAAGTTTTCTCCGACAATATCCTTTCTAAATCCTACACAGTACCAACGTTCTCTATTTTGTGGAACCCCGTAATCTTTAGCATTCAATACTTTGGCTGTTGCCGTATATCCTAAATCATTAAGAGTTTGCATAATTACTTTTACGGTATTGCCTTTATCATGATTAGCTAAACCTCTAACGTTTTCAAGAAAAAATGCTTTTGGTTTTTTTTCTTGAAGTATTCTTGCAACTTCAAAAAACAGGGTGCCTCGAGTGTCTTCAAAGCCTAATCTTCTACCAGCTATTGAAAAAGGCTGGCAAGGGAATCCGGCACACAAAATATCAAAATTAGGAATATCGGTGGATTTAATCTTTGTTATATCTCCATAAGGTTGTTCATTAAAATTAAGCTTATAAGTTTCTTGTGCAAATTTATCAATATCGCTGCTAAAAACACATTTGCAACCCCATTTTTCAAAAGCTAATCTAAAGCCACCCATTCCACAAAACAAATCAATTATTTTCATTATTTGCTCCTTTTTGGTTGTCGTATTCGCTGATATTTTTTGATAATTCTATTGCAATTGCTTTTCCTAAAAGTGGAGGAACGGCATTTGCAAGTTGTTGGTGCTGATCTGAATTAGAACCTGTTAATACAAAGTCATCACAAAACGATTGTAATCGAGCAGCCTCTCGCACTGTTAAAATTCTGTTTTCAGTCGGATGAATAATCATTGCTTTTGCGGCATGTTTAATAGTAACAGAAGGCTTTGTTGGATCTAAGCGTTTATAAGCGTTACTATGAACACCACCACCGGTGCCAAGCTCTTCCGGGATATCTTTCCAATTGCCACCTTGAGGAATAAATGACATCCTTTTTGTAACTAATTCATTTGATTGACGCCTTTGATGATTTAACACATCTTTTCTACCGGACATTTCTTTTTGAAAAGGTGTTAAAGGTTTTCCATAGATTTCTCCATTTGTCGGAATGTTTCCCAATGCATCTCCGACAGTTACGTATTCGTCTGGGGTTAATTTCGCTTCTGGGAAAGATATAGGATACTCTCTACTAGCTATAAAAACAACTCTTTTTCGAGCTTGTGGAACTCCATAGTCAGCAGCATTCAAGACTTTATAATTAGCGTTATAACCTATACGGTTAAACTCCGACAATATTAAATCCTTAACATTAATACCATCTACTGTTGTCATTGATAACAAACCAACAACATTTTCAATAACAATATATTTAGGTTGCACTATGCTAGATATTTTTATAACTTCTTCAAAAAGAGAGTTCCTTTTATCGCCGATCTCTCTTTTACCAGACATACTAAAGCCTTGACAAGGAGGACCAGCAATTATAATATCAACATTGTTAATATATCTAGCCCAATACTTTTCATCCATAAGTGTCAAATCTTGTAATAAGACATCTATATCATGGTTTCTTATATGATTCATTTTGTATGTATTTATTGCGGTTTCCCATATATCTGCCGAGCATACAACTTCAAAGTCCTTGGTCATTTCAAAACCGTATGAAAAACCACCAATTCCACAGAATAAATCAATTACTTTATACTTAGCCATTAGAAACATCCCCCGATAAATCAATGATTTCAACAATATCATCCATTGTACAATTAAGGGCAGTACATATTTTTACAAGAACCTCGCTAGAGACAACGGCGCCGTCTTTGCCCATTTTTGTAATGGTGGCGATGCTGATGCCAGCCTTTTCGGCGAGTTCTTTTTTCTTCATGTCGCGGTCGATCAAGAGTTTAAATAACTTCTTATAACTTGCAGCCATAATACACCTCAAAATAATTATAATTTTTGCATATTATCATTAACTTATATTATACCGCACATTTGTGAAGTTCTCAACATATTTCAGCAAAAATCTTGCGTTTGCAGCATTTTTCTTTTTATCATTCATTTTTTAAGCATAATACTCCTATTATTTTTAGCCTATTATTAATATCATATATCAAGAAGTGTACTAAATAACGAACTTTGAAGTGGTTAAAGGAAAAAAATAAAGAATAGGGATAAAAACCCAGCATCCGCATTTTACTGCGAATGCTAGGTTAATTTTTTCGAAATATTATCCCCCAGCGCCCCTGAATCAACCAGCTTTAACAATTATGTTTTTTATAAAAATTACTTTTACTGATAATGATTATATTTATAGCTTTTTGTCACCACTGGCACCTGTAGGACACTTGATACTGAAAAACGCAGTTGCATTTTTAATGTTGCAAACAAATGGTAATCAAAGTCGTTTGGCACCTGTTAATCTCCTAAAAACCGCTTAGTTATGCGGTTCTAAGGGTTCAAGTCCCGTCACTCGCACCAACTAATCGACATTTTACGAAAGTAGAGTGTCGATTTTGTTTTTAAGAAATATTATGACTTGAACCCTACGGGTTTCATCACTCTTGCGGTGCCCGACTCTGCTCACGCTTGGGGCACGGAGCAATCGTCGACCGCGGCGCTTCGTTATGTTCGCTGCACCGTCCACCGGACGCGCTCACAACCTCACCCGTCACTCGCACCAGTCGAGAGCCTCGACACGCAATTCGCGTGCTGAGGTTCTTCTTTTTTGTGATTTTCACCTCGCGTTTGAGGTTTGTTATGTATCTTCGCATCAAAAATCCCAAACCGACCTTTAAGGTTGGCTTGGGATTTTTTGTTTTGGAGGTGTTGTTGACTTTTGGTGTTTTTTTGTCTAAAATATTAATATAGGATTAGTAGAAACAATATTGCTTTTAAAGGAGGGATTTTTTTGAGAAAGAGAATAATGGCATTGATTTTATCAATGGCGATTTTAGCTTCATTATGTTCTTGCAAATCAGGGTCGGATATCATTGGCGATGTCACCTCCTTTTTCGACACGACTTCTCAAGAGGACCCTTCGGATTTTTACTATGAAACCGAAGACCCATATACCGTTTCGAGTGATATTAAAATCACATCTAGTTCTTCAATAAGTAGCACCGAAAAAACACAAGAGGAAACCCAAAACAGGCCTACCGTTTCCATCGGCAATGAGGTAAAGGTTGAAGAAACGGTTGTTAAAGGTGGGGAAATTAAAGAACCTGAAAATATGGGAACTGTTGAAACAATTACTTTTAATAACAAGCATAATGCAGTTTTAGAGGAAGATTATTTTCAATACAACACCTTAAATGAAAAAGAAAAGGAACTTTACAAGCGAATGGTTGAAACGATTAATTCCTCAAATAATATTGTTGATGTGTCAAACCTATCGGTTTACTCTGATGACGTGACCTATGCTTTTCAAAAAGTTTTGGCTGATTACCCCCAATTTTTCTACATTTCAAGAAGTTGTTTGTTGGTTTATAATTCGAAGGGCAAAACTGTTAAAGCACTGGTTTTGTCTTATACCGATGGCACTGTTACCGACCAATTTGATAAACAGATGAACTTGACCCAAAAAGCCGACCGACAGGTCATTAACAGTAAAATTTCGCAACTTAAATCGGCAGTAGAAAATGTTGTTTCTAAAATATCATCCGAAACGGCAGATGTGATTAAAGAAAAAATCATCCACGATTATATTACCAAAACGGTGGAATATGACCACGATTCGGCAGCAAATATTGATTCTTACGGCGCAGTAATCCCACATGCATTTGATTTGTACGGAGCAGCAGTTGAGGGATTAGCAGTATGCGAAGGGTATTCAAAATGGTTTCAATATTTGTGTTACAATGTTGGCATTAATGCAACTCAGGTTTTTGGAACTGCCAATGGTGGAAATCACATGTGGAACAGTGTTTTGATTGAGAATGATTGGTATTTCGTTGACTTGACCTGGAACGATGCAAATAATATGGTTATTTACAGTCATTTTAATTTAACCTTTACTCAAATTACCAAACATCACACGGTCGATTCTTCGGTTGTTGCAATTCCTGCCTGTACATCTACCAAAAATTCCTTTGCAAACAAATTTGCCATTTGTGTTGCAGACCTTAAAGAGGAACCAACCGATTTTGAGGAAAAGGTTGAGAATATAAAGTTATCCGGTGATAAGCGAATTTTCATTGTTTTCGAAGATTATAACAAAGCTTATGAAAATACAGAAAAATACACCGACTACATTCAAAGATATTTTTTATGGTTTAAATCTAAATTTAATTTATATCTTTTAGACCAAGGAATGGAATTATTGCAAAAAATAAGTCTTTGTGAAGATTATTTTATTATAGAGACCAAATGAAAAAACCTCCCTTTTAAAGGGAGGTTTTTTTATTGTTTGTTATTACCAATAACCTAAAGTTTTACCTTTTTCGTGGATGCAGTGAGCAAGGAAGTGATAACCATATTCGTTCAAGTGAACATTATCAGCTTCGTTATTATAGCGTAATGAAGGGGGAATTGATTTTTTACTTATAGCAGTTTTGTCTGCTGCTGTGGGGGTTAATCCTTCATAAGCCAAACCTTCGGAAATGGCTAATGCCGGGAAATCAACGATATGATCACCAAATGCTTCTTCAAGACCACTGATAGTAGTCCAATAAGGTTTGACGATGAGGTATTTATCGCTTCCATGGTGTTTAATCATAGCTTTAACTTGGTCAATATATGTAGCATCGTTGCTTTCGTATCCTCCGTTGGCACCCATCATATAAATATCAATGCCACCCTTTGTGGAAACGGAGGCGCTATTGAATATAACTTCAGATCCCTTGGGAATGGTTAGTAAAGAAGATGAGTCGCTGTATCTCTTTAAATATAATTTAAAAGAACGTGGAGACCAAACGTAATCTTTAAAGCTGAGTTCGTAATATTCGCCGTTAATTTGCACGTCGTTTACACGTAGTTGGTTTCCAAGGCCTGCTGTGAGAACAACAGGTGAGCCATTCTCATCAACGAAACAATTACCGGATTCGGTAGTGAGGATTTGGCTGTCATTACCACGGGCAAAGGTGATATTTTTAGAAGTATAAACTTTTAAGCCACCTTGTCGAGCTACGATGGTGTTGGATTTTTCGCCACCGTCGCCACCGTTATAAACTACAAAGTTTGTGTCGCCGAGCATTTCTTGAAGTCTTGTGGGATAGCTTTTGTCGGTCATGTGCATACCTTCGGTAATACTATCGCCCCAACAAGCAACAATGGTTCTACTATCAGTGGGTGTGTCAATTTCTACCTTTATGGTGCTGCTTACATTACTGGTTACAGAAGAACTGGTTGTGCTGCTGTTTGTCGAAGGAACGGTTTCAGTGGTTGATGAAGCATCGGAAGAAGTGCTTTGTGTGGTTTCGGTATCATCAAATGTGAATTGATAATCATCCTCAAAGGAACCGTCAGTATTTGCAGGTTTCTTTGCACCACAAGCGCACAAGGAGAAAAGCAAGGTTAATGTTAGTAAAATTGCTAATAATTTTTTCATTTTTTACCCTCCAAAATTAAATTTTGCTTACAAAAAACATTGTATCATTTTTTAAAATTTTTGTCAATATATTTAAGTTCTGTTAATTGCTAATGATTACTTAAAATATCCTAATTCTTTTCCCTTGTCATAAACACAGTGGGCAAGGAAATCGTAACCATATTCGTTAAGGTGAACATCGCCGGTTTGGTTTTGATAACGAAGGGAGGTTGGAAGTTCGTTTGCTTCTATATCCTTAATATCTTGCTCGGTTTTGGTTAAACCCTCAAACGCCAAAGCATCCTTCTCAATGGCAATTTTTTTGAAATCCAAAATATGTTCGCCAAAGGTTTCATCCAGTTCCTCAACCGTGTTCCAATAAGGCTTAATGATTATGAATTTATCGTTCCCGTGATGTTTAATCATGGCTTTGAGTTGAGCAATATACTCAAAATCATTATTGTAACCACCGTTGGCACCCATTAAATAAATATCAATTCCACCCTTTGTGGACAAATCGGTACCGTTAAAGATAACCTCACTGTCGGAAGGGATTTCCAGTTCGGTGTCGGTGTTATCCAATCTGTCCAAAAACAATTTAAAAGTACGGGGAGACCAAACGAAATCTTCAAATCGGATGTTATATTCATTATCGCCGATTTTTACCGAGTTGACGCTTATTTGGTTGCCGAGCAGGGATGTGAATCTTATGGGACAAAGGTTTTTTGCAACAAAAATATCCTCTTTTTCGGTAGCGATTAGTTTTGTTGTTTCATCCTTTTGAAAGGTAATTTTTTTATTTGTAAAAACCTTTATACTTCCTTGTCTGGCTGCAATGGCAATGGATTTTTCTCCACCGTCGCCACCGTTATATACCTCAAAGTTATCGCCTATCATTTCCTGGAGTTTTGAAGGATAACTTTTATTGCGCATATGCATACCTTCTGTGATACTGTCACCCCAACAGGCAACTATTGTTTTTTCGTTCATACTGATAACCTCCGTTTATAGTGAACTATATTATCGTTATATCCCTTTTGTTTTTTCTTGTCAAGGTATTTGTTTACTGAGTTCGTGGTTTATATAATTTAAAACTTTCTTCTTGTCCCCACTCCACAGGGGCGCTATAAGTTTCTTTTTATCTCCATCACCGGTAATTCGGTGGACTATTATATCAGGTGGCAATACGGCCAGGCATTTTTTGAGAATTTCGGTGTATTCTTCCATTGTCAAGGCTTGGAATTTACCCTGTAAATATTCTTTTTCAAGGTCGGTGCCTCGCAATATGTGTAAAAGCTGAAGCTTAATGCCATCGGATTTTGACTCTCCAATATATTTCGCAGTTTCTGTCATCATTTCCACGGTTTCAAAGGGCAAACCAATAATCATGTGGGTTACAACCTTAACCCCAATGGCTTTTAGATTTTTAACGGCGTTATCGTAAACGGAAAGGGGATATCCACGCCTTATGTATTTTGCCGTTTCTTCGTGAATTGTTTGAAGGCCTAATTCCACCCAAACAGGTTTGATTTTGTTTAGTTTTTCTAATAAATTCAATACCTCTTGTGGCAAACAGTCTGGCCTTGTGGCGATAGATAAGACCACCACTTCGGGGTGGGAAATAGCCTCGAAAAATACCTTTTCCAAGTAATCTATAGGGGCATAGGTGTTGGTAAAACTTTGGAAATAGGCGATGTATTTATTTGAATTTGTTTTGTTTTTGATTTTTTGTTTGGCAAGTTCAATTTGGGTTGCAATACTCATAGTAACGGGAGAGGCAAAACTACCCGACCCTTCTTCGCCACAAAAGACACATCCACCAAAACCCACCGTTCCGTCACGGTTGGGGCAGGTGGTGACTGCCGAAAGGGCTAATTTATATACTTTACAGCCAAACTTGTTTCGTAAATATTCGTTTAAACTAATATACATATAAAAGCCCTCCTTTAATTTTATTTTAACACAAACCAAAATAAAATTAAAGTATAAACTAAACTTTACTTGATAGACATTATAAAATATGGTATTATTCTAAGGCAAAGAGTTCCAAAGGAGAAGTTTAAATGTTTAGCGTTATTTTTGATATGGACGGCACCCTGCTTGACACCCAAAAGATTTGCGTTCCTGCTTGGGAATATGCAGGTAGAAATCAAGGGGTTAGAGGTGTTGGTGAAGGAATTAAACACGTTTGTGGTATGAACCAAAACGGTTGGAGCAACTATTTAAAAGAGCATTATCCGACTTTGGATTTAGAACGTTTTATTGCTGAAATGCGACAATACATAATAGACAATTTGGTTGTAAAATTTATGCCCGGCGCTAAAGAACTTTTAGATTACCTTAAAAGCAACAACATTAAAATCGGTTTGGCTTCGGGTTCTTCCCGTGGGTCGGTGGACCACCATTTAAAAGAGGTTTCGGCCGAGCATTATTTTGACGCAACTGTGGCAGGGGATGAAATTGTAAACGGTAAACCCCATCCTGATATATTCTTAAAAACTGCCGAGAAGATGGGGGTAGAACCCAAAGACTGCTTCGTTTTTGAGGATGCCGACAATGGTATTTTTGCAGGGCATAAAGCAGGGATGAAATGTATCGGTGTTCCTGATATGAGCGAATTTTCTCCTGAAGCAGAAAAACTTATGTATGCTAAAATCAGCCGACTCGATGAGGCAATAGAAATTTTTGAAAGTTTACAAAATACTTGATTAATAAAAAAGTGTATGTTAAAATTATTTAAAAGAAGAGGTGTTTTTATTGAAAAATGTAGTTATAACAATTGCACGTGAATATGGTAGTGGTGGTCGCGAAATCGCCAAAGTACTTTCCGAGATTATGGGAATTAAGTTTTATGATGATGAACTTATAAAGCTTATCGCCAAGGAAAGTGGATACTCTGAAGACGTTTTGCGTGATGTTGATGAAAACGCAACCAACAGTTTGCTTTACACATTATCAATGAGTGCAACCCATAATGTAGCCATGATGGTTAACGGCCATGGAACTCCTGTGGGTGACAAGGCTTTTATGGCTACTGCTGAAATTATTAAAGAGTTGGCCGAGAAAGAGTCTTGCATTATCGTTGGCCGTTGCGCTAACAGCGTTCTTAAAGGCCGTGATAATGTTATCAGCGTATTTATTTATACCGACGTTGAAAGAAGAATTGACCGTATTTGCGAATATGAAAACTGCACTCGCAGTGAGGCTGCAGTAAGACTTAAAAAGGTTGACCGTCGCAGAAGTTTTTACCACAATTATTATTCTGATACAAAATGGGGCGACCGTCGTTCTTATGATATTTGTATTGACAGTAAACTCGGTACCGACAAGGTGGCACAAA
>JAZNLZ010000030.1:0-10496 GCA_045579365.1 Acutalibacteraceae bacterium
TAAGGCTCCCGAAGAGAGAGAGCGTGGTATTACAATTAATACCGCTCACGTTGAGTACGAGACCGACGCTCGTCACTATGCACACGTTGACTGCCCCGGACACGCTGACTATGTTAAGAACATGATCACCGGTGCTGCTCAAATGGACGGTGCTATCTTAGTTATCGCTTCTACTGATGGTCCTATGGCTCAAACCAAGGAGCACTTACTCCTTGCTCGTCAGGTTGGCGTTCCTTACATCGTTGTATTCATGAACAAGACCGACTTAGTTGATGACGAAGAGTTACTCGAGCTCGTTGAGATGGAAATCCGTGAGACTCTTGACAAGTACGAATTCCCCGGCGATGATACACCTATCATCAAGGGTTCTGCTTTCCAAGCTCTTGACAGCGCTTCTAAGGATCCTTCTGATCCTGTTTACGCTCCTATCCAAGAGCTTATGGATGCTGTTGACAGCTACATTCCTACTCCTGATCGCAAGGCTGATATGCCTTTCCTTATGCCTATCGAGGACGTTATGACCATTTCTGGTCGTGGTACCGTTGTTACCGGCCGTGTTGAGCGTGGTCAATTAAACGCAGGTGATGAAGTTGAAATCATCGGTCTTACCGAAGAAAGAGCTAAGACTGTTGTTACTTCTATGGAAATGTTCCGCAAGACTCTCACATACTGTGAGGCTGGCGATAACGTTGGTGCTCTTCTCCGTGGCGTTGGCCGTGACGAGATCGAGCGTGGTCAGGTTCTTTGCAAACCCGGCTCCATCAACCCCCACACCAAGTTCCATGGTCAAGTTTACGTATTAAGCAAAGAAGAAGGCGGTCGTCATACTCCTTTCTTCAACAACTATCGTCCTCAGTTCTACTTCAGAACTACCGACGTTACCGGTGTTATCACTCTTCCTGCTGGCACTGAAATGTGCATGCCTGGTGATAACGTAGAGATGGATGTTGAGCTTATCACTCCTATCGCTATCGAAGAGGGTCTCCGTTTCGCTATCCGTGAAGGTGGCCGTACTGTTGGTTCCGGTGTTGTTACCGCTATCAATGGCTAATAACTAACTTTTAAGGAGAAACTCGAAAGGGTTTCTCCTTTTTAGTATTTTTCGGTTGAAGACCGATATTTTCAAGGAGATTTAATATGCACGGAAATATTTTAGAATTAATTATTGAAACAGGGGCACCTTATATAGTAAGTACTTTAGAAATTTTAGGCATTTTAGTAATTGTGTGGACTGCCATTTCTTCCTTTTTTGAATATGTAAAGGATGTTATTCAGCACAAAAAATTCCATTTTATGCATGCTCTCTCTCAAGGTTTAGCAGCCGGTCTTTCCTTTTTAATGGCTGGCGAAATACTTAAAACTGTTATTATTAAAGAAATGAGTCAACTTTTGATTTTGGGTATTGTTATTGTCCTTAGAACCGTTTTAAGTTTGATTATTCATTTCGAAATGAAACATAGTAAAGAAGACTAATATTAATTTAGGTGAAATCATGGTGGCTTTAATAGTCTTGCTTTCGGTTATCTTTCTGTTTTTATTGGTAATGCTTTATTTCTTTTGCTTTACCTTTGTAAGATGGAATATCGGAAATTTTGACGATGTAAATGACCCTTGCAATAGGGTGTTAGGTGAGTATAAGGATGTTGTAGGAAAGGGGATTGAACATATCAATTCCACACCTTGTAAATGGGTGGAAACCTACAGCTTTGATAAACTATGCCTTAAGGCCAGATATTTCGATAACGGCAAAAAAAACACCATGATTTTCTTCCACGGTTATCGTTCCTCATCTTCAAGGGATTTTTCTTGCGCCTTAAAGATGTATATGAATTTAGGATTTAATGTTTTACTTGTGGACCAAAGGGCCCATGGCAGAAGCGAAGGAAAACTTATAACATTTGGCATTAAAGAAAGTCGGGATGTTGTAAGTTGGATAGAATTTTTAAATAAGAAATATTCTCCCGAAAAAATACTGATTACCGGTATGTCTATGGGTGCCACAACGGTACTTTTGGCAGCAGGGGAACAAAAATTGCCGGAAAATGTAAAGGCTGTGGTTGCTGATTGTGGTTTCACATCTCCGGTTGAAGTTATTAAATCGGTTGCTAAAAATTTTTTGAAGATAAAAGCCGATTTATTTATACCTTTTTTAAATGTTTTTTGTTTACTTTTCGGTGGCTTTTCTATAATCAAGGTATCAACACTAAATAGCCTTAAGAATTGCAAATTGCCCATTCTTTTTATTCATGGTGAGGAAGATAAAATTGTCCCTTGCGAGATGTCAAGGCAGGCTTTCCAGGTTTGTGATGACAAATGTCGTATCGAAACGGTTGAAGGTGCTCATCATGGAATGAGCTATTTAAAGGATGAAAACAAAATCGCTACTGCTATTAAAGAATTTATAACAAACTGTGGTTATTGATAGTGTTTTCATTGACTTTTTAAGGCAATAATTATACAATATAATTAGTAATATAAAGGAGACTGTGAATATGAGAAATCTTAAAAAAGCGATAGCACTTCTCATTTCCTTAATAACGATATTTAGTCTTGTGGCCTGTAATGAAGTTGACCCCGATTATGGTGTTTCCGAAAAACAGGAAACCACTGAAGATGTAGTGGATACTGAGTCTGTTGGGGAAACAAAAATTATGTCTTCGGATAGAGTAATGTCAAACTACTTTGATATTAGTCTTTTTGACGAGGAAAACTACGCTCAAATTTATTTGGGTAAAAAATTCGAAATCAAGGCAACTTATGCAGGGGGAGAACTTCCTGTTCCCTGCAAGTTGGATGAAATAAAAGAGTTGGGTTGGGACCTTTGCGATGGTAATGAGTATAACGAGAACTCATTGGTTTTTGCTTATGAAACCATTACCGTCGTGTTGCAAAACAAAGACGGTCTAAAGATTACTGCCCAAATGTATAACTCTTCTCGTTCTTCGGTTAAACTTTCTAAATGTTATATTGTTAAGTTTAAGATTGAAAATGATTTTTATGTTGATAATACAAATTACACACCATTTGATGTTAACGGCATAACAAACAATATGGCAATAACCGATGTTATTAACACCTTGGGAACACCCTCTCATTTTTACGCTGTTGATGAAAACAGTTATTATTTAGATTACTTTATTACCAAGCGCGACCGTAGAAACGGTATTACAGTTTATATTAATCCCGAAGATGATAATGTTACTGCAATCGAATTTTCTTTTTATAAATAGGTGAATTAAATGCAAAAGTTTTTAAGTCCTGCAAATATTTTGCTCCCCAAAAAAGATTTTGAAAAATGGGCTGTAATTGCCTGCGACCAATACACAAGTGAACCTGAATACTGGGAAGAAACAAAGGCTCAGGTTGGCAATGCTGTTTCGGCACTTAATATTGTTTTGCCTGAGGTTTATCTTTCCAAGGATAACAGTGGCAAAATCGCCGAAATTAATAAAAATATGAAGGCTTATGTTGAGGGTGATGTTTTTGATACCCTTGAAGATAGCTTGGTTTTAACTATCCGTACATTAAAGGATGGCAAGGTTAGAACCGGTATTGTGGGCCTTATTGACTTAGAGGAATATAGTTACGAAAAGGGCGCTGAAACCCTTACTCGTGCTACCGAAGCAACCGTTGTGGAGAGAATTCCTCCAAGGGTTGAAATTCGTAAGGATGCTATAATTGAACTTCCTCACGTAATGTTGCTTATCAATGACCCCGATAGAAAGGTTATTGAACCTTTGATAGAGGCAAGTGAGACCTTCCAAAAGGTTTATGACTTTACTTTAATGCAAAACGCAGGCGCTATTAAGGGTTATAAAATTCCTGATAGCAAGGTAGAGGAAATCAACAATACCTTAGAACAACTTAAAACCGACAACAATGGTTTACTCTTTGCTGTTGGTGATGGCAACCATTCCTTGGCAACAGCAAAAGAATGTTACAAAAACCAAGGTGGCAGCCGTTACGCTCTTGTTGAAGTGGTAAATATTCACGATAATTCTTTGGAATTTGAGCCTATTTACAGGGCTGTGTTCGGCGTTAATCCCGAGGAACTCATTGCTGAGTTTGTAACTGCTATGGGTGGCGAGTATGAGGGAAACGACAGCCATAAATATACCTGTGTTTGGGGCGAAAACAAAAAGGAAATTTGCCTTAAAGCCGGTTCGCATTTGGCAGTTGCCGATTTACAAAATTTCTTGGATGCTTACATAAAAAGAAATCCAGAGACGGAAGTTGACTATATCCACGGCATTTCAAATACCGAAAAATTGGCATTAAAACCTAATACAGTTGGTTTCATCTTTGATGGTATGGGTAAGGGCGACCTTTTCCCTGCAGTTTCGGCCGATGGTTCACTACCTAGAAAGACCTTTTCAATGGGTTGTGCCGATGATAAGAGATTTTATTTAGAGGCAAGAAAAATTAAATAACCAAAAAGCGGAGAAAAAACTCCGCTTTTTTTATTTTTTCGCAAAAAACACTATATTTATTTACAAATCTATGGTAAAATAAGAATACATATATTCAGATTAGAGGTAAATTATGGGTTTACTTAATGTATTGTTTGGAAATTACAGTGAAAAAGAAGTTAAAAGAATTTTGCCCTTGCAAAAAAGAGTTTTAGAACTTGAAGACGAATACAAGGCTTTAAGTGATGAAGAATTAAAGGGCAAGACCTTAGAATTCAAGGAAAGACTCTCAAATGGGGAAACGCTTGACGATATTTTACCCGAGGCTTTTGCTGCTTGCCGTGAGGCATCGGACAGAGTTTTGGGTATGCGCCATTTCCCCGTTCAAATAATCGGTGGTATTATTCTTCACCAAGGCCGAATTGCCGAGATGAAAACGGGTGAAGGTAAAACCTTGGTTGCAACACTACCTGCTTACCTTAACGCCTTAACGGGCAAGGGCGTTCATATCGTAACAGTTAATGACTACCTTGCTAAGCGTGACTCGGAGTGGATGGGTAAATTATATCGCTTTATGGGTCTGTCTGTAGGTCTTATTATCCACGGTATGAACCACGAAGAAAAGCAAGAGGCTTACCGTGCTGACATTACTTATTGCACCAATAACGAACTCGGTTTTGACTATTTGCGTGACAATATGGTTACCTATAAAGAACAAAAGGTTCAAAGGGAACACAATTTTGCCGTTGTGGATGAGGTTGACTCTATCCTTATCGACGAAGCAAGAACTCCCCTTATCATTTCAGGTAGCAGTAATAAATCCACCGACCTTTACGGCAAAGCAAACAGTTTTGCCAAGGGTCTTAAGATGTTTAAAATCAAAGAGATGGATGATAAGGCAAGTGACGAGCAAACCAATTATGACGGTGATTATGTTGTAGATGAAAAGGCTCACACTGCAACCCTTACTCCTTCGGGTGTTAAAAAGGCCGAGGAATATTTCGGCATTGAAAACCTTAACGATACCGATAATATCGCCATCGCTCACCATATAAACCAAGCTATTAAGGCTCACGGTATTATGAAGCGTGATGTTGACTATGTTGTAAAAGATGGCGAGGTTATAATTGTTGACGAGCATACCGGTCGTTTGATGTTTGGCAGAAGATATAACGAAGGTTTGCATCAGGCTATTGAAGCAAAAGAAGGTGTTAAAATTGCTAAGGAGTCTAAAACCCTTGCAACCATCACCTTCCAAAACTTCTTCCGTCTTTACGCCAAACTTTCGGGTATGACCGGTACTGCAATGACCGAGGAAGCCGAATTCCAAGAAATTTATAAGCTTGATGTAATTGAAATCCCCACCAATAAACCTATTGCCCGTGTGGATGAAAATGATGTGGTTTATAAAACCGAAAAGGCTAAGCTAAACGCTGCCATTGAAAAGATTATTGAGTGCCACAAAAAGGGTCAACCTGTTCTTGTTGGTACTGTTACAATTGAAAAATCCGAACTTTTATCGGCAATGCTTAAGAGACGTGGAATTGAGCATAAGGTATTAAATGCTAAACACCATGAAAAAGAGGCTGAAATTATCGCCCAGGCCGGTAAACTCGGCGCTGTTACTATTGCTACTAATATGGCTGGTCGTGGTACCGATATTATGCTTGGTGGTAACGCCGAATACTTGGCAAAAGCTGCTTTACGCCATGATGGTTTTAGTGAAGAAATGATTACCGAAGCCACCGGTTTTGCCGATACAACCGACCCCGATATTATTAATGCGAGAGAGACATATAAGTCTTATTACAATAAGTTCAAGGCTGAAATTGCCCCCGAGGCTGAGGCTGTGAGAAACGCCGGTGGTCTTGCCATTATCGGTACCGAACGCCACGATTCAAGACGAATTGATAATCAGCTTAGAGGTCGTGCAGGTCGTCAAGGTGATGCAGGTAACACCCAATTCTTCGTATCTTTGGAAGATGATTTAATGCGCCTTTTCGGTGGCGAGAGAATCTCTCTAATGATGGATACCTTGAAGGTTGATGAAAATATGCCTTTGGAAAGTGGTATGCTTTCTAAGTCTATTGAGGGCGCTCAACGCAAGAAGGAAGGTATGAACTTCGCCATCCGTAAAAACGTGCTTCAATACGATGATGTTATGAATAAACAGCGTGAACTCATTTACGGTCAACGTAACAAGGTGCTTGAAGGCGAGGATATTAAGGATACCGTTAGAAAGATGGTTGATGAAACCATTGATGTTTACACCGATATTTATCTTTCTGACCCCATTTGTGACAACTGGGATATCAGCGGTCTTAAGGAATATTTCCAAGGTTGGGTTATAATGCCTGATGATATTGATTTCACCACCGAGAAGGTAATGGCTCTCCAAAAGGAAGAGGTTGCTGAACTTTTAAAAGAAAAGGCAAGCGCTCGTTACGATGCTCGTGAGGCTGAATATGGCAGCGAAATTATGCGTGAAATGGAACGTGTAATGTTGCTTCGCTCGGTTGATACTAACTGGATGGACCACATTGATGCTATGGACCAACTTCGCCATGGTATCGGTCTTAGAGCCTATGGTCAACACGACCCTGTTGTTGAATATCGCAACGAAAGTTTTGATATGTTTGAGGCAATGACCAATGCTATCCGTGAGCAAACTGCTAAATTGGCACTTAGCGTTAGAATTAAGTCCAATGAGGATGTTAAACGTGAAAAGGTTGCCGAGGAAACTTCAGCAGGTGATAAACCTTTAACCGTTAAGGGTAAAGGCGCTGTGGGTAAAAACGCCCTTTGTCCTTGTGGAAGTGGTAAGAAGTATAAGCGTTGCTGTGGAAAGGATATGGAGTAAATGCCTAAGGTTTTGCTTCACTGTTGCTGTGCTCCTTGCTCCCTTTCCTGTGTAGAACCTTTAAAGAACGAAGGCGTGGATATTACTGCCTTTTGGTTTAACCCTAATATCCACCCCTTTAAAGAGTACGAAGCAAGAAGAGACTGCCTTGTTGAATTTATGGAAAACGAAAAAATCCCCCTTGTTGTTAAGGAGGATTACGGTCTTCGGGAATTTGTTAAAAATGTGGCCGAAGATATTGATGGTCGCTGTGTTTACTGTTACTCGGTAAGACTTGAGGAAACGGCGAAATATGCCAAAGAAAACGGCTTTGATGGGTTTACATCCACCTTGTTTTCAAGCCTTTACCAAAATCACGAACTAATGGTTAAAAAGGCAAATGAATTGGCTGAAAAATATGGGGTAGAGTTTTATTATCGAGACTTTAGACCAAACTTCCGTGAAGGAAATCAAAAGGCTCGTGAAATGGGATTATACCTTCAAAAATATTGTGGTTGCATCTTTTCCGAAGAAGACCGTTATCAAAAACAAATAAATAAAGCAAAAGAAAAGTTCCTGTAGATTTCTACAGGAACTTTTTAAATTTAGATTAAAGACTCACCGGTCATTTCAGCAGGTTGTTCTAAACCTAACAATTTAATGATAGTGGGGGAGATATCGCAAAGTTTTCCACCTTCACGAAGCTCACAATCCTTACCAATAACGCTGAAAGGAACGGGGTTTGTGGTGTGTGCAGTAAAGGGTGAACCATCAACATCAACCATACGGTCAGCGTTGCCGTGGTCAGCAGTTAAAAGCATTACACCACCCATTTTAAGAACGCTGTCCTCAACACGGCCAACGCAGGTATCAACAGTTTCAACAGCCTTAACAGCAGCATCAAAGAAACCTGTGTGACCTACCATGTCGCAGTTAGCAAAGTTTAGGATAACAACATCATATTTGCCGGTTTCAATAGCCTCGCAAACCTTGTCACAAACTTCGTTTGCGCTCATTTCGGGTTGAAGGTCATAGGTAGCAACCTTGGGAGAATTAACAAGAATTCTATCCTCACCCTCAAACATAACCTCACGGCCTCCGTTAAAGAAGAAGGTTACATGGGCGTATTTTTCGGTCTCGGCAATTCTAAGTTGGGTCATATTTTGTTTTGCCAAGAACTCTCCTAAGGTGTTGTCTAAGGTTTGGGGTTTAAATGCAACCTCAACATTAGGCATAGAAGCATCATATTGAGTCATGCAGATATAGGTAACCTTTTGTCTGCCACCAACACGGGTAAATCCTGCAAAATCATCATCAACAAAGGTACGGGTAATTTCTCTTGCACGGTCGGGACGGAAGTTGAAGAAGATAACACTGTCGCCGGTTTTAATTCTTTCGGTACCCTCAATAACGGTGGGGAGAACAAACTCGTCGGTCAAGAATTTGCCTTCTTCATCCTTCCTAGTATAAGACTCACGAATAGCCTTTGCACCATCGGTAGCTTGTACGCCTTCACCGTAAACCAAAGCAGCGTAAGCCTTGCCAACACGCTCCCAACGGTTATCACGGTCCATACCGTAAAATCTACCCATAACGGTAGCAAGTTTGCCACAACCAATTTCAGCGAGCTTAGCTTCTAAAGCATCAACGAAATCAGCAGCCGAGGAAGGAGGAACGTCTCTTCCGTCAAGTAAAGCGTGGATATAAACCTTGGTAAGACCATTTCTCTTAGCAAGTTCAACCAAAGCATAAAGATGCTCAATGTGAGAGTGAACGCCACCATCGGAAAGAAGACCTAAAAGGTGAAGCGCACTGTCGTTCTTCTTGCAGTTTTCAATAGCATTTAAAAATGCAGCGTTAGTAAAGAAATCACCGTCAGAAATAGCTTTTGTAATACGGGTTAATTCTTGGTAAACAATTCGACCTGCGCCGATGTTTGTGTGACCAACCTCACTGTTACCCATTTGACCGTCAGGAAGACCAACGTCCATTCCCGAAGCACCAATTTGGGTGGTGGGGCAAACGCTAAAGATTTTATCAAGTCGAGGGGTTTTAGCGGCTTCAATGGCATTAACCTTTTTCTCGTCGTTAAAGCCGAAACCGTCCATAATTGTTAAAACGATAGGTTTTTTCATTTCAAACTCCAAATTAATTATTTGCTTGCAGCTTTAACGATAACTGAGAAGTCTTCAGCCTTTAAGGAAGCGCCACCGATAAGACCACCGTCAACGTTTACCTTAGCAACCAATTCGTCAGCGTTGCCGGCGTTCATAGAACCACCGTATTGGATGGTAACGGTCTCAGCAACATCCTTGCCGTAAACCTCAGCAATAGCTTCACGAACGAAGCCGTTTCCTTCATCAGCTTGGTCAGCAGTAGCAGTAACGCCGGTGCCGATAGCCCAAACAGGCTCGTAAGCGATGATAACGTTCTTTAATTGGTCTTTGGTAACATTGGTAAGAGCCATTTTGGTTTGGAACTTAAGAAGAGTCTCGGTGTAACCAAGTTCTCTTTGCTCAAGAGTCTCACCAACACAAACGATAGCCTTTAAACCTGCATTTAAAGCAGCAAGGGTGCGAAGGTTAACGGTTTGGTCGGTCTCGCCAAAGTATTGTCTTCTCTCGCTGTGACCGATAACTACATACTCAACACCGGCAGCAGTTAACATCTCAGCAGAAATTTCGCCGGTGTAGGCGCCACTTGCTTTGAAGTGAACGTTTTCAGCACCGATTTTAATGTTAGAACCTTTTGCAGCCTCAACAGCAGCAGCAATATCAATAAAAGGAACGCAGAGAACTACATCACAGTCAGCACCTGCAACTAAGGGCTTCATTTCGTTGATAAGAGCAGTAGTCTCAGCAGGGGTCTTGTTCATTTTCCAGTTGCCGGCAATAACGGCATTTCTAAGTTGTTTGTTCATTTTTATTTCTCCTATATTCATAAATTTAGGGGTGAGTTTGAACTTCACCCCTAATGGATTTAAAAATTATTTATCGTTTAAAGCAGCGATACCGGGAAGTTCTTTACCCTCAAGGAATTCAAGAGAAGCGCCACCACCGGTAGAAATGTGGGTCATCTTGTCGCCGTAACCCAAGTTGTTAACAGCAGCAGCAGAGTCACCACCACCGATAATGGTAGTTGCTTCTGTTTCAGCTAAAGCCTTAGCTACTGCGATAGTACCAGCTGCTAAAGTAGGGTTCTCGAATACACCCATAGGTCCGTTCCAAACAACGGTCTTAGCAGACTTA
>JAZNLZ010000031.1:0-48078 GCA_045579365.1 Acutalibacteraceae bacterium
TTAGAGAAGTGATTTTGGGCAAAGAGGGTAGAATTGTCGTTTTAGATGATGAAATCCGTGTTATGTGTGGCGCTACCGATGTTTTTCGCTGCCTTATAGAAAACGCCACTTATTATATGCTTTTAAGTGGTGACGGTATAACCGTTTCGGGCGTAAATACCCTTAATAATACCCAAATGGATATCATCGTTTTTTATAAATATCACCGAAAATAACCTTTCTTGACTTTTAATGTCATTATGCTATAATGTTTTGAGTAAAATTCAATGTTTGCACCTATGGCGGAACTGGCAGACGCGTATGGTTCAGGTCCATATTTCCGAAAGGAAGTGCAGGTTCGAGTCCTGTCAGGTGCACCAAAAAAGAACCGTAATTTTGATACAAAGTTACGGTTCTTTTTCTATGTCTAAAAACACTGTATTATGGTACTTTCTCAAAAAAAGAAAAGTTCCATTGTGATTTTATCTGCGTTTATACGGAGCAAAATTATCCGTACTACGCTTTTTACAAATTAACGATGAAACTTTTCACTAAAAATTAATGCACTGCTTTTGACTTGAAATTTTGCTAAAGCGGTGCATTTGTTTTATTATTTATTATCACTTATCATTTTCTTTTGAAAACTATTACCGATATAACCAGAATGGCAATAGCATAAACAACAGATATGAAGTCCAACCGTATATTTGTTATAGGATAGATTGAATGGCTTTTGCAATTCGTGAGAGAACAGGAACAACAACGGAGTTTCCCGCTTGTTTATACAAATGTGTATTTGCTGTGTCTTGTGGCAATTTGAAGTCAAGCGGAAAGCCTTGAACATTGAAACATTCTTTTGGTGTTAGTTTTCTGATACCATTATCTGTTAAAATTAGTGGTACATTATGGCCACCTGTTCCCATATTAGCAGTAAGAGTAGGGCATACATTGTTTTTATTTTCCCTAACATAAGTTCTTCTCCACTGGTACACAGTATCTTGTGATTTCATATCACGTTTGAGTATGTCATAGAAATGGCAGGAATCAGTATAATAGTACTTACTGTCAAGTTTGTTATGGAAGTCTATAATATCAGACAGTTTGGTAGTAAGTGCAATAGGTTTAGGAAATTCAAATTGTTGGTATAGAGATTTAGACCTGAAACCTACAATATAGATTCTTTCTCTATTCTGTGGTATATTACCATACTCCATAGCATTAAGGACTTGGTATTTTACATAATATCCTGCTTTTTCTAACTTCTCTAAAATCACTCTAAACGTGTTGCCGTTGTCATGTCCTACAAGGTTTTTAACATTTTCAAGTAATATAATCTTGGGTTTTTTAGCCTTAATTATTCTCTCTAATTCAAAGAAAATAGTTCCTCTTCCTGTTTCATCATCAAAACCTTGTCTATATCCAGCGATGGAAAATGGCTGGCAGGGAAACCCTGAAATTAGAACATCAAAGTTAGGTATATCAGATGCTTTGACATCTTTGATATCTCGTGTATCTACCTTTATATCAAAGTTTTCTTCAAATGTCTTGCTTGGTATAGGGTCAATTTCATTAGCATAGATAGTTTTGAATCCATTTTGTTCAAAAGCAATGTCAATTCCACCTACACCTGCGCAGAATGAAGCCATAGTCAATTCTTTCATAGTATCAAACCCTTTCTATAAATTGCGGCACGCCGCAATTTTATGAGTGAAAAAGTAAAGGGTTAGCAACCTTTACTTTCACTCATTATTTTGTTGTATTTCAGCGCGTCTAATATTAAATATTACTGTGGGTTGTAAATTTCTTGGTTTGATGACAGTTTCAATGATTGAAATATGAGGTCTTCTCTTTTGAGCCTGTTGTTCTCCAACAGTTTGAGTTTGATTAGCAGGTAGAGACTTCAAATCTTCAGCATTCATATGTAAGTCATAGACATAGAGAAGATTGTTGTCATAGTCTAATCTTAAAAATACTAAATCATCAAAAGAACATTTTGGCCCAAAAGATGTCAAATCACTATCGAAATTACTTGTTGCTTTCATTTCAACCAATTTGCCATCTTCTGTCATACTATCTCCACCAGAGCCTTTATTCCACTTCAACCCTAAAGCGTAACATCCCATAGGTTCAGAGATGGTTTCTGGGAAGTTAATTCCCCTTGACACATAGTTTTTAATTGAATTGTTTAGGTCTTTCCACTTGAAATATGAATCACACACATCATTTATGCGTGCAGCATCAATTTCAACCAAATCTACTTTTGCCATTTATCACCTATATAGAGGTTGCTAAACCCTATACATTGATGAGTATATCACAAAAAAATGAAAAATGGAAGTGTTCTTTGTAAATAAATATATTTTAATTACAATTTTTCTATTTTTTACTCTTATTTATTATGAATAATCATGCCTCAATTCTATGTGAATGTCAATTAGAAATAAAGAAAAGTTTCACCGTGAAACTTTTCTTTGAGAGCAAACGCACCGCTTGAAATTATTGTATTAAAATTAGGCGTTAGTTTCAAAAAAAGAACGAAGCAGTTGTTTCGTTCTTTTTTGTTATTTATGAAAACTGTGAATTGTAAAGGGTGCTGTAAAAACCACCAAGTTTAATAAGTTCATCGTGGTTTCCTTGCTCGGTAACGGCGCCATCTCTAACAACCAAAATTGTATCGGCATTTTGGATGGTAGATAAACGGTGGGCGATTACGAAACAGGTTCGGCCCTTCATAAGTTCGTTCATTGCTGCCTGAATTTGCATTTCGGTTCTTGAGTCAACGTTGGAGGTTGCCTCATCCAAAATCAACATCGGTGCATTTGAAAGCATTGCACGGGCAATGGTAATCAACTGTCGCTGACCCTTGGAAATGTTAACGCCATCATCCGAAATAACGGTATCATATCCATCGGGCAAACTTTCAATAAACGAATGGATTTTAGCAGCCTTTGCTGCCTCATAAACCTGTTCGGGAGCGGCATCTTCACGGCCGTAAATTATGTTCTCATAAATTGTTCCGTTGAAAAGCCAAGTGTCCTGCAATACCATTGTATAGGCACGGCGAAGGTCGGCACGTTTGATTTTAAGGGCAGGGATGGAGTCCATTTTGATTTCACCACTTGTGGGGTCGTAAAATCTCATAAGTAGGTTGATTATGGTGGTTTTTCCTGCGCCTGTTGGACCTACGATAGCAATGGTTTGTCCCGATTTAACATTGATGGTAACATCCTTTAAAATGATTGTTTCGGGAGTGTAACCGAAGGTTATATTGTTAAAATCAACATTGCCTTTTGAATCGGTATAGGAAACAGTGTCGGGCAAATCGGCAGGTTCGGTTTCTTCGTCAAGCACACGGAAAACCCTTTCGGCAGCCGAAATTGCCGACTGGAACTCGTGCAAGATATTAGAAAACTCGTTTATAGGACCTGCGAATTTACGAGAATATTGAACGAATTGGGCCACACCACCCAAGGTGATAAAGAATATCGACCCGAGTTTAATGGCACCACTTTGGGAGTACATGTAAAGGGCACCACCGAAAACAGCCACCAAAGAAATGGAAATGTTGTTTATAAGGTTAATGCTGGGGTAGAGCAACGCTGCATTGTAATCGGCGTTGTAACAAGCATCCATAGCATCAAAATTACGATCGTTAAAACGGTCGCAAATCACTTCTTGTCGGCCATAGGCTTGAATACTTCTAGCCCCCGAAAGCATTTCTTCGGCATAACCGTTGAGCTCACCGTATTTTTTAGACCTTGCACGGAATAATGGGCGTACCTTTTTTGACCTGTATTTTGTGAAAACAAGAGACATGGGAACGGTGAAAAGGAATATCAAAATCATGGGTTTGGATATTCGCCACATAAACACAAGGGAGCCGATAACGGTGTAAAGACTTGTCATAACCTGCACCAAATCGTGGGAAAGGGTGCTGTTAATGGTATCAACATCATAAGAAAGATGGCTTATAATATCGCCGGTTGCATGGGTATCAAAATATCCCACAGGCAGGGTGTTTAGTTTTTCAAAAAGTTGCTTTCGCATTAAGTAAATAATGCGTTGGCTTAAATGAATCATAACAACGGCCAAAAGGTAGGAAAGAAGGGCTGAAAGTCCGTAACAAACTATCATAATTATAACATTTTTCCAAACCTCGGGGAAATTAACCCCACCAACGGCTTCAATAGCGTCAATGGCAGCACCGGAATATTTAGGGCCTAAAAGGGAAAGTTGATTTGAAAGAAGGGTGAAAATAAGTGCAGGAATAAATAGGGTCCATTCCTTTAAAACATAACCACCAAGGCGAAGGACTATGCCTCTTTTTTGAAGGCTTCTTTCTTTTGTTTCTTTTTTAGTCAACCAAAACACCTCCCATCTGGGAATCGCTGATTTCACGGTAGGGAGCACAGGTTTCAAGAAGATGCTCGTGGGTGCCGTAACCGATAATATCGCCCTTTTCAAGCACAAGAATTTTTTCGCAATTTTTAACCGAACTAATTCGTTGAGCCACTGTGATAATGGTTGAATCGGACATTTCTTCGCTCAAAGCCTTTCGCAAAGAAGCATCGGTTTTGTAATCCAGCGCCGAGGAGGAGTCATCCAAAATTAAAATTTCGGGTTTTCCTGCAAGGGCACGGGCAATAAGTATACGTTGGCGCTGACCTCCTGATACGTTTGTACCCTTAGAAGAAAGCATATGTTCGTATCCATCTTCAAAAGATGTAATAAAATCGTGGGCTTGGGCAATTTTTGCAGAGTGAATGATATCTTCTTTGGAAATATCACGACCAAAACGGATGTTTTCCTCAATAGTATCGGCGCTTATAAAGTCGTTTTGCAAAGCCGTACCAAACATTGAGGTTAGTTCTTCACGGGTGTAAGAATTAAGTTTTCGGCCGTTAATTCTAATTTCGCCCGAATCGGTATCATAAAAGCGAAGAAGCAACTTAACAAAGGTTGATTTTCCACTTCCTGTGGCACCGATTACGCCAAAATGGGAGCCTTTTTTGATGGAAATATTAATGGAATTTAGTTGTTTCTTTTTGCCTAAATATGAGAAATTAACATCATCAAAAACAATGTGAGAATCTTCGTTTCTAACGGTTTTATCTTCATCAACATAGAAGTCGTCAGGGTGATTAATAATTTCAAAAATTCGGTTTGCCGATGCAGCGCATTTGGTGTACGAAACGAACATACGGGAAATGGACATCATAGCCATAGAAATTAAGGTGAAATACTGCATAAAAGCAATAACGGTGGCAGCCGAAGATTTTCCGTGGGACACCTGGAAAGCAGCAACGGCAACAACACCTGCAATGCCTAAATTCATAAGTAAGGTCATAACAGGGTTTACAACACTCATAATAATACCTGCGTGGCGTTCTTCTTTTGAAAGGGCTTGGTTTACCTTATCGTAACGGCGATTTTCGTACTCATTCTTTGAAAGGGCTTTGATAACCCTTATTCCTTGGGCATCTTCACGAACTACACGCACCATATTATCAACCGATTTTTGAACGCCGATATAAAGTGGCACACCTTTGCGTGAAACATTGAATACTACAAGGAAGATAAGGGGAAGGGTGGCTATCATAACCAGGGCTAAAGTGCTATCCATTATTAAGGTTATGGCAATTCCACCAAGTAAAAGAATTGGCGCTCTAACACCCATTCTTTGCATCATACCAACAAAGTTGTGAACATTGTAAGTGTCGGTGGTGATGCGAGATTCAAGGGATGGAATTGTGAACTTGTCGGTATCTTTTGCCGAAAGATAAAGAGTTTTTGAAAAAAGGTCTTTTCTTAAATGTTTGGAAAATTCGGTAGCAACCCTCGAAGCCATACGGTTGGCAACAATGTTTCCAACACAAGCGAGAAGGGCAAAAAGAATCATAATAATACCGTAAGTGATAACCTTGCTCAAACGTAAGGTTACAATTACATTTTCCAAAATATGGGTCAAAAGATAGGGGAGAACCAGTTCGGCTAATGTTCCCACGGTTTTAAAGGTAAACCCGAGTAACATTTTGTACTTGAAAGGATTTAAATAGGATAAAATATATTTCATTTTTGCTCCTTTTCACCCGAGACAGTAATTGATTTTGCCTTTTGCTCCATACGGGAAAGAACCGAGAAAAATATCTCAAGTTCATTGGGGTCAATGTCAGCAGCAAGGGAAGAATTCCATTCTTTTGCAATTTCCCTTACTTTTGGTAAAAGATCCAACATCTTTTGGGTTGGGAAAACCAAGGTGCTGCGTTTATCGTCCTTGTTGGTTTCTCGGCGAACATAACCGTTGTTCTCAAGATGTGTCAAGGTACGAGTTACAGTGCTTTTGTTAAGGCAAATTTCCTTTGCCAGTTCTTCTTGTGTACTGCCGGGTGCACGGCAAATGGCAAAAATAAAGGTATGGTGGGCAGCACAAATATCATCAACATTTAGTTTGTTAGAACGAAAAACCGACTGGGAGCGGCTAATGTTATTTAGCGTTTTCATAAATTTAGGCATAATTTTTCTCCTTTCGAAAAATGGTTGCAATAACAACCGTTGCATATGCAACTATTATAAAGTTTTTAAAAGAAAATGTCAATAATGCAGTTATATAAATTACTTGGATTTCATACAATTAAATAGTCCTTTTAGGGGTTGATTGTATGAGAGAAGAGATAAACTCACGACCTGTTGTTTTGGGTGAATATATTTTAGAAACAGGGGCTACAGTTCGTGCCGCAGCAAAGGTTTTTAAAATAAGCAAATCAACGGTACATAAAGATGTTACGGAAAAGCTGAAATATAAAAATCCGGTCCTTTTCAAACAGGTGAAATTGGTACTTGAAAAAAATAAGCAGGAACGGCATATTAGAGGTGGTTTAGCCACCAAGAAAAAATACTCAAAAAAATGCGATAAAATCATTGACAATTGAATATTTGAGTGGTATAATTATCATAATTTTTAAAGGCTTTGACGAAGACGGTTGAGGTTTTATGTTTTTAGAGAGTCGGTGTTTGGTGCAAACCGATAGCAGTATTCCTCGTTTAACCTATCACTTCCGAGCCGGAGGTCTGAACAGTATATTATTAGGTCCTCCCGTGATTACTGCGTAAAGGTATACGGGTTGATAGACCCTGAGTGGCAGTTTACTGCAATTTGAGTGGTACCGCGGATGTATTTTTCACATTCGTCTCAAAGTTATTTGAGGCGAATGTTTTTTTGTTTTAAGGAGGAAAAGAAATGAACACAAACAATGCGTTATTACAATTGTCGGAGGTGGCTTCCCGAATTAAAGAGCTTAGAGAAATTATGGGTTACTCTGTTGCTCAAATGGCTGAAAAAACCGACATTACCGAAAACGATTATGTTACTTTTGAAAGTGGTAGCGTTGACATTCCTTTTACTTTTATTCATAAATGCGCTTTGGTTTTCGGCGTTGAAATGACCGAACTTTTGGAAGGTAAAACTGCAAAACTTACCAGTTATACCGTAACCCGTAAGGGTCAAGGTCAAGGCACTGCCAAGGAAGACGGTATTGATATTGCTAACTTGGCCCCTAAATTTAAGGATAAATTAGCTGAGCCTTATTGGGTTAAGTATGAATATTCTGCTTCGCAACAAAACAAACCCATTAAACTTACAACCCACTCAGGTCAAGAGTTTGACTTGGTTTTAAGTGGTAAGTTAAAGGTTCAGGTTGGTAGCCATACCGAAATTCTTGAAGAGGGCGATAGCATTTATTACAACTCTTCAACACCCCACGGAATGATTGCCGTTGATGGCAAGGAGTGCGTTTTTTGTGCCGTCGTTATGTCGGGTGAAGAAACCGAAGAACCTGTTGTTCGTAAGAGTGTTATGTCGGCCAAAAAGTCGGAGAATTTGATTTGCGAGAAATTCGTTGAAACGGTTGAGGATGAAAACGGAGCATTACAGGATATTAAGTTTAAGAATACCGATACCTTCAATTTTGGTTTTGATATAGTTGATGAAATTGCCGATAAATATCCCGATAAACTTGCTATGCTTCACTTGGATGTGCATCGCAATGAGCGTCGTTTCACCTTTAAGGATATTAAACGTGCTTCAAATCAGGTTGCTAACTACTTTAAGTCTTTAGGCATAAAAAAGGGCGACAAGGTAATGCTTGTTTTAAAACGCCATTATCAGTTCTGGTTCTGTATGGTAGCACTTCACAAATTAGGTGCTGTTGCAATTCCTGCAACAAACCAGCTTAAAGAACACGACTTTGAATATCGTTATAATTCAGCAGGAGTTTCGGCTATCGTTTGTACTGCCGATGGTGATACTGCTGAAATCGCCAAGGCTGCTGCCGAAAAATGCCCCCAAGTTAAAAACCTTATAATGGTTGGTGGCTGTCGTGAAGGATGGCATGATTTCGATAAGGAATATCCTCTCTTTACAAGAAAGTTTGTTAGAACCGAGGATACTTCAGCAGGTAATGACACTGCCCTTATGTTCTTCACATCAGGTACAACAGGTAATCCCAAAATGGCTGCTCACAAGCACACTTATGCTTTAGGCCATTTTGTTACTGCTAAATATTGGCATTGTTGCGAGCGTGACGGTTTACATCTTACCATTTCCGATACAGGTTGGGGTAAATCTTTGTGGGGTAAACTTTACGGTCAATGGCTTTGCGAAGGCGCAGTTTTCGTTTATGACTTTGATAAATTTGATGAAAATGATATTTTGCCAATGTTCGCAAAATACAATATCACAACCTTCTGCGCACCTCCTACCATGCTTCGTATGTTAATCAGAGGCGACCTTAAAAAGTTTGACCTTTCTTCTATCCACCATATGACTACTGCCGGTGAGGCGCTTAACCCTGAGGTATTTAAGCAATTTAAAGAGGCAACAGGTCTTGAAATAATGGAAGGCTTCGGCCAAACCGAAACAACCCTTGCCATCGCTAACCTTTACGGTACAACACCTAAAATCGGCGCAATGGGTAAGGCTTCTCCTCAATTTGATATTGATATAGTTGACCCCGATGGCAACCCTGTTCCTACAGGTGAGGTTGGTGAAATCGTAATTCATACCGACAAGGAAGTGCCTTGTGGTCTCTTTAAAGAATACTATCTTGATGATGTTAAGACCAAGGATGCTTGGTATGACGGAATGTATCACACCGGCGATACTGCTTGGCGTGATGAGGATGGTTACTTCTGGTATGTTGGCCGTGTTGATGATGTAATTAAGTCTTCGGGCTATAGAATTGGACCCTTCGAAATCGAAAGTGTTATTATGGAACTCCCTTATGTTCTTGAATGTGGTGTTTCGGCTGTACCCGATGAAATGCGTGGTCAGGTTGTAAAGGCAAGTATTGTTCTTACAAAGGGAACCGAGCCCACCGAAGAACTCAAGAAAGAAATTCAAAATTACGTTAAATCACATACTGCACCTTACAAGTATCCAAGAGTAATTGTTTTCCGTGATGAACTTCCCAAAACCATCAGTGGAAAAATCCAAAGAAATAAGTTGTAATTTATAGTATTTAATTGATTTTTTAAAGTTTTTCTTATATAATAATTTGGTTAAGGAAAAAACCGAGGTGTTTTAAAATGAAAAAATTAATGCTTGGAAATGAAGCACTTGCCCGTGGTCTTTTTGAGGGTGGATGTAGTTTCGTTTCAAGTTATCCCGGCACTCCCAGTACCGAGATAACCGAATTTGCTGCTAAATATGAAGAAATTTATGCCGAGTGGGCTCCCAACGAGAAGGTTGCAATGGAGTCGGCTTTTGGTGCTTGTCTTTCGGGAAAACGCAGTTTTTGTGGTATGAAGCATGTTGGTCTCAACGTGGCTGCCGACCCCTTGTTTACTATCAGTTATACCGGTGTTAACGGTGGCTTTGTTATCGGTGTTGCCGATGACCCTGCAATGCACAGTTCTCAAAACGAGCAGGATTCTCGCCACTATGCAAAGGCTTCCAAAATCCCCATGCTTGAGCCTTCGGACTCTATGGAAACTTTGGAAATGACTAAATTGGCTTTTGAACTTTCCGAAAAGTTTGATACTCCTTTCTTTGTAAAGATGTGCACCCGTATTGCTCACTCCCAAAGTGTTGTTGAAACAGGGGATAGAGTAGAGGTTCAAAAGACCTATTCTAAAAATCCTCAAAAATACATAATGATGCCCGGTAACGCTAAACTTCGCCACCCCGTGGTTGAAGAAAGAACCCGTGCATTGATTGAATATGCCGAAACTGCCGAAATCAACCGTGTTGAAGAGGGTAGCGATAATTCTATGGGCTTTATCACTTCTTCAACATCTTATCAATACCTTAAAGAGGTTTTCGGTGATAAATATCCTGTTTTGAAACTTGGTATGATTTATCCTATGCCCGAAAAACTCATTAAAGATTTTGCAAGTAAGGTTGACCGTCTTGTTGTTGTTGAGGAACTTGATGGCTTTATTGAGGACCATTGCAATAATTTAGGTGTTAAGGTGGAAGGTAAGGAGATTTTCTCCCTTATCGGTGAACTTAGCCAAAACGCAGTTGCTGATAAGTTCGGCGTTGCCACCACTTGTGGTGCTGTTTTAGAGGACAATATTCCAAACCGTCCTCCCGTTATGTGTGCCGGTTGCCCTCACAGAGGTCTTTTCTACACACTTTCCAAAAATAAATTAACCGTTATGGGTGATATCGGTTGTTACACCTTAGGTGCAGTGCAACCTTTATCTGCTATTGATACCACCATTTGTATGGGTGCTTCAATTTCGAGCCTTCACGGTTTCAATAAAGCAAACGGTGGCGAGACCGACGGTAAAACCGTTGCAGTTATCGGTGATTCAACCTTTATGCATTCGGGTATGACCGGTCTTGTTAATATTGCATATAACAGTTCTAATTCTACTGTAATTATTCTTGATAACTCAATTACTGGTATGACCGGACATCAACAAAATCCCACCACGGGATTTAACCTTAAAGGCGACCCTGCTTCTAAGATTAATCTTGAGGCTTTGTGCCATGCAGTTGGTATTGAGCGTGTTCGTGTTGTTGACCCATATAATTTAGCTGAATGTGATACCGTTATCAAGGAAGAATTGGCCGTTAGTGAGCCTTCGGTAATTATTTCACGCCGTCCTTGTGCGTTGCTTAAATATGTTAAATACAACAAACCCCTTAAGGTTGATGCTGACAAATGTAAAAGTTGCAAAATGTGTATGAAAATCGGCTGTCCTGCTATCAGCATGAAGGATGGTAAGGCTGTTGTTGATAACACCCTTTGCACAGGTTGTGGCGTTTGTGGTCAACTTTGTAAATTTGATGCATTAAAGGCACAGGAGGACTAAACAATGGAAACTAAAAATGTAATGATTGTTGGCGTTGGTGGTCAAGGTAGCCTTTTAGCCTCGAAACTTCTTGGCAAACTTTTACTTACCAAGGGATACGATATTAAGGTATCCGAGGTTCACGGTATGAGCCAAAGAGGTGGTAGTGTTGTTACCTATGTTCGTTTTGGTGACAAGGTATATTCTCCTGTAATTGATAAAGGTGAGGCTGATTTTATCATTTCCTTTGAAATGTTAGAAGCAGCTCGTTACACCGAGTTTTTAAAACCTGATGGTAAAATTATTGCGAACACCCAACAAATTAATCCTATGCCTGTAATTACAGGTGTGGCAGAGTATCCTGAAAACTTGGCCGAGAAAATTAAGGCTAAGGGAATTGATTTAATCGCTTTTGATGCCTTGAAATTGGCTGAAGAAGCAGGTTCTTCAAAGGCAGTTAACATTGTATTAATGGGTATGCTTTCTAAATTCTTTGATTTTACCGAGGAAGAATGGCAAAATGCTATCGAGACCAGTGTTCCTGCTAAATTCTTAGAACTTAACAAAAAAGCATTCCAGTTAGGTGCCAATGCATAAAGGAGATTTCAAAATGAGCAATTATTATCAACCGGAAATTGAAACTGCTTCTTATGAAGAAATTCGTGCTTTGCAAAACGAGCGACTTGTAAAACAAGTTAAACGTGTTTGGGAAAATGTGCCTTACTACCGTAAAAAGATGGAAGATAAGGGTGTGACTCCTGAAGATATTAAGAGTGTTGACGATTTACATAAATTACCTTTTTTGACCAAGGCTGATTTGCGTGATGCGTACCCTTACGGTCTTATGGGTACCGATTTGAAAAATTGTGTAAGAATTCAGTCTACATCGGGCACAACAGGTAAAAGAGTTGTTGCTTTTTACACTAAAGAAGATGTTTCGTTGTGGGAAGATTGTTGTGCAAGAGCTCTTGTTGCTGTTGGTTGTGGCAAGGAAGATGTTGTTCAAGTGGCTTACGGCTATGGCTTGTTCACAGGTGGCGCAGGTCTTCACGGTGGTTCCCATAAGGTTGGTTCTTTGACCCTTCCTATGTCTTCGGGCAACACTGACAGACAACTTCAGTTTATGACCGATTTGGAGGCTACAATTCTTTGTTGCACACCTTCCTATGCAGCATACCTTTCTGAGTCTATTCACGAGCGTGGTCTTAGAGACCAAATCAAGCTTAAAGCAGGTATTTTCGGTGCCGAGGCTTGGAGTGAAAATATGCGCCGTGATATTGAAGAAGGTTTAGGAATTAAGGCTTATGACATTTACGGTTTAACCGAAATTTCAGGTCCCGGTGTTTCTTTTGAATGTGAAGAACAAACAGGTATGCATGTTAACGAGGACCACTTTATTCCCGAAATCATCGATCCAGATACCGAGGAGGTTCTTCCTATCGGTTCTAAGGGTGAACTTGTTTTCTCCTGCATTACTAAGGAAGGTTTCCCACTTCTTCGTTATCGTACCCGTGATATTTGCGTTCTTTCCCGTGAGAAATGTTCTTGTGGCAGAACACTTATTAAAATGAGTAAACCAATGGGTAGAAGCGATGATATGTTGATTGTTAAGGGTGTTAACGTATTCCCATCACAAATCGAAACCGTATTGTTAGAGCAGGGTTATCATCCTAACTATCAAATCATTGTTGACCGTGTTAATAATTCCGATACTTTGGAAGTTCAGGTTGAAATGACTCCTGAGTTGTTCTCGGATAATTTGGGTAAGATTACAACCATGGAAAAAGAACTTGTTGCTGCTTTGAAAACAATGCTTGGCATTTATGCAAAGGTTACACTTGTTGCTCCTAAAACCATTGCCCGTAGCGAAGGTAAAGCAGTAAGAATTATTGATAAGAGAAAGATTTAGAGGTGGCGAAATGGCAGTTAATCAAATTTCAGTTTTTCTTGAAAACCGTACAGGCAAATTGGCCGAAATCACCGGTCTTTTAGCTGAAAACAAAATCAATTTAAGAGCAATTTCCATTGCTGAAACTGCTGATTACGGCGTTTTGCGTATTATTGCCGATGATAGCGAAAAAGCTACTAACGTATTGCTTAACAGTGGTAATATTATCAATATGAATCCCGTTACCGTTGTTGCAGTGCCCGATAAACCTGCCGGTCTTTCGGAACTTCTTAATATGCTTGCACAAAGTAACGTTTCTATTGAGTATATGTATTCTCTCTTTACTCATCAAAACGATAAGGCATATATGGTTTTCCGTGTAACCGATTACGAAAACTTTATTGAACTTTTAAATGCCAACGGTTTAACACCCGTATCGGCTGATGAATTAGGTTTAAAATAATGGAAAGAATTGCAAGTTTTTCGGTGGACCATTTAAACCTTGAATCGGGTATTTATGTTTCAAGAATTGATGAATCACAGGGTGTTAAGGTTACAACCTTTGACCTTAGAATTACTGCACCTAATAAGGAGCCTGTAATTGATGTTCCTGCCCTTCATACCATTGAGCATTTAGGGGCAACCTTTTTGCGTAATTGCGAAACAAAGAACGAAATAGTTTATTTCGGACCTATGGGTTGTCGCACAGGATGTTATCTTTTGGTATTTGGAGAAAAAAGCAGTGAAGATATTTTCCCACTTGTTATCGAAATGTGTGATTTTATCATTAATTTTGAGGGAGAAATTCCCGGCGCCAAACCCGAAGAATGTGGAAATTTCAGCGAGCAAAATTTGGCTATGGCGAAATACTATATATCTAAATATAAAGACGACTTGATAAACAATAGGTCGTTTGAGTATAATTATCTTTAATTTTTTTAAGGACAGCTTCGGCTGTCCTTTTTTTGGTACATAAGTATTTGTAAACTTATTTTATAGTAGCCTTTTTATAGAGGCTGTGATATAATTTAAATATGATTTTAAAGGATGTGAAAAGAGTGCTTCAGTTTATTTTCGGCCGACCTGCTTCGGGTAAGACATATACTGTTTTAAACAAAATAAAAGAACTAACCGAACAGGGCGAAAAATTGGTTTTAATCGTGCCCGAACAATTTACCTTTGAAAGCGAAAAAGCAGTTATTGAAAATATTGGTGATAAAGCTGCTTTGTATGTAACCGTTGCCAGTTTTACTCGACTTTATGAAGAAATAGGTCGCAATATTGGTGGACTTGCAGGTACGTTTTTGGGTGATAGCGACAAGATTGTTTTTATGAAGAAAACCTTGAATTTGGTTGCCGATGATTTAAACTTGTGGGGCAAATACAGGTCTTCAATTAGTTTTGCCAAGACCTTGCTTGATACTATTGGTGAGTTTAAAATCAACTCCGTAACCCCCGAAGATTTAAAGAAGACTGCCGAGAAGGTTACATCTCAAACTCTTAAACTTAAACTTCTTGATTTAGCCATTATTTATGAGAATTATGATTTATGTTTGGGCGAAAGATTTATTGACCCTGCCGATACCTTGACAAGGGTTTACGAGTCTTTGAAAAGATATCCTTATTTTGAAGGGAAAACTGTGTTTGTTGACTCCTTTAAAGGCTTTACGGGTCAGCAATATAAAATATTAGAGAGAATTTTCAGCAGTGCAAAAAATGTTTATATAAGCCTTACAAACGACCCTGAAATTAAGGGCGAATATACTGTTTATTCTAATATAAGAAAAGCCGCCACGGATATTGAAAGCATTGCTAAAAGCCGTAATGTTGAGGTTTTAGAGCCTATTGTTTTAAGGGAAAGTTTTTATAATTCCAAATCCCTTGTTAATGTGGAACGAATCTTGGCAGGGGATACTGTCACGGATAATTCAAACGAAAATATAACAATATTTAAAGCCCCAACAATTTATGATGAGGCTATGTTTGTTGCATCTGAAATCAGGAAATTAGTCCGTGAGTCGGGTCTTCGTTATCGTGATTTTGTTATTATTGCAAGGGATAGCGAAAAATACCGTTTGGCAGTTCAAACTGCTTGTAAAAAGAATGATGTAAACTGTTTTTATGACAGTAAAATTCCCTTGTCGGCTTTTCCGTTATCGGTGGCTGCCTATAATGCTTTTGAGGCTGCCCAGCTTTCCACCGAAGGGATTTTAAATTTCCACAAAACAGGTTTGGGAACCTTGACAAATGAAGAAATTTCCAAACTTGAAAATTACACCTTTGTTTGGAATATCAAGGGTAAAATATGGAAAAATCAGTGGGATATGGACCCAAGAGGTCTTACTGCTGATGAAGATAAGGACGGAAACAACGCTGCCGAGTTGGAAGAAATCAATGCTTTGCGAGAAAAGGCGCTGAAACCAATTCTCAATTTCAAAAATTCTTTGGGTGACAATGCAAAATCTTACACCAAGGCAATTATGGGCCTTTTTGATGAGTGCGATGTTGCTACGAAACTCAACGAAATGTGCGAAAAATATAAGGGTATCAACAATACCTTTTATGCCGATGCAATTAAATCTGCTTATGATGAATACATTAAGATTTTAGATAGCCAAGTGCTTTGTTTTGGGGATGGATTTATTCCCAAAAAAGAATTTTGCGATGCCTTGAATTTGGCCGTTTCCTTAACCGAGGTTGGTGTTATTCCTCAAACATTGGATGAGGTTATTTTCGGCTCGGCCGATAGAATAAGAACATCTCGCCCTAAAATTGCTTTCATTTTGGGAGCAAATCAAGGGGAGTTCCCACAGGTTGTTTCAAGCAGTGGTGTTTTTGTTTTGTCCGAGCGTAAAAAGTTAATAGAACAGGGCGTTAATATTTCCGATAACTCCATTGAATCTTCAATTAATGAAAATTATTTGGTTTACTCTAACGTTTGTAGTTCTACGGATAAACTTTATATTTCTTACAGCGAAAATTCACTTACCGGCGAAGCCAAAGAACCTTCGGTTTTTGTTTCAAGACTTTGCGAAACATTAGATTTACAGGTTAAGTCCTTTGATGAAACTTCGGTGCCTGAAACCGTAAATACTGCCTTTAGTGATTACTGCCGTTCTTTGAAAATTAACCTTGATAGAGCAGTTTCCATTAAGTCGGTTTTGGAAAACACCGAAATTGCCAATAAAATTACATCGGTTGGTAAGGGTAATGTTAAAAAAGAGGATAGGTTGTCCTCTCAAACGGCCAAGCAACTTTACGGCAAAGATATTTATATGTCGGCCACTAAACTTGATACCTTTAACCGTTGCCATTTCTCCTATTTTTGCCGTTATGGCCTTAAAGCTGAAAATCTCAAAACTGCTGATTTCAATGTTCTTCAAAGAGGAACCATCGTTCACTATTGTTTGGAGAAAATTATTTCGGAGCATAAAAAGGGGATTGCCGATTTAGAATACAGTGTTTTGGATAACCTTTGCGACCAATATATAAACGAATATTTGAGTTTGGTTGGTGGTTTTGAAAGTATTAAAGATGCCAAATCCGAGTTCCTTATTAGCCGAATTTCCCGTTCTTTGAAAGAGGTTGTAAGAAACATTAGTGATGAAATGAAACAATGTGAATTTACACCTACACACTGCGAGTTGAAGATTGGCAGAGATGGGGAAATTCCTTATGTTCGTTTTCCGTTTGACAGTGGTGAAATTTTACTTAATGGTAGCATTGACCGTGTGGACGAGTATAACGGTTATGTTAGAATAGTGGATTATAAAACCGGTAGCAAATCCTTTAAATTGCCCGATATTTTGGTGGGCCTTAATATGCAGATGCTTTTATATCTTTATAGCATTGTTAAGTTCAAAAATCTCAAAGTGGGAGGAATTTTCTATAAACCTTCCAAGCGAGACACCAACAATAAAGGCTTGGCAATGAACGGTCTTGTTCCTGCTGATGAAAATCTTGTTCGTGCCATGGAAAAGGAAGCCAAAGGTGAATTTGTTCCAAAACTTACCATTAAAAAGGATGGCACCGTTAGTAAGGCTAGTGATAGTTTTATTGATTTTGAAGACTTTGATTTAATTTTCAAACATCTTGAAAAAACAATGAAAAATACAGGAAACCTGATTTCGGCCGGTGATATTGAAGTGTCACCCGTAAACGGAAGAGAAAATCCGGCTTGTAAATATTGCGAGTTCTCCTCGGTTTGTGGTATTGAGGATGGCGAAGCCAAACAGGTTGAAGCAATGAAAAATTCTGCAGTATTAGATGCAATTAAGGAGGAATAAAATGTCGATTAAATTAACTCACAGTCAAGAATTGGCTGTAAAAAAGAATGGCAATATCCTTGTTGCAGCTGCAGCAGGTTCGGGCAAAACAGCAGTTTTGGTTGAACGTGTAATTCAAAAACTTTGTTCCAAAACAAATCCTGTCAGCGCCGATAAACTTTTAATCGTTACCTTCACAAATGCTGCTGCAGCCGAAATGCGTGGCAGAATTGAAAAAAGACTTGATGAAGAATGTAAAAGCCATCCGGAAGATACAGGACTTTTATTGCAAAAGCATCTTTTGTCTTCGGCAAAAATTTGCACCATTGACTCTTTTTGCATTGATTTTGTTAGAGAGAATTTTGAAAAACTTGGAATTTCTCCCGACTTTACAATCAGCGAGGGGAATGCTTTAAAACCTATAAACGAACGAGTTTTAGGGGAACTTTTAAATGAGTATTTCCAAGGTGATGAGGCAGTTTTCCACGAACTTTTGGATATTGTGGGTTCGGAATATGATGAAGGCAATTTTTCGCAGTTGGTTTTGAATTTGTATGAATTTAGCCGTCAGTTGCCTTTCCCCGAAAAGTGGTATAAAACCTTATATTCTAATTATGAAACTTTTAATAGTTCTAATATTTGGTTCGACTTTGCAATTAAACAAGCGCAAAATACCATTAGTCAGTTGCAGTTTTCTTTGGCAAATGCCATTGATTTATTAAGAACCGATGAAAAAATGGCTGAAAAATTTATGCCAAGTTTTGTGTTGGCTGCCGAAGAATTGGAAAGAGTTTCGGATGCTTGTAAATCTCAGGACTGGGATGACGCATACAATGCCTTAAATTCCTTTAATTTAGGTTCTATGCCAACCGTTAGGGGTTCTAATGACATACCTGAAATCAAGGCAGCAAAGGATATTTACGACCATATAAAAACAAAGGCTTGTGAAAATTTAAAGAAAATGTTTTATGCCGATTCACAGTTTATTTCGGCTCAGTTTGAAAAACTTTATAAGCCAATGAAATTGTTGGCCGAGATTTTAACCGAATTTTCAAAACGCCTTTTTGATGCTTATGTGGAGGAGAATACCTTCACCTTCCATAACACCGAAGCCTTGGCGTTGAAGCTTCTTTGTGATGAAAAAGACGGTGAAATTCAAATAAGCCAAGAAGGTTATGAATTTTTAGAACTTTTTGATGAGGTTTGCGTTGATGAATATCAAGACACAAACGACCTTCAAAATATGCTGTTTTATGTGCTTTCTAACAAGGATAGCAAACTTTTTGCTGTTGGCGATGTAAAACAAAGTATTTACGGTTTCAGAGGTGCAAACCCCGAATATTTCCTTAATAAGAAAAACTCCTTCACCGATGTTGAAACGGCTAAGGAGGACGAGCCTAAAAAGATAATTTTGGGTAACAATTTCCGTTCAAAAGCCGATGTTTGTGAGTTTATTAATTACTTCTTCTCGCTTTTTATGACATCGGAAACAGGCAAGATTAATTACGACAAAGAGGAAATGCTTATTCCTTCGGGTAAATTTCCCGAAAGCACCCACATGGCTGTTAGTATGGATGTGGTTGAAACCGATTCTAAGAGCGATAATAAAATAGCCGAAGCTAAGCAAATTGCCGAGTTTATTAAGAAAACAATGGCTTCGGGCGAGATTATTCGTAAGGATGAAAACACCCTTCGAAGGGCAAAATATTCGGATTTCACAATTCTTTTGCGTTCGGTGAAGGGCAACGCTTCCATTATTGCTGAAGAACTTAGAAATCAAGGAATACCCGTTAATTTTGCTAACGAAGGTTTTTGTGAATATACCGAAATTGCCGTAACTTTGGCCCTTTTAAAGGTAATCGATAACCCTTCACGAGATGTGGAATTGTTGACCGTTTTAATGTCGCCCATTTTCGGATTTTCGGCCGAAGAAATGGCAGGTTTGAGAATTGGTTGCAAAAAAGGTTCGTTGTATAATTGCCTTGTGGCAGCCTCTCAAATCGGCGATAAAAAGGTAGAAAATTTCTTAAAAACAATAGAAAAATTCCGTTTATATGCCGTAACAAATACCTTGTCGGGTTTGCTTGAAATTTTAATTGATGAAACCGGATTTTTCGATACGGTTTCGGCATTTAGCGATGGCGATAGAAGAAAGAATAATCTTTTACTCCTTATTGAATATGCCGTATCTTATGAGAATTTTTATAAAGGTTCGATTTCAGCCTTTGCTGATTATATGTTAAATCAAGGCCAAAAGGGTATCAGGTCGGCCGTTTCTTTAAGTGGTGAAGACACCGTTAAAATAATGAGTATCCACGCTTCAAAGGGCTTGCAGTTCCCGATTTGCATTATCAGTGGAACAGCTTCCGATTTTAACAGTAGTGAGGTTAGGGAATCTTCGGTTTATACAACCAAAATGGGAATCGGTTTTAAATACTTTGATGAGGATGACAAACAGAGGTATTCCACCATTTCCCGTGAGGCGATTTTGGAACAGGTTAGACTTGAGCGTTTAGAAGAGGAAATGCGCCTTTTGTATGTTGCAATGACAAGAACGGAAGATATTTTGCATTTCACTGCTGCCTGTCCTAATTTGGAAAAGAAATTGCAGTCGGTTAAGGGTCAACTTTTAGGTAATGACTGTAAAATTACTTCTTCTATGATAGGTAATACTAAAACATATTTTGAGTGGCTTTTAGCAGCAGCCTTGCTACATCCCGAAGGTAAAGTTTTAAGGGATGGCAGTTCGCTTATTTGCAGTGATACTAAAAGTCATATTGAAATTAATGTGATTTTGGATGATGAACTTTTAGAAACAACTGTGGAAAAAAGCGATGTCGTTTACAATTTGGATAAGGAATTGTGCCAAAAGTTATCACAAAATATCGGCTATAAATATCCCTTTGAAGAGTTGTTTGAGGTACAGTCTAAAGCTTCGGTTTCGGTTCTTGCTAATAAGGCCGAAAGCGCTAAATATAACTTTACAAATAAACCTCAGTTTATGAATAAGGATAATATGAGCGCAACAAGCAAGGGAACTGCTATGCATAAGGTAATGGAATTCTTTGATTTCTCAAAATACCAAAATATTGATGAAGAAATTGAGCGTATGGTGGAGTGGGAGTTTATAACCTTTGAAGAAGCCGAAAACATTAACCGACAAGCCTTGAAGAAATTCTTTGAAAGCGATATTTTCAAGAGAATTTTAAATGCTCAGGCTGTGCATAGAGAGATGCGTTTCTTGACAAAAATCCCTGCTTTAACGGCTGATAAAAGCCTTGACGAAAGGTTTAAGGACGAAAAGATTATCGTTCAGGGTGCTGTGGACGTTTGCTTTATTGAGGATGACAAGGTTGTGATTTTAGACTTTAAAACCGACCGTGTTGATGATGCGAGCGAACTGTCTAAAGCCTACGGCGAACAACTTGAACTTTACGCTGCAGCCTGTGAAAAAATATTCCGGCTACCCATAAAGGAAAAGGTTATTTATTCTTTCCACAAGGCCGAAAGCGTTATAGTAGATTAAATTTTCCATTAAAAAAAGCTCCTTTTAAAGGAGCTTTTTTGTTTTATCTTTATTTGGTAATCGGCAGGAAATTTCGGTATTGCTATAAATAATTTCAGCAAGCCAATCGTTAATACACTCGCCCTTAATTCTCCATTGCCAGTTTTCACCCAATGTAGAAGGTGTGTTAATTCTAGCCTTTGAGTCAAGACCCATAAAGTCGGGCATCATCAAGATACATGTTTCAGCAACCGACATTAAGGCAGACCGGATCATAGCCCAGTTAAACTCGCTGTCGTTGTTGCAGTTTAGGTATCTTTTAGCCATTTTAACTTCATTTTCATCGGCCGAAGAAAGCCATCCGATAATAGTATCATTATCGTGAGTGCCGGTATAAACCACACAGTTTTTGTTGAAATTATGGGGTAAATAATCGCTTTTTAAAGAGGAATCAAAGGCAAACTGTAACACCTTCATACCGGGAAATCCGGTTGCTTTAAGCATCTTTAAAACATCAGGAGTGAGAAGGCCTAAATCTTCGGCGATTATGGGTAAATTTTCCCCAAATTCCTTTTTAAGGGCATCGAATAACTTGGTGTCGGGACCCTTTTTCCATTTGCCTTTTTTGGCATTTTTGTCGCCAAAGGGGATGGTGAAATAGGATTCAAAACCTCTGAAATGATCAATTCTAACGATATCGTATTTATTTAGTGCGTTGGCTAAATACTTTTTCCACCAAGAGAAATCATCCTTCTCCATCAATTTCCAGTTATAAATTGGGTTGCCCCAAAGTTGACCCTCTTCGGAGAAGGCATCGGGTGGAACTCCTGCAACAAGGGTGGGTTCTAAATCTTCGTTTAGTAGGAATTGTTTGGGGTTAGACCACACATCAGCCGAGTCTAAGGCGACATAAATAGGGATATCACCTATAATTGAAATGCCTTTTGAGTTGGCATATTTTTTAAGGTCTTTCCACTGTTTTGCAAACTTAAATTGCACGAATTTATAAAATTGAATATCCTTTGCATATTGGGTTTTAGCCTTGTTTATGGCTTCGGTTTCGCGAAAACGAAGTGGCTTCTCCCAAGTTTGCCAAGATGCATCTGAATTGGCGTTTTTAAGCGCCATAAAGAGAGAAAAGTCATCTAACCAATAGGAATTTTTGGCGGTAAATTCTATGTAATCATCATCTTTTTCAAACTTTTCAAAGGCCAAGCGCAAGAGTTTAAGGCGATTATCATAAAGTTTGCCGTAGTCAATTTTTTCGAAGTTATCGCCAAAATCAAAACTGTCAGCAGTGGATTTATCTATTAACTTTTCTTCGATTAAGGTTTCAATATCAATAAAGTAAGGATTACCTGCAAAAGAAGAAAAGGACTGATAGGGGGAATCACCGTAATTGGTGGGGTTTAAAGGTAAGATTTGCCAATAACTTTGTCCTGCCTTTTCGAGAAAATCCACAAAGCGTTTGGCTTCTTTTCCAAAGGTGCCAATTCCGTATTTAGAGGGAAGGGAAAATATTGGCATTAAAATTCCACAAAGTCTCATAATTACTCCTTAAATTGGTGTCGAATAATAATATAATTATACCATATTTTGTAGGTTTTTCAATTGAAATTGCAAAAATAAACAGGAAAATTTATAAAAAAACAGCCGACTAAATGTCGGCTGTTTTTATTTTAGTTTAACTTCAATCCAAAGGTTTTCGTAGTAACTTCTAATTTCAGGGTCCAGGTCGTGATAATAAGAAGCATTTTTCTTAATTTCTTCGGATGGATAAAGGATTGGGTCATCCTTAAATGAGTAGTTTTCGTTGTTTATAACTGCAGTATTTGGTGAAGCATAGCAAATGTATTCGGCATTTGCAAGGGCAACTTCAGGCTCTAAAAGGAAGTTCATATAAGCAAGTGCTGCCTCGTAATTTTGTGCAGTTTTTGGAATACAAACCGAATCCATAAAGATATTTGTTCCTTCTTTAGGATAAACAAACTTTAGGTTTTTGTTGGATTTAGCCATAATGTAATAGTCACCGGCGTAATAGGGGGTGAGTGCTGCGTTGCCGGATTCCATCTTATTGAAAACTTCATCCATAACACGGGCTTGTAAAACCGAGTTTTGTTGTTTAAGTTTATCGGCTGCCTTTGCCCAATCGTTTTTATTTAAACTGTTTATATCAATGCCAAGCGCAAATTGAGCAATAGCAAAAGCATCACGGGAGTTATTAAAGGTTAGGATGTTGCCTTTGTAACGGCTGTCAAACAAGGCTTCCCAACTGTCAGGCGCTTCTTCCACCATAGCGCTGTTGTAAATCAAACCAACCATACCAACATTGTAAGGCACGGAGTATTCATTTTTGGGGTCAAAGTAAATGCCCTTGTATTCATCAGCAATATTGTGGAAATTAGAGAGTTTTTTAGTATCAATAGTCATTAACATATCTTCTCTAATCATACGCTGAATCATATAATCCGAGGGAATTACAATGTCATAAGCCGAAGAACCTGCCTTAATTTTGGCATACATTTCTTCGTTGCTTTCAAAGTTGGTGTAATTAACCTTAATTCCTGTCAACTTTTCAAAAGCTGAGTTAACGTCCAAGGAGTTATCGCTACCATCGGAAATGTATTCGCCCCAGTTGTAAACATTAAGGGTGGTACCTGCCAAGTCTTTGGTATAGGTACCGTCAACCTTGATGGTGGTGTTTTTAAGATTACGGCTAATAATAGAAACAGCCGTCATACTTCCTGCAATTGAAAGGCAAACCAAAAGGGACAAAGCCTTCATTAGTTTAGGCTTGATTTTAGATTTCTTGTTTTCACTTTGGGAAAGGTTTACTAAAATAAGCAATACCAAAACCGTTACGAAAATAATGGTGGACAAAGCGTACATGGTGGGCTTAACCGTTTTCTTTGTCATAGAATAAATGCGAATTGGTAGAGTTTGGAAGGATGGTCCCGAAGTGAAATAACTTATAACGAAGTCATCCAAAGATAGGGTAAAGGACATTATAAATCCTGTGAAAATACCTGAGTAAATAGAAGGAAATACAACCTTCATAAATGCTTTAAATGGAGTGCAACCCAAGTCCTCGGCTGCTTCCGATAAATGGACATCGGTTTGTTTAAGTTTTGGCAAAACATTTAAAATAACATAGGGAAGGTTAAAGGTTATGTGGGCACAAAGAATTGTGCCAAAACCCAAAGCCTCTTTTTTGCCGATGATGCTTGCCATAAACACAAACAAAAGCATCAAGGAAACACCGGTAACAATTTCGGGGGTCATCATTGGAATATTTGTAACGGTGGAAAGGGCAGTTTTCATTGCACCTTTCTTCATTTTAAAAATTCCAACGGCTGCAACAGTACCCAAAACGGTGGCAATAATTGCAGATAAAATTGCTAAAATAAGGGTGTTTTGAAGTGCTGTAATGGATTCTCCGTCATAAAGCAACTGCTCGTACCATTTGAGAGAAAAACCTTCAAAAACCGAGGTGCTTTTTGAACTGTTAAAGGAGAAAATTGTCATTACCAAAAGGGGAGCATAAAGGAAAACAAGCATTAAACCGATAAAGATTTTTTGGAGTATTTTCATATCATAATACCTCCTTTATCGGTGTCCCCAAACTTATTCATAATTGCGATGCTCAAGATAATGAATATCATAAGCACAAGGGACATTGAAGCACCTAAGGGGTAATTCGGAATTTTAAACTGGGTTTCAATTATATCTCCGGCCAAAAGAATCATACCGTTTCCTAATTTTTGGGAGATATAGAAGGTGCTGATAGAAGGAACGAAAACCATGGTTATTCCCGAAAGAATACCAGGTAAACTAAGGGGTAAAACAACTCGTCTTAGTTTTGATAAAGAGTTGGAACCTAAGTCGGATGCAGCCTCTAAATAAGATTTGTCAATTTTGGAAATTGTGGTGTAAATGGGTAAAATCATATAGGGAATAAAGTCATAAACCATACCCAAAATAACTGCACCGGGGGTTCCCATAAATTTAACACTCTGGAAACCTAATAGGTTTAAAATTCGGTTTAAAACACCGTTGTTATCTAAAATAACGGTCCAAGAATAGGTCTTGATAAGTAAATTCATCCACATTGGAAGCATAACCAAAAGTACCATCATCTTTTGAGAGTTTGGTGAAATCTTGGTTAAGAAATACGCAAATGGATAGGAAAGAATTAAGCAAATCAAGGTTGCTGCAAGTGCGTATAAAATGGATGTTAAAAATACATCCTTGTAAAGTGCCAATTCATAAATGTTGGAAAGGGTGAAACCACCTTTGCTATCGGAAAATGTGTAATACAAAACGATGAAAAGAGGAACAACAATGAATATGGCAGACCAAACAAGGCAGGGTAGATTTAACAACCTCTTACCTAATGTTGTGTTCATTCTGCGTTTTCCTCCGCCATTTCGTTCATTTCATACATTTCTTCACTAAAGGTAGAATAGTCACCGTAAAGACCTGAGTATTCGGATTTCTTCATAATGTGAATTGCGTCAGGTTCAATGTAAAGACCAACTTTATCATCAACAAAATGTTCGTCGGTGGTTTGAATCATCCATTTGAAACCACCGATATCAACGATGATTTCATAGTGAACGCCTAAGAAGGCAACCGATGTTACAACACCTGTCAACTGACCTTGACCTTCGGGAACGATATCCACATCTTCGGGTCTAACAACAACATCGACCAACTCGTTTTTCTCGAAACCTTTATCAAGACAGTCAAAACTGCTTCCTGAAAATTCAACATAAAAGTCTTTAACCATTTTGCCGTCAACAATGTTAGACTCGCCAATAAAGTCAGCAACAAAGGCGTTTTCGGGTTCGTTGTAAATATCTTGGGGAGTACCGATTTGCTGAATTTTACCGTTATCCATAACAATTACTCTATCCGACATGGTAAGAGCTTCTTCTTGGTCGTGGGTAACGAAAATAAAGGTGATTCCAAGTTGTTGTTGAATTTTTTTAAGTTCTTTTTGCATATCCTTGCGAAGCTTTAAGTCAAGGGCTGCAAGGGGTTCATCCAAAAGCAAAACCTTTGGGTGATTTGCAATGGCACGGGCGATGGCAACACGCTGTTGCTGTCCACCCGAAAGGGTAGAAATGCCACGCTTTTCAAGACCCGAAAGGTTAACGAGCTTAAGCATTTCTTCAACCTTTTCCTTAATCTCTTTTTCCTTCATCTTTTTAACACGAAGGCCGAAGGCGATGTTTTCATAAACATTAAGATGGGGGAATAAAGCGTAACGTTGGAAAATGGTATTAACCTGCCTTTTATGGGCAGGTACATCATTAATCTTTTGGTTTTCAAAAATAATTTCACCTTCATCGGGTTCCAAAAAACCTGCGATGAGCCTTAAAGTGGTGGTTTTACCACAACCCGAAGGTCCTAAAAAGGTGATGAATTCCTTGTCTTTTATATCAAGATTAATGCCGTCAAGAATCTTTTCGCCGTCAAAACTGACCGAAATATTCTTTAGCTCCACAATGTTCTCTTTATTCATTAAAAACAACCCCTTCATACTGAGAATTATAAGTTATTTTAATACATAAACAACCAGTTTAAACTATAAAGCAAAATTGCAAAAAAGTCAAGATTTTTCGCCCCTAAATTCTACAAAAAACGCCCTTTTATTTCGTCGGGTTTTCTAAGCGAAAAAAGTGGGGTTATTTTTTTGAAAAAACTCAAAAAAATCTTGCCGAAACTAATAAACTATGATATAATTTATAAAATTATACTTATATTGGGAAATTATGCTTTGGAGGTGATTTTTGTGAGAATTTTAGGTATTGACCCCGGTTATGCAACTATCGGTTACGGAATTGTTGATACCAACGGTTTTAAATTCTCGGTTGTGGGCTATGGCGCCATTACAACCCCTGCAAAAATCCCCTTTGAAAAAAGGCTTAAATCCATCTACGATGATATATTGACGGTCATTGACAAATATAAGCCCGAAGAACTCTCTATTGAGCGTTTGTATTTTAATTCAAATACTACAACTGCAATTGATGTGGCTCAAGCAAGAGGGGTTATAGTTTTGGCTTGTGAAACCAGGGGTGTAAAGATTAACGAATACACTCCTTTGCAGGTTAAACAATCGGTGACGGGTTATGGAAAAGCCGAAAAACGACAGGTTATGGAAATGGTTAAAAACCTTTTAGGGCTAAAGACCGTTCCCAAACCTGATGATACAGCCGATGCCTTGGCCTTGGCAGTTTGCCACGGACATAGTTCGGCATCAAGTGTTTCAAAGATTATTAGAGAGGAGCAAAGACAATGATAGCCACCCTTAGAGGAAATTTAATTTATTTTGACTCATCATCGGTGATTGTTGAGTGTGGTGGAGTAGGTTTCAGATGTGCTACCACTTCGGCCACTTTGGGAAGTTTACCCGATTTGGGAGAAGAAATTTTCTTGTACACCTATATGGCAGTTCGTGAAGATGCTATGGACTTGTTTGGCTTTTCCACCCAAGAGGAAATGGAAGCCTTTAAAATGATAATTTCCGTAAACGGTGTTGGCCCCAAAATCGGAATTGCTTTGCTTTCGGAATTCACACCAAATCAGTTATTTTTGTATATTGGTTCTAACGATGCCAAAATGTTGACTTCGGCAACAGGCGTTGGCATTAAGTTGGCACAAAGAATTGTTTTGGAACTAAAAGATAAGGCCCTGAAGGTGGGATATATTTCGGCTGCCGACCTTAAACCCAAGGCTAAACCTCAAAAGACTGCCAGTGATGAAGCAATTGCGGCATTAATGGCATTGGGATATAACAAGGGCGAGGCTTCTTTGGCTGTTGGAAAAATTGAAGAAGATTTACCAACCGACGCTCTTATTAAACAAGCACTTAAATTACTTGCAAGGGGGTTATAATCTATGATAGAGCAAGAAATGGATTTTGAAAACCGAATAGTTTCTCCCGATTATAGCTTTACCGAGGATGAGGCTGAACTAAGTCTTCGCCCTCGTACCCTTAACGAATATATCGGTCAGGACAAGGCTAAGGATAATTTAAGAATTTACATCACTGCTGCAAAGCAAAGAAAAGAAACCTTGGACCACTGCCTTTTATACGGACCTCCGGGACTTGGTAAAACAACCCTTTCGGGAATTATCGCCCGTGAACTTGGTGTTAATCTTCGTGTAACATCGGGTCCTGCCATTGAAAAGCAGGGTGATTTGGTTGCGATTTTAACCTCTCTTGAGGAAGGCGATGTTCTCTTTATAGATGAAATCCATCGTTTGTCCCGTAATGTTGAGGAAATTTTATATCCTGCAATGGAAGACTTTTCCTTGGATATTATAATCGGCAAGGGCCCCAGCGCTCGTTCCATTAGAATTGATGTGCCTAAGTTTACCCTTGTTGGCGCAACAACCCGTTCGGGTCAGTTGACTGCACCTTTGAGAGACCGTTTTGGCGTTCTTTTAAGGCTTGAATTATACACTCCCGAACAATTATCCGAAATTGTAATTCGTTCGGCAGGAATTTTAGGAATTGAAATTGACAAGGCCGGTGCTTTGGAGATTGCTTCCCGTTCAAGAGGAACACCAAGAATTGCAAATCGCCTTTTAAAGCGTGTTAGAGATATTGCTCAGGTTGAGTTTGACGGTGCTATCACCGAAGAAACTGCAAGAGCAGCTTTGGAGCGTTTTGAAATTGATGAATTGGGTCTTGATGATTTCGACCGTAAGATGCTTGAAATTATAATCAAGAATTACGGTGGTGGCCCTGTTGGTCTTGATACGTTGGCAGCAGCAATGGGTGAGGAAGCAGTTACCATTGAGGATGTTTATGAACCATATTTAATGCAAATTGGTTTCTTGTCAAGAACTGCCCGTGGTCGTTGCGTAACTAAATTGGCGTATGACCATTTAGGAATACCTTTTACCGGTGAAACATCACAACAATCTATGTTTTAAGGAAATTTTATGAGAAGTGTAGAAAACTTTAAGGATTATGAATTATTAGATGCCGACAATGGCGAAAGACTTGAGCGTTGGGGAGATATAATTTTGGTTCGCCCTGACCCCCAAGTTATTTGGTCGGGCAAAAGAAAAGACCCACGTTGGTTTAATCCTCATGCTATTTACCACCGTTCTCAATCGGGTGGTGGATATTGGGAAAGATGCAAAAGCGTTCCCGATGTTTGGAGCATTAATTTTGATGATTTAACCTTTAGACTTAAACCTATGGGCTTTAAGCATACCGGTCTTTTCCCTGAACAAGCCGTTAACTGGCAGTTGGCTAAGAAGTTAATTGAAAAGGCAAATAGACCTATTTCGGTACTTAATTTGTTTGCATACACCGGTGGCGCAACCGTTGCTTGTCTTAGCGCAGGTGCCAAGGTTACCCATGTGGATGCTTCTAAGGGAATGGTGCAATGGGCGAAGGAAAATGCTGCTGCATCAGGTCTTAAAGATGCAAACGTGCGTTGGTTAGTGGACGATTGCCTTAAATTTGTTAAACGAGAAATTCGCCGTGGAAATACCTATGATGCGATTATTATGGACCCTCCTTCTTATGGCAGAGGCCCTAACGGAGAGGTTTGGAAATTAGAACAACAACTTACCGAACTTTTAACCGAAACGGGTAAACTTTTATCGGATAACGCCTTGTTCTTCTTCCTTAATTCTTACACAGGTGGTCTTTCACCCACAATTTTGAATTATATGGTTAAAACCTATGTTGTTAAAAACCGTAGAGGCGAGGTTACAACCGATGAAATCGGTCTGCCTATAACCGAAAAGGGAATTAGTTTGCCTTGCGGAAATACCACTATTTGGACAGAGGATAATGGATAATATTATTGAAATTAAAAACGTAAGTTTTGAATATACCGATGAAGAATCGGTTTATACAGCAGTTAAAAATATTAATCTTAATATCGAGCGTGGCAGTTTTACCGTAATTTTGGGTCATAACGGTTCGGGTAAATCCACCCTTGCCAAAATGCTTAACGGACTTAACAAACCTTCCTTCGGTGATGTATTTGTTGATGGAATTAATACCAAGGACGAGGCAACCGAAATTGAGGTTAAGCGCCGTGTGGGTATGGTTTTCCAAAACCCCGATAATCAACTTGTGGCTTCAATTGTTGAAGAGGATGTGGCTTTTGGTCCTGAAAATTTAGGGTTAGAGCCTTCGGTTATTCGCCAAAGGGTTGACAGCGCTTTAAAGGCCGTTGGAATGGAAGAGTTTGCAACATCAACTCCACATAGACTTTCGGGTGGTCAAAAGCAAAGAATTGCCATTGCAGGAATAATTGCAATGGAACCCGAGTGTTTGGTTTTGGATGAACCTACTGCAATGCTGGACCCAAAGGGTAGAAGAGAGATTATTTCAACCTTGGAAAACTTGAATTGCGAAAAGGGAATTACCGTTGTTTTAATTACCCATTATATGGAGGAGGCTGAAAATGCCGACCGTGTTCTTGTTATGAACGATGGTGAAATTATTACTGACGGAAAACCCAGTGATGTTTTTCAAAATGTTGAAATGTTAAAATCGGTGGGACTTGATGTTCCCCAAACAACCGAACTTTTATATGCTTTAAAGCAAAAGGGATTTTCGGTTGATACAAGTATGATTTCTATTAAGGATGCAGCTATTGAAATAGCAAAGTCTTTATCTAAGGAGTAAAGTTTTGGCAATATTAGAGGTTAAAAATCTAACCCATACCTATTCGGGCAATTCGCCCTTTGTGAACGATGCAGTAAGTGATGTATCCTTCAGTATTGAAAAGGGAGAAATTGTTGGAATTATAGGTCACACGGGTTCGGGCAAATCTACACTGGTTCAACACCTTAACGGTCTTTTAAAGCCAACCGAAGGCAGTGTTTTGTTTGAAAATGAAGATATTTGGGCTAACCCCAAAGAGATTAGAAAAATCCGTTCCAAGGTGGGACTTGTTTTTCAATATCCCGAATATCAACTTTTTGAAGAAACTGTTTTAAAGGATATTGCTTTCGGTCCTAAGAATATGGGCCTTGAAGGTGAAGAATTAGATAATACAGTTAAAGAAATTTGCGAAATTGTTGGCGTTAAACCTGAGTTTTTTGAAAAATCACCCTTTGATTTATCGGGTGGCGAAAAACGCCGTGTTGCAATTGCCGGTGTAATGGCAATGAAACCACAGGTTATTGTTTTTGATGAACCAACAGCCGGTCTTGACCCTAAGGGTAGAGAAGATGTTATGGAAATTATCCGTAACTACAGAGAGGCTACAAATGCTACTGTAATCATAATTTCTCATAGCATGGAAGATATGGCTAATTTAGCCGATAAAATCCTTGTTATGAATAAGGGCAAAATTCATAAGTTCGATACAACCGAAAATGTTTTTGCAAACAGCGAGGAATTAAGAAGTATCGGTCTTAATGTGCCAATTGTTACAAGGGTTTTTGAAGAGTTGGCCGAAATGGGAATTGATTTGCCAAGAGCCCTTACAATTAGTGAAGCAGTGGAAATTTTAGCAAATAAGAAGGCGAGGGTTTAGTATGCTTAAAGATATTACTTTCGGTCAGTATTACGAAACCTCATCGCCGGTGCATAAATGCGACCCAAGAGTCAAAATACTTTTAATGATTTGTTTTATTGTTTTCATCTTTGTGTCGGCTAATGCGTTTGCCTTGGGATTTTCGGCGTTGGCTGTGTTTTTTGTGCTTTTATTATCCAGGGTTCCCCTTAAACTCTTTTTAAAGAATTTAAAGGCAATTTGGATGGTTTTGGTCTTCACGGCAATTATCAATATGTTTTATGCTGACGGTGGAACCGTTTTAATTGATTTTTGGAAATTACAAATTACCACGGGTGGTATTTACAGAGCCTTATTTATGTCTTTACGTATTGTATTGCTTATATTTATCAGTTCGGTTTTAACCTATACCACCACACCAAACAATCTAACAGAGGCTATTGAAAGATTGCTTTCACCCTTAAAGTATGTGGGACTTAAAAATGCAGTGCATACCTTTGCAATGATGATGACTATTGCTTTGCGCTTTATCCCCACATTAATTGAGGAAGCTGAGAAAATTATGAACGCCCAAAAGGCAAGGGGTGCCGACCTTGAAAACGGCAAACTTGTTGAAAGGGTAAAGGCCCTTATTCCAATTTTAATTCCTTTGCTTATTTCTTCGGTTAGAAGAGCCTATGAATTGGCCGAAGCAATGGAATGCCGTTGTTACAACGGTGGCGAAGGTAAAACCAGAATGAAACAGTTGTCTTTAAGTTTAACCGACCTTTTTGCAGGTATTTTCATTTTGGCTTTCGCAGGAATTATTATAACTTTAAACATTATATTTTAAGGAATAATATGAAAAGAATTATGCTAACCGTTGCTTATAACGGTACAAATTATCACGGATGGCAAATACAAAATAATGGTATTACCGTACAAGAAACCTTGCAAAACGCCATAGAAAAGGTTTTGGGTAAATCTATTTCGATTCACGGTTGCAGTCGCACCGATGCAGGGGTTCACGCCAAAATGTTTTGCTGCCATCTTGACTGTGATGATAACATACCTTTTGATGCTTTTTTAAGAGGTGTTAATAGTGTTTTGCCCCCTGATATTGCAGTTTTAAATTGCGAAGATGTGGCCGAGGATTTCCACGCCCGTTTTAATGCAAAGGGTAAGACCTATGTTTATAATATTTTAAACAGCAATAAAAAGGACCCTTTCTTAATGCCCTTTGTTTGGCAAATTGAAAGACCTTTAGATATTCAAAAAATGAATGAGTTTTGCAAAACTTTAATCGGCACTCACGATTTTTACGGTTTTTCTTCATCGGGAAGAACGGTGGAAAATACTGTTAGAACGGTTAGTGAATGTTCGGTTACTAAAGAAAAGGACATTGTGAAACTTAAAATCACCGGTGATGGATTTTTATATAATATGGTAAGAATTATCACAGGAACGGCTGTGGATGTTTCGGACGGTCGTTTGGATGTAAACTGTGCCTTATCGGTTTTTGAAACCAAATCAAGAGAAATGGCCGGTGTAACAGCGCCAGCACAAGGTTTATTTTTAGAAAAAGTTTATTATTAATAAAAGGAGGATAGGTATGGCAAGATACAAAAAGAAAAAACACAATAGAATACTTAATCCTCCAAAGAAAAGGGTAAAACCTGCTGTCAAGGAGCCAAAAAATGATGATATCGTAATGGAAAAGGCACCTTCTAAAAACAAAAAGGTTAAATCCGAACAGCCCAAAACAATGCATGTTGTTAAGGGCAAGAAGGGTGAAAAAACAAGAAGATTAAAGGCAGTGGGCGTTTTGGCTCTCGCCTTAGCCCTTGTTATTTTATTTTTAGAGGTCGTTTTTCCGGCAGGTGTCTTCCAAACATTGTCAAACGTTGTGGCAACCGTTGGCGCAGGAAGTTTTCCCATTGCTGTTTCGGGGAGCGAAACCTTAAGCGTTGTGCCTTTTGGTAATTATTTCTATCATTTAACAGATACCCACATTAGCGCTTATTCCACAGGAGGAAAAACACTATTTAGCGAGTCTCACGGTTTTGAAAAACCTGTACTTGCCGTTTCGGAAGGCAGGGCGCTTCTTTATAATCAGGGTGGAGAAGATGGCTTAATTCTTGATTTAAGGGGTATTAAACACAACTTTAAAACCAAGAACGAAATAATTTGTGCTGATATTTCCAATTCGGGCAGTTATGCCGTTACCACCTATTCTGACAGTTATGCTTCGGCTGTGACCGTTTACAACAAGCACAACAAGGTGGTTTACGAGTGGTATTCTGCCGAGGATATTATAAACAATGTTGCAATTGCTGCTTCGGGCAAAAAAATTGCTGTTTCTACCTTTAACTCGGTTTCGGGTACATTTGATTCGAAGGTTAATGTAATTAACTTTAAAAGCGCTACTCCTGAATATACCGAAAAGTATGAAAACCAAATCATTTACAGTTTGAAGTCAAGTAATAAATCAACCTTTTGTATAATAAAATCTAACGGTATGGATTTCGTTAAATGGGGAAGTCACAAATTTAAAAATTACAAGGATGATTATAACATTTATTATGTTCGCATGAACGGTGGAAGAAAAGTTGGTGTTTTCAGCCGTGAAAGTGATAGAACCGATAATAAAATTGTTATTTTCTCAAAGAGTGGCAGGGTTAAAGCCACCGTTAATTACAAGGGAATTATTAATGATATTCAAGTAAAGGGTAGTAACATTTATTGTCTTAACGATTCCGAAGTTACCGTTTTGGATTTTAAGGGAAATGTTAAACATACTGCTCAATACGGTTTTGCCGGCAGAGGAATTTCGGTTGTTTCGGCAAATGTTGTGGCAGTTGTAACTAATAATGAAATTAAGAGGGTTAAGTTTTAAGAAAGGATGAATTTTATGTGGATTATTTTGGATATAATCATTGTCGCCTTTATAATTGTTACCGCCTTGATTTCAGCTAAAAAAGGTTTTGTTAGAACTATTGTTGAAATTGTTGGATTTATTGCAGTTATCTTAATGGCAAATAATGTTAGTCCAATGCTATCTAATGCTACATACGATAAATTTATCCAACCTGCAATCGTGAATTCGATTGAGGAAATTCAAATCGAAGACCAAATTGGTGACTCTTTTGCAAATGAGATTTCGAAGGAAGATTTTCCTGAGTTTGTAAACAAACTTTTAGGTAATAATTTTAAAATAGAGGACTTTACAGCTTCCGTTAATGAAAATATTAACAAGGGAGTTAACGAAGCAGTTGCCCAAGCTTCGCAAACGGTAATAAAACCTATTATTGCTCAAATTTTAACCCTGATTTACACATTGCTTATTGTGGTTGTCGCAATGGTGGTTGTTAAATTTCTTGCGAAATTTTTAAATAAATTATTTTCATTTAGTTTGGTGGGCAAGGTTAATAAAACCTTGGGTGCCTTGTTGGGAATGGTTAAGGGTATAGCATTGGCAGTTATAATTTGTTCGATGATTACCACGGCTGTTTCCTTAACGCCAAACGGAATTGGATTTTTAAATGTTACCACTTTGGAAGCAACAATAATATTTAAACTATTATCTTTTTCTATTTAATTTTCAAGGAGTTTTAAAAAACAATGATGAAACTTTGTTCCAAATGCAAAAAAAGACCGGCAGTTGTTTTTATGTCGGATATGTCTAATCCTAACGCCGAACCTAATGGACTTTGCCTTGTTTGTGCAAAGGAGTTAGGTATTAAACCGGTTGATGATATGCTTAAAAGGATGAATATTTCGGATGAAGATATTGAGCAAATGAGCGACCAGTTTATGGATTTAATGTCCTTAGAAGATATGGATGATGCCGAATTAAACGATGAAACCTTTGATTTAGGTACGGCTCCTGCTATGCCTTTCTTCAATAAACTTTTTGGTAATTTGACCGGTGGTGGCGAACCAAAGGATACTAAGGAAACCACCGAGAAGGGTAAAGAAAAGGAAAAATCCAAAAAGAAAAAGCGTAGATTTTTGGAGCAGTATTCCACAAATCTTACCGAAAAGGCAAGAACCGGTCAAATCGATATTATTATCGGCCGTGATAAAGAACTTTATCGTACAATTCAAATTTTATATCGCAGAAGTAAAAATAATCCTTGCTTAATTGGTGAGCCCGGTGTTGGTAAAACTGCTATTGCTGAAGGTTTGGCTTTGCAAATTGCAAACCGAACTGCTCCTGCAAGACTTTTGGATAAGGAAATCTATCTTTTGGATTTAACAGGACTTGTTGCAGGTACCCAGTTTAGGGGTCAGTTTGAAAGTCGTGTTAAGGGTCTTGTTGAGGAGATTAAAGAAGCAGGAAATATTATTCTCTTTATTGATGAAATCCATAATCTTGTTGGTGCAGGTGATTCAGCCGAAGGCAGTATGAACGCTGCTAACATTTTGAAACCTGCTTTATCTCGTGGTGAAATTCAGGTTATTGGTGCTACCACCTTTAAAGAATATAGAAAATATATTGAAAAAGATGCAGCGTTGGAGCGCCGTTTCCAACCTGTAACCATTGAAGAACCTTCTTTGGCTGAAGCCGAGAACATTCTTTTAGGGGTTAAGAGTTATTACGAAGGTTTCCACAGCGTTTCTATCCCTGACAGTATTGTTAAAAAGTGTGTTATCTTATCCGAAAGATATGTGACCGACCGTTATTTGCCTGACAAGGCTATTGACCTTTTGGATGAGGCTTGTGCTTGTGCCAGCCTTGAAAATAAGGACATTGATAAGCTTTATTTGGCAAATAAAAAGGTTGCTGATTGTTCCATTAAATTGGAGCAACTTGAGGCTGAGGTTGAAAATCCTGACTATGAAAAACAGGCTTTGGTTAAGGCTGATTTGGAAAAATACAAAAAAGAGTCGGAAGAACTTTGTCAGCGTGTGGCGAATATTACTGTTACCGATATGGATATTGCCAAGGTTATTGAATTGTGGACAGGCATTCCTGCGACCAAAATTCAAGAAAACGACCTTGTTAAGTTGTCAGGTTTAGAAGATGAACTTAATAAAAAAATCATCGGTCAGGAGGAAGCAACCCGTCTGGTTGCCGAGGCTGTTAAGCGTTCAAGGGTTAAAACATCTAACGCTCACCGACCTGCATCCTTTATTTTTGTAGGTCCCACAGGTGTTGGTAAAACCCAACTCGTTAAGGTTTTATCCGAGCAGTTGTTTGATACTCCCGAAACCTTAATCCGTCTTGATATGTCGGAATTTATGGAGAAACACGCCGTTTCAAGACTTATCGGAGCGCCTCCCGGATATGTTGGTTATGATGAGGCAGGTCAGCTTACCGAAAAGGTGCGCCGTAAACCTTACAGCGTAATTTTGTTTGATGAAATTGAAAAGGCCCATCCCGATGTATTAAATGTGTTGCTTCAAATTTTGGATGACGGTCGTATCACCGACGCACAGGGCAGAACGGTTAACTTTGAAAATACCGTTATTGTTATGACCTCTAATGCCGGTAGCGAGCGTAGCGATAATCTTTTGGGCTTTGGTAAAACAGTTGCTGACGCTTCAAAAGATAAGGCTTTAAAGGCATTGGAAAGTTTCTTAAGACCCGAGTTTATCGGCCGTGTTGATGAAATTGTTGTTTTCTCACCTTTAAGCCGTGAAACATTAATTAAGATTTCGGCACTTATGTTGGATGAACTGGCCGAAGGATTAAAAGAAAAGTTAATCACCTTTAAATTTGATGTTAAAATTTGTGAATATTTGGCTGAAAAGTGTCAGGGTGGTAAACGAGGTGCCCGTGAACTTCGCAACGCTATAAGACGAGAAATTGAAACTGAAATTGTCGATATTCTAATTGAAAATAACGAAGGAAATATAAGTGAAATTTCCGTGTCTTATAATGAAAAGGTAATAATTTCTTACAAATAATGAAAAACCCTACCGAAAATGGTGGGGTTTTTAAGTTTTTTGGGCAAAATTAAATTGGTGATTATTTTGAGAAAAAAGACAAAAAGATTTTTAAAAATAAGTTTATTTTTAATTTGCTTTGAATTGGTGATTTTCAGTTGTGGGTATTTTTATTTGGATAGCCGACTTAAAAAATCCATGGCAAACGAATCGGTGGAATCAGTACCTTATTATGTTCAAGTTCCTGAAAACAAAACGGTTTTAATTACCGTGTGTCAAGAAAAAATCCTTCTCAATTTGAATTTCCAAGAAGAAATTATCAATATAATTTTTTTGGAGACCAAAGCCGAAAATCATGGATACACTGTGGATTATGAAATTATATGCAACTATGAAATGATAGGCTATTTAGTTGATGTGGCAGGGGGAATTGAACTGGATGGTTTAAGATATACCGGCGTTCAAATTACCGAATTGTTAGAATATAAGCCACAGGATATTACTTCGAAAAAATTAATAACCCAAAAAATAATCCAAGGTATTTCGGCAAGTGGTTTTACTAAAGAAAATTTGTTATATATTATAGAAAATAGTGAAACGAATTTAGAGTTTATCCACTGTTTCGATTGGGCGGACTGGATACCGAAATTGTGTCGTTTCCCTCGCTTTGTTAATTAGTCTTCCTCTTTTACGATAAAGGCAAAATCGATTAAACCGTTATCTTCGTTTAATGATATTTTAAGGATGTTTGAACTGTAACAAAGGGTTGTATCTTGGAAAAATAGGGGGATAATGTTTTTGTTAGTCATTAAATCTTCTTGTGCTTTGCTTAAATTTGTGTCCGAAATACCGTAATTTGCTAAATATTCGGCACTGTTTTTACTGTCAGCCTTTACGGGGAATATAGTCATTGAAAGGGTTTGGTTTTTAAGTTGAGGTAATAATGAATTTGCCGATTCGACCGCCTCAATATTCACAAAGGCCGATAAATTGTTTTGCCAATGACCGACAATGTCGGTGACAATGGGCTTTACAAAACCGTTGTCGTAATAAGAAATTTTAATATCGGATGGAAATTTTGCATTTTCAAGTTTTTTAACTTCTTCTGAGTAAAGATTTTTGCCTTCCTGTAAATCATAGGAATTAACAACAACATTATCAATGGCAGCATTTAAAATGGATGGGTAGAAGGAAGTTGCAGTTTTATATCCGGAAGGTAAACTTTTTGCGTAAACCTCGCCACCAACAAGTTTAAAAAGGGCAGTTCGCATTTCTAAGGAAAAGTCACCCTTTATAGTCATAACCCAACAAATATTTTGAACACTTGAGGTTTTAAGACCGGCAGTTTCCATTTCGTTTGTTTGGGCGCTGTCAATAAAGGCAATATCAATATTGTTTTCTTTTAATTTTTCGGTAACGGGGGAGTCGTTGTTGCAGGTAATGAAAACAGCAGCGTTTTTGGCTTCGTATGGGCCGTTATATTTTTCGTTTTTATAAAGGCGAATACCGAAACTTTCTTGATTCCACTTGGTTAAACGATAACTGGAACAAGAAAGAATATAGTCCTTAAATAGACCGTATTTTCCTGCGCTTTCCTTGAAAAACTTTTCGTTACAAGGCATTGCAACCGAGGTGGTGAGATTATGCAAGAAATTTTCATCCTCATATTCTAAGGTGATTTTAACTGTATTTTTGTTGGGTGCTGAAACGCCTAATTGATTTAATGACAGTTCACCTGAATTTACCTTTTTTGCGTTTTTAATGCAAAAAAGTCTTGAAGCGAAGGGGGCGGCAGTGCTTGGGTCTATAGCTCTACGAAGACCAAAAACGAAATCATCGGCAGTTAAGGGGTCACCATTGCTCCACTCTATATCATCCCTTAAAGTAAAGGTATATGTAAGTCCGTTTTTGGAGTATTCACTACTTGCGCCTTCGCAAATTTCACCCTTTTCATCTTTTCTTAAAAGACCCTCGTAAATGTTGCGAACGATTAAGAGCTCCGAGTCGCTACTTGCAGTTTGGGGGTCAAGGGTTGAAGGGAGTTGAGGAAGTTCGAAATAGATATACGCTTCCTCGGTTTTGCTGGAACAACCCATAAGAGATAAGAGGGAAATTATTATTAAAACAATGCTTAAAACTTTATTTCTAAACATAAATTTACATCCTTTTTAAATGGTATTCTAATTATATACTTTTCCTATTTAAAATTCAACTTAATACTTGTAATTTTACCGAAATTTTTGTAAAATAGATATGTAATTAACAATTATTCTGCTTTTTCGTAAAATGTACTATGGGCAGGTGATTGTGTGTTTTTAAGGAGACGAAAACGAAATTTCAAAAAGAACCTTTTAGCTTTTTCTTTAATAATTTCTTTGATTTTAGGCGTTATTGCTTATTATTTAATGCAACCTGTGATTTTAAGATATGCCACAAGCGTTGCCGAAACAATAATGCTAAACTGTGCCAACAAGGCCATCGTAAATGTTTTTGAAAAAGGAGAAATTTCTTATAAAGATATTGTGAACTTAACCGAAAATAGTGAAGGTTATGTTACAAGTTTGGAAATTGATGTTTTACAAATTAACAGCCTTAAATCTAAAATTTCCAATGAAATGGCAAGGCTTATTGAAAAAGAAGAAAGATACAGTGTTGCAATTCCTTTAGGTTCCTTTTTTGGAAATAGTTATACCAACGGTTTTGGTCCTGATGTAAACCTTAAAATGCAAATTACAACTACCTGTTTTGTGGATTTTACCCACGAATTTAAAAGTGCAGGAATTAATCAGGTTTTACATATTGTAAATGTTGATATTGATGTTACGGGCAGTTTTGTTGTTATGGGATATAACCGAAACATTAATGCTTCCACCACTGCTATAGCAGCCCAGACGGTTATTGTTGGCAAATCGCCCGATGCGTTTACAAATGTTATAGAAAGTGCCACCGACAATACCGGTGGACTTATAAATGATTACGGAGCAATTGTAGAATAGGAGAAAAAAGATGGATTTTACTACTGCAAAGTTAAGAATTGAGGAACTAAGCAAAGAGCTTAAATACCACAATAAAAAATATTATATTGATGATTCTCCTGAGATTGAGGATTTTGAGTATGACCGAATGCTCCGTGAACTTGAGGATTTGGAAAAAGAGTTCCCTCAACTTCTAAAGGAAGATTCTCCAACTCAAAACGTTGGTGGCGCAGCAAACCGACTTTTTAACGAGGTCGTACACTCGGTTAAAATGGAAAGTTTACAGGATGTTTTCGATTTTGATGAACTTAAAAGTTTTGGCGATAAAATCGACCTTAAAAGAACCGAGTTCTCGGTCGAACCTAAAATTGATGGTTTGTCGGTAAGTCTTGAATATAAAGACGGTTTGTTTTTCAGGGGTTCCACCCGTGGTGATGGTATAACAGGCGAGGATGTTACTGCAAATCTTTTGCAAATCAAGAGTATTCCAAAGGCCATAAATTTTGACGGCGAACTAGAGGTTCGTGGCGAGGTTTATATGCCAAGAGAAAGCTTTTTAAAACTTCTTAAACGCCAGGAACTAATGGGGGAGGCACTTGCCAAAAATCCCCGTAACGCTGCTGCAGGTTCTCTTAGACAAAAGAATTCTAAAATTACTGCCGAGAGAGAACTCAGTATTTTTGTTTTCAATATTCAAAGAATTGTTGGCAAGGAATTTTCTTCCCACATTGAAACCTTGGATTTCTTAAAGGAACTCAGGTTTAACACCCTTCCTTTTTATACTAAATGCAGTGATATTGACAAGGTGATTGCCGAAATTGAACGCATTGGCAACAGCCGTGGTGATTTAGAATTTGATATTGACGGTGCCGTTGTTAAGGTGGATAATCTGGCATATCGTGAGGATTTAGGAAGCACATCTAAATTCCCAAAATGGGCTGTGGCTTATAAATATCCTCCCGAAGAAAAGGAAACTGTCTTAAAGGAAATTGAAATTAATGTTGGTCGAACAGGTGCTTTAACTCCTACTGCGATTTTTGATACAATCACTTTGGCAGGTACATCCGTTTCCCGTGCTACACTTCACAATGAAGATTTTATTACCTCAAAGGAAATTGGCATTGGCGATACTATTGTTGTTCGCAAAGCAGGGGATATTATTCCCGAGGTTCTTGCTGTTTCAAAACATTGTGAGAATTCCACTGTTTATAAAATGCCAACCGTTTGTCCTTCCTGTGGTTCGGCAGTTTACAAGGAAGAGGGCGAGGCAGTTATTCGTTGCACCAATGCTGAGTGTCCTGCCCAGTTACTTCGCCATTTGATACACTTTACTTCCCGTGATGCAATGGATATTGAAGGCTTGGGTCCTGCCGTTTTAGAACAACTTTTAGATGCAGGTTTAATTTCTAATATAACCGACCTTTACTCCCTTGATTTTGCCGAGATTGAAAAACTTGAAAGAACGGGCAAAAAGTCGGCCGAGAATATGAAGGCTGCTATTGAAAAATCCAAATCTCAAGATATTTCAAAATTAATTTTTGCCTTTGGAATTCGTCATATCGGCGCTAAAGCAGCCGCTTTAATGGCTGAGCATTTTGGCGATATGGATGCAATTTTAAATGCCACTTTAGAAGATTTTGAAAACATTGAAGGCTTTGGCAGCATTATGGCAAAATCGGCAGTTGAATTTTTCTCCCTTTCCGACACTAAGGAAATGATAAATTCCTTGAGTGACAGTGGACTTAATATGAAGTCCTTAAAAGAGGTTACTGACACTCGTTTTAAAGGCCTCACCTTTGTTTTAACAGGTACTTTACCTACCTTAAAAAGAAACGAAGCAGGGGAGATTATAGAAGGTTTTGGTGGCAAAACATCTTCATCGGTTTCCAAGAAAACCGACTATGTTTTAGCAGGTGAAGATGCAGGAAGCAAACTGACGAAAGCCCAGTCTTTGGGAATTAAAATTATTTCCGAAAAAGAATTTTTGGAAATGATTAAATAGAACTTGACTTTCACTTTTTAAAGTCTTAAAATATAAATATCTTCGGGGCGAGGTGTAATTCCTCACCGGTGGTTAAAGCCCACGAGCGAATTGTAAAATTTGCTGACTTGGTGTAATTCCAAGGCCGACGGTTATAGTCCGGATGGAAGAAGGTAATGCAAATAGAATTTTTGCAAAATCCCCGATTTTTCGGGGATTTTTGTGTTTTTTGGAGGTTTTAATATGCAAAAAAATAATGTTAAAAAGATTACGGTAACGGCGCTGTTTTGCGCTTTGGCTTTCCTTATGACCTTTATTTTCAAATTTGAGGTTGAATTTTTAACATTTGATATGAAGGATGCTATTCTTTCGGTCATTTCACTTTTGTATGGTCCTATTTACGGCATTGCGTCGGCTGGTGTTGTTGCAGTTTTGGAGCTTCTTTCGGTTAGCCGTACCGGTCTTTACGGACTTATTATGAACTTCCTTTCAAGTGCAACTTTTGCCCTTGCTTGTGGCAGTGTTTATAAATATAAAAGAAGTTTTTCGGGTGCTATTATCGCCGTTTCAGTATCGGTTGTAAGTGTTACTGCCGTTATGATGGTGGCAAACATTTTCATCACCCCTTACTATATGGGTGTGGGTACTGCTGATGTGTTGGCGTTAATCCCCACAATGCTTTTGCCTTTTAATCTTTGCAAAGCCGTTATTAATGCAACATCTTTACTTATAATTTACAAGCCAATTACCAATGCTTTGAAGAAAACCAAACTTGTTGCTTCAAGCCAAACTGCCTATAAATTCTCTAAAAAATCGGCACTTTTGGTGGTTGTTTCATTACTTGTTTTGATTTTGGCAGTTTTATTTATCATTTTTAAGATGGGTGGAAGCTTTAGTTTCCTTAAATAACTAATAATTAGTTTGACAAAATTCTCTCAAAAAGGTATAATAATTTTATATTATTTAGGAGGTTGACCATGGACAAGGTTATTGAGATTTTCGGCAGTAATGTGTTTGGCGATGCCGTTATGAAAGAACGCTTACCCGAAGATACATATAATATTCTTAAATCCACCATTAAAGAGGGTAAGGGAATAGATAGTAGCATTGCCGATACAGTTGCTAATGCTATGAAAGAGTGGGCTATTGAAAAGGGTGCCACTCACTATACCCATTGGTTCCAACCTTTAACCGGTATTACTGCTGAAAAGCATGATAGTTTTATTTCTCCTACCGATGATGGTGGAATTATTATGGAGTTCTCGGGCAAAGAACTTATTAAAGGTGAGCCTGATGCTTCTTCATTCCCATCGGGTGGTTTGAGAGCCACCTTTGAGGCTCGTGGTTATACTGCTTGGGACCCCAGTTCTTATGCTTTCATTAAGGATGAAACCCTTTGTATTCCAACTGCCTTTTGTTCTTATACCGGTGAAGCACTCGATCAAAAGACTCCCTTGCTTCGCAGTATGGAGGCAATTAATAAACAAGCCCTTAGAATTATTAAACTTTTCGGACACGATGATGTTAAGCGTGTTAATGTAACGGTTGGTCCCGAACAGGAGTATTTCCTTGTTGACAAGACCCTTTACGATAAACGTCCCGACCTTATTTATTGTGGCAGAACCCTTATCGGTTCAATGCCCCCAAAAGGTCAGGAAATGGATGACCATTATTTCGGAGTTTTGAAACCTCGTGTTGCTGCATTTATGCGTGAACTTGATGTTGAACTTTGGAAATTGGGTGTTCTTGCCAAGACCGAGCATAATGAGGCTGCTCCTGCTCAGCACGAATTGGCACCTATTTTTACTAATAATAATATTGCTGCCGACCATAACCAACTTACAATGGAAATGATGAAGAAGACTGCTTTAAAACACGGTCTTGTTTGCCTTCTCCACGAAAAACCTTATGATGGTGTTAACGGCAGTGGTAAGCATAATAACTGGTCCCTTTCTACCGATACAGGTATTAACTTCTTAAAACCCGGTAAAAAGCCTGAAGAAAACTTGTTGTTCTTACTTACCTTGGTTGCTGTTATTCGTGCAGTTGATTTGCATCAGGATTTACTTAGAATTTCGGTTGCAACTGCAGGTAACGACCATCGTTTAGGCGCAAACGAAGCGCCTCCTGCCATTGTTTCCATCTTCCTGGGCGAAGACCTTGAAGGAATTTTAGAGGACATTTCCTGTGGCGTTCATCACGATAATGTTAAACGTGCAAAAATGAATATCGGCGCAGATATTATTCCTGCTTTTAAAAAGGATAATACCGACCGTAACCGTACCTCTCCTTTTGCTTTCACAGGTAATAAGTTTGAGTTTAGAGGTTTAGGCTCGGCTGCTTCAATTTCCGATACCAATGTTATGCTTAACACAATGGTTGCCGATGTATTCTGCGAGTTTGCTGACCGTCTTGAAAAAGCCGAAGACTTTGAGTGTGAAGTTAAGAACATTATTAAAGAGGTTATGGATACCCATCGCCGTATTATCTTTAATGGTGACGGATATTCAAAGGAATGGGAAGTTGAAGCTGAAAAGAGGGGACTCTTAAACTTGAAGAGTACCGTTGATGCTTTGCCCATGCTTAAAACCGAGAAGAACATTGCGTTGTTTGAAAAGCACGGCGTTTTCTCTAAGACCGAGATTAATTCAAGGGTAGATATTATTTTAGAAAACTACTCTAAGATAATTCATATCGAAGCCTTAACCCTTTTGGATATGATGACAAAAGAGGTTGTCCCTGCCATTTCGGCTTACACCGATAAGTTATGCACAACACTTCTTAACAAGAATAAAATCGGTGGTATCAACAGTGACGTTGAAAGGGAATTGATCTACCGTTTGTCGGCTGCTGAAAAGGAAATCTTTGCTCTTACCGAAGAACTTAAAATGACCATTTCCACTTTGGATAACATTACTGATGTTTACGATAAAGCAGTTATCTATCACGATAAGGTTTTAAAACTTATGGATGATATTAGAAAATATGCTGATTCGGCCGAAAGTGTTGTTCCTGCAAGTGTTTGGCCCTATCCAAGCTACGGTGAATTGTTATTCAACATATAAATTAAAAAGCACCCAAATTTGGGTGCTTTTTTGTTTATTAGGGAGTCGGTCGGTAAGCCGAGTTCTGTCGTGGATGGTTATCTATCTAGGTGGTGGATTGCTCCAACACTCAAGCCGCTTTTCGTGGCACATCGGGCAAATGTATAGCCACACTTAGCGTTGCTCCGAATAAGGTTTACAGTATCACTACGTTCCCGTGTGATAGGTGAGCTCTTACCTCGCCTTTCCACCCTTACCTTGAAACCAAGGCGGTATATCTCTGTTGCACTTTCTCTAAGGTCACCCTCGGCGGCGGTTAGCCGCTATTCTGCCCTGTGGGGCTCGGACTTTCCTCAAGACACAAAGTCTCGCAACCATCTAACCGACTCCTAGGGTATAATATCATAAAATAACACCTGTGTCAAAAGATAATTTAAAGAATAAACTATAATAAATGATAGAAAACGGGTGTTTTAAATGGAAACTTTGAAAAAATATTTTTTAGCATCAAACTCGACAGAGGGGTTTGTTTCATATTTTGATACATCTTACAACCCTTTTGACGGATGGAAGGCGTATATAATTAAAGGTGGACCGGGCACCGGCAAATCTACCTTTATGAAGAGGCTTGTAAACGAGGCGATTATGAGGGGATACGACCCCGAAATTTGCCCTTGCAGCAGTGACCCCGACTCTTTGGATGCAGTGGTTATCCCCAAAATTAAGATGGTTGTTATGGACGGCACAGCACCCCATACCGTTGACCCCAAATATGCAGGTGCAGTGGAGAATATTTTAAATTTTGGCGAGTTTTGGGATAGTGACTGGCTTGGCTCTAAACATGGTGAAATTATTGCCGTTACCAATAAAAACAAAGCTCTTCATAAAATAGCATCGCTTTATTTATTGACGGCAGGGAACTTACTGAAAGACAATATTTTAACTCAGCAAAAAGCAGTCAAGTTTTCAAAGCTTGAAAGTTACACCAAAAAACTTTGCAAAAAATATATTAACGGAGAAGGCAAGAAAAGTTACGAAAACATAAGGTTTTTAAGTGGGATTTCGCCAAAAGGTGTTGTGAGTTTTAGTGATACAATTTTAAAATACACCGAAAATCTTATTGTTTTTAGGGATAACTATGGTGGGGTGAGCCATGAAATTTTAAGGGTAATTCGCAAATTTGCACTGGATAGAAACTTCGAAATAATCACCTTTAAAAATGCTTTTTTGCCCCAGTATATTGACCATATTTTAATCCCTGAATTGAACATTGCTTTTGTAACCGAAAATGATTACACCACATTTAAAACCGATACAAGACGAGTGCATTTTGAAAGGTTTGTGGAAGTTTCTGCCTTGAAGCATAAGCGACTGAAATATAACAAAAAAACCGTTAAGGAACTTTTGGGTTATGCAATACAAACCTTAAATGAAGCCAAAAAGGTTCACGATGATTTGGAAAAATTTTATATTGATGCTATTTGTTATGAAAAACTCGATGATTTTACTGACAAAATTTTAGAGAAAATCATAAAAGATAAGTCATAAAACTTGAAAAAAACGCTCCTTTAAATTATACTTATTGTAGGTATTAAAACTTCATTAAAAGATTTTAAAGGAGTAGGGTATGAAATATATAACCTTAGTTTTTGATGACGGACCGCACAATCCAATTTGTGAAATGGCAGACAAAATTAAAGCCTATGGCTGGAGTGCCGGTTTTGCGGTTATTGGGCGAAATATAAATGATGAGACTTTGCCTATGCTCAGATATGTTATAGATAACGGTTTTCAGCTTGTTTCACACGGTCAGGAACACTTGAAAATGTGGGAAATTGAGACAAGAGAAGAGATAGTTGATGAAATATATCTTCCGATAAAGACTGTAAAAGAAAAACTCGGTTATGAAATGACAATGACACGACTACCTTATTTATCCGACAATAAAGCAGCTTTGGAGGTCGCAAGGGAACTTAATCTTCCTGTTTTATCCTGGGGACTTAATAGTGGAAGCGATTGGGATCCTGCTGTGACTCCTGAAGCAATAATTGAGGCCGTACTTGGTTCGGTTTGCGATGGAGCAATAGGTTGCCTTCATGTTCGTAACAACACCTGTGAGGCACTTGATATTATTCTTCCTGAACTTAAAAAGAGAAATTATTGCCTTGTTACACCCGATGAACTTTTTAAAATCAAGGGTGCAACACCTCCTGCAGGAGTTCCGATAAAAAATATAAACGATTTCTTAGAATAAAAAAGAACTAATGTATATAAATGAAAAAGTCATAGCCCTTATAGGCTATGACTTTTTTTACTAATTATTAATGATTTTTTCAATCGCTTTGTCAAGATAATTGGTTTCAATCATTTCGAAAACGCCGTTGTCAACCATTTGAGTAAGGGAAACATCAATAGGCATTTTGCCGAGTAGTTTAACGCCCAATTCTTCGGCAACGGTTTCACTTCCACTGCCAAAAATGGTGAATTCCTTGCCACAGTCAGGGCAAACAACGTAACTCATATTCTCAACAATACCTAAAACGGGGATATCCATCATTTTAGCCATATTGTAAGCCTTTTTAACTATAAGAGAAACGAGCTCCTGCGGCGAGGTAACGATAACGATACCGTCCACGGGAAGGCTCTGGAACACCGTCAGCGGTACATCGCCGGTTCCGGGAGGCATATCCACGAACATATAGTCCACGTCTTCCCAAATCACATCGGTCCAGAACTGTTTAACAGCACCAGCAATGACAGGACCTCT
>JAZNLZ010000032.1:0-3567 GCA_045579365.1 Acutalibacteraceae bacterium
GCCACTTGAAAAGTGGCTTGCCGAATCGCTTTTCAGCGTTTCGACAAACTACATTCATTATAATCGGGTGTTTTAAAGTCGGATCGTAGCCATGTCGTTCTGTGAGCCAAGGAGTTGAAAGGCAGAGTTGTCTTCCTAAGACCGCTTGGCCTCCGACTTGCCACTTGAAAAGTGGCTTGCCGAATCGCTTTTCAGCGTTTCGACAAACTACATTCATTATAATCGGGTGTTTTATACACCCGTTTTTTAATGTATTTAAAGGGGGAAATTTTGTGATTTATTTTGACAATGCTGCCACCACGGGTGCAAAACCGAAAGGGGTGGTTGATGGAGTGAGACTGGCGCTGGAACGGTACTCGGCAAACCCGGGAAGAGCAGGGCATTTCCGTTCGATTGAGGCTGCCGAAATTGTTTACAAAACCCGTGAAAAATTAAGTGATTTTTTCGGTTCCGATGGCCCTGAAACGGTGGTTTTTACCCAAAATTGCACCCACAGTGCCAACTGTGTTATTAAGGGTATTTTAAAGCGAGGAGACCATTGTATAATTTCATCTTTAGAACATAATGCTGTTATAAGACCATTGGTAAAAATAGGTGTTTCTTACAGTGTGGCTGAGGTTTCTTTAACGGATGATGAAAAGACTTTGGAAAACTTTAAAGAGAAAATCAGACCCAACACTCGGTTGATATTTTGTATGGGCGCTTCTAACGTTTGGGGTAAAATTTTGCCTATAGAGAAAATTGGCAATTTGTGCCGTGAAAGGGGTATTTTGTTCGCAGTTGATGGTGCTCAAACAGCCGGTGTTTTGCCTATTGATATGCAAAAACAAAATATAGATTTTCTTTGCATTGCGCCCCATAAAGGTTTATATGCACCTATGGGAATTGGGGTGCTTATCGCACGGAAAAACCTACCACAAACGATAATTGAGGGCGGAACGGGTACGAATTCTTTGGAGTTGTTCCAACCTTCTCAACTGCCCGAAAGGTTAGAGAGTGGAACGGTGAACTTGCCGGGAATTTTAGGCGTTTCAGCCGGCATTGATTACGTTAAGTCTAAAGGAATTAATCGGTTGTATGAAGGTGAGTTGTCGCTAATCAAAAAGCTATATAAAGGGTTAAAAAAGACACCTGAAGTGATCTTATATACTCCCGAACCGGAAAAAGGCAAATTTGCTCCACTTTTAAGTTTTAATTTAAGCGATGAACACTCGTCAAAGGTGGCAAATTTGCTGTCTGAAAACAATATCGCAGTGCGAGGTGGGCTTCATTGTTCACCCTTGGCACATAAGCAAATGGGGACCGAAGATATTGGCGCTGTCAGAGTTTCGGTTGCCAGTTTTAACAAAGAAGAGGAAATAAGCAAATTTATGATGATTTTGAGAACAAAAATATTGAAAAAATAGTAAAAAAGGTGTTGCGACAAGAGGATTTTTATGTTAGAATATATCTTGTAATATAATATAAATTTATAAAATATAAGGATGTGAGATTTTGGGTAGCTTGTGGAATGCAATTTATTCTTTTTGGAATTATATTGTTTATGCTGTTTCTAACCTAAGAATCCCTTTGGATATAATCGATATTTTGGTTATGGCCTTTATAATTTATAAGGCTTTGGAATTTTTAAGGGACACTCGTGCAGGTCAGCTTATAAAGGGCATAATAATACTCATAGCTATTTATTTTGTTGCTGATTGGTTAGAACTTGCGACAATCGAGTGGTTACTTAAAACTATTGTAAATTCGGTTATCATCGTTGCAGCCGTTATTTTCCAACCTGAACTTCGCCGTATTTTGGAAAAGGTTGGTAGAACAGGACTTAACACAACCCAACTTTTAGATGGTAAGCAGGATGCGATGGTTACCACCATCGAAAAGGTTACTCGTGCTGCAGGTACAATGCAGGAGAAAAAAATCGGCGCATTGATTGTGTTTGAGGGTAAAACTCAATTGGGTGAAATTATCAACACGGGTACAATTGTTGATGCTAAACCTTCGGCTTCAATGATTAATAACATATTCTTCCCCAAATCTCCATTGCACGATGGTGCTATGATTATTCGTGATGGTAGAATTTACGCTGCCGGTTGTATTCTTCCTTTAACCCAAAGAGATGATATAAGTTCTGACCTTGGAACTCGCCATAGAGCAGCTATTGGTATGACCGAAAATTCCGATGCTGTTGTTTTGGTGGTTTCGGAAGAAACAGGTATTATTTCTATCGTTTCTAATGGACAAATCACAAGAGATTACAATGCAATATCGGCAAACCAAGAACTTTGCCGACTTTTGCTCACCGATGAACAAAAGGAAATTGAATCGGCTGTGTCGAAGTTTATAAAATCTATTAAGAACATAAAATTAAAAAAAGGAAAGGATGAGAAAAATGTCAAATAAAATTAAATCCTTCTCCTTTAAGGAATTGCTTTTCAACCGAAAGTTTACCATTCCTTTTTCTATTTTCCTAAGTTTTATTTTATGGATGACAATTTCGGTAGGTCAAAAGGATATTATTGAACGTTCTTTTTCCGATATATCTGTAACCGTTAATATGGAAAATACCTTTGCTTCGGAAAATAAGATGAGTATTATCGGTGATATTTCCGAACAAAAATTTACTGTTATGGTAATGGGTAAGAATAACGTTGTAGCCTCTTTGACTTCAGGAGAAATCAGTTTATATGCTTCGGCTGCTGCTGTTGACAGTCCCGGTGAATATAATCTTGAGGTTTTGGCTTCAAATTCTTCGGGAACAGGTAACTATGATGTTGTTAGCATTTCCCCCAAAACCATTAAAGTTAATTTCGATTACGTTGAAACAAGAGAATTTACTATTACTGCCGTAGCTGATGGCGCAACAGCTTCAAAGGGTCTTATTGCTGAGGCTGCTGTTGTTAGTGGTATTGAGAATAATACAATTACAATTACCGGTCCCAGAACTGTTATTAACAGCATTGCTACCGTTACTGCAAAGGCAAAGGTAAATAAAACCCTTTCCGAAAGTAAAACATTTGATGCTGACATTGTTTTGCTTAATGAGAAAAATAAAGAAGTAAGCACCGAGAATTTACAACTCAGCACTGACAAGGTTAAAATTACAGTGCCGATTTCTAAAAAGAAAACTGTTCCTGTTAAAGTGGATTTCGCAAATACACCTAAAGGTTTCGAAAAGGAAAGTATCAGAGCAACTGTTGACCATTCCAGTGTGACCATTATCGGTACTCCCGAAACGGTGGATAAAATTACCGAGGTTTCACTTTCTCCCATTGATGTTACAACTTTGGGCGCTAAAACTGCAAGTTTTGAAGTAGTTCCAAAACTTCCTGAGGGAGTTAGAATGTTTGATACTATTGAAGCATTTGTGGTTACTGTTAATTTGGATAATTACCGTGAAAGGGTTATAAATGTTCCAACAGTAAAGGTTACAGGAGTTGAAAGTGGTCTCTCGGCAAATGCAGTTGGCATTAAAAATGTTAAAATTTGCGGACCGGCAAGTGTTGTGAATCAAATTACTGCCAAGGATGTTTACGCAACGATAGATTTGACCGACAAAAAAGCCGGTGA
>JAZNLZ010000033.1:0-24913 GCA_045579365.1 Acutalibacteraceae bacterium
ATTCTTCGTTCAAAATTTTATGTTTGTCCGGCGTGTGGTAATATTATTAGAACAACAGGGGAAACGGTTGTTAGTTGTTGTGGCATAACGCTACCACCACTTGAGTTAGAAGATACTGATGATAATCATAAAATCACTTTAGAAAAGGTTGAAGATGAAATTTTTATCTCTATCAACCACGAAATGACAAAAACTCATTATATTTCATTTATTGCATATTTAACATCGGATAAAGTGCAGTTTATAAAACTATATCCCGAAGGAAATGCCGAGACAAGAATCAGGCCACAGGGTAATGGCTTTATCTTTATTTATTGTAATAAACACGGACTTATGAAAATTAAGATATAATTTTTCCTCGCTAATTTTAGCGAGGATTTTTTTATTAAATTCTTCCTTTTTTTGACAATATGTGATATATTATACTTAAATTTGCACTTCTTTAAAAAGGAGAAACCGATTATGTGGTTTGTTTTGGCTCTTTCATCGGCTGTTTTTGCAGCACTTACATCCATTTTGGCAAAGATTGGTATTGATGGAGTGAATTCTAATCTCGCCACTGCTATTCGTACACTTGTTGTTGTAGTGATGGCTTGGGGAATGGTATTTTTAACCAACACTCAGGGTGGTATTTCGGATATTAGCCGAAAGAGCTGGTTGTTTTTAATTTTATCAGGTTTGGCAACGGGCGCTTCGTGGCTTTGCTATTATAAAGCATTACAGGTTGGCGATGCTTCAAAGGTTGTTCCTGTTGATAAATTAAGCGTTGTTATTACCCTTATTTTGGCTTTTGTTTTCTTGCACGAACAATTTACATTTAAATCGATTATCGGTTGTATTTTAATTGGTGCAGGAACATTGTTGATGGTTTTATAATAGAAATTTTTTCACTGTTATAATTTTACTTTTAATATTGCAAATTATTGCTTGATGCTATATAATTGTTGTAATGTTTTAATTAAGAGGGATTTTAAAATGACTGAAAGGGAAATTGCGTTTCTTGCGATTAAACAATTTAATTCCGAAGAGATTTTACATGTTAGGCCATTTGGTAATGGTCTTATTAACTCTACTTGGATAGCTACTTTAAAGGATGCTAACGGCAATATTTTTAGAAACCTTTTGCAAAAAATCAATGTTAGTGTGTTTAAAAATCCCGATGAATTAATGGAAAATATTATCAACGTTACCACCTTTTTAAGAAATAAAGTTGATGAAGATGGAACAATTACCGTAATTCCTACTTTAGATAATAAGTCCTATTATCACGATGAATTTGGAAATTATTGGCGTGTTTATAAATTTATTGAAGATACAATCGCTCACGAAAAAATTCAAAACGATAAAGATTTCTATACCTGTGGTTTAGCGTTCGGCAAATTCCAAGAGCAACTTGCCGACTATCCTGCTGAAAAACTCTACGAGACTATACCTAATTTCCACAACACTCCAAGTCGTTTTGCCGATTTTAAAAAGGCATTAGCTGAGGACAAATGTGGTAGAAGTAAAGATGTTAAGGAAGAAATTGAGTTTGTTTTAGCCCGTGAATGCAAGGCCGATGCTATTACATCTAAGCTTAAAAGTGGCGAAATACCTTATCGTGTAACCCATAATGACACTAAACTTAATAATATTCTTATGGACGACCTTACCGGCAAGGCAAAGGCTATTATTGACCTTGATACCATTATGCCCGGTGCTGCTGCATACGATTTTGGCGACAGTATTCGTTTTGGCGCTTCTACCGGTGCTGAGGATGAAACCGACCTTTCTAAGATTTCGATTAATACCCATTTGTTTAAAGTGTACGCTAAAGGTTATCTTAATGCTGCAAATAAATTCCTTACACCTGCTGAAAAAGACAGCCTTGTAACAGGCGCATATCTTATGACGCTTGAATGTGGCGTTCGTTTTCTTACTGATTTTCTTAATGGTGATACATACTTTAAAGTACATAGAGAAAACCACAATCTTGACCGTTGCCGTACTCAGTTTAAACTTGTTTCTGATATGGAAGCAAAGGAAAGTGAGCTTCGTGCAATAATTAATTCTATTACGGACTAAATTATGATTACAATTTCTAATAAATTTTTAACTGCCACTTTTAGTGAGTTAGGCGCTGAACTGAAAAGCCTTAAATGTGAGGGCAAGGAATATATTTGGCACGGCGACCCTGCTTTTTGGTCGGGGTCTGCCCCTGTTTTATTCCCAATTTGCAGTGGTCTTAAAGATGATGAATTTATCTTTGAAGGCAAAACCTATTCAATGCCTAAACACGGGTTTGCTAATGGCGAAACATTTGTGGTTGATGAAATTAAAACCGACAGGGTAGTATTTTTATTAAGTTCCAAAAACTGCCCTAAAAATAATTATCCGTTTGAGTATGAGTTTAGAATTATTTATACTCTTGATGGTAAGAAATTGAAGGTTGAATACAAGATTGATAATCTTGCCGATGGTGATATGTATTTTTCTGTTGGTGCTCATGAAGGTTATTATTGTCCCGAAGGCTTTGAAAATTATGAAATTGTCTTTGAGGAAAAAGAAAATCTTGATGCCTATCAATTGGTTGGTCCTTTACTTTCTTTTGATACTAAGAATTATGGAAAAGATACCAATACCTTGCAATTAGACAGTTCAATTTATGAAAACGATTGTTTTATTTTCAAAAATTTAAATTCCAAGAGTTTGATTTTACGAAATAAAACAACCGACCAAAAGGTAAAGGTAGAATTTGAAGGATTTCCTTATTTACTGATTTGGACTGTTCCTAATGCGCCCTATGTTTGCATTGAACCTTGGTGTGGCATAACCGATAACGTTAACACGACTAAGCAAATAAGCGAAAAAGAGGGAATTGAAAAAATCAAAAAAAATGGTTCTTTCTATCGTTTACATAGTTTGGAAATAATTTAATTTTAAAAGCATCCAAATCATTGGGTGCTTTTATTTTTGGTGAAAAAATACAATATTTCGTGTATAAATTCTATATTTATACAAAATATTGCAAATACAGTTGAAAATGAAAAAAAGTTGTGATATAATCGGTATATCCTAAAAATATATTAAGGGGGAAATTTCTTTGGATAAGTTTTTCAAAATCTCGGAGCGCGGCTCCAATGTTAAGACCGAGATTATCGCCGGTCTTACAACCTTCTTTGCAATGGCGTATATCCTCATTGTAAACCCAAATCAGATTACTGATTCCATCAAAGGTCCTATCTGGAACTCCGTTTACATTGCAACAATTATTGCTTCTGTAATCGGTACATTGCTCTTTGCTTTCTATGCAAAACTTCCTTTCGCACAATCTTGTGGAATGGGACTTAACTCCTTCTTCTTCGTATCTTTTGTGCTTCCTGAAGTTTTGAAGGGTGACAAGGGCGACACAATCAAGGGTTATCAAGCAGGTTTGGTAATTATCCTTGTTTCCGGTTTGGTATTCTTGCTTCTTTCTTTAACCAAGGCTCGTAGCTACATTGCTAAAGCAATGCCTGATTGCATTAAGAAGGCTATTCCTGCCGGTATCGGTCTCTTTATTGCTTTCATTGGTTTCCAAAACGTTGGTATCATTCAAGACAACCAATTCACCTTAGTTCAATTCGTTAAACTTCAAGGCGTTAAATGGGAAACTGTTGCTCCTGCTGTTGTAGCGTTGGTTGGTTTCTTAATCATTGCTATCCTTACCAAACTTAATGTTAAGGGTGCTGTTTTGGTTGGTATTCTTATTACAACCGTTATCTACTATTTAAGCACTTGGACATTGCCTAGCTTCGATGTTTCTGATTTTACTGCTCCTTTCAAGGATTTCGCTAACATCGGTATCACTGCTGTATTCAAGGCTGATTCTTGGAAGAATGCCTTCACCGGCAACTATCTTGGTGGTCTCTTCTCAACTATTATGCTTATCGTAACCTTCTGCTTGGTTGATATGTTCGATACCATCGGAACCCTTTACGGCGCTGCTTCTGAGGCTGATATGCTTGATGAAAACGGTGACCCCATCGATGTTGACAAGGCTATGAACTGTGACTCTATCGCAACCGTTACCGGTGCTGTTTGTGGTACTTCTACTGTTACTACATTCGTTGAGTCTGCTTCCGGTGTTGCTGCCGGTGGTAGAACCGGTCTTACAAGTTTAGTAACTGCTATCTGCTTTGCAGTTTGCTTGTTCTTATCTCCGGTTGCTAGCATTATTCCTGCTGCTGCTACTGCTCCTGCTCTTATCTTCGTTGGCGTTCTTATGATGAAGAACTTTGCTAAGGTTGATATGACCGATATGAGAAGCGCAGTTCCTGCATTCTTAACCTTCGCTATGATGCCTTTAACCTATTCAATTGCTAACGGTATTGGTATTGGCTCCATTTCTTATGTAGTTATTACTCTCTTAACCGGCAAATATAAGGCTAAAGATATTCCTGTTACAATTATTGCATTACTCTTCGTTGCAAAATTCGTATTCGGTACTATCTAATAATTAAGGTTTTAAAAACTCCCTCGAATTTCGGGGGAGCTTTTTGTTTTACCGTTAATTGACTTTTTTGAAAAATTTGGTTATAATCTCATTATAGGAGAGTGGCTATGAAAAAGTTAGTTATAATTGTACCGTGTTTTAATGAAGAAGAGGTTTTACTTACATCGGCAAAGGAATTGTTTGGTGTTTTAAATTCTTTAATTATTAATGCTAAGGTTAGCGATAACAGTAAGATTTTATTTGTAAATGATGGTAGTAGCGATAATACCTGGGAAATTATTCGTGAATTAACTACTCAGGATAAACATTTTGCAGGAATTAATTTAGCAGGAAACGTGGGTCATCAAAGCGCCTTATTGGCAGGAATTGAGGCCGTTCACGACTCTTACGATATTTCCATTACAATTGATGCTGATTTACAGGATGACACTTCGGTTATCGCTCAAATGGTTGAGGAAAACTTGCAGGGTGCTGATATTGTTTTTGGTGTGCGTTCTGACCGAAAAAGCGATTCTTGGTTTAAGCGTTTCACAGCACAAGCCTTTTATAAATTAATGTCTTTCTTAGGCGCCAATACGATTTATAACCACGCTGATTTTAGACTTCTTAGCAAAAGGGCTATGAAACAGTTGTTGTCCTTTAAGGAAAGAAATATGTTCCTCAGGGGTATTGTTCCTAAAATCGGTTACAAAACAGCTAAGGTTTATTACGAGAGAAAGCCTAGAAAAGCAGGGAAGACCAAGTATCCATTAAATAAAATGATTTCCTTTGCTTGGGATGGAATCACATCTTTAAGCATTAAGCCGATATCCTTGATTACCGGCTTGGGATTATTTGTTGTCTTAGCATCTATAATTGCTTTTATTTACATTTTTATTTCATTTATTTCTGATAGCACAAATGCCGGTTGGACCTCACTTATGGCTTCGATTTGGCTTCTTGGTGGACTTCAGTTGTTCTCAATTGGTATTATCGGTCAATATATTGGCAAAACCTATTTGGAAACAAAGGAAAGACCACGTTTTATTGTTGAAGAATACATTTCAAATGAAGAATAATTTTAAAAGACCACTTTTTGTGGTCTTTATTTTTGCATATTTCTATCGGTTGTGGAAAACTATGTTTAGTATTTTGCGCTGTCAAAAACGACTACATTGGTTGACAATTTGCAGTTATTAAGGTATAATTAATTTTTAAATTATTATAAGGAGAAATAGACTTATGAGCGGTTTTTTAAAGGGTGTTCATCTTCCACATAGGAAGAATACTGCAAACACTAAAGCAGTAATTATGACACCTCCAAAAAGCGTAAATATTCCTACTTCAATGCATATAGGTGCACCTGCAATTCCCGTTGTTAAAAAGGGTGATTATGTTGCAGTTGGTACCGTTATTGCTGAGGCTGATAATGGTCTTTCAGCGCCTATTCATTCTAGTGTTTCGGGTACTGTTAGTGAAATTTCTGAACTTGTTATGTCTGACGGTAGGGCAGTACCATCAATTAAAATTGTAAGCGATGGTTTGCAAAAAGTGGATGATAGCATAACTGCACCTGTTATAACCGATAAAGTTGAATTGGTTAAGGCGATTAAAAATAGTGGCGCTGTTGGTTTGGGTGGTGCCGGTTTTCCGTCCTACGCAAAACTTAGTATGGATAAGAAAATCAGTTATTTGGTTATTAACGGTGCCGAATGTGAGCCTTACATTACAAGCGATAGTTTAATTATGACCGAAGCGGCTGAAGATATTCTTTTCGCTATTGAGACTTTGGTTAAATATTTCGACATTGAGAGTGTTGTAATTGGTATTGAAAATAATAAACCTATTGCGATTAATGCCCTTAAAAATGTTACAGCTAATAATAATAAAATCACTGTGAAAACTTTACCTTCTATCTACCCACAAGGTGGCGAAAAGGTGTTGATTTATCACACTACAGGTAAGGTTGTGCCTGAGGGCAAATTACCGATTGACGTGGGTTGCGTTGTGTTAAATAGTAGCACCACTGCTTTTATCGGAAAGTATTTAAAGAATGGTATGCCTTTAGTTTATAAAACTGTTACTGTTGACGGTGGCGCTGTTAATGAGCCTAAAAATGTTGTGGCTCCCATCGGTACTTCTTTGTATGATTTGTTTGAATTTACCGGTGGTTTTAAATCCGAGCCTGCAAAGGTATTATATGGTGGACCTATGATGGGAGTTTCGGTTCCTGACCTGTCATATCCTGTTATTAAAAACACTAATGCTGTTTTGGCCTTTAATGCAGCTGAAACAATTCTTCCAAAGACCACTGCTTGTATCAGATGTGGTGCTTGTATAAATATATGTCCTTTCGGTATAAACCCACCTGCAATCGCAAAAGGATTAAAAAACGAAGATTTCGAATTGATGACCGAGGCTGGTGCACCTCTTTGTATGGAGTGTGGTTGTTGTTCTTATGTTTGCCCTGCAAGTAGGCCTTTGGTTGCTAACAACCGTCTTGCAAAGCAATCCCTTCGTCAACATGCGCAAAAGGAGTCAAAATAATGTCCCGTTTACACATTTCATCTTCTCCCCATATTCACGGTAAAAAGACCACAACATCAATTATGCTAGATGTGATTATTGCTTTACTTCCTGCAACAATTGCCGGATTTTTGATTTTTGGTCTAAAAGCATTATCGGTTGTTTTACTGTGTATTGCCGTTTGTGTTTTGTCTGAATTTATATTCAATAAACTTGCTAAAAAGGAAGACACAACAAGCGATTTTAGTGCAATTGTTACCGGTCTTTTGTTAGGTTTAAATTTGCCTGCCGATACTCCTTTGTGGCAGGCTGCTGTTGGAAGCATTTTTGCTATTGTTATTGTAAAATGCATTTTTGGTGGTATTGGTTGTAATCTTGTAAACCCTGCCATTACTGCTCGTGTATTTATGCTTGTTGCTTTTACAACCTTGGCAAAACCATCTTTCCCTGTGGATAGCGTTGCTTCTGCTACACCTTTGGTTGAATTGGCTAGTGGTAAAACTCCTGATTTGCTTGATTTGTTTTTAGGTAATGTTGGTGGCGCAATCGGTGAAACTTCCAAACTTGCTTTACTTATTGGTGGCATTTATTTGATTTGCCGTAAGGTAATTTCTCCTGTTATGCCTTTAAGTTTTATTGGCACAGCATTTGTGTTTACTGTTCTTGTAAACGATTTTAGTTTAAGCGCAGGTTTGTATCAAATCCTTTCGGGGGGCTTGTTTATGGGTGCCTTCTTTATGGCAACCGACTATGTTACATCTCCTGCAACCAACAAAGGTAAATTGATTTTTGGTATTGGTGCAGGTTTGATTACTATGTTAATTCGTTTTTGGGGCCTATATCCCGAAGGTGTATCCTTTGCAATACTTCTCATGAATATTCTTAATCCATACATCAATATATGGTCAAGAAGAAAGCTTTTCGGGAGGGTTAAATAATGAAACAAAACATTAAATCTATCCTCTCATTAACCATCATTTGTTCGGTAATGGCTTTGTTATTGGCTGTTACAAATGCGATTACTGCCCCTATTATAGAAGAACAAGAAAAGGCTGCAGTTAATGCTGCCCTTAAACAAGTTTTGCCTGATGGTAAAAATTTTAAAGATGTTGATTTATCCGGATTTAATCTTCCAAAAACTATTGAGGAAGCATATAGCGAAGATAACGGTGGATATGTATTTAAATTGAAAACTGCCGGTTATGGCGCTGATTTAATCATTATGTGTGGCGTTGATGCTGATGGCGTTGTTAAGGGTGTTCAGTACATTTCAGGTAATGAAACCCTTGGTTACGAAGTCACCTATGGCGAAAAGTTAAAAAATGCAACAAGTGATACCATAGATGAGGTTGAAACAATTGCAGGTGCCACAAAAACAACCACTGCTTTCAAAAACGCAGTTAAAGATGCTTTAAATGCTTCTATAATTTTAGGTGGTGGCTCGGTTGATATTCGTGATGAAGCAACCATCCTTAAGGACAACTTAAATGAGGCATTACCTGAAGGAAAAGGCGAATTTACCGAATTGTTTATAACCGAAGAAAAGGGTAATGTTACTGCTGTTTATAAAGCTGATAATAATGCAGGTTATGTGTTTGTTATTGGTGAAAACTTTGTCGGATGCGACAATAACGGTGCTGTTATTAGCACTACTGATGACGCAGTTAAAACCGAAGTTGAGGCAGTTTCAGCTGTAATAATTAATTCAACTATGACCGAAATTGATATTTCTTCTTTTATTGATATGCCTACACATATTCAAAAGGCTTTCAAAACTTCAGGTGGAAATTATGTATTAGAACTTCGTGCTTCCGGTTATGGTATTAAAGGCGATAAATATGTTCGTTCAAATGAATATATCAATATTAAAGTAAGTGTTACTGCGGGTGGCAAGATTATTTCCTGTAAAACCATTTCACAAAAAGAAAGCTCGGGTATTGGTGATGCTTGTGCTGACCCTGATTTTTATAACCAATTTAGTGGTAAAGATGAAAGTAATTATACTGAAATCGGTGCTATAAGTGGTGCGACAACTACCACCGAAGGTTATAAATCAGCAATTGCTAGTGTATTTACTGCAGTTAAAATACTAAAAGGAGGTGCCTGATTATGAGTAAAAACAATAATTTATCAATTCTTTTAAAGGGCATCCTTTTAGAAAATCCCGTTTTGGTTTTAGTTCTTGGTACCTGTCCTACTTTGGCTGTTACCAATTCGGTTATAGGAGCCTTTAGTATGGGCATTGCGGCAATGACTGTTTTAATTTGTTCGAATGCTGTAATATCTATATTACGTAAATTTATATCTGATACTGTAAGAATTCCTTGTTATATTGTTGTGATTTCCGGTTTTGTTACCATTGTAAAATTATTAATACACGCCTTTTTGCCTGAAATTTTCACACTTTTGGGCGTATATTTGGATTTGATTACGGTAAACTGTATTATTTTAGGCAGAGCCGAAATGTTTGCAGGTAAAAACAGTATTGGCAAATCGGTATTAGATGGTATCGGAATGGGTATCGGCTTTACTTTGGCATTAATTTTAATTGCTACTGTTCGCGAAGTGTTTGGACTTGGTTCCTTTGCAGGAATTGAAATTCCTTTTATTGTTGACCATAAAATTGATATATTTGTAAAAGCACCCGGTGGTCTTTTGGTATATGGTCTTATGATTGCTGCTGTTACTTCTTTGACCCGTGGCAAGGCACCTTTTAAAAAGGATTTCTCTTGCAGTGGTTGTCCAAACGTGGGTGTTTGCAACACTTCATGTTTGAATTCGAAGGAGGAAGATTAAAATGGAAAACTTTAAGACTTTGATTTTAATTTTAATGTCCTCGGTTCTTGTTAATAACTATGTTTTAAATAGATTTTTAGGAATTTGCCCTTTTTTAGGCGTTTCTAAAAAATTAAATCAAGCAGTTGGTATGGGTGTATCGGTAATATTCGTTATGCTTTTGGCTTCTGCTGTTACTTGGCCTATTCAATACTATGTTTTAAACAGTTTAGGTCTTGGCTATATGCAAAATTTATTGTTTATTTTGGTAATTGCCGCCTTGGTTCAGTTTGTTGAAATTGTTTTGAAAAAATATATTCCTCCACTTCATAAAAGTTTAGGTGTATTTTTACCACTAATTACAACCAACTGTGCTGTTTTAGGTGTTACCATTAACAATATAAATGATGGATACACATTCCTAGAATCTATGGTGAGTTCTTTAGGCTGTGGTCTTGGATTCTTACTCGCTATGGTGCTTTTTGCAGGTATGCGCTCTAAAATTGAGGAAAGTGAAATTCCTCAATGTTTTAAAGGTTTGCCTGTAACATTAATTGCTGCCTCATTTGTTTCGTTGGCTTTCTTCGGTTTTGGTGGCATTGTTGAAAACTTAATTGGAGGTTAATAAATGGAAATTTTGTTAGCTTTTATTGTGGTTTTTGCAGTTGCTTTAATCTTGGGTGTAATTTTGACACTTGCCGCTCAATTTATGAGGGTCCCGGAAAACGAAACAATTAAACAGGTAAGATGTGCATTACCGGGTGTTAATTGTGGTGCTTGTGGTTATTCGGGTTGCGATGAATATGCAAAGGCTATTGTTTTAGATGGTGCTAAAACCAATCTTTGCATTCCCGGTTCCGACTGTGTGGCGCAGGAAATTGCTAATATTCTTGGCACCGAGGTTGAGAGTGTTTGTGAGATGGTGGCTTATGTTCATTGTAACGGCAACTGTGACGCTACAACTTCTAAGGTTCATTATGACGGTCAAATGACCTGCCGTGCTGCCAATTTAATATATGGTGGCCCCGGTAAATGCCGTTTTGGATGCTTAGGTTGCGGTGACTGTGTTCGAGCTTGTCCCACAGGTGCGATTTACTTGGATAACGGCATTGCTCATGTTAATTCAAAGGTATGTATTGGTTGTGGACTTTGCGTTAATGATTGCCCCAAGAATATTATTTCTTTGGTTTCGGCAGTTTCTAAAGTTTGGGTTTCTTGCTCCAGCAAGGACAAAGGCGCTGTTTCTTTGAAAAACTGCATAAATGCTTGTATTGGTTGCAAAAAATGTGAGGGTGCTTGTCCTTCTGGTGCTATTAAGGTTGAAAATAACCTTTCAAAAATAGATTACAGTTTATGTACTGCTTGTGGCAATTGTGTGGATGCTTGTCCAACCCATTGTATTCACAAGGCTTGAATGTAGTATGAATAAAAAAATTAGGAATGATTTGATTTTAATTTCATTTATTTTAGCTATCTCGATAGTGGCATTTTTAATCTTCGTCTTTTCACTTAAAAAGGGTGAAAAGGCCGTGGTTACTGTAAACGGTGAAATGGTTGCCGTTTTGGATTTAAATGAAGATACCACTCAAAAAATCAATACTAAATATGGTTTCAATGAGGTTAAAATTGAAAAGGGAGAAGTTAGCGTTACAAAAGCTGACTGTCCCGATAAAATTTGTGCTAATCATCGCCAAATTTCAAAGGTTGGGGAGACCATTGTTTGTTTACCTCACAAACTTGTTGTTGAAATTTCGGAGGTGGAGTCTTAATGAAAATACAGGTTAAAAAATTAACTTTTTTAAGTGTTTTATCCTCCCTTGCAATAATACTTTCCTTTGTTGAAAGTTTGTTGCCACCTATTTGGTCGGCTGTGCCGGGGATTAAAATGGGTTTACCTAATATTATAATTATATTCTTGCTTTATAAATTTTCGGTAAAGGAAGCAGTTGTAGTTTCTTTTATAAGGCTTTTAATTGTAGGTTTACTTTTCGGCAGTTTTATAACATTTCTTTATAGTTTTGCCGGTGCATTTTTAAGTCTTACTGTTATGTGGTTACTTAAAAATTCAGGGAAATTTTCTCAAGTGGGAGTTAGCATTGCCGGTGCTGTTTCTCACAATTTGGGCCAAATTATTGTTGCAATTTTGGTTTTGGGCACGAAAGAAATTGGGTTTTATATGCCTGTCTTGGCTATTAGTGGAACGGTTGCAGGAATATTTGTTGGTTTTTCGGGAATTCTATTATTAAAATACACTACTAAATATCGTTTTTAAGTTTGATATTGCAGTATGTTTTTAATAAATTTATAGGAGTTCTATCATGAAAAAAATCCTTTCCCTAGGTTTGGCTTTCTTAAATATGTTCTTTGTTTTATCCATTGCGGGTTGTGGAAAGGCTGAACCTTTAAAAATGGGTTTCGGCATTGCCGCTGAAATTTCTGAAATTAAGAATGCTGATGGTGAAACAAACGGCTACGCCGACACTACCGCAACTCTTGCCGCTGTTTTAGTTGATAAGAACGGTAAAATTATAAAATGCGCTATTGATACCGCTGAAAATCCTTTGGATTTTACCTCAGATGGCAAGGCCGTTGCTGCAGGTGATTTGCTTACCAAAACCGAACACGGCGATAATTATGGTATGAAAAAATCCGGTGCTAAAAAGGAATGGTATGAACAAAAGGATGCGTTTATTGCCGTAGTTGTTGGTAAAACTATTGATGAGGTTAAGGCACTTGAAAAAGATGGCAAGGGTACCGATGAGGTTGTTAATGCCGGTTGCACAATTAATATTACCAATTTTGTTTTAGCATTAGATGAAGCGGTTAAGAATGCTGCTGAGAGTGAAGCTACTGCTGATGATACTTTACAAGTTAGTATTGTCACTTCCCAGACTGATATGAAAGATGCTACCGATGTTGATATGGGAAAGAATGAGTTTTCTCTTACTTTTGTTGCAATTGCCATTAATTCTACCAAGAAGGTTACAGCGTCCAAGACCGATGCGTTAAGTTTCGCTGTTGAGTTTGACGATAAGGGTGTTTCTGAAAGTGAATTTGGCAAAGATGTCACCACTAAAAGAGATGCCGGAGATGATTACGGTATGAAAAAAGCCGGCGCAAAAAAAGAGTGGTATGCTCAAGCAGATGCTTTTGATGCTCAAATTGTTGGCAAAACGGCTAACGGGATCAAGGATTTATCTGATAACACCGGCAAAGCTGTGGAAGACCTTGTTACTGCCGGTTGTACAATTAACGTTGCAGATATGATAAAAGCGGCTGTTAAAGCAGCTAGTGTAAAATAAAATTAAGACAAAACAGGGGAGCGCTTTGCACCTCCCTGTTTTGAAGATGTGAGCTATGAAAAGATTAATTTCATGTGTTTTGTGTTTATTGTTTGTATTGCCTTTTGTAGGTTGTAAAGAGGAATATCAAAAGTTTACAGATTACACCTTTGATTATTTTGATACTGTTATCTCAATAATTGGATACGAAACTGATGAGGCTGATTTTAAGGCTAATAGCGAAAAAATCAAGTCGAAACTGGGTGTTTATCATAAGTTATATACCATTTACAGCCGTTATGATGATTTAGTAAATATTCACACTATAAACGAAGATAAAACTTCGGTTACGGTTGATGGGAAAATTACCGAAATGCTTAAATTTTCAAAAGAAATGTATAATAATACAAACGGAAATGTAAATGTGGCTTTGGGTAGTGTTTTGTCTATTTGGCACGAGTACCGAAATACCGGTCTTGATAATCCTGAGGTTGCTCAGTTGCCATCAGAAGATGATTTGAAAATCGCTAACAAACACACTAATATTGACGATTTGATTATTGAAGGTAATAAAATCACCTTAAATGACCCCGAAATGAGCTTGGATGTGGGTGCAATAGCTAAAGGTTACGCAACCGAAAAAACGGCTCAGTGGATGGAAAAAGAGGGTATTAACGGTTATTTGTTAAATGTTGGTGGGAATATTAGAACTGTTGGCGTTAGACCCGATGGAAAAAATTGGCAAGTTGGTCTTGAAAATCCCGATGGCGACCAAAATGACCCTTATACCGAAATTTTAGAGATTTCTGAAATGTCGGTTGTTACCAGTGGTTCCTATCAACGCTTTTATACAGTTGACGGCAAAAATTATCACCATATTATTGATAAAGATACCCTTATGCCTGCCACAGGTTACAAAATGGTTTCGGTTATAACCCAAAGTTCGGCTGTGGGCGATGCCTTGTCAACCGCCTTGTTTTGTATGGATATAGAAGAGGGAAAAGAAGTAATAAAAAACTTTGAAAATACCTATGTTTTATGGGTTAAGGATAATGGCGAAAAGGTTTATTCTGAAGGTTTTAAGGATTTTTTAATTAAGGAGGAAAAATAATGATTATTACAGATACAATAAAGTATGTTGGTGTTAACGACCATAATATTGATTTGTTTGAGGGTCAATATATTGTTCCAAACGGAATGGCTTACAATTCTTATGTTATTTTTGGCGAAAAAATTGCGGTAATGGATACTGTTGATGCTCGTTTTGGCAATGAATGGATGGAAAATTTAAATAAGGTTTTAGAGGGCAAGACCCCCGATTATCTTATAGTTCAACATATGGAACCCGACCATTCTTCTAATATAAACTTGTTTGCGGATACATATCCTAACGCTAAAATTGTTGCTTCTCAAAAAGCGTTTGTGATGATGAAAAATTTTTACGGTAACGATTTTCCTGACAATTCAATTGTTGTTGGCGAAGGTTCTAAGTTAGACCTTGGTGATCGTGAATTAACCTTTGTTACAGCTCCTATGGTGCATTGGCCCGAGGTTATTGTAACCTATGACAGTAAGGATAAGGTTTTATTCTCGGCTGACGGTTTCGGTAAATTTGGTGCTCTAGATATTGATGAGGACTGGGCTTGTGAAGCAAGAAGATATTACTTCGGCATTGTTGGAAAATACGGCGCACAGGTACAAACATTGCTTAAAAAGGCTGCCACCCTTGATATTAAAACAATTTGTCCTTTGCACGGACCTGTTTTAAGCGAGAATTTAGAGTATTATTTAAATTTATACAACATTTGGTCTTCATACGGCGTTGAAAGTGAAGGAGTTTTAATTTCCTACACTTCGGTTTACGGTAATACCAAAAAAGCAGCCGAAATGTTAGCTCAGGAGTTAAAGGATTTAGGATGTGAAAAGGTAGTGCTTAATGACCTTGCTCGTTGCGATATGGCTGAGGCTGTTGAGGACGCTTTCCGTTATGGCAAACTTGTTTTGGCAACCACCACTTATAATGGAGAAATTTTTCCCTTTATGAAGCAGCTTATCGACCATCTGGTAGAGCGTAATTTCCAAAACAGGAAAATCGGCTTTATTGAAAATGGTTCTTGGGCGCCCATGGCAACCAAGGTTATGACCGGTATGCTTGAAAAATGCAAAAATTTAACCTATTGCGATACAAATGTTAAAATTATGTCGGCTCCTAACGAGGAGAATATAGCTCAAATTAAGGCTCTTGCAAAAGAAATAATCTAAATGATAAAAGAGGTTTTCATGACGAAAACCTCTTTTGTTTATAAAATATTAATTTGGCACATTTGCATTGATTTCAATGCTGCATTATGGGTTTCGGGTGTTACACCGGCGCAGGCATTAGAGTCAACACTTATTTTGGCTTCAGGGAACAACGCTTTTAAAATCAAAGCGTTGGAGATAACACAAATGTCGGTGCAAAGACCAATTAGTTCGATTTGCAAATCGTCACAATTTTCAATGAATTCACTCCAATTTAAGAATCCAAAACTCGGCTTATCAATAATTTGAGCGTTTTCGGTATCAAGACCTGAATATATTTCCCAACCTTCGGTATCTTTAACACAATGAATAACAGGTAAATGTTTACCTTCGTTTGTGTTAAGATAATCGGAAGTGTGGGTATCACGGGTGAAAATTATATTATCACCATTTTGTTTGTATTCGGAAATTTTAGTCTTAACACGGGGAATAATGGCAACTGCTTCGTCAGTTCCCAAGGTTCCGTCAACAAAATCTTTTTGCACATCAACAACAATTAAATATTTAGCCATAATTATCTCCTTTGCGATTAATTAATACTTGATTTAACATCCTTCTTTAGTTCTTTCCAAGCATCAGGATTTTCCACATAGTATTTAGGACATATTTTCTTTGTAATATCATAATGCCTTATAATGTCCTTTTCGTCAAGATTAAAATTTTCGCAAAGCCAAGATGTTAGCTTGATTAGACTGTTATATGACTCGTTTGTGAATTTTCCACTTTTATCAGGATGGCAAACCTCAATTGAAATTGTATCGCTATTTCGGTTGTTGCTTGCAGCCGATTTTTCCCAAAGGGGGAGACACTGAATGATTTCGCCGTCAAGACCTACGATAAAATGGGAACTGACCGTTGTGTCGATTTTATTGTAATAGTCTCGGTTATTTTGGGCTGTGGTTGCTGGATTGCCGACATAGTGAATAACAATATCCTTGATATCTTTTAAATGGGCGCCGGTTCTGGCAGTGGTATGAACGTTAATAATCTGAGAATCGATCCAATCGGGAATTTCTAAGCCTTGAGCAATTTTAACATTTTTAGAAATTTTGCCACCGAAAGCAGCTGGTACATAGCCACTAAAACGATTATCAGGAAAGAACAGTGAACAAATTTTTATTCCACCAAAAATTATTGCTACTGTTATTATACTTGTTAATAAAAACGCAACAAGTCTTCTGATTATTCTCTTTTTCCGAATTTGCTTTTTTGTCCTTTTCATTTGTTTCCTCAAATTATATATTTTTAATTTTTACTGTTGCTTTGAATAAATCACCGTCAACCGAAATATCAAGTTTTCCACCCTGAAGTTCCATAAGGCTTTTGGCAATAGAAAGACCTAAACCGTGTCCTTCGGTGTGGCGAGATTTATCACCACGAACAAATCGTTCCAAAAGTTCTTCGGTAGATATATTAAGCTGATATTTTGAAATATTTCGGAAGGTTACATAAACAGCATCCTTTTCGGTTTTAACATCAATATATATACGTGTGCCTTCTAAACTGTATTTGCAAATATTGGATAATAGATTATCAAATACTCGCCACAAGTGTCTGCCATCGGCCAAAACTGCAATGCCGTCATCATCAGTTTTAATAATAGGTGTAAGGTTTGCCTTTTCAAGTTTTTCGGAAAACTCTCCTAAGGCTTGATTAAGCAAAACAGTAATATTACAGGTTGTTAAATTTACGGTTAAATTACCACTGGAAGCTTTTGACGCTTCAACCAAATCTTCAACTAACTTCTTAAGTCTTGCCGACTGGCGATCTAAAACATCAATATATTCAATTAATTTTTCGTTTTCAATATCTTCCTTTTTTATAAGGTCCACATAATTAATAATTGAAGTCAAGGGGGTTTTAATGTCGTGAGAAACATTGGTAATAAGCTCGGTTTTAAAATGTTCGCTTTTCATTTTTTCGTTTATTGCTTCTTGTAAACCGTCATTAATATTATTAAGGCTTTCAGCAAAGTCTTTAAAATCGTGATACATATATTTTGTATCTATTTTATATTGCAAATCGCCTTTGGCAATTTGTTCGCCGCCAAGTTTAATTTTTTGCAAAATAACTGCAAAATAGAAGAGAAGAGCAATTATGGCGGCAGTTATTATGAGCATAATAACAACAAATTCATTTCTTGCCCAATAAGATACAACATCTCCTACACCAAGGATAAAAAATGTACTGAAAATCAGTATGCCAACAGCTATAATCCAAGTTTTTTTAAGTAATGAAGCGTTGCTATAAAGATATTTAAGCCACGAAAATAATTTCTTTAATCGTTTGCCTAAAAATTTGAATACATAATATAACACATTGTTTTTAATGAGTGTACCAGTTTTAATTCTGGTGGCAAAACTCATTGTAAAAATCAGGGCAATAAAGTAATCAATACTTGCGATAAGTGTGATGAAGGTAACTGCGAAGGAAAAATCTTGATAGGTTGATTCTTCAATTAATATTGCGCTCATAATTACAAGACCTGTTATTATTACAGTTAGTACATCAAAGGGGATTTTATCGAGAAAATTACATTTGATTTTTCCATCTGATGTGTGGCCGGCTGATGCGTAAAGGAAGCATATTAAAAATACGAATGAAGCAAGTGAAATGATTGCGATGAATATTACTGCGTATCTTAAGCGATAACCACTATCAACTAAACTTGAAGCCACTGAAAAAACATCGCTTTTTGTCATATTTTTTGCGATATATACCTTGATGTCGGCAGTATGATGTTCAATGGTGCCCCAATGGGTCCCATTCTCATCTTGTTTTATAATATAGTCTTCATAGGTATAATATTCTCGGTCGGTATAGGCAATATAATCTTGCCCACTGTAGTTGGTGGCAACTGCATCTTTTTCGATATATGCTATTTCATAATAAACATTTTTATCTTTATAGTATTTTTCCAAATAGGAATTTTCAAGTTCTTTTTCTTCGTCTAAAATGTTTTCTATATATCTTGCTTCTCTTTGTGCCATTTTGTTCAAAACTTCTTCTTTAGCAATATCTAATGTGCTAAAATAGAATTTGAAATAACCCATTATAATTATTGCAACAACACTCAAAAAAAGTAAAAATGCCATTACATAAGAAAAAATAAAAGCAGTAATTTTAATGGCTAAATTTTGTTTTAATTTCATTTTAAACTCCTTTTTCCATTTTGTAACCATGAGCCCATACAACCTTTAAATATCTGGGCTCGGCAGGGTTGATTTCAATTTTTTCGCGCAAATGTCTAATGTGAACAGCAACAGTATTTTCTGCACCGTAAGCTTCATCGTTCCACACATTTCGGTAAATTTCTTTTGGTGAGAAAACGGTACCTGCGTTTTGCATTAAAAATTTAAGAATTTCAAATTCAGTGGGAGTGAGTGATACCTCTTTGCCATCAACTGTGACTTTTTTTGCATCGTCATCGAGTTCTATATTACCAATGGTATATCCGGTTTTGTGTTTATTCGAGCCACCCAATTCCATATATCTTCTAAGTTGTGAACGAACACGGGCAATAACCTCGACAGGGTTGAATGGTTTTGTTATGTAGTCATCGGCACCAATGTTAAGTCCTAAAATTTTATCGGTATCCTCGGATTTTGCAGTTAATAAAATTACTGGGACATTCGAGTTTTCACGAATTTTTGCAAGTGCAGTAATGCCGTCACATTCAGGCATCATAATATCCAACAACACCAAATTAACGGTAGTTTCCTGTAATTTCTCAATCGCTTCAAAACCGTTATAGGCTAAAACGGTTTCGTAATTTTCGGCTTCTAAATAAATTTTTAGAGCCGAAACAATATCTTTTTCATCATCACAAATTAATATTTTATACATCCTTTTCGCCACCTTTGAAAACATTGTATCATATAATCGTTTAAGAAATAAGTATATAAATTATTAAGAATTCTTTAAGATTGATTTTTGGGACTTTAAATGTTATAATTATTTTATCATATACGCTATGGAGTTGTAAATATGAGGCTTGAGATTTTACAGTCTTGTCCACCTGTAATCAGGGATTTTTTGACGTACAATGAAACTATCAGGGGTAAATCTTCTCGCTCGGTGGAGGGGTATTACCTTGATTTACAAACCTTTTTTAGGTACATATTGTTAATTCGTGGCAAGGTTCCAAAGGATACTGAATTTGAAAATATCAGCATTGAGTCGGTTGACATTGCACTGATTAAAACAATAACTATAAGCGACCTTTACGGATTTATGGTTTATTGCAAGGAAGAACGCCAAAACGGCGCTGCTTCAAGAGCCAGAAAAACCTCAACTCTTAGAATTTTCTTCAAATATTTATCGGTGCAAACCCATCAGTTAGAAACAAATCCTGCTGAACTTTTGGAGTCGCCAAAGGTAAAACAGTCGCTCCCCAAACATTTAACACTGGAAGATTCCCTTGAACTTTTAAATTCGGTGGATGGTGCCAACAAGGAAAGAGATTTTTGTATTTTAACCTTGTTTTTAAACTGTGGACTTCGACTTGCCGAACTTTGCGCTTTAAATCTTTCCAGTATTTCAAGCGAAGACACATTAACGGTTATCGGTAAGGGTAACAAAGAAAGAATTGTTTATTTAAACACAGCTTGTGTTAACGCAATTAAGAGTTATTTGGCCGTAAGACCTAACGAAGGTGTTAAGGTTAATGATAAAAATGCTTTGTTTATTAGTCGCAACAAAAAGCGAATTAGTAATAAGACCGTTCAATACATTGTTAAAACTTATTTGGAAAAATCCGGTCTTGGTGATATGGGTTATTCAACCCACAAACTTCGCCATACTGCTGCTACTTTAATGTATCAGCACGGAAATGTTGATATTAGGGTTTTAAAGGATATTTTAGGTCACGCAAACCTCGGCACAACCCAAATTTATACCCATGTGTCGGATACTCAAATCAAAAAAGCAGTGGACTCTAATCCACTTGCTAATATAAATAATAAGAAATAATAGAAAGGGAACTACTGCAATGAGCAAAACTAATGAAAAGTATGAAGCATTACTAACTCCTTGGAAAATTGGTAACGTGGAAATTAAAAATCGAATTGTTATGTGCCCTATGGGTGGAACATCGCTTTTTGGCTGGTTTGAACTCACAGGCTGTCATTTTGACAAGGAGGCGGCAAAACTTTTCCTTGAAAGAGCCAATAACAACGTTGGTTTAATTATCCCCGGAATTGCACCTTTGCGAGATACTTTTTGGGGCAAATGGCTTTGGCAAAACCCAAAAATGTTTGAAGACCTTAAGGAATTTATGGATGAAATCCATAAAACAGGCGCAAAGTTATTTATTCAGTTGACTGCAGGTATGGGTCGTTCTTGGGCTATTACCGAGTTGGTAGCACCCTTACATAAAAACAAGTTTACCCGTGCTTTAATTAAACCTGTTATTGATACCTCTCACGAACTTGCAAGTCCAAGTCCTCAAAAGTCTCGCTGGGCTCACGATATTGAGTGCCCTGAAATGACAAAACATCAAATTCACGAGATTATTGAAGCCTTCGCTAAAACTGCTAAACTTTGTAAAGAAGCAGGTGTTGACGGTGTTGAGGTTCACGCTGTACACGAAGGTTATTTGTTAGACCAATTTGCAATTGAGTTCTTTAACAAACGCACCGATGAATACGGTGGAAGTTTTGAAAATCGTTACCGTTTTGCTGCTGAGGTTGTTAAGGCAATTAAAGAATCTTGTGGCGAAGATTATCCTGTTTCCTTGCGTTATTCCGTTGAATCTAAGTTAAAAGGCTTCTGCGAAGGTGCAATGCCGGGTGAGGACTATGTTGAGGTTGGTCGTGGTATGGAAGAGTCTGAAAAGGCTGCAAAATACTTGCAAGATGCAGGTTACGATATGCTTAATGCCGACAATGGTACCTACGACTCTTGGTATTGGGCTCATCCACCTATGTATATGCCTGAGAACTGCAACCTTGAGGATGTTGCACACATTAAGAAATTTGTTGATATCCCTGTTGTTTGCGCAGGTAGAATGGATATGGAGGTTGGTGCAAAAGCAGTAGCTGATGGTCAAATTGATGCTGTTGGCGTTGCTCGTCAATTCCTTGTTGACTCTCAGTGGGTTACCAAGATGATTGAGGATCGTTTGGAGGATATTAAGCCTTGTATTTGCTGTCACAGTGGTTGCTTTAACTTCTCGTCTTCAAAAGGTCACGCTAATACCCAAGATCTTACCGATACAATGGGTCTTGCTCGTTGCGCTTTAAACCCCGAGACAATGCAATCTAAAAAATATAGCGTTAAACCTGCTAAAAAGTCTAAAAAGATTGCTGTCATCGGTGGTGGTATCGGTGGTATGGAAGCTGCAATCCTTTGCGCAAAACGTGGACACAGCGTTACTTTATATGAAAAGACAGATAAGTTGGGTGGCGTATTTATTGCTGCTGCAGCACCTTCTTTCAAAGAGAAGGATAGAGCGCTTATTGCTTGGTACATACGTGAACTATCTAAATATCCCATTACCGTTAAAATGGAAACCGAAGTTACCGATGTTAAATCATTAGATGCCGATGAAATTATCGTTGCAACAGGTGCAAAGGCTAAGCAAATACCTGTAAAAGGCGCAGAAACTGCCGTAGAAGCTGTTGATTATTTGCTCGGCACTAAAACCGTTGGAGACAATGTTGTGGTTATTGGTGGTGGTTTAACAGGTTGTGAAATCGCTTATGATTTATATCTAAATGGTAAGAAACCTGTTATCGTTGAAATGCAGGATGACCTTATCACAACCAAAGGCGTTTGCCTTGCAAATACAAGTTATCTCCGTGATTTCTTTAAAACAAACAAGGTGCCTGTATATCTTGAAACTGCACTTTGTGAAATCGGCGAGGGAAGTGTTACCCTTAAAAATAAGGATGGAGAAACATTTAAGGTTGAAACCGATGATGTTATTTTATCGGTTGGTTATAATCCCACACCCGTTGTTTCAAAGGGCAAACACATCCACGTTATTGGTGATGCTCAAAAGGTTGGTAATCTTCGTACTGTTATTTGGGGTGCGTGGGATACCTGTATGAAACTTTAATTTAGAATAGGAGAAAATAAAATGATTCTAACTAAAGAACAACAAGCCATTCTTGATGGCGAAAAGGGAGAAACGTTTGCTAAAGTTATGAAAACTTTGGTAATGTATGGCGGTGCTTTCGAGGCTGAAAAGTTAGTTCCCATCACTTCAAAATACAACCATTTGGTTACTTCTTTTGGTCTTAAGGTAATGTCTCCCGTTTATGATTTGATGCAACAACTTCTTGATGCCGATGTTGCATCCGAGCAAAAATTCTCGGTTGACCCTAGACCTATTGATAAAAACGTGCCTGCAAACTTCTTGCAAAATTTAGTTTTCAACAAGTTTATGTACACTAAGCAGGATTTTTATGAGAAACAACTTGAAAAATTGGGTCTTATGGATAAAAACGCTTTTACTTGTACCTGTTATATGGATGAGGTTGGCAATAAACCTCAAAAAGGCGAGGTGCTTTCTTGGGCTGAGTCCAGTGCAGTTGTTTATGCTAACTCGGTTTTAGGTGCAAGATGTAATAGAAACTCAGGTATTATTGATATTATGGGTTCAATCGTTGGTTTTGTTCCTTATTTCGGTTTGCTTACTGATGAAGGCCGTAAAGCCACTTGGGTTGTTAAAATTAACACCACCAAAAAGCCTGAAGCGCAACTTTTGGGTTCTGCTATCGGTATGAAGGTTATGGAAGATGTACCTTTCGTTGTTGGCCTTGATAAGTGGATAGGCACAGAACTTGATGACGCTGCTTGCGCTTATCTTAAAGATTTCGGTGCGGCTACTGCTTCTAACGGTGCGGTTGGTCTTTATCATATTGAAAATTTAACTCCCGAAGCTGTTGAACTTGGTGAGAAATTGATTGCCGAAGGTGCTAAAGAGTATATCATTGATGATGCTGAACTCGAAAGAGTGCAAAGAGAATATCCTGTAATTTGGAAAAACCCTGATGCAACTCCAAAACTTTGCTTTGTTGGTTGTCCTCATCTTTCTTTGCAACAACTTAAAACTTGGACCGAGAATATCGAGACCGAACTTAAGAAAAACGGCAAGAAAAAAGTTACAATTAAAACCGTTTTCACTGCATCTCCCGGTGTGCTTGAAGAGTTTAACAAAACCGAATACGCTGAAAGATTAAAGGCTACCGGCGTTATAACATCTTACATTTGCCCACTTATGTATATGAATAATCCTTTGTGTAAGAAGATGCCTGTTATAACTTCTTCTAACAAGCTTCGCACCTATACAAGTGCCAGATATTACACCGATGCACAAATCTTAAATGCAATTACAGGAGGTAAGAAGTAATGAAAAAGTTTCAAGGAAGAGTAGTTACTCCCGGCGAAGTTACTGCCGAAGCAGTTGTTACTACCGAAGGTTTTAACACACTTGCATCTTTCCAAATGGCATTGCAGTTTGGTGATAAAGAGGTTAAATGTGGCGACCAAAGCAATAAACAAATTTATGGCAAACCTTTACTTGGTAAAGCTTTGTGTTTACCTCAAACCATTGGTTCAACCACCGGTGGATTAGTGCTTTACTGTGCTTGTTCTATGGGAAAAAGCCCTGCTTGTATGCTTTTTGCAAACCATATTGACTCCCTTGCAGCAGCAGGCGCTGTTTTGGCCGATGTGTGGGTTGACGGGGTTACAATGCCTGTTATTGACTCTTTAGGCGATGAGTTCTTAAACTATGTTAAGGATGGTATGAAAATTACCATTAAACCCGATGGCGTAGTTGAGGTTGATTAATTTCATAAATGTAAAAAATCTCCCGATTTTTTTGGGAGATTTTTTTAAATTTTAATCAAATTACTAACCATAACTATTTTCCAATGAAACAATTAAAAAGGCTGCCGAATATTGTATTTTTCGGCAAATTTTGACAAAATCGCATTGACAAATCTAGCACCATTTTGTATAATGTAATACATAGTAAATATGTGTTGTTTTATTGTTAAATACTTATGAAAGGATTCGAAAGGGGATAACGCTTATGTGTAAAACAAAATGGCAAATTACTCCCGAAGAAAAAGACAAATACATAATTGCTCTTACCGAAGATTTACCGATACTCAGGGCGAAGGCGGGAATTTCCCAAGATGACCTTGCGAGGATTATCGGCATTTCAAGACAAAATTACGGTTGGATTGAACGTAAGGATAAGAAAATGTCCTGGAATACATATCTTTCCTTGATATTCTTTTTTGATTATAACCAATCCACCCATCAAATGTTGAGGGCAATATCAGTTTTCCCAACTGAGTTTGTGGAACGTATCAATAAAATAGGTTGATTTCGTTGCTCGTTTCAAAAACGGTGTTGGCGATGATGTTTATTGTGAAATCCTTAATTCTTCAACAAGAGGTTTGGAGTACACAGGTCCGTTCTATTCGGGCTCAACCTATACGGGAACTTGGAAGGCGGCAATTTATAATTGGAGCTGTAAACAAATTCATTTTGATGAAATTGAAGTTACATTTATGGATGGCACAACCCAAACACTAAGTTACGGTGGTTATTGGTATTA
>JAZNLZ010000034.1:0-30890 GCA_045579365.1 Acutalibacteraceae bacterium
TGAAAAGTTTTGTGTTAGAATACTTAGGCTGATGTGAAATCGGCATACCTATTACTATGCTTTGGGTGTCTGCCCTACTTTTGGGAGTCACTATGACCCATTGCTTGGTTTTTGGATTAAACATTAAAAGAGGTGAAAACAAATGACAAAAGAGAAAAAGCAACAGATTATGGTTGAATATGCAACTCACGAAGGCGACACCGGTTCTCCCGAAGTTCAAATCGCAGTTCTTACCAACCGTATCAACGAGCTCAACGCTCACTTAAAGGATCATCCAAAGGATAAGCACTCTTATCGTGGTCTTTTAAAGATGGTAGGTCACAGAAGAAACCTTCTCGCTTACCTCCAAAAGGTTGATATTGAAAGATACCGTTCACTTATTAAGCGTCTCGGCATCCGTAAGTAATCAGGATTCAAGGGCAGACCGTAATCAAAAAACGGTCTGCCTTATTGTCATTAAATAGGAGATTTTTGCTGTTAGCGATAAATCGAGCATCTAAAAATTTAAGGTGTTGGATTTATTGCTAAGCTAAGTCTCCTGCAAAAAAATAAAACAAAAAGGAGAAAAAACAATGTTTGAAAATTACAAGGTTTATGAAACCGAACTTGCTGGCCGTCCTTTAAAACTTGAAACCGGTATGATGGCTGGCCTCGCAAATGCTGCTATTATGGCATGCTATGGTGACACACGTGTACTTTGTACCGTTACTGCTTCTGCTAAACCCCGTGAGGGTGTTGACTTCTTCCCTCTTTCAGTTGACTATGAGGAGAAGATGTACGCTGTAGGTCGTATGCCCGGCTCATTCACACGCCGTGAAGGTCGTGCAGGCGAAAAGGCTATCTTGGCTTCTCGTTGTATTGACCGTCCTATTCGTCCTTTGTTCCCCAAAGATATGAGAAATGACTGTTCGGTTGTTGCAACCGTTATGGCTGTTGACCCCGACTGCTCACCTGAGGTTGCTGCTGCTATCGGTGTATCAGCTGCTATCGCAATTTCTGATATTCCTTGGGCTGGTCCTATCTCCAGCGTAAACGTTGGTCTTGTTGATGGCGAAATCGTTATCAACCCCACATTAGAGCAAAGAGCAAAGACCGACCTTAACCTCACCGTTTCTTCTACTGCTGACTTGGTTGCTATGATCGAAGCCGGCGCAAACGAAATCGATGATGATTTAATGTTTGACTGCATCATGGCAGGTCACGAAGAAAACAAGAAGGTTGTTGAATTCATCAACGGCATCGTTGCTGAAATCGGCAAAGAGAAGTTCGAGTTCGTTTCCAACGATCCCGACCCTGCTATTATGGAAGAAATTGAAGCTTTCTGCATTGAAGATGTTAGAAAAGCTCTTGATACCGATGACAAACTCGTTCGTGACGCTGCTTTACTTCCTATTTACCAAGCAGTTCACGAGAAGTTTGACGAGCGTTTCGAAGGCCAAGAGGCTAAACTTGATGAGATTATGTATCTCGTTCAAAAGCATGTTGTTCGTGCTTGGCTTAAGGACGAGAAGAAGCGTGTTGACGGTCGTGGTATTGATGATATCCGTCCTTTAGATGCCAAGGTTGACCTTCTCCCCCGTGTTCACGGTTCAGGTATGTTTACCCGTGGTCAAACCCAAGTTCTCTCAATCGCTACTTTGGCTCCCGTTAGCGAAGCTCAAAAGCTTGACGGACTTGATGAAGAAGTATCCAAGAGATACATCCACCACTACAACTTCCCCTCCTACTCTGTAGGCGAAACCAAACCTTCTCGTGGCCCCGGCAGACGTGAAATCGGTCACGGCGCTTTGGCTGAGAAAGCTTTGGTTCCCGTTATCCCCAGTGTTGAGGAGTTCCCCTACGCTATCCGTGTTGTTTCCGAAGTTCTTTCTTCCAACGGTTCTACCTCTCAAGGTTCTATTTGTGGTTCCACCTTGGCTCTTATGGCTGCAGGTGTTCCCATTAAGGCTCCTGTTGCAGGTATTTCTTGTGGTCTTATCACAGGTGATGATGGCGTTTACGGCGACTTTATGACCATGGTTGATATCCAAGGTCTTGAAGACTTCTACGGTGATATGGACTTTAAGGTGGCAGGTACTCATAAGGGTATCACAGCTATCCAAATGGACCTTAAGGTTCACGGTCTTACCCCTGCTATCATTAAGGAAGCATTTGCTAAGACCCACAAAGCAAGACTCCACATTTTAGATGAAGTTATGCTTAAGTGTATTCCTGAATATAGAAGCGAACTTTCCGAGTATGCTCCCAAAATGCTTACAACCGTTATCAATCCTGACAAAATCGGTGATGTTATCGGTAAGCAAGGTAAGGTTATTCAATCCATTCAAGAGCAATGCGAATGTACCATTACCATTGAAGAAGACGGTCACGTATTCGTTGCAGGTATTGACATTGAGAAGGCTAAACAAGCAGTTTCTATTGTTGAACTTATTGCTAACGACCCCGAAATCGGTGCTGTTTACAACGGCAAAGTAACCCGTCTTATGACCTTCGGTGCTTTCGTTGAAATCGCTCCCGGTAAGGAAGGCTTAGTTCACATTTCTAAACTTGATGTTAAGCGTGTTGAAAAGGTTGAAGATGTTGTATCCGTTGGCGACCAAGTTCTCGTTAAGGTTACCGAAATTGATGACCAAGGCAGAATTAACCTTTCTCGCAGAGATGCATTAGTTGAAATCAACGGTGCTGTAGTTGAGGATGAACCCGAAGAAGACAAAAAGCCCCGTCAAAGAGACCGTAAAGGTTTTAGAAAACACTAAATTTTAAAAGCTCCCTTTATGGGAGCTTTTTTTCTTGCCATTTCACCTGTTTTAGGGTAAAATAATTGTGAATATGAATTTAGGCGGTAAAGTATGAAAATCAAAACCAAACTTGTAGATTTTGAAAAAATAAGCGACCTAAAAATTAACAACAGTATTAAACCCTTAAAACCCATGTGGCTTTTGGGTGCACTTATATATGTTTTATCCATTCCCGAACTTTTGGCAGTTAAATTTCACCTTAAAAAGATAAGGATGGATGAACTTCACGAACCCTGCCTTATTTTAATGAACCACTCTTGTTTTTTGGATATGAAAATTGCCTTTAAAATTTTCTTTCCAAAACGAATTTCCATTGTTTGCACCACTGATGCTTATATTGGAAAATCCCTTTTGATGCGCCTTTTGGGTTGCATCCCCACAAACAAGTTTGTTACCGACATTTCTTTAATAAGCCATATTTCCCACGCTATTAAGAAAAACAAGGCAAATGTTTTAATGTACCCTGAGGCTGGTTATTCTTTCGATGGATGCGCCACAGCTTTACCACCAAGAATTGGTGTGTTAATTAAAAAGTTGGGCGTACCCGTTGCTTCGGTTATAACCGAAGGGGCTTTTCTTAGAGACCCATTATATAACGGTCTTAGAAAGCGTAAAGTAGAGGTTAGCGCTACCGTTAAATACCTTTTAACCCCCGAGGAAATAAAGGAAAAATCTTCTACAGAAATAACCGACCTTATAAATAAAGAATTCACCTTCGATGCTTTTGCCACCCAAAAAGAAAAGGGTGTTAAAATCACCGAAACCTTCCGTGCCGAAGGTCTTGAAAGAATTTTATATCGTTGTCCACATTGTCAAAGTGAGAATACCCTCGAAAGTGAGAACACTTTAATTTCTTGCTCTAATTGTGGCAAAGAATATGAACTTGGTGTTTTGGGCGATATCAAATCCCTTTCGGGTGAAACCGAGTTTTCCCATATTCCCGACTGGTACAACTGGGAACGAGAGTGCGTTAAATCGGAAATTTTAAATGGTGAATATAATCTTAATACCGATGTGGATATTTGCGTTATTTGCGATAACAAATGTCTTTACAAAATCGGTGACGGTCACCTTACCCACAACATTAATGGATTTCACCTTATAGGTTGCAACGGTAAACTTGATTATACCCAAAGTCCCATCGTTTCTTATAGTCTTAATTCTGACTATTTTTGGTATGAAATCGGCGATGTTATTTGCATTGGTGATGCTTCAAAACTTTATTATTGTTTTCCAAAAACAAATATAAGCGTTGCCAAAGCCCGACTTGCAACCGAAGAAATTTATAAAATCAAAAAACAAACAAAGGAAAAATCATGAGAGAAAACTTCAAAAAAGCCCTTCAATTATTCGTAACCTTCTTTAAAATAGGTGCTTTCACCTTTGGTGGTGGATATGCAATGATTCCCCTTATCTCTAAAGAGGTTGTTGAAAACAAAAAATGGATAACCGATGATGATATTTTGGAAATCGTTGCCATTGCCGAATCCACCCCCGGCCCCATTGCAATAAACTCAGCCACCTTTGTTGGCTACAAGGTTTGTGGATTTTGGGGTTCCTTTTTCGCAACACTCGGCACCGTTTTGCCATCCTTTTGTATTATCTTCGTAATTTCCTTTTTATTAGAAGAATTCAAAGATATTAAGGCCGTTGGGTTTGCTTTCCAAGGTATTCGTGCCGGTGTTTTGGCATTGCTTTTAAAGGCAATTGTTACAATGTATAAAAAATGCCCCAAGAACTTAATTTCTTATATTATAATGGCAGCTTCATTTATTCTAACTGCCTTGCTTGACCTCCCTGTTTTGGCTGTTCTTATCGGTTGTGCTGTGTTCGGTCTTATAACAGCACTTATGGCTGAAAGGAGGGCTAAATAATGATATTTTTCAAGTTATTTTACACCTTCTTTAAAATCGGTCTTTTCACCATCGGTGGTGGTTACGCAATGCTTCCTTTAATTCAGGAAGAAGTAATCAACAACGGATGGCTGCCAAAAGAAGAAATCGTAAACTTTATTGCCGTTAGCGAATCTACCCCCGGTCCCTTTGCCGTTAACATTTCTACCTATATAGGCTCGGTTTTAGGTGGCGAGTTTGGTGTTTTAGGTTCCTTGTTCGGTTCCTTCTGCGCCACTTTAGGTGTTATTCTCCCCTCCTTTATAATCATCTTAATTGTAGCAAGATTTTACGAGAAATTTAAAACCAACAAAATTGTTGCCGGATGTATGACAGGTTTAAAACCTGCCGTTGTAGGACTAATCGGTGGCGCTATTTTATCAATTTTCTTGACCGTTTTCTTGCCCGAAGAACAAACCCTTCTTGAAGTTTTTAAAACGGCCCAAACCTATATTTCTTTAGGTATTTTCGCTCTTTGCAGTGTTTTGGCCTTTAAAAAGGTACACCCAATTATTATAATTTGCCTTTCTGCAGTTGCAGGAATTGCGGCAGGTTACTTATTATAGGAGTAAGATTTATGGATATTATTCGCAACAAAAAAGGATTTATATGTGATATGGACGGTGTTATATATCACGGAAACAAAATTTTAGATGGCGTTGCCGATTTTGTGAACTGGATGATTGACAATAACAAAAAGTTTGTCTTTTTAACCAACAGTCCCGAAAGAACACCCCACGAACTTAGTATGAAGTTAGAAAGAATGGGACTTAAGGTTTCGGCCGACCATTTTTATACAAGCGCCATGGCAACTGCTGCTTTTTTGAAATCTCAAGCCTCTGACTGCACTGCTTACGTTATTGGCGAAGCAGCCTTAACCAAAGCCCTTTACGACCAAGGTATTTATATGAACGACATTAACCCCGATTATGTTGTTGTGGGCGAAACCCGTTCTTATAACTTTGAAAAAATCGAAAAGGCCATTGAACTTGTAAACAAGGGCGCAAAACTTATCGGTGCAAACCCCGACATTACAGGCCCCACCGAAAAGGGTGTTATGCCTGCAACGGGTTCACTTATTGCTCCCATTGAAATTGCCACCGGTAAAAAAGCATATTTTGTTGGTAAACCCAACCCCTTAATGCTTCGCCACGGTCTTAAGAAAATTGGTTGCCACAGTGAAGAAATCGCCTTCATCGGCGACCGTATGGATACCGATATTATCGCAGGCATTGAGTCTAATGTGGATACCGTTTTGGTACTAACCGGTGTTACTGCAACAGCCGATATAGACAAATTCCCCTATCGCCCAAAATACATTTTAGACAGCGTTGCAGACATTGTTAAATAAACATAAAAAGAAGCACGAAATTATCGTGCTTCTTTTTTATTACGCTTTATTAAAGGCTTCAAAAACTGCCTTTGCCATTTCTTGCATTTTATCGGGGTCAACCTTTAAAACCTGTCGGTCATAGGTTAAAAGTCCGTTGGTTTCATCCTCAACATCGCTGACCTGTGTTAAAACGGTGGCGCAAAGGTGATGTTTCTTTATTGCAGGAATAACCTCATCAAAATAGAGTTTTAAAAGCGCTTTTTTGAAATCCTCATTGTCGCCGAAAAATCTATAACCGTAGGTTTTGGTTTTATTAAAGGAATGGTCCTTGATTTTTGATGAATATCCACCAAACTCCGAAAGAACAAGGGGGCGAGAGTCGGGCTTAAACTTAAGGGGTTTAAAATAAATATGCTCCGACAAAACATCGCTTTCGCCCGTTTGAAACCAACCTGATGTGGCATCCCAAACACGTGTGGGGTCAATGTCCTTCATCATTTTGTAAAGGTTTTTGGCGTCAAACTGTCCCCATCCCTCGTTAAACAAGGTGTAATACACAACGCAAGGATGGTTATAAAAAAGTTTCAAGGTATCTTTAGAATTTTCAATAAACTGCTCCCGTCTTAAAGGTGTTGCCTTATGAGTAATACCTTTTTTTAGTCCTATTGTAGGTAGGGCAGTATCAATTATGAAACTATATTTACCACTGTTTACAAGGTCTTGGAAAACTGCCATACCTAATTTATCACAGTAATAATAAAACAACTCGTGCTCGATTTTAATATGCTTTCTCAACATATTAAAACCACAATCCTTCATTTTAATAATGTCGTTTTCCAAGGCGTCAGGAGTGGCAGGGGTGTAAATTCCATCGCTGAAATAACCTTGGTCTAAAAGGCCGTGGAAGAAGTAAGGTCTTTCGTTCAAGAGAATTTCGTTGCCCTTAACCCTAACGGTACGAAGGGCAGTATATGACTCTACCCTATCTTCACCACAAGTTAAAATAAACTCGTAAAGATGTGGGTTTTCGGGGGTCCAGTTAATGGGATTTTCAATTTCAATTCGTGCTTTGTCCCCTGAAAAAGTGTGCTTTTTGCCATCAATTTCAATAGTTTTTTCGTCTTCTCCACCCAAAACGGTTATATCAAAACCTGTAAGGTCAGGGGTGACTTTAATGCTTTCAATGAAATTTTCAGGCACCTCTTCAAGCCATACAGTTTGCCAAATACCACTGGTTTCGGTGTACCACATACCACCACGCTTTTTGCGTTGCTTGCCATAGGCCAAATCCAAGTTAAGAGTATCGGTAACCTCCACCTTGATTTCGTTTTCGCCCTGTTTTAAATGGGATGTAATATCAAAGGAAAAAGGAAGATAACCACCAATGTTTTCACCAACGAAATCTCCGTTTATATAAACCTTGCATTCTTGGTCAACTGCACCACAATTCAAAAGAACACGATTACTTGTTGTCTCGAACTCAAAGTTTTTACTATAAACCAATAAATCGTTGGTTTCTTTCTTGAAATCAATACCCGAAAGTCGGCTTTCAAGGGGGAAAGGCACAATAATTTCACCACTAAAAACCGAAGTGTTCTTTCGCACAATTTCCAAGTTCCATTTGCCGTTTAGGTTTATGAAACTTTGGCGTTTAAACTGTGGGCGTGGGTAAACATCCCAAGGTTTTTCGGTGTTTAAAAACTTTTCAAAGGGTGTATATAATACTGCAAAATCAGTTTTCATTTAAGGTATTCCTTTTCTTATTAGTAACAAATAAAAGTGGGATAAGGAAAACAATCGCAACTAAGGCTGCCAAAAAAATATTTTCGTTGGGTAAAAATGAGGTTGTGCCATCATTGTTAAGTATAGTTTCGGCATTTTTAAGTACAGCCGAGCCTACCCAAGGACCTATAATACCTGGGATTAACACCTGTGCGAAAATGCGAAGTCCTTGAAACATACCTGCCTTGTTTTCGGGAGTGTTATCCCTTATCATTGCACCAAACACTGCCATACCCGAAAGATAACCACACATCATAAAGAGAGAGCCTACAAATACGGGAAGTGTTGTTTTGGTAAAGAATAAAATCACATAACCAAGACAAAGGGATAAAAGCGCAATACTACTAGAGAAGCCAAATCCTTTTTTGTCATAAACCCTACCCCAAAAGGCAGTAACGATTGCAGCAATAATAATTGCAGGAGCCATTATGAAAACATAATCCGTAAGACCTAAAGACTTTTCATAGTAAATAATAAGATATGGCATAAAAATTTGAATGGAGGTATTAAAAATCACAAAGGCTGCAAGGGTGATGTAAAGCAAGGGATTCTTTTTGACGGTTTTGGGTCTGAAACCATAAAAAATACAACCCAAATAGCTCTGTTCGGGTTTTTCTACCTTAGTGTCTTTAATAAGGAAAATACCCAAAACACCAATAACAGTAACAACAATACCGATAATTGTGAAAATAAGAGTCCAGCTTGTGGCCTTTTCTAAATCGAAGAACATAAAGCCACCGAAAACCACTAAAATTGCAACAAGGGGCATCATTGCATTGATACCTTCAACTGCACCACGGTTAGTATGGTCGGTTGAATCGGTAAGCCAGGCGTTAAAAGCAGCATCATTTGCTGTTGAACCGAAAAAGGTCATTACACAGTCCATTATAATAACCAATGTAACACAAAGGGATGAAACGGCAGTAATTGTCGGGAAAATACCCGAAATAATATCGTTACGTATAAGTACAAAACTAAAAATTGAAATGCCCCAAAGAATATAGCCACTGCAAATAAATAACTTGCGTTTCCCAACACGGTCGGAAAGGGCGCCCATAAAGACGGTAGTTACAGTAGCAGCAACAGCCGATGCGCCAACCATTAAAGCAATGTCACCGGCGCTGGCATTAAACATTTTATAAATAAAAACGTTGAAATACATATTTTCAACAACCCACGCAACCTGCCCTATAAGACTAAATAGGGTAACTGCACACCAAAAGCGAGGTAAAAGTTTAGTTTTCATAATAACTCTCCTTCAATTTATATATTTCATTTTATCATAAATTTTTAGTTTTCTCAATAGACTTTTAAATGTCAGCAACAAGCAAATTTAACCATTGAATATAAAAGGCAAAATAAAAAAAAGCTATCTCTTGCGAGATAGCTTTTAATTTGAAATAAATTATTCAGCAGCTTCTTCTGCTACTTCAGCAGGAGCGTTTTCTTCGGTTGCTTCGTAAACAACCTCGTCCTTAGCCTCGATATCTTGAGCCTCTTCCTCTTCTTTTTGGATGAGAGCACGGATAGAAAGGCTTATGCGCTTCTTATCGTTATCAACTGCAGTAATCTTAGCCTCAACCTCTTGACCAACTTGGAGTTCATCTTGGGGTTTAGCAATGTGCTTATCAGCAATTTGAGAAATATGAATAAGACCATCAATACCGGGGATAATACGAGCAAATGCACCGTAGGTGGTCATGCTAACGATGGTAACCTTAACAACATCGTTAACTTCATAGTTCTTTTGGAAGATAACCCAGGGGTTCTCCTCTTCCTTCTTGTAACCTAAGGAAATCTTTTTCTTATCCTTATCAATAGCCTTGATGTAAACCTCAACAGTGTCGCCTACTAAAACAACCTCACTGGGGTTCTTAATTCTGCTCCAAGAAAGCTCGGAAACATGAATCATACCATCAACGCCGCCAATGTCAACAAATGCACCGTAGTTGGTGAGAGACTTAACAGTACCGGTGAAACGATCACCAACTGCGATATTCTCCCAAACCTTTGCCTCAGCAGCCTTTCTCTCTTCACGAAGAACGCTTCTAATAGAGCCGATAGCACGTCTGCCACGACCAATTTCGATAATACGGAAAGAAACCTCTTTACCCTTTAAATCTTCTAAAGAATCGTTTCTTGAAGCTGTAGCTTGTGATGCAGGGATGAAAACACGAACATTGTTTGTGTAAGCCACAACGCCACCCTTAATAATGTCCTTAACGTAACCTGTAACGATTTCACCGGACTCTTTAGCGGCAACTATATTGTCCCAACCGGCAATAGCATCGAAACGACGCTTAGAAAGCATTGCAGTTCCTTCCTGGTCATTGATTTTCATAATGATAAGATTTAATCTATCATTAACCTTAACTTCATCCATAAGCTTAACATCAGGGTCAGATGAATATTCTGCTTGAGAGATATATCCTGTTACTCCTCTTCCGATATCAACTGTGATTTCCGAAGGATTAACAGCAACAACAATACCCTCTACTTTTTGGTCTCCTGTTAAGCCACTGAGTGAAGCCTCAAATGCTTCCTCATCTGTCATTTCTTCGAAGCTCTTTTGAACAGATTCTTTAACCTCCATCTGTTCTTCAACCGATTGTAAATTTTCCAACATGGTTCTAATAACCTCCTTAATAATACCCGCAGGTGTGGATGCACCTGCTACCACTCCAATTTTTTCAAGACCTTTTAATCTATCGGTAGGAAGTTCGTCTGCCGTTTCGATTAAAAAGGTATTGTAGCAATTCTTGTGACAAACATCGTAAAGCTTAGCTGTGTTAGAACTATGCCTTCCACCAATAACAATGACTGCGTCACTATCCATTGATAGCTTGTCTGCTTCGCTTTGCCTTAAAGAAGTAGCATTACATATTGTATCAAATATTTTCGCATTTGTATAGACTTTTTTTAATTTTTTTTGTATATTTCCCCATATTTTTGCGTTAAAAGTTGTCTGAGAAACTAAAATTATATCTTTTTCAACAAAAAACGCCTCATTTTGTAGGATAGAGGTCAATTCCTCCTCACTCGCAACCACAAAACAGTCACCATAGCAATGACCAACAATACCCTTTACCTCTTGATGATTTTTGTCCCCCGCAATTATTGTAACCGCTCCCGCAAGGCTGTTTTCAGCAACGATTTTATGAATTTTTGAAACGAAGGGGCAGGTAGCATCTGCCACATCAATTCCCTTTTGCTTTGCGTTTTCAAAAACCTCACGCTCGACACCATGAGAACGGATAACAAGGGTTTCGTCCTCTTTTACTTCATCGGGGCTTTCAACTATTCTTACGCCCTTTAGGGAGAGTTCTTCAACAAGCTGAGGGTTATGAATAATAGGACCCAAAGTGCAAACCTTTTTGCCCTCGTTTAAAAGTTCATATACCATATTAACTGCACGGTTTACACCAAAACAAAAACCTGCAGTCTCGGCCTTAGTAATTTTCATTATTTACCCTCAATGCCTGTTTTAATAAGATTTACCAAAAGTTCAAAGGACTGGTCAAATTCCAAACCTGTTGTATCAGCAACCACAGCATCATCGGCCTGCTTTAAAGGAGCAATTTCACGGTTCATATCGTTGTAATCACGCTTAACCATATCGTCAAAAACATCCTTGAATTCAACAGTTTGTCCCTTTTCGATTAGTTCCTTATAACGGCGCATTGCTCTATCCTCATCCGAAGCAGTAAGATAAATCTTAACGGTTGCATTTGGAAGCACAACAGTACCAATATCTCTGCCATCCATAAGGCAATTATTATTCTCGGCCAATTTTCTTTGTGTATCAAGCAAGAAGGCTCTAACGGGTGGTTTTGCCGAAACTGCCGAAGCCATCATTGACATTTGGGGAGTTCTAATCTCATCCGATACATCAGCGCCATCCAAGAAAACCCTTTGCTCGCTGCCCACAAAACGAATATCAACCGTTGTGTCGGCCAAAATGCCTTCAATATCACAATTAAGTTCAGTGTCGGCTCCCATTCTTGCAAATTTTAAACCAACAGCTCTATACATAGCGCCTGTATCAACATAGATAAAACCGAAATGCTCGGACAATCTTCTTGATAATGTGCTTTTTCCTGCTCCTGCAGGACCATCAATAGCAACTGAAATCATATTTCTTCTCCTTTATACATTTTCGCCAGCCAAAAATCCGGTTGAAAATGCTATTTGTAAATTAAATCCACCTGTAAAGGCATCAACATCAATTATCTCACCTGCAAAAAATAAACCACTCACAAGTTTAGACTCCATTGTTGACGGATTAATTTCCTTAACCGAAATTCCACCCGAAGTGATAATAGCCTCTTCAATAGGTCTAAAGCCTGTTATATGCAGGGTGAAATTTTTAAGTAACTTAACAAGTTCCGTTCTTTGTTCACGGCTTATCTGATTAACCTTAATGTGTGGGTCAATTCCCGACATTCCTATTATAACGGGAATCATACTCTTAGGCAATAAAGCATCTAAAGAATTTGCAAAATCCTTGTTTTGCTGACCTTCAAAATCCCTTAAAATTCGCTTGTCAAGTTGTTCTTCGTTTAGAGCAGGTTTAAGGTCAATTACAGCAGTATATTCGACCTTACCCATTTTTCTAATATAAGAAGAAGCCGAAAGCACTAAGGGTCCCGAAATTCCAAAATGGGTGAAAAGCATTTCTCCCATCTCTTTATAAATCGGTTTTTTCTTACCCATTTCAAAAATGCTCAATGTAACATTTTTAAGGGATAAACCCGAAAGTTTTGTGCAAAATCCTTCGTGACAGCAAAGGGGAACCAAGGAAGGTTTCAGTTCGGTTACGGTATGACCCAACTCGGCAGCCATTTTAAAGCCATCGCCGGTTGAACCCGTAACAGGATAGGAAACGCCTCCTGTTGCCAAAATCACACTGTCGGCCTCAAGAATTTCACCGTTTTCAAGTTCAACACCACAAACTGCACCATTGTCACTTTTAATGCTTTTTGCAACCCCGTGTAAAAGTTTAATTTTCCTTGCCTTAACGCTATTTGCCAAGGCATCAACAATATCTACAGCCTTGTCCGACACGGGAAAAACTCGGTTTCCTCTTTCGGTTTTAAGGGGTACCCCTGCATTTTCAAAAAAGGCCATTGTATCTTGAGAAGAAAAATTTGAAAATGCCGAATATAAAAATCGGCCATTTTTCGGGGTATTAGCAATTAATGTATCAAGGTTGCAATTGTTGGTAACATTGCATCTACCCTTGCCTGTTATCATTAATTTTCTACCCACACGCTCGTTTTTCTCAATTATTGTAATTTGCCTTTTTTCATGCTTATACTTAAAATCGGCGCTTAAAGCAGCTTTAAGACCTGCCGGTCCACCACCGATTATTACAATATTTTTCATTAAATTTTATATTCCTTATATACTTCTTTTGTTTCCAAATTTTTCCACAAGAATGTGCCGTTTTCAAGTGTCATATAACTATGGGGCGTGTCCTCTTTAGGAATGGAAACAGAACCTGGGTTCATATAAATAAAATCTTCATGCTCGGTGCATTTTGAAACATGAGTATGACCGTTAAGCAAAATATCACCTTTAGCAATAGGTGGAAGTTTTGTTTCATTATAGTTGTGACCGTGGGTGGCGTAAATCAATTTATCTCCCACAGGAATTACTGCATAATCAGCTAAAACGGGGAAATCAAGCACCATTTGGTCAACCTCGGTATCGCAATTTCCTCTAACACAAAGCAATTTTTCCTTTAAAGGATTCAACATTTCAATCACCTTTTTGGGGGCATAATCCTTTGGTAAATCATTGCGAGGACCGTGATACAAAATATCACCCAAAATCAAAACTCTATCAGCCTTTTCTGTCTCTATTGCCTTTAAAAGCAGATCGCAATAGTAAGCTGAACCGTGAATATCCGAAGCTATTAAAAATTTCATTTTATAAGCACCTTTTCAATCTTTCCTATAATAATATTGTGATAATCCTTGTTGTACCAACGAAGTGGTTCCTCATCGGTAAAACACTCTTCTTTTAATCTGTCAACATACTGCTTTTTGCAAAGGAGAACCAGTCTTGCCTCTTTGAAATAAACAGTATTGTCACTAAAAACGGGAGTAAGTCCTGTCTCGGCAGTTTTATCCACATCTCTGCCCGATTTTGAGCCACAAACCTTGTGGATATCCTTATTCTCACCGTAAAAAGAAAGGGTGAAATAATCCTCTTTTTCAATGAAATCCATTGTGTAACGTTGAGGTCTAACCATAGCAATTACGCTATCATTACCCCACATTTCACCTGCGAATCCCCAAGAAGCAGTCATCATATTATAACCCGATTCATTACCTGCAGTAATAAGCATCCACTCATCACTTATAGCCTTTATGATATTATCAGGTATTTCTTTTGGGCTAATCTCCTTAAACATATATATCACCTATTCTTCGTTAAGTTTTTTGTAAAGTTCAATTATTTCGGTCTTCAAATTCAAGTTTTCATCCAAACTTAAATCAGGGTCTTTTTGAAGTAAAACTTTAGCCTCTTTTCCTGCCAATTCCAATATATCACGGTCGGCAAAAAGGTCGGCAATCTTCATTGCAGGAAGTCCATGTTGGCGAGAACCCAAAAAGTCACCGGGTCCCCTTAATTTTAAATCTTCATCGGCAATTAAGAAACCATCGGTAGTATTTTTAATAACTTCCAATCTCTTTTGGGTATCTTCAGAAGTGTTATCGGTAATTAAAATGCAATCAGATTTATACTCTCCACGACCAATTCGACCTCTAAGCTGGTGAAGGGCCGAAAGACCAAATCTTTCAGCATTTTCAATAACCATAATAACGGCATTCGGAACATCAATGCCAACCTCGATTACGGTGGTAGCAACAAGGAGTTGAATTTTTCCCTCGCTAAATCTTGCCATCACCTCGTCCTTTTCTTTGGAGGACATCTTTCCGTGAAGCAAACCCAGGTTATAATCCTTAAATTCGCCCTCTTTTAGATTTACATAATATTCTTTTGCCGATATTATGTCAACTTCCTCGCCGTCCGAAACCAAAGGACAAACAATATATCCTTGTCGGCCTTCGTTTAGGAATTTTTTAATGTAGTTATATATCCTCGGTCTATAAGAAGAATCTACCAAATATGTATCAATCTTCTGCCTACCTGTAGGATATTCATCCACAACGCTTATATCCAGGTCTCCGTATAAAATAAGTCCCAAAGTGCCAGGAATTGGAGTGGCCGACATTACAAGTGTATGGGGATTTTCACCCTTTAATGATAAATCTCCCCTTTGGTTCACGCCAAAACGATGTTGCTCGTCGGTAACAACAAGACCCAATTTATTAAATTCAACATCTCTATTTATTAGTGAGTGGGTACCCACAATAACATCAATTTCGCCATTTTTAAGGGCATTTTTAATTTGGTCTTTTTCCTTTTTCTTAACGCTACTTGTAAGCAACGCACATTTAATTCCTGTTTTCTCGGTCAATTTCAAAAGGGTTTTATAATGTTGCACTGCCAAAATTTCGGTTGGCACCATCATTGCCGACTGAAATCCGTTTTTAGCAGCCGAATACATAAGGGCTGCTGCAATAACGGTCTTGCCACTGCCAACATCACCCTGCACCAAACGGTTCATAGAATAACCCGAAAACATATCTCGCATACATTCTTTAATAACCCGTTCTTGTGCCGAGGTCATTTTAAAGGATAAAAGTTCCTTAAAATCAGATAGATAACCCTGTTTAATAACATATCCTGTTTTCTTACCTTCGGCAGTTTTAAGAAGACCCAAACCTGTTCTCAAAACGAAAAGTTCCTCAAAAACAAGGCGTTTTTGAGCTGCCAAAAATGCCTCTCTATTAAGTGGAAAATGGATATTTTGGAGAGCAAATTCCAAACTGCAAAGTTTGTTTCGCTGTCTTATTTCCTCATTTAAAGTTTCTGGGAGTTTCACCAAACCAATAGCAGTTTTAATTAAATTTTTAATTTGCTTTGAAGATATTTCCTTACTTGCAGGATAAATAGGCTCAATAGCATTATTGCTTACAGGAACAATTTTCGGTGAAGACATTTTTTGATACAAAAATCCACCTGATAAACGCCCGTAAAATAGATATTCTCTACCCTCTCGCAATCTTTCAGCCAAAAATCTTTGGTTAAAAAGAACGGCTGTCATTTGGGCAGTATCATCCTCGCAATAAACCGAATAAAGGGTCATTCCATTTCGCTTTTGCTCAGCTTCAACCTTTAAAACCTTAGCCTTAATACACACCTTTTCAAACAAGGGCGCTGAGCTGATTTTCTTAATATCGGTCCAGTCAAGATAATCTCTTGGATAATAACGCAAAAGGGCACCGACAGTATCGATGCCCTTATCTTTTAGGACAACAGCTCGTTTTTCCCCAACACCTTTAAGGTACCTAATATCGGTGGAAGCTGTTATCATTTTAATTCACCTACTCAACAGAGATTATATAGTAGTAAATTGGTTGACCACCTTTAATGAATGTTAATTCAACCTTAGAACCATATTTATCATTTACTGCAGACTCGATTTTTGATGCTTGCCTATCAGTAACATCCTCGCCGGTTATAACGGTAACAAACTGGCTGTCACGCTTAATCATTTGTTTTAAAAGTTTTAAAACAGTTTTCTCAAGGTCGTTATCAACAAAGGTGATTTTACCACCTGTGAGGGCCATTAAATCGCCTTTTTTTATGTTGTGTCCGTCAGCTTGAGAATCACGAGCAGCAAAGGTGATTTGACCTGTAACAATCTTCTCGGCTGCTTTTTGCATTTCAATAGCATTTGTATTATCATCAGCATCAGGATCAAAGGTAAGCATTGCAGTAATACCTTGAGGAATTGTTCTTGTGTGAAGAACAATTACCTTTCTTGTACTGATGGAAATTGTTTGTTCAGCTGCCATAATGATATTTTTATTGTTAGGAAGAACAAAAACAGTCTCAGCAGGAGTAGTTTCAATTGCCTTCAAAATATCATCGGTGCTGGGATTCATGGTTTGACCACCACTAACAACGGTATCAACACCTAAATCCTTAAACAACTGAGCCAAACCATCACCTGCGCAAACCGATACAAAACCAAATGGATTTGTGGGTTCAACAGGAGTGTAGGTTTCGGTTCTATCTGCACTCTTAGCAGGTTTTTTCTTAGCATTTTGAGCATCATGCTTTTGTTTCTCGTGTTGGTCACGCATATTCTCTATCTTAAGATGAACGAGCGAACCGTGAGTTAAAGCATTTTCAATAGCATTACCGGGATGGTCAGTGTGAACATGAACCTTGATGATTTCTTCATCATCAACCACAACAACACAGTCACCGATAGTTTCTAAATACATTCTTAAATCGTTAGGTTCCTTTTCGCACTCAGGATTACGGTTTACGATAAACTCGGTGCAATAGGTAAAGGTGATTTCGGTTTCAAATTCACCTGCCGCATTACGGCTTGTTTCTTCCTCGGTTTCCTCAACTTGAACATTATTGCCCTTGATGATAACACCGTCTTTAAATACCGAAAGCATACCTTTAAGAATTAAGACAAAGCCAAAACCACCAGCATCAACAACACCGGCTTTTTTAAGTTGGGGTAACAACTCAGGAGTTTCAGCCAAAGCTTTTTCAGCACCCTCAATAGCACTTTCAAAAACTTCGAGTTCGTTCTTTCCTGCTTTGAATGCTTTATTGGCATATTCAGATGCTATTCTTGCAACCGTTAAAATTGTACCTTCGGTAGGTTTCATAACAGCCTTGTAAGCTGCCTCAACACCAAATTCAAAAGCCTTTGCAAGATTTTCGGATGTAACAAATTCTTCGTCGCCTATACCCTTTGCAAAACCTCTAAACAAAAGGGAGGTAATAACGCCCGAGTTTCCTCTTGCACCTCTAAGTAAAGCAGATGCGTTTACCGAAGCCACTTTACCTGCGGTTGCACCACTTAATTTCTCAAGTTCACGAGCTGCGTTGCTCAAGGTCATGGACATATTAGTACCGGTATCACCATCGGGTACGGGGAAAACGTTTAAATCGTCGGTTTGTTTTCTATTATTCGAAAGATTATTAGTTGCGGAAATCATCGCGTCGCGCAATATATCGCCGTTAATCAAAATATAACACTCCTTAAAGGGGGTAATTACTTACCAAAATAATTTACTACTATTCTTTAATACCGTCTACCTTAACAATAACCTTGTCAACAGTAATTCCGGTTTTTTCCTTTACAATATATTGCACCTTTTCGGTAATACTTGAAGCAATAGCATTAATATTCATACCATAGGTTACAATTATATGAATTTCAACCGTAACAAATTCAGCATCGCCATATACCTTAATTCCGGTATCAACTAAATCTTCTTTGCTGAATTTATTAAATATCTTTTGCTTGGGATCACGAGCAACCATTCCTACAACGCCAAAGCAGGATGTAACCTCATCTCCAATTAATTTTGAAAGATAACTCTCAGAAAAACCAATAGTTCCTAATCTTGTTTCGTAAGAAATCATTAAACCACCCTATCCTTTCAATTAATTAAATATGATTCGATGGAAAAATAAATATCACCCGAAGATGAATTTTTAACATTTTTTATGTTCTTATTATAGAACAGCACTCCTGTTCGGTAACATAAAGGTACCACAGGCATATCAGTTTGTAAAACTGCCGCAACATCCTTAATTGTGGCGTTGGAATTATAAAACTCCTTTAACACAGTTTCGGATGAAGAACCCTTGGAAACGGGAACCGTTTCTTCTTCGTTTTCTCCCTCAGTTTCCTCGGTAGAGGTTGTTGGGATATTAGGCATTCCAAAACCAACCGAACCACCCGATGTAAGCAATGGTGAAATATCCATATTGTCGGTTAATTTAATTTCACCTAAATACAATTGGAAACTTCCACTTTTAAGCGCTGCAAGATATTGTTCATACGGTCTTTCAACAACCGTAATACTAATTCCCACAGACTTTAACTGTGCAGCAATTGTATTAGCAGCTAACACTCGTATGCGATTTTCGCTGTTTACAAGAAGAGTGAATTTAAGGGACGTTCCGTTAGAATTTTCCCTTACACCCTCTTCATCTAATATATTATAACCTATTTCTTCTAAATTCTCAACAGTTATTTCTTCATTTGCATTAATTTGTAGATTTTGCACGGAACTTGTTTCCTTCCAAGAAGGATGGAAAAATCCTGTTGCAGGCAAAGCATTATTGTAATAAGCCGTTTTACAAAGCTTTGTTCGATCTACTGCCGAAGAAATCGCCTGTCTTAAATTCGGTTGATTTAAGGGAGCATAATTTTGATTTATGCCGATATAAACCAAGTTATTTAAATTAACCTCTGCCCTATTACCACTCATACGAGTAATTTGACCGTCGGAAATCTCGGTATAATACATATCGGCAGCGCCAATTTCGGTATAATGAGCCACCGACTCGGTATCAGGAGCATTTATAAGTTTGATTTTCTTAATATTTTCAATTTTTCCCTTATAATATTTATTCTCAACCAAACCATCATAGGCCTCGTTAAGTTTGAATCTTCCGCAACCGATGGGCGGAAGGCTAACACTATCCGAGTTGGTCAAGGTATCGCTTCCCTTTTTGATTATAGGGAAATCTAAAACATTCGCAAAATAAGGGTCGTTTTTGGTAAGTGTGAAAACAACCTTTTTACCATCAGCCTTAACCGACTGAACCTCGTAAAGTTTATCCTTATATCCCGTTTCGGAATTTCTTGCCAATTCACAAGAATATACCACATCTTCAGCCGTCAAAACAGTGCCATCAGAAAACTTAACCGATTTAAGAGAAACGGTGCAAACATTTCCTTCTACATTTACTGAAGATGCAACACTGTTAACAGCTTCAAACCTGTCATTAATCTTAACCAAAGGCTCATATAAAAGTTTAACGATTTGACGGTTTGTATCGGTTTTAACTGTATAAGGATTAAAACTATCAGCGTTTGAATACAAAAGTGTTAAATAATCTCGACTGCTCTTTGTTGCGCTTTTGTTAGAAGAACTGTCCTTCGAGGGTGCATCTCCTTTGCCGCAAGCAGTAAGAACTAAGCAGAACATCAACACTGTGCAAATTAGTGTTTTAAATCTCATTATTTTCTCCCATTAAAATTCTTTGTGTTTTAAGGGTTTTACCTGTTTTTTCATCAATTTCAAAAATGCAACCATTAAGGGTACATTCACCTGTTGCCAACTCAAATTTAGACATATCGTTAGACTTAAGGCGATTAATTATAATTTCCTTTTTGACACCTAAAACCGAGTCTTCCGGACCGGTCATTCCAAGGTCGGTTATATAACCTGTACCAAAAGGCAGAATCTTATTATCGGCAGTTTGAATATGGGTGTGGGTGCCAAAAACAGCCGAAACTTTACCATCCAAATAAAATCCCAAAGCTCGTTTCTCGCTTGTTGCCTCAGCGTGAAAATCCACAACAATAATGTTAGCACCATCATTTTTGGCTTTTTCAATTAATTCATCGGCGCAAACAAAGGGATTTTTAGCCTTTAGTTTATCCAAATAGATAGTACCTGAAAGGTTAATAACGGCCACCGAATACCTGCCTTTATCAAGCAAACAATAGCCACTTCCACCCTCGGCATCGGGTAAATTATTGGGTCTTAAAATGAAGGGATTAGAATCTAAATATGGTACAATTTGACTGTTTCTGAAGGAGTGATTACCACCGGTTATGACATCGGCGCCACAAGCGAATAAATAGTCAGCACTGTAAGGGGTAACACCATTTGTATCGGCAGAGTTTTCACCATTTATGATGACAACATCAATGTTTTCTTCTCTCTTTAATTTGGGCAAAACATTACGAACCTTTTCGCAACCGATTTGTCCACAAACATCGCCTATACATAGCAGTCTCATTTTATCCCTCCTAATCAATTTATTATACCATTAACAAGGCTTTAAAGTCAATTATTTTTAAAAACTAAACCCTCGCTGAAAGCGAGGGGATTTTTTACTTTCTAACCTTAACTTTGAACTCTTTATTGCAACGAGGACAAACGGTTGTGTGGGTGCCGATTCTATGGGGAAGCCTTAAAATGGCCTTACACCGGGGACATTTTCGGTAAACATGAAGGGTATCGTTTTTTCGGGTTTCGTACGCTTCTTTTTTACTCTTTAAAATGTTGATTTTATTCTTGAAAAATCGGTTTTCACGGCGACGGGCCTCGTGGTTTCTTGACAAAACTCTAAAACCGGCATAAATAACTAATCCATATACAACCAACTGCAAAATCCAAGACCTTAAAATAAGGTTTACAAAGGAAATAACAGCAGCCAAAATAAGCAAACCATAAGTCATTTCATCCATTCCGTATCGGCCGTATAAAAACTGCATTAACCTATATCTAAAATTCATACTTAATCCCCTCTTTATAACCATTATACCACAAAAATCAAACCATTTGTTAATAAATAATAAATAAAAAAAGACTGTGCAAATTTGCACAGTCTTCTTCATTGTTAATTAAGCTAGAATTAAGCAAGCTCAACAGTTGCGCCAACTTCAGCAAGTTTAGCTTTGATTTCTTCAGCTTCTTCTTTAGCAACAGCCTCTTTAAGAGTCTTAGGAGCGCCGTCAACAACAGCCTTTGCCTCAGCAAGACCAAGACCGGTGATTTCACGAACAGCCTTAATAACCTTAATCTTCTCAGCGCCAGCCTCTTTAAGGATAACGTCGAACTCGGTCTTCTCTTCAGCTGCTGCTGCACCGCCAGCTGCGGGTGCTGCTACTGCTACTGCAGCTGCTGCAGATACGCCAAACTCCTCTTCTACTGCTTTAACGAGCTCAGAAAGCTCAAGAACGGTAAGAGTCTTTAACTCTTCAATCATAGCTGTAATTTTCTCAGATGCCATTTTAATTTCCTCCAATAAATTTTATAAATTTTGTTTTTTTAATTGTTTTTTTGATAAGGATTATTCTTCCTCGCCCTTATCTACGATAGCCTGTACTGCACGAGCAAAGGCAGCGATGGGTGCTTGGAAAACACTGCATACGGTTGCAAGAAGTACTTCCTTGCTGGGAAGTTTTGCAAGAGAATCGATAGTTGCAGCGTCTACAACCTTTCCATCTAAGAAACCGGTCTTAACCTTGAAATTCTCATGAGACTCAGCAAACTTAGAAAGAATTCTTGCAGCTGCAGTGTAATCCTCGTTAGAAAGAGCAATAGCAGTTGTACCCTCAAGGACACTGCTCATATCAGCGAGATCAGTACCTTCGATAGCACGACCAAGGATAGTGTTCTTTACAACAAAGTAATCAACACCGTTTTCACGAAGTTCCTTACGGAGCTTTGTGTCATCAGCAACGGTAGTTCCCTTGTAATCAACAACAACACCGGTGATAGCAGCAGAAAGTTTTTCCTTCAACTGGGCAACCTGTTGTTGTTTTTTCTCTAAAACTAATGCGTTTGGCAATGTATTCACCTCCGAAAATGTCATATACATTAAAAAATGCCTGACCCCGAAAGTGAGGACAGGCATAAAAATACAGTGATATTTTATACGCTAACCTCGGTAGGCGCTACGCTTATGACCATTGGTCACCTACTGTCTTCGGAATGCAACACGATGATTATATACTATATCATCCCATTTGTCAAGCATTTTTTATAAATTTAATTCACTCAAAATTAGAACAAATCTTTTATCTTTTCAGCGAAGGTTTTGCGCCTTTTATAATTCTTTTCATCACAAGCTTTGTCAAACTCTTTGAGTTTTTCTTTTTGCTGTTTTGAAAGGTCTTTTGGCACTTCAACTATAACCTTAACATATTGGTCACCCTTGCCACTATAATTAAGTCGTTGAATTCCTTTGCCCTTTAATTTAAACTCGTCATTTGGCTGTGTGCCTTCATGAATTGTGAATTTAACCTTTCCGTCAAGGGTGGGAACGGTTATTTCATCACCCAATGCTGCCTGAGCAAAGGTGATGGGGATTTCGCAATAAACATCATAGCCACTGCGTTCAAAAACGGGATGGGGGCGAACATTAACATTAATTCTTAAATCACCGGCAGGTCCACCGTTTGCACCGGCATCTCCACCACCACGAACATTAATTACCTGACCGTCATCAATACCGGCAGGAATTTTTACAGTTTGTTCAACAGTATGGCGAATTCTACCCTTACCGGCACAAGTACGGCAAGGTTTATCAATAATTTTACCGCTACCGTGACAGTGGTCACAAACCCTTTGAGTTTGCATTACGCCAAAAGGTGTACGCTGTGTGGAAGCCACTTGACCGGTACCATGACAAACGGGACAGGTTTTAGCCTCGCTACCCTTTTCAGCGCCTGTACCACCACAATCACTGCAATTTTCAATTTTAGTAACCTTAACAGTCTTTTGGCAACCCTTTGCTGCCTCTTCAAAAGAAAGATTAACCGTTGCCGCAGTGTCGTTACCTCTACGGGGTGCGTTGGGGTTTCTTCGCTGTCCACCACCAAAGCCTCCACCGAAGCCACCACCGAAAATGGAACCGAAAATATCGCCCAAATCGCCGAAATCTCCAAATCCACCACCGAAGCCTCCACCACCGTAAGGTCCACCTGCACCAAAGTTAGGGTCCACACCGGCATGGCCAAACTGGTCGTAACGAGCCTTTTTCTCCTTATCGGATAAAACTTCATAAGCCTCGTTAACCTCTTTAAAGTTTTTCTCGGCTTCAGCATCGCCGGGATGTAGATCGGGGTGATATTTTTTTGCGGCTTTTCTATATGCTTTTTTTAGTTCGTCATCGGATACTGATTTATCTACTCCTAAGACTTCATAATAATCTCTTTTATCAGCCACGAAAATTCTCCTAAAAATATGTTTTAGGGCCGATGTGGGCATCGACCCTTACATTATATAATTATTTATCTTCTACGTCGGTGTAGTCAGCCTCGTAAACATTGGGGTCGGCTTGTGCGCCGTCTTGAGCAGCACCTTCAGCACCCTGAGGATTAGCAGCTTTGTAAATCTTTTCGCTAATTGCGAAAATTTCCTTTTGCAAATCTTCCTGTTTAGCCTTGATAGCCTCAATATCTTCGCCCTTCAAAGCTTCTTTTAATGCTTCTTTAGCAGTTTCAATCTTAGCCTTTTCTTCCTCGGTAACCTTATCGCCGAGTTCACCGATTGTCTTTTCGGTTTGATAAATCATTTGGTCGGCATTATTTCTAATGTCAACAGCCTCACGTCGTTTCTTATCTTCAGCTGCATATTCCTCAGCCTCTTTAACAGCCTTGTCAATATCTTCTTTAGACATATTGGTATTAGAAGTGATGGTAATATCGTTTTCTTTACCTGTGCCTAAATCCTTAGCCGAAACGTGAACGATACCGTTAGCGTCAATATCAAAGGTTACTTCGATTTGAGGAACACCACGAGGAGCAGATGCGATGCCATCAAGATGGAATACGCCAAGAGTCTTATTGTCTCTTGCAAACTCACGCTCACCTTGTAAAACGTGAACCTCAACAGAGGTTTGACCATCAGCAGCAGTAGAGAAGATTTGGCTCTTCTTAGCAGGGATGGTAGTATTTCTATCGATAACCTTTGTGGAAATTCCACCCATTGTTTCAATACCTAAAGAAAGGGGTGTAACATCAAGAAGTAACAAGCCCTTAACATCGCCACCTAAAACGCCTGCTTGTAAAGCAGCGCCAAGTGCTACGCACTCATCAGGGTTGATGCCCTTGAAAGGCTCGGTACCCATAAATGCTTTAACAGCCTCTTGAACGGCAGGAATTCTGGAAGAACCACCAACCATAAGAACCTTGTTGATTTCGCTCTTTTGTAAACCGGAATCGGAAAGTGCCTGGCGAACAGGAGCCATTGTAGCATCAACCAAGTCAGCAGTAAGCTCGTTGAACTTTGCACGGGTCAAAGTGGTCTCAAAGTGCTTAGGACCGGTAGAGTCAGCAGTGATGAAAGGAAGATTAATGTCGGTTGTAGTCATACCCGAAAGGTCAATCTTTGCCTTTTCAGCAGCTTCCTTTACACGTTGCATAGCCATCTTATCATTAGAAAGGTCAATGCCTTGCTCTGCCTTGAAGGTTGCAACGATGTAATCCATAACTCTCTTGTCAAAGTCGTCGCCACCCAAACGGTTGTTACCTGCAGTAGCCAAAACTTCTTGAACGCCATCGCCCATTTCAATAATAGATACGTCGAAGGTACCACCACCAAGGTCATAAACCATAACCTTTTGGTCATCCTCTTTATCAATACTGTAAGCCAAAGCAGCAGCAGTAGGCTCGTTGATAATTCTCTTAACCTCTAAACCTGCGATTTTACCTGCATCCTTAGTAGCTTGACGTTGAGCGTCGGTAAAGTAAGCAGGAACAGTAATAACAGCTTCTGAAACGGTTGTGCCAAGATAAGCCTCGGCATCAGCCTTTAATTTTTGCAAAATAATTGCAGAAATTTCTTGAGGTGTGTAGTTCTTGCCATCAATAGCAACGGTGTTAGAAGTACCCATATCACGCTTGATGGAACTGATGGTTCTATCAGGGTTGGTGATAGCTTGACGCTTTGCAACCTGACCTACCATTCTTTCACCTGTTTTTGAAAAAGCAACTACGGAAGCAGTTGTTCTGCCACCTTCAGCGTTAGCGATAACAACAGGCTCGCCGCCTTCCATTACTGCAACGCAAGAGTTAGTTGTACCTAAGTCAATACCAATAATTTTTCCCATTTTAATTTCCTCCAAATATAAAATTAATTAATTAGCAACTTTAACCATAGCCGGACGGATAACTGTGTCCCCTATTTTGTAACCCTTTTGTAAAACCTCGGCAATAACGTTTTCGCCCAAGGTTTCATCTTCAACGTGCATTACTGCTTCATGACAGTTAGGGTCAAAAGCATCGCCTTGGTGGGCAAGTTCAACAATTCCGAGTTTTTCGCCCAATCCTGTGAACTGCTTTACTATCATTTCTATACCTTTAATATAATCTTCGCTTGATTTGTCTTCCAACATTTCAGCACGGTCGATATTATCAAGTATAGGCAATAATTCCTTAATTATATTCGCCTTTGCAAACTCAGCAACGGTTAAACGCTCACGCTCGGTGCGTTTTTTGAAATTGTCAAACTCAGCAGCGGTGCGAAGCAACAGGTCGTTCTTGCTTTCAAGCTCAGCCTTAACCTTTTCAAGCTCAGCGTTGGCTTTCGATTTCTTTTCCTTTTTAGGCTCGGGTTTAACTTCCTCGGCATTCTCTACCTTGGTCTCATTGGTTTCAGCCATTTTATGTCCTCCATACTTCCCGATAAAGTTTTATTTGGCAAAAGTCAAATTGTGTTTGACTTTTCCTGACTTTCTATATTTTATACAATAAATTTTAATTTGTCAAGGGTTTTTTGAAAATTTGTTTGACTTTCTCTGACCTTTTACATTTTGTTCACAATTCGCTTATATTATATGTATTATCACCCTGAAAAAATAATTTTAAAATTTTTTAAAAAAATGCTTGACATTTAGAAATGACTGTGGTAATATATCAAAGTCGCTTGAAGCGACAAACAATTTAGTTGGTGTTGATTGCGGTGAGGGTCCACCTGTTCCCATTCCGAACACAGAAGTTAAGCTCACACAGCGCTTACGATACTTGGCGGGAGGCTGCCCGGGAAAATAAGTAGATGCCAACACAAAACACACAAGCTTTAAGCTTGTGTGTTTTTTTATTTCCAAACAATAAACAATCAAAAACCCCGATGAATTTCATCGGGGTTTGTTTTTTATTCTTCGGTGTCCTCTGTTTCAGTTTCTATTTTATAGTCGTCATCAAAGGTAACGCTGTCAAAATCCTCATCAAAACTCTCATCAACATCATAATCATCATAAGAGTTGCGTTTTACAAACTTAACAATAATTAATACCAATAAGGCAATCATTCCAAGGAATGCTATGCAAAGACAAACAACAATGGTCTTAGCATTTCCTGACAACATTGCAAAACGGTTAAAGATTTCAATCTTACTGTCGGTTTGTGTTTCATCAACTTCAATAAGCTTAAACTCAGGACTTCTTTGCAAAACCTTTTCAGAAACATCATATCTATAGGTGCCAAATTCACCCTCTATATAGCAATAGATATAATACATATCCTCGAAGTCGGCATCATTTGAAACATAACCTTCAATAGTCATATCATCAATTTCAAAGGTTTTCTTGGTATAACCACTAGGTACCTTTAAGTCCTCGCCAATTTCGGCAACGATATAACTTTTACCAAGTTGATTTATAATCAAAACACGAGTGAAAGCATTAGTGTTCTCATCGTAGGTGTAAGGATAAGCCTCATTACTACCCGACTGCTTTAAGAAGAAAAGTTCATATAAACCCTTTTCATCGGTTGCAACCGAAATTTCTTCGTTATTGTAAAGTCTATTTGTAATGCTAAATCCTTTAGGAATAGTAACATCGGTAATATCGCTTAATACAACATAAGAGTTTCCACCGATAATGGTTTCTAACGCTGTGTTTACCTCTGCTTCGCTTGAGGTGTTAGACTCGGTTTCATCTTCATCGGCAGAACGAATAATTGTAATAGTATATGACTTTTGCGCACCACTTGGAGCAGTAACGGTTAAAACTCTCTTGTTCTCGCCAACCTTGAGTGTTGCGCTGCCGGTAATTCCAATAGTAGCGTTAGGGTCAGCAGTTGTTCCGTAAACCTTGCACTCGGTAATACTGTTTATAACATTAACGGTATATTCGGTAACATTAGATGAAAATTTAGGAGAAATTGTTCCTGCGCTTACTCTCAAAGCAGTAAGATTAGCATTATCGGATTTAGAAGCATCGGATACATTGATGGTAGCAGAACCCGAAATGTTATCATCAGTCACTTTATAATAAGCTCCACCTGAAGCGGAAATTGTGGATGAACCCGCAGCAAGAGCAGTAAAGTTAAGAGTATAGGTTTGTTTGGTGCTGCCACCGGGCAAACCGGCAATTTTAACGCTTCCTGCTCCACCGTTGGCCGAATCGCCACTTTCAAATTTCAATACATTTGGGTTATAGCTAACATTGAAATCGGTACTATACATAGCCTCAGTTCCCTGAACTGTAACCGAAACGGTAACCTTATCGCCAACCTTGGGAGCACCATTACTGAAAGAAATTGTTGTAGATGCTGCCGAAGCGTTAAAAGCAAAGCAAGACACTGCCACGATCAAAGCAATTAATAATGCTATTATTTTTTTAATCTTCATATTTTTATTCCTCTCCAACCTAGTTGAGTTTGCTAATTCCTAATATATCCAACTGCACATCGGCCAAATCTCGACCATTAATGGTTCCATCGCCATTTGTATCAGCATAGGTAAAACTATTACCACTCAGTGTTTTGACCTCTAAGATGTGCATTTGAACATTGGCCAAATCTCGACCGTTAACAATTCCATCTCCATTAGTGTCGCCACGCATATAAGCAGTAGCCAACGGAGCGTCAATAGTTAATGTACAAGCCTTGTCAGCCCTTACACTAATAACATAATCATTTAAATAACCTGTTTGGGATTTTACGGTTAAGGTTACATTGTTTTCGCCCACTTTAAGAGCAAAACTTCTAGCGCCTACATACTGAGCACCTGCAGGGATGCTAACCTTTAAGGTTGTGTTTTCCCAAACATTTAATTCGTATTTATTTTGGTACATATAAAACGAAGGGGTTAAGTTAGATGCTGTACCGGAAGTGGTAATAGAAATACCACTAATATAGTAGTTATTTAAATTATCGTTTTGAGCAGGTAATGCAGCAGCTGTCTCAGGCATATTGTCATAAACGGGAATCATAAAATCAAGTTCGGCATCTTTAAAATCAACATAACTTTTAGCAAGATTTTGCGCCTTGCCATAAGTATCTGAGACATTTGTAGCGTATTGATGCCATATACGGTCAGGTTGCTTGACATTGAAATTCATATAATAATAGGTATTTTGACCTGCGCCTAAATAGTTGTTGGCACAAAATGAAGCACCACCGATAATCGATGCCGAGCGAGTGTTCCAGCCCTGCGCCTTAGCCTTGCCTAAACCACGTTCAGCCTTTTGGGCATCGGTATCACCATAGGTATCAACATTAAAGAAATTGTAATAACCGTAAAGTGGATTACCTTGTTCACCATAGGTGCCCGAAATCATAAAGGAAGTACCCTTTGTTCCCTGTTCTTGGATTATAATACCTGCAAGGATATAAGGACTAACGCCCGATGCCTTTGCAGCAGCCATTAGTACCTTAGCGTAAGAACCACCATAAGCAGTATCGTTAGGGTCGGAATATCCACTTTCAAGGAAGGTTCCTTTTATAATTTTGTTTAAACCTTCTTCGGTTTGGGTGGATTCATTATAAACCTGAGGTAAGAAAGCGTAAACTGCCGAAGAATTTAAATAATTTCTCGGGTCTAAATAATGTTTTATAACCTCTCGGGATGCCACATACCACTTGCCATCCTTAGCGACCCACTCCTTCGACTGCCAATTATAAGCGCCGAAACCTAAAGAAAACCAAGAATTCTTGCTGGATGCACTAACCACCTTGTAGTTTGAAGCCGTATCACTCTCATCGTTAAGTGTTTCAAGGTCAACAGCCTTATCAAAGGTCAAACCCACCTTATCTGGATAAAACTTCCAGTTCGGATACTGGGCGTGAAGTTCCCTTAAATAAGGTTTATAACTTTCGGGGAAGGCTGCTATTTGGCTTTCAAATGAAGCATCAGGTACATAATCGGGTATTTGATTAACATAAACACTTGAAATCCAACCTGTAATTGAGTTGTATGTAATGTTATACCAGACATCCGATGTTTTTCCGTCATCACTTATCGTTTGTCCCTTTTCCTCACTGTTGAGAATAACCGTAGTTCCATTAGGAACCTTACCTAAAGATTTTCCCGAAGTATTAGTTCCGGGTCTTATATTCACAGGACCGTTAACAATCGTTCCCTTAGAACTCAAAGCAGAGGTATTAAAGGCAAACTGAATAGAAATAGCTGATATTAAAATTGTAAAGACTAGTAACACGGAGAGTAACTTTTTAATATTAGTCATTCTTTAAAACCTTTCGTGTAATATTGTGTCATTATTTGTAACACATAAAATAATTATAAAATTTAATTTTGCCAAAGCTACTTAGCAAAGTAGCTTGTCGAAACGCTTTTAAGCGTGTCGACAAACTACACTCATTATACTATTTATAGACCCCACTGTCAACTTGAAACACTTAAAATTAAGAAAGTAATTTTTGACAATAATAATTGCAATAACTTTGACTATATGCTACAATCACCTTAAGGGGTGATGTTGATTGATTAGTTACATATTTAAAAATAAAACTAAAAATATACTCGTCACAATCATTACGGTAATTTTCACATTAATACAATTAAAAGAATTGTACAATTACTGGGTTTCATATCCCGATTTTAAAATTATTGCACCAAAATTCCTTGGTTTATTACCTTGTATGTTGATTTTCGTATATATGATTACACTCAAAATGGAATACCCTCTCAAAAAATGGCTATTCCCCACGGCCTTTGCAATATTTTCGCTTTCAACTATTCTTACAATTATAGATTGTTTCAAATACCTTACCAGTTCATTAGAAATATTAATTATCGTGAGTATAGACATCGTTTTACTTACTGCTTATATCCTAAGTTTAATAGGTTCTATTTCAAACTTCAAAATGGTATATTTGTTACGTATTGGAACAGCAATTTGCATTATGTTTTTACTTTGTTCTCGCGTATGTTATTACTATAATACTTATATACACGCCTATTATCATTGGGTTACCCCAACCATTATTTTAGAAGAAATTTTAAGAGACCTTATTTCTTTATCGTTTTTCATAAGTGTTTTCATCCTAACCTTAACAAAGAAAAGCGAAAACATAGATATAACCCCATTTATTAAAGAAAGAAAAGCCAAAAAGGAACTCAAAAAGGCCGAAAAACTCGCAAAAGAGCAACCCGAGGTTTTTACACCACCTATTGTCCCTGAAAATCATTGGCGTTGCAT
>JAZNLZ010000035.1:0-11970 GCA_045579365.1 Acutalibacteraceae bacterium
GCCATCTTTCACCGTTTCACGGCAACCGTTAGTGTCGGTGGTAATAATGGGTTTAGCCATTGCCATAGCCTCAAGCACCGTTCGTGGTGTTCCCTCTCGGTAGGATGGCAGAACATATACGCTACAGTTGGCATAGAAAGGCCTAACATCGCTTGTTTCTTCAAAACGCTCGATTATGCCGTCATTTATAAACTCTTCCACATACTCTCGCGCCAAGGCGTCTTGCATATTTGTTTCGTATTTACCAAGCAAACAAAATCTAACCTCAGGATATTTTTCTTTAACGATTTTTGCTGCTTCCAAATACTCGGCAACGCCCTTGCTTTTCAAAAGTCTCGACAACATAAAGAAGGTGGTCGTTTCGGGTGGTGGTTCGGGCATAAAGTGAACCATATTAACTCCCGACCCGTTTACAACACTGCACTTTTCTTTTTTTACCAATTTTCTTTGGCAAAACTCATCCAAATCGTCGGGATTTTGGAAAATCACCTTATCAGCGCAAGCAAAACCGATTTTATAAAGAGTTCTAACAACAAAGCCCAAGATTTTCGCCTTGGTGGTTTTGGCAGTAAAGGTATATCCGCCTCCGGTAACCATGCTGTTAATATTTTTAACCCCTGCAAGTTTTGCAGCTATTGCGCCATAAGCCACGGGTTTTACCGTATAACCCAAGGTCACATCAGGCTTTTCGCTTTTAAAGAGTTTGAAAAGTTTGAGGAGATATTTCAAATCTCCCACAATGCTTGTCCCCGTTTTGTTCATGGGGATTTCCTTAAAGGTCGCTCCCAAAGCCGTTATCTTTTCAACATCCGTATTATCAGGGCCGGTAACAATAACTTCGTACCCTTTTTTTACAATGTTCTTAATTAAGTCACCCCGAAAATTATAAACCGTTCGGTTTTTCGGGGAAATGAGAATAAATTTCAAATCCACACCCCAATTTTAAGACTTTAAATTTTCAAATATAACCTCTCTAAGTCTTGAAAGGTTGTTCTCACCCACAAAACTGTTATGAGGGGTAATAATTACATTTTCCATATCCCATAAGGGACTGTTTTCTTCCAAAGGCTCGGTTTCGAAAACATCTAAAATCGCTCCCGAAAGGTTGCCTTCTTGTAAAGCCGAAATCAAATCTTGCTGATTTATGACCTTGCCTCTCGAAATGTTAACAAGCAAAGCATCCTTTTTCAAAAGTCCAAGGGTTTTGCTGTTAAACAAATTCTCGGTTTCCTTTGTAAGTGGTAAAGTTAGCACCAAAACATCGGCTTCCTTTAAAGCCTCGCCCATCTTTTCAAAGGGGAAATATTGGTCATAAAACTCAGATTTAGGTTCTACTACATCCACACCTAAAACCTTTGTGCCGAAAGCGCCGAAACGCTTGGCACACTCGCTTCCCACATTTCCACAACCTACGATACAAACGGTTTTTCCAAAAAGTTCTTTAAGGTCACGAATTTTTTCCCACTTGTGCGCCTTTTGGTTTTCCTTAAAGGTATCTCCCTGCTTTAAAAGTTCCAAAACGCCCCACAAAGCAAACTCAGCCATGGGAACACTGTAAACCCCACGGGCATTAAAAATCTTAATACCCTTTTTCTCTATATATTCCATATCAACTCGGTCAAAACCTGCGCTTGTGAGTTGAATATATTTCAAGTTTTCAAATTTCTCTATGGGGTGGTGCAAAAAAAGTCCGTTACAAATAACGCCTTCCACCCATTCGTAAGAACAGGGCAAATTATCACTTTCCATTTGGTGGAAAATCACATTATTACCCATATCGTTAAGCACTTGCAAATCAGCCTCCCGACAATTAAAAGCGCCGGTAACAAGTAAGTTCATTTCATAACCCCTATTCGCAAATTTTTGCTACTTTTTCTTGTAATTCCTTATGGTTCTTTACAAAAAACTCTTCCTTTTGGTTGGAACAAAAGTCGTAATATTCTCTTAAGCTTTTAACGCCTGTTTGGAAAATTTCCTTAATCTCATCTAAATCGGTTATAAGGTTTGTGTTGCAAAAGGCACGGGAAAGAATAACGCAACCCGACCCCAAAGCAAAATGCTCGGGCAAAACGTTACTTCCGGGCAATGCGCCACCATCCAAAGTGGCAAGACCACCGAAACCGAAGGGCAAATTCTTTTCCTTAAACTTTTTGGCAATTTTTTCCACAGTACCATCGGCCAAAATTTGGAATAAAAACTTTTTACCCAAATCCAAACTCAAATCGTTAAGACCAATGTAAACTTCATCAATGCCGTCAAGTTCTAAAATGCTGTCAATATTTCGGGCAGCCAAAGCCGACTCAAACAAAAGCATGGTCTTTGCTCTGCCACCAACGGCCGAAATAAATCTTTTAACCTCAGAAGCAGTTTTAAAATAAGGAAGCATTATAACATCGGCACCGGCCTCAACCACTGCATCGATTTCATCCTCGGTGGAGGTATAGTCGTCGGTTGCATCGTGAACAGGGTTTACTCTCACCAGCAACTGCGCTTTATTTAAAACACTTTTAATATTCTTGGCATCTTCGGGGGTGTGGCGATTTTGCACCGTATCCATGCCACCCTGACGCAAATTCTTGCCAATATATTCAAGGTCAACGAAAATTCGGTCAACCCCTGCATCCTCGGCAATTTTCGCAACATCGGTGCGATTTGTGATATACATCAATTTAAAGGACATAATTTAAACCCTACTTATTAACAGTTTCTTTTGTCACGGTTTCGCCCACATTTTCATTGTCAGCGTTGGTGAAAACCTTGAAAACGGTCAAGAAACAAATCTTAATATCAAGCCAAAGGGAAAGATTATCCACATACCAAACATTAAGTTTAATTCTTCGGTTCCACTCAACTGCCTTTCGGCCGTTAACCTGCGCCCAACCGGTAATGCCGGGTCTTACCTCAAACATTCTAAGTTGTTCTTCACTGTATTCCTCAATGGGCCAAGGATGATATGTAAGGGGAGGTCTGGGACCGATAAAACTCATATCCCCTTTTAAAACGTTTACGGCTTGGGGGAGTTCATCAATACTTGTTTTTCTTAAAATTTTACCGATTTTGGTAACTCTCGTGTCCTTATTGTCGGAATAAACGCCACTTTTTTCAGCGCCGACACACATTGAACGGAATTTGTATATGTAAAACTCTTTTCCATGGAGTCCCAAACGTTTTTGCTTGAAAATTACGGGACCTTCCGATTCAAGCTTAATAAGTATTGCGCTGACTAATAAAATTGGGGAAGAAATAATCAAAATTATAAGGGAAAGCACTATATCCACAAACCTTTTTAAAAACTTGCGATACATAAAATTAAATCACCTTTCACAAAACATACTGAGCGCTATTATACAGAATATATTATACAACAAGTTAAAATAAAAAGCAATATATATTATAATACATATATAAATAACAATTTTATTGCATAAAAAAACGAAGCCCCAAACGGGACTTCGTTTTAATTTTTAGTCTTAATTTTCAATTTTCAACGCACTGTAAACGGCGCTTAACATATCGTCTTTTTGGCGAATTTCTTTAAATCGCACAGTGGCATTTTCAAGGGCTTTTATGGGAGCGGGAATATCGGTTTTTGAGATCTCGGAAAGAGTTTTTGCGTTTTCAAACTCGTTATCAGAAACCTTTCCATCCACAGCCTCAAGCACACTTCTTACAAACTTGTAAGGCGAAGCAGTTGAAGCGATAACCACCTTGCGATTATCTCCGGTCTCCTCTAAATACTGGTTGTAAACATCCAGTGCCACAGCAGTATGGGTGTCGGCAAGATAGCCATACTCCTTAAAGTATTTGTTCACGGTCTTTAAGGTTGCCTCATCATCGGAACAACCGGCCCAGAACAACTCGCCTAATTTCTCTTTGATTTCGCCATCAATTGTATATCTGCCTTCGGTGGCGAGTTTATTTTGAATTTCGGCTATTTTCTTGTCATCATTACCCGACAATTCAAACAACATTCTTTCAAGATTGCTGGAAATCAAGATGTCCATCGAAGGGGTAATTGTGGTATAAAAATCACGGTTACGGTTGTATTCACCTGTTCTTATAAAGTCGGTGAGAACATTATTGGCGTTAGATGCGCAAATGAGTTTATTCACGGGAACGCCCATTTTCTTAGCATAGTAAGCTGCCAAAATGTTACCAAAGTTACCTGTTGGAACAACAACATTAAAGCCTTCTTCTTTAACACTTTCATCCTCGGAAAGTAAATCACAGTAAGCCGAAATGTAATAAACAATTTGGGGAACAAGTCGGCCCCAGTTAATTGAATTTGCCGAAGAGAAAAGCATATTATTTTGAAGAAGTTTTTCCTTAACAGCACTGTCGGTAAATATCTTTTTAACCCCCGATTGAGCGTCATCAAAGTTGCCTTCAATAGCGCAAACATGCACATTTTCGCCCTTTTGGGAGTCCATTTGCAGTTTTTGCATTGGGCTTACGCCATCGCTTGGATAGAAGACCAAAATCTCGGTATTTTCCACATCTTTAAAGCCTTCCAAGGCTGCTTTTCCCGTATCGCCCGAGGTTGCAACCAAGATAACGGTTTTCTTGTCGCCGTTGAACTTTTTAGCCGAAACCACAAGCAAATAAGGCAAAATTTGCAATGCTAAATCCTTAAATGCGCAGGTTGGACCGTGCCACAATTCAAGAATTTTTTGTTTTTCACCAACGGTGAAAATGGGTGCAGGTAATTCATTGTCAAAGGTGCCTGTATATGCCCCCTCAACGCAGTAATTTAACTCTTCTTCGGTAAAGTCGTTAAGGAAATTTCCCAAAACAAACTTAGCTCTACCTTTATAGTCTAACTTTTTAAGGGTATTAAAATCATCATCCGTAAAAAGTGGGAAGGTATCGGGAACGAAAAGTCCGCCCTCAACCGAAATACCTTGAGCAATGGCTTTTGCAGCCGAAACTTTTATGGATTTATCTCTTGTACTAATATAATTCATATTTTCTCCCTTTCCGGTCACCCTACTCGGCAACATAATTTTTCGCTGTTGTTTTTAACATTTCAATAAATTTTTCGGTAAGTTCGGAAACGTTTGTATCGCTTCTTAAAATGTAACCTATTGTGTAGTGGTCTTCGCTCTCAAAAGGAATACTCACAATTCTTCCTTCGTTAAGCAAAGATGGCATAATGCCTGTTCCAACGGTGTAACCATCGGTGGAAAGCAGAACATTCATAAGACTTGCACGGTCGCTGATTTCAATATGTTTATCGCTGTGAATATCAACAATTTCCTCGGCAAAGAAGGAAACGTTATGTTCGCCCTGTTCGTAGGAAACATAAGGGTATTCTTTTAAAGCTTCCAACGTTATTTCGGTGTTGTTAGCCAAAGGATGGTTTTTGCGAACAAAGATATGTCCGTCGGCCTCCAAGAAGGGAGTAAAGGACAGGTTTCTCTTTTTGAAATAGCGTTGCATAATACCTAAATCGCTTGCTTTAATTGCAATAATTCCAATGTCGCAAAAGGCTGTTTCGGCCTCCCTTATAACATCGTAGGTTTTCATTTCTCTTAATGAAAAATCGTAATATTCATCGGTAATTTCGTTAACCAATTTTCCGAAAATATCGGCAACAAAATCGTAATGTTGGGTGGAAACATACAGTCTTTTGCTTTTTTCTTTACGAGAATATCTGTTTATAATAAAATCGTTTTGCTCTACTAATTGTTTTGCATATCTTACAAACTCAGCGCCTTCTTCGGTTAAGCAAACGCCACTTCCGGCACGCTCGAAAATTTTAATATCCAATTCTTGCTCCAAGCTTTTAACGCTAACCGATAGGCTGGACTGGGCCACAAACAACTGCTTTGCAGCCTCGTTAAGGGAACCACACTCAGCAATTTTTAAAATGTATTTGCATTGCTGTATTGTCATTATGTTTTCCTCCGATTTTATTCTTCCAAATTAATCTTAGGCAATTTCCAATGAAATTTCGTTGCCATAATTCTTACAATTATTATTATAGCCATTGAAACAAAAGCTGCAAGACTTTTATTTATGAAAATTCGCGCATAAAAATATAAGCAACCACCCAAGGCCGATGCCAAGGCGTAGATGTGTTTTCTTAAAACATAGGGAGTTTTATCCACCAAAACATCCCTTAAAATTCCACCACCAATACCGGTTAAAACACCCATGGAAATTGCAAAAACAGGAAACTTGGAAAATCCACAAGCGATAGCGCTTTCAACACCTGTGATGGTAAAGGCAGCAAGTCCTGTGGCATCAAAGAAATTGTTTATAACCTCAAGTCGTTTTCTAAAATCGCCAAAAGACCTTCTTTTTCTGTAAGAAAATATAAAGGTTAAAATACAGGTTGCTGCTGCTAAACCTAAAAATTCAGTGTTTGCAAAAATGTTAGGTGGGAATTTACCCATTAAAACGTCACGGGAAATTCCACCACCAACGGCCGTTATGCAACCAACAAAGATTACACCAAACAAATCTAAACTGCCCTTAACTGCCACCAAGGAACCCGACACGGCGAAAGCCACCGTGCCGACAATTTCCATAATGTAAATCACAACCGAATTGTTCATCAGTTTATAGTCCCATTTCCTCTTTAACTTCTTTGAAGCATTTTACAATATAAAGAATATCTTCTTCACTTAAAGCAGCCGACATTTGGGTTCTTATTCTTGCTTTGCCACGGGGAACAACGGGGTAAGAGAAGGCAACAACATAAACGCCCTTTTCCATCATTCTCTTGGCCATTTCAACTGCCTTGTGCTCATCGTAAAGCATAACGGGGATGATAGGTGTTCCGGCATCGATTACATCTAAACCAATCTCTTTAATCTTTTGGGCAAATAATTTTGTATTGTTGAACAATTTTTCTCTGATAGAGGTATCGTTTTCAAGCATTTCCAAAACCTTAATGGAACCTGCAACAACTGCGGGAGCCATTGTGTTTGAGAAAAGATAGGGGCGAGAACGTTGACGGAGTAAATCAATGATTTCTCTTCTTCCCGAAGTGAAACCACCCGAAGCGCCACCTAAAGCCTTACCGAAGGTACCTGTGATAATATCAACTCTGCCACTAACACCACAATATTCGGGAGTACCTCTACCTGTATCGCCCATAAAACCTGCAGCATGGCTGTCATCGACCATAACAAGTGCATCATACTCATCAGCAAGATCGCAAATAGCCTTTAAATTGGCAACAATGCCATCCATGGAGAAAACACCATCGGTGGCAATAAGTTTAATACGGCAATCCTTTGCTTCTTCAAGTTTTGCACGTAAATCTTCCATGTTGTTGTTCTTGTAACGGAAACGTTTAGCCTTGCAAAGTCTTACACCGTCGATAATACTTGCGTGGTTTAATTCATCGCTGATAACGGCATCTTCATCGGTGAGCAAGGTCTCAAAAAGACCACCGTTTGCATCAAAGCAGGAAGAATAAAGAATTGTATCTTCGGTGCCTAAAAATGCGCTTAATTTCTTCTCTAAATTCTTGTGTAACTCTTGGGTGCCACAAATAAATCTAACCGAAGAAAGACCGTAACCGTAGTTATCGTAACTCTCTTTTGCAGCCTTTATAACCTCAGGGTTGTTACCAAGGCCCAAATAGTTATTGGCGCACATATTAATAACTTCTTTACCGTCGGAAAGTTTAACCCTTGCGCCTTGGGGAGTGGTTATAATCTTTTCGTTTTTGGTAAGACCCTCTTTTTCGATGGTCTCGCAAGTTTCTTTAAAATATTTTAATGCACTTTTCATCTGATTCACCTTATTTCAAATTAGTCCAATCAAGAATAACCTTGCCGCATTTACCGCTGTTCATGGCTTCGAAACCTTTTTCAAACTCGGTAACATCCAAACGATGGGTAATAATTTTAGAAATATCTAAACCACCTTGAAGTAAAGCCGACATTTTGTACCAGGTTTCGTGCATTTGTCTGCCGTAAATACCCTTGATAATTAAGCCCTTGAAAATAACCTTAGACCAGTCAATTTTAGCATCGCTCTTTAAAAGACCGAGTAATGCAATTCTACCACCACTAATCATGGCATCAATCATGGAATTAAAGGCAATTTCACTGCCCGACATTTCAAGACCAACGTCGAAGCCTTCTTTGATGCCGATTTCTGCCATATATTCCTTCAAATCGGTTTTTGCAGTGTTAACGGTGTGCTTAACGCCGAGAGTTTTTGCAAGTTCAAGTCTTTCGTCGTTAATATCGGTAATAACAACGTTACGGGCGCCAACAAACTTAGCAACACAAGCAGCCATAATACCGATAGGACCTGCGCCTGTGATAAGTACATCTTCACCGGTTAAATCGAAGGAAAGGGTAGTGTGAACGGCGTTGCCGAATGGGTCGAAGATGGAATACATCTCCTCGGGGATATCTTTTTCACATCTGCGAACGTTCTCTTGGGGAATTACAAGGTACTCAGCAAAAGCACCGTCACGGTTAACGCCAACACCAACGGTATCTTTGCATAAATGACCGTTGCCCGAGAGACAGTTACGGCATTTGCCACAAACAATGTGACCTTCGCCCGAAACCAAATCGCCTATTTTCCAGTTGACAACATTTGCGCCAACCTCAACAATTTCGCCCACATATTCGTGACCGATTACTTGTGGAGTGTGAATTGTCTTTTGAGACCATTCATCCCAGTTGTAAATATGCAAATCGGTGCCACAAATTGCAGTTTTATGTATCTTAATTTTAACTTCATTGGCACCGGTTATCGGCTCAGGAACATCCTCGAACCATAAACCTCTTTGTGGAAACTTTTTAACAAGTGCTTTCATTTTACCACTCCTTAATTTATTATACAAGCACATTATACTTTAAAAAATTTTTCTTCGCTAATATTTAAAAACTATTGCTGCCGTTCAAAAATCACCTTTTCCATTGAAATGAGTGTAGTGCAAAATTAAATATTATAATTTAATTTTGCCGAAGCCACTCTAAAAGTGGCTTGCCGAAACGCTTTTTATGCGTTTCGACTAACTACAATCATTATAACAACGTGTTTTATTTTGGAAAACTCTTGTGAAAGACATTTTTATATGTTATAATAATTTAGTTATAAACGGAAAATTTAACCCAAAAAACACTTTAAAAATTCAATTTCTAAGGAGAATGAAAATATATGAAACTTGGTATGGTAGGACTTCCAAATGTGGGAAAATCCACCCTTTTCAACGCTATAACTAATGCAGGTGCTCAGTCGGCAAACTACCCATTTTGCACCATTGAACCAAACGTTGGTATGGTAAGCGTTCCCGACCCCCGACTTGAAAAATTGGCTGAGATTTACTCTCCCGACAAGTTCACCCCTGCTGTTATCGAATTTGTTGATATTGCAGGTCTTGTTAAAGGTGCTTCCAAGGGCGAAGGTCTTGGAAATAAGTTCTTGGCAAACATCCGTGAGGTTGATGCTATCGTTCACGTTGTTCGTTGTTTTGAAAGCGATGATATTATCCACGTTGAAGGCAGTGTTGACCCTATTCGTGACATTGAAACCATCAATTTGGAACTCATTTTCTCGGATATGGAAATGGTAACTCGCCGACTTGATAAAACCAAGAAAGCCCTAAAGGGCGACAAGACACTCGCTGGCGAAGTAGCCTTTTTGGAGCGCCTTATGGCCCACCTCGAAAATGGCTTGCCTGCCCGTTCTATCGAGATTAACGAGGACTTCGAACAAGAGGTTATAAACACCACTGCACTCCTTTCGGCAAAGCCCGTAATTTACGCTTGTAATATGAGTGAAGCCGATTTTTCAGGTGGCATTGAAGACAATGCAAACTACCTTAAAGTTAAAGAATTGGCCGAGACCGAAAAGGCTGAAATTCTCCCCATTTGCGCTGCATTAGAGGCTGAAATTTCCGGCCTTGATGATGAAGAAAAGGTTATGTTCTTGGAAGAACTCGGTCTTGAGCGTTCGGGCCTTGACCGTATGATTCAGAAGTGTTACAGCCTTTTAGGTTTAATTTCTTACCTTACTGCAGGTAAACCCGAAGTTAGAGCTTGGACCATCACCGAAGGCACCAAAGCGCCCCAGGCAGCAGGTAAAATTCACACCGATTTCGAGCGTGGATTTATTCGTGCCGAGGTTGTGGCTTACGATGACCTTATGGCCTGTGACGGCAGTATGGTTACTGCCAAAGAAAAGGGCCTTGTTCGTAGCGAAGGCAAGGAATATGTTATGAAGGACGGAGATATTGTTCTCTTTAGATTTAATGTTTAAGGTGGAAAAAACATGAAGTATTATTTTCTTTTTAACCCCCTTGCAGGTAAAGGAAAAGCCCAGGGACTTTTTAGTTCCCAAGACACCTCGGATGAAGAGGTAATTTGCGCCGATATGACCGAAATTGAGGACTATAAAGAGTTCTTTTCGGGTGTTGGTGACGATGACATTATCATTGTTTGCGGTGGCGACGGAACTCTAAACCGTTTTGTCAACAACATTGAAGGTTTAGAGGTTAAAAACGAGATTTTATACTTCCCGGCAGGTAGTGGAAACGACTTTATGAACGACCTTGACCGTGTGCAGGAAGGTGGTTCTTTCAGGGTTAATGAATACATTGAAAATCTCCCCACAGTTACAATTAAGGGCAAGGATTACCGTTTTATAAACGGCGTTGGCTTTGGAGTTGACGGTTTTGTTTGCACCGAAGGTGACCGTTTAAGAAGCAAGGGCAAAAAGGTTAATTACACCACCCTTGCCGTTAAATGCCTTTTAAAATTTACGCCTGTAAATGCCACACTCACAGTGGACGGCACCACCAAAAAATACAAAAAAGTTTGGATGACTACTGCCATGAAGGGCCGTTATTTCGGTGGCGGCATGAAATTGACTCCCGACCAAAAAAGATACGCCGAAGATGGCAAAATTTCGGTTTTGGTGGTTCACGACATCGGTCGTTTTAAACTTTTGACCCTTTTCCCCTCAATTTTTGAAGGAAAACACGTTAAACACACAAAATACATAGAAATTATCAAGTGTGACAGTATGAGTGTCGAGTATGACACCTCTTGTTCGCTCCAAATTGACGGAGAACCTATGGCCGACATTATGGGTTACTCCGTTACAACCGAGAAAAAGGTGAAGGCATAATGAAAATTGCAATAATCACAGGTGCATCATCGGGTCTTGGCGTGGATTTTGCCACCGAGGTTGATAAACAAAGAACCGATATTGACGAAATTTGGCTTATAGCGAGAAGAAAAGACCGTTTGGAAGAACTGGCAAAGAAACTTTCAAAGAAAACCCGAGTTTTAAGCCTTGATATCACCACCGATGAGTCGGTGGAAACCTTGACAAAAACTTTGGAAACTGAAAAGCCCGAAATCGGCCTTTTAATTAACAATGCAGGGTTTGGAAAACTGGGCGATTTTACCGAACTTACAGCCCTTGACTCCAAAAATATGATTAGGCTAAACTGCGAGGCTTTAACCGTATTTTCAAGGGTTTGTTTGCCCTTTATGAAGGAGAAAAGTGAGATTATAAACACCTGCTCCATCGCCTCCTTTGCGCCTAACGCCCGTATGGCAGTTTACTCCTCCACAAAGGCTTATGTTATGAGCTTTTCAAGGGCTTTGCGCCTTGAATTAAAGCCCCGAAAAATCAATGTTTTGGCCGTTTGTCCGGGCCCCATGGATACCGAATTTTTACCCCTTGCAGGTATCGGAAAGGGAGATAGTTTTACCTTCGATACACTGCCTCGTGTAAACCCCAAAAAGTTGGCTAAAAACACCCTGAAAGCCTCCAAAAAAGGCAAGGGAGTTTACACCGAATTGGCCTTTTATAAATTCTACCGATTCCTTGCAAAAGTGCTTCCACACAGCCTTGTAATGTACCTTTGCAAGACCTAAATTTTAAACCTTTAAAGACGCCTTTCGAGGCGTCTTTTTTTATGCGAAAAATCCCCAGATTTCAAGTGCATATAATATTAATAAAATAATATTATAAATTTAAAAT
>JAZNLZ010000036.1:0-2057 GCA_045579365.1 Acutalibacteraceae bacterium
GCAGTTAAGTTGTTTAACGAATTTTCCCGTGATGCTCAGGTCACAATGACCTGGAGCGACTCCGACCTTTTTACCATTGTGGAAAACGAGAAACTTCTTAAAGATGCAGGTGTGTCCTTTAATATGAATTTTTACCTTGACCTTCAAAAGATGGTTCAGGCAAAAATGCGCGAAAAGGGATATGAAAACAAAAATCAGGTATCTTTGGAGTTTGCTGCCGAATTTTTTGGTATTAGCACCGATGGCTACGCAATGCATACAGCAGTTGATGATAGCACTGTTTGTGGAAAACTTCTTAAGATTTGTTACAACGAGGATGTTTTTAAGTCCCTGCTTCGTGACACTAAAAATCCTGAGTTTTATCGCCGACTTCACTTTAAGGCATATCCTATTGTGGATATTAACGACAATGCTTTGGATAAAACAAAGTTTTGTTTTACCTGCCCCGAATGTTCGGCAAAACTCAGCAGAATTTCTAAGTGGAAATATCGCAACCGTTGGTTTTCATCCCCCTTTAGATGTCCCAAATGTAATGATAGGTACATCGGTAGGGTGTTTGCCAAGATGACCTTTGATGGCGTAACATACAAACAAAGACTTTCCAAAATCGAAAAAAAGGAAACTCAAAATGAAGTGCAACCTATGCCCGAGAAAGTGCAATAGCGACCGAGAAAATTTAAGTGGTTTTTGCAAAATGCCCCTGCTACCAAAAGTAGCAAGGGCTGCTTTGCATTTATGGGAAGAGCCGATAATCAGTGGAAATAACGGCTCGGGTACAGTCTTTTTTAGTGGTTGTTCTTTAAGGTGTATTTACTGTCAAAACCACGAAATTTCAAGTGGTGGAAAGGGGAAGGAAATTTCCGTTTCCCGTTTGGCCGAAATTTTTAAAGAACTTGAAGAAAAAGGGGCCCATAATATAAATTTGGTTTCTCCAACCCATTATGTTTCGGCAATTAAGGAAGCCTTGGAAATTTACAAACCCAATATCCCAATTGTTTATAATTCAAGTGGATATGAAAATGTTGAGACACTCAAAATGCTTGAAGGAATTGTGGATATTTATTTAATGGATTTTAAATATTTAGATGTCGAGAAGGCAAAGGAATACTCCTGTGCTCCCGATTATCCACAAATTGCAAAAGAGGCTATAAGTGAGTGTTATCGCCAACAACTCCGGTGTATTTTAAAGGATGGAATTTTGCAAAAGGGTGTTATTGTGCGCCATTTGGTTTTGCCCCAAAACACCAAAACTGCCATGGAAGTTTTCGACTGGGTAAGAGAAAATACACCTAACGTTTATTTTAGTTTGATGAGTCAATATTTGCCCTTTTACAAGGCACAAGACCACAAAATTTTAAACCGAAAAATCACAAATCGGGAATACGAAAAGGTTGTGGACTATGTTTGCAGTTTCGATTTCCCAAATGTTTTTATTCAAGAAAGAGAGAGTTCAAACGAAAAGTTTATACCTTCCTTTGATTTGGAAGGAGTATAGAAAAGCTGTGTGAATTTTTTTCACACAGCTTTTAATTTTGTCTCGCATTATAACAAGCAGGAGAACATAGAATACTTGGTTCAGTATTGCTATTTTATGGTTTATAATATATAATACTTATAAGGCGAGGTGTCATTATGAACAATTACAATACAACGGCTATTCTAAAAAAATACAGACTTTGTTTATTAGGTGTTTTTGGTGTATTTGTTGCCATTGCTATTATAATGTTGGTATTTACTGATAACAATTTTTTATATGGTTTATCACTGCTTTTTGGTTTTGTTTCAATTAAAATATCTGGAGCGATTTTTTATAATAAATTCTTTAATTCCATTTTAACTAACGAATTAAATCTCCCAAAATATATTGATTTGATTGAAACGGGAAAAATCGTTTCAAATAGTCTCCTTGAACACTTACATATCGCTTATTATTCGGGCGATTATAACAAAGCAATCAACATTTGCAAAATGAACCTTGAAGACAAAAAGTCCGAGAAATTGAAGCACCACTATTTGTTGATGCTTGCTCGCTCTTACTTTGAAATAGGCGATTTAGA
>JAZNLZ010000037.1:0-75049 GCA_045579365.1 Acutalibacteraceae bacterium
GCATCAAAAAGGTCATATTTACACATATATAAAATAGCCTTGTTAAAATAACCAAAAATTTCAGAAAAATAAGTGGTATTTTTTCCGAAAAAACGTGTTTTTTGTATTGATTTTATTGCAGAAGTTTGTTAAAATATAGACAATGGTGTTATTATGCGCTTAAAGGGCAAAAATTCCACCAACACTCGGCAAAAAAATGGGCTGAGAAAAGTAAAAATGCTTCTGTATTGGTAAAACAGAGGAGGAGGAAAAAAATGAATAAAATTACTGTAATTGGTTCCGGCAGCGTAGGTTCAACCATAGCTTACACATTAACTGTTACCGGCACTGCATCCGAAATTGTGATGATCGACATTAACGAAGAAAAATCACAAGGCGAAGCAATGGACATTAGACAAGGTGTTCCTTTCTGGTATCCTACTAACATTTATGCCGGCTCTTATGCTGACGCCAAGGATTCCGACATTGTAATCATCACCTGCGGTCTTGCAAGAAAGCCCGGTCAATCCCGTTTGGATTTGGCCCAAACCAACGTTGATGTTTTGAAAAAGGTTTCGGCCGAAATCGTTAAACACGCTCCCAACGCTATTTACATAATTGTTAGTAACCCTGTTGACGTTCTTACCTATGTGTTCCACAAAATTTCAGGTATTCCCGAAGAACGCATCATCGGTTCAGGTACCATTTTGGATACTTCTCGTCTTCGTACCCGTGTTGCTGAGTATTACAATGTTAACCAAAAGAACGTTCACGCTTACGTTTTAGGTGAACATGGCGACTCTGCTTTTGTTCCCTGGTCTATTGCTAATATTTCTAACGTTCCCGTTGAGGATTATGCAAACGCTGTTGTTGACTCTGAGTTCCACGCTAAATTTGACCGTGACGAAACCGAAGAGTATGTTCGCCGTTCCGGTGCCAGCGTTATTCGTAGCAAGGGTGCTACCTTCTATGCAGTTTCCATGTCGGTAGTTCACATTTGCAAATGCTTACTCAGTGGTATTGATACTACCATGACCGTTTCCACCATGCTTCACGGTGAATACGGCATTGAAGATGTTTGCTTAAGCTTACTTAATGTTGTTGGCAGAAAAGGTGCTCACGGCAAGGTTCTTCTTCCCCTTAACGATAAAGAGGTTGAATCCTTACGCCACAGTGCTGCCTGCATTAAAGATGTTATTAACAATATTACTATCTAAGAAAGAGGTTTTTATCTATGGAATATCGTATTGAACATGATTCTATGGGTGAAATGAAGGTTCCTGCCGACCGTCTTTGGGCTGCTCAAACACAAAGAAGCCACGAGAACTTTGAAATCGGCGTTGGAATTGAAACCATGCCCGCTGAGATTATTCATGCTTTCGGCGTTTTGAAAAAGGCTGCTGCCATTGCAAACCACGGCTTACGCCCCGAAAAGATGACTGCCGAAAAGGTTGAGGCTATCAAAGAGGCTTGCGATGAGGTTATGGCCGGCAAATTAAGTGGTCACTTCCCCCTCGTTGTTTGGCAAACCGGTTCCGGTACCCAATCCAACATGAACTCAAACGAAGTTATCGCTAACCGTGGTAACCAAATTTTAGGCAAAACTCTTTTACATCCCAACGATGATGTAAATATGAGTCAGTCCTCTAACGACACATTCCCAACTGCAATGCACATCGCTGCAGTTTTAAGCTTGGAAGATAAACTTATCCCTGCTGTAGAAACCTTAATCGAAACCTTCAAGAGACTTGAAAAAGAAAACGAAGGCATTGTTAAGAGTGGTAGAACCCATCTTCAAGATGCTACCCCCATCACCTTTACCCAAGAAATTAGTGGTTGGCGTTCCAGCCTTGAGCGTGATGTTGAGTTAATTAAACTCGCCATCAAACCTCTCCACGAGTTGGCATTAGGTGGTACTGCAGTTGGTACCGGTCTTAACGCTCCTAAGGGCTTCGATACCGGCGTTGCTGAAGAGGTTTCCAAAATCACCGGCAAGCAGTTCGTTACAGCTGGCAACAAGTTCCACGCTTTAACCTCTAAAGATGAACTTGTTTTCGCTCACGGCGCTATTAAGGCTCTTGCTGCTGATATGATGAAGATTGCAAACGACGTTCGTTGGTTGGCTTCCGGTCCCCGTGACGGTCTTGGCGAAATTTTCATCCCCGAAAACGAGCCCGGTTCTTCCATTATGCCCGGTAAGGTTAACCCCACCCAATGCGAAGCAGTAACAATGGTTGCTGTTCAGGTTATGGGTAACGATGTTGCCATCGGCATTGCTGCTTCTCAAGGCAACTTCGAACTTAACGTATTTATGCCCGTTTGCATTTACAATTTCTTGCAGTCTGCTCGTCTTTTAGCCGAAGCTATCGTATCCTTTAACAAGAACTGCGCTATTGGCATTAAGGCAAACAAAGAAAAGATGCACCACAACTTGCACAACTCTTTAATGCTTGTTACCGCTCTCAATCCTTACATTGGATATGAAAACGCTGCAAAAACTGCTAAGAAGGCATACAAAGATAACATTTCACTTAAAGAAGCTTGTGTCCAACTCGGATTTTTAACTGCTGAAAAATTCGATGAGGTTTTCCATCCTGAAGAGATGGTATAATTCGGAGGTAATAAAATGAAGGTTAGTTATTTCCCCGGATGCACCCTTAAAAATAAAGCTAAAGACCTTGATTTGTATTCATACAAAACAGCTGAAGCTTTGGGTGTTACTCTGGAAGAAATTGAAGAATGGCAATGCTGTGGTGGCGTTTTCACCACTGCTAACGATGAAGTTGCCACAAAACTTTCCTCCGTTCGCGCTTTAAAATATGCTGCCGACAAGGGTCAGCCTTTGGTAACAGTTTGCTCTGCTTGTCACAATGTTATTAAACAAACAAACTTTGCTATGCAAACCAATTCCCAATTTGCTGACAAGGTTAACAGATATATGGCGGACGGTGCGTACAACGGCGAAACTTTGGTTTACCACTATTTAGAGTTGTTACGTGATGAGGTAGGTTTTGCTGCCCTTAAAGAAAAGGTTGTAAACAGCCTTAAGGGTAAAAAAATCGGGGCTTACTACGGTTGTTTGCTTTTACGTCCCAACGGCGTTATGAGAATGGACGACCCTGAGAATCCCACAATTATGGAAGATTTTATCAAGGCTTTAGGTGCCGACGCTGTGGTTTATGCTAAGCGCAACGAATGTTGTGGTGGCTACATTTCAGCCGAATCACCCGAAACTGCCAAAAAGAACAGTTTGGCTATCATTAACAACGCAAAGGCTCAAGGTGCCGAGATGATTATCACTGCTTGTCCTCTTTGCAAGTACAACCTTGTTAAGAACGGCACTAATATCCCCGTTGTTTACTTTACTGAACTTTTGGCCGAAGCTCTTGGCGTAAAGGAGGATACAAATGAATAATAAGTATCTTCAAGAAGAAATCATTCGCATCAGTGGGGTTAACCCCAGCAAGTGTATGCGTTGCGGTAAATGTTCCGGAACCTGCCCTGCATATGACGAGATGGAGTATCATCCCCATCAATTTGTTAATATGGTTGAAAGTGGCGATATTGAACCTCTTTTGAACTCAGAGTCACTTTACAAATGTTTATCTTGCTTTGCTTGTATTGACAGATGCCCCCGTGGCGTTCAACCTGCAAAGGTTGTGGAGGCTGTTCGCCTTGCCGCAATCAGAAAACAAGGTAACAACCACTTAATTCCCGACCAAGTTCCACAAATCATTGATGATGAAACACCACAGCAGTTGCTTGTTAGTGCTTTCAGAAAATATTCTAAGTAAGGAGGAAAAGACAAATGCAAAGAGTTGGAGTTTTTGTATGTTGGTGCGGCAGTAACATTGCAGGCACCGTTGATGTTAAGGCTGTTGCCGAAGCATTAAAAAGCGAACCCGGTGTAGTCTTTTCCACCGACTACCAATATATGTGTTCTCAAGCAGGACAAGATATGATTAAAGCAGCCGTTAAGGAACATAATCTTACCGGCATCGTTGTTTGCTCTTGTTCTCCCAGAATGCACGAGGCTACCTTCCGTAAGACTGCTGCTGCAGCAGGACTTAACCCTTATATGGTGGAAATCGCCAATATCCGTGAACAATGTTCTTGGGTACATAAGGATATGTTATCAGGTACTGAAAAGGCCATTATATTAGGTAAGGCTGCCGTTGCTAAGGTTAACCTTAACGCTCCCCTTACTCCCGGTGAGTCCCCCGTTACCAAACGTGCTTTGGTTATCGGTGGTGGTATTGCAGGTATTCAAACTGCTCTTGATATTGCTGATGCAGGTTTCCCCGTTGATATCGTGGAAAAGAAACCTACCATCGGTGGTAAAATGGCTCAACTTGATAAAACCTTCCCCACCCTTGACTGCGCAGCTTGTATCTTAACACCTAAAATGGTGGATGTTGCTCAAAACGAAAAAATTCGTATCTTCTCTTACAGTGAAGTAACCGATGTTCAAGGCTTCGTTGGTAATTTCGATGTTACCATCAAGAAAAACGCAAGATACGTTAAGGAAGATATTTGTACCGGTTGTGGTGCTTGTGTTGATAAGTGCCCAATGAAGAGAATTCCCAACGAATTCAACCTGGGTATGGATAATCGCCCTGCCATCTACATTCCTTTCGCTCAAGCAGTTCCCAAGGTTGCAACCATTGACCCCAATGCTTGTAACATGCTTAAAAACGGCAAATGTGGACTTTGTGCTAAGGTTTGTGCTGCCGGTGCTATTGATTATACTCAAAAGGATGAATTCATTGAGGAGAAATACGGTGCAATCGTTGTTGCTACCGGTTTCAACCCCATCAGCATGGATAAATTTGATGAGTATGCTTACAATCAATCCAAGGACGTTATCACCTCTTTAGAGTTTGAGCGTCTTACCAATGCTGCAGGTCCTTCTGCAGGTAAGCTTTTACGTCCTTCCGATAACGAACATCCCCACACCATCGTATTCGTTCAGTGTGTTGGCTCCCGTTGTGAGTCTTGCGCTGAAAAGGGTAAAGAATATTGCTCTAAGATTTGCTGTATGTACACTGCGAAACACGCAATGCTTACCCGTGATAAATATCCCGACACCGAAGTTTACGTATTCTATATAGATGTAAGAACACCCGGTAAGAACTTTGATGAGTTCTACCGTCGTGCTGTTGAAGAATACGGTGTTAAATATGTAAAGGGCATGGTTGGCAAAATTACCCCCGAAGGTAAGAAACTTAAGGTTCAGGCTTCTGACCTTATTGCCAACAAGCAATTACATATTGACGCTGACTTGGTTGTTTTGGCTGCTGCTATTGAGCCTGACAAATCAGCCCGTCCTCTTGCAACATTACTTACTGCAAGTATGGATACCAACGACTTCTTCACCGAAGCTCACCCCAAACTTCGTCCTGTTGAAAGTCCTACTGCCGGCGTATTCCTTTCAGGCGCTTGCCAAGGACCTAAGGATATTCCCGAAACCGTTTCTCAAGCAGGAGCTGCTGCTTCTAAAGTTATCGGCCTTCTTGCTAAGGATAAGCTCACCGGTAACCCCTGTGTTGCAGGTTCAAACGAACTTATCTGTAACGGATGTTCTTCTTGTGCTAATGTTTGTCCTTACGGCGCTATCAGTTATGAAGACAAAGAGTTCCGTATGCCTGACAGAACAACCAAGATGAGAAGAATTGCTGTTGTTAATCCCGCAGTTTGCCAAGGTTGTGGTGCTTGTACAGTTACCTGTCCTTCCGGCGCTATGGACTTAAAGGGATTTGCAAACTTACAAATTATGGCGGAGGTTGACGCAATATGCAAGTAAATGAATATAAGCCTTTAATAGTTGCATTTTGCTGCAACTGGTGCTCCTATGCAGGTGCTGACCTTGCCGGTAACAACCGTTTGGCTTACCCTGCTGATGTAAAAATTATCCGTGTTCCCTGCTCCTGCCGTGTAAACCCCATGTTTATTTTACGTGCATTCCAAAGAGGTGCAGACGGTGTTATCATTTGTGGTTGTCACCCCGGCGACTGCCACTATACCTCAGGTAACTACTATACTCGTCGCCGTATGGCTGCCCTTTTCTCCATGCTTGATTACTTAGGCATTGAGAGAGAGCGTACCCGTGTTGAGTGGGTATCAGCTGCCGAAGGTGCTAAATTTGCCGCAACCATGAACGATTTTGTGGGAAAGGTTACTGAACTTGGTGAAAACAAGAGATTGGAGGACTTAAGATGCAAAAAATAACCCGTGAACAATTAATCGAAAAGGCATCTGCTCTCCTTTCAAATTCCACCGTTAGCTGTGTTTTAGGCTGGGGTATGGGCGAATTCGATTACGATGTAACCCCCACAGTTTTCAATTCAGTTGAAGAAATGGAAAAAGGCTTTGTGTTTGGCGATTTTTGTGGCGCAAACTTCTCTAAATACTTAGTTTCCAAAACCCAAAAGGTTGAGGGCAAAATCCTTGTTTTCTTAAAGCCTTGCGATACATACAGTTTCAACCAACTTTTAACCGAGCATCGTTTTAATCGCGAAAAGGTTTATGTTGTTGGTATTCCTTGCGAAGGCATGGCTGATATTGCTAAGGTTAAAGCCCTTTGTGGCGATGGTATTTCCTCCATCGGTAGCGAAGGCGAAAATTTGGTTGTTACCACCCTTTATGATGACGAACCCGTTGTTATTAAGGCAGCCGATGTTTTGGCTGAAAGATGTATCAACTGTAAAAGCAAAAAGCACGTTGCTTATGATGAACTTTTAGGCGATGAGGGTGAAGTTATCGAGTCCGGCCGTTTTGATGAGGTTGCTCGACTTGAGGCTATGACCCCTGATGAAAGATTTGCTTTCTGGCAAAACGAACTTTCCCGTTGCATTCGTTGTAACGCTTGTCGTGACGCTTGTCCTGCTTGTACCTGTGAGAAATGCGTTTTCAACAACCCCAATTCCGGTGTTGAGAACAAATCCCCTGCTAACAGCTTTGAAGAAAAATTATTCCACATTATCAGAGCTTACCACGTGGCAGGTCGTTGTACCGACTGTGGCGAATGTTCCAGAGTTTGTCCTCAAAACATTCCCTTGCACCTCTTAAATCGTAAATTCATCAAGGATATTAATGAGTTCTACGGCGAATACCAAGCAGGTGCTGAGGAAGGCCAACGTGCTCCCCTCGTTGATTACACTACCGAGGATTTAGAGCCGGGCGAGGTTTTTGACAGGAGGGATACCGATGCTTAAAATTTCTCTTGATAAATTAAATCTTCTTTTTGCTGAGATTGCAAAGAATGCTGACCTTTATATTCCTGCCGACCAAACCGACGGTAGCGCAGCATTCACCAAGTGGGAGGAAGGCATCGAGTTATCGGGCGCTCTTAACACAGTTAAGAGTCCCAAAGACTTCTTCTTCCCCCAAACCGAAGACCTTATGGCCTTTAAGACCCAAGGCAAAAACATTGAGGTTATTGACACAAGAACAGCCCTTGATGATTTCGTTGTTTTTGGTGTTAGAACTTGTGATGTTAAGAGCTTTGATGTTCTTGACCGTGTATTCTTGACCGAGCCTGTTGATAGCTACTACGCTTTAAAGAGAGAGCATGGCGTTATTATTTCCATGGCTTGTACAAGACCTTCCGAAACCTGTTTCTGCAAAACCTTCGGCATTAACCCTGCCGAACCTGCAGGTGACATTTCGGCTTGGAAAACCGAGACCGACATTTATTTTGAGGCTAACACCGAAAAGGGTGCTGCGCTTTTAGATAAACTTTCGGCATTAATGGCTGAAACCGATGATGCTGCAGTTTTAGAACAAAAGGCAAAAATCGGTGCCATTATGGATAAACTTCCCCTTAAAGACCTTAAGACCGATGCTTTTGGCGGCGGCAAAACAAACGAATTCTTTAACGCCCCTGAGTGGGATGAGTTATCTCAATCCTGCCTTGGTTGTGGAACATGTACCTTCGTTTGCCCCACCTGCCAATGCTACGATATTAAAGACTTTAATACCGGTAACGGCGTTATCCGTTACAGATGTTGGGATTCTTGCATGTATTCCGACTTTACCAAAATGGCTCACGGCAACAACCGTAACAGCCAAAAAGAACGTTTCCGTCAAAGATTTATGCACAAACTTGTGTACTATCCTGAAAATAACGACGGATTGTTCAGTTGCGTAGGCTGTGGCCGTTGTCTTGCAAAATGTCCTATTTCTATGAATATTGTAAAGGTAATGAAAAAGATTGGAGGAAAAGCAAGTGAGTAATGTAAATGATACCTTAATTCCAAAAATCGGTGTCATTACCGATGTTCGTATCGATACACCCGACATTAAAACATTCCGTGTTGTGACCCCCGACGGTAAAAAAGCCTTCGACCACAGACCCGGTCAATGTGCAATGCTTTCTATTCCCGGTGTTGGTGAGGCTATGTTCTCCATTACCTCTTCCCCAACAAATGAAGAATTTATGGAATTCTCCATAAAGAAGTGTGGTTGCGTGACCGATTGGCTTCACAATGCTGAAGTAGGTCAACAAATCACCATTAGAGGACCTTACGGCAAACCCTTCCCTGTTGATGATGTGTTTGCCGGTAAAGACCTTCTCTTCATTGCCGGTGGTGTTGGTTTGGCTCCTCTCCGTTCGGTTATTAACTACTGCCGTCACTATCGTGACCGTTACGGTAAAATTGACATCGTTTACGGTTCTCGCAGTAAGGATGACCTTCTTGATTATCAAGAGATTATTAACGAATGGGCTACCGACAGTGGCGTTAACGTTCACCTAACCATCGATAATCCTCAAGAGGGTTGGGATGGTCACGTTGGCTTTGTTCCTACCTATGTTAAGGAACTTGGATTTGATACTAATAAGGTTGCTGTTTTATGCGGACCTCCAATTATGATTAAATTCACCCTTGACGGTCTTTGTGAAATTGGTTTTGATAAGACCAATGTTTACACCACTTTGGAACTTAGAATGAAATGCGGTGTGGGCAAGTGTGGCAGATGTAACGTTGGTGCTAAATATGTCTGCAAAGATGGCCCTGTTTTCCGTTGCGATGAATTGGAAGAACTTCCCGCTGAGTATTAAAGGAGAAAAAATATGGAAAATATGGTAAATATTTACCTTTTCGGTAAAAAGTATGAGGTTCCTGCGAGCCTTACTATTATGAATGCTATGGAATATGCAGGTTACCAACTCGTTCGTGGTGTTGGTTGCCGTTGTGGATTCTGTGGTGCTTGTGCTACTATCTATCGTATTAAAGGTCAGCAAGAACTTAAAACCTGTCTTGCTTGCCAAACCAAGGTTGAGGACAATATGTATATTGCTACCCTTCCTTTCTTCCCCCTCGTAAAGAAACCCTACGATATTGAGAATGTTAAACCTTCCGAGCAAATTATGATGCAACTTTACCCCGAAGTTTACGCTTGTATCGGTTGTAACGCTTGTACCAAAGCTTGTACTCAAGAGCTTAATGTTATGCAATACATTGCTTACGCTCAAAGAGGCGACTTTGAGAAGTGTGCCGAGGAGTCTTTTGACTGCGTAATGTGTGGTGTTTGTTCTTCAAGATGCCCTGCAGGTATCACCCATCCTCAAGTAGGTCTTTTGGCAAGACGTCTTAACGGTAAGTATCTCGCTCCCGAGACACAACACCTTTTAGAGCGTGTTGCTGAAATCGAAAACGGTGGTTGCGAAGCAGACCTTCAAGATATTATGAAGAAAACTGCTGAGGAACTCAAAGAAATGTATAACAATCGTGATTTTGAGAAATAAGGAGGTGCGATAATATGTATACAAAGGAAATGTTAGAATCCATTAAAAAGGTTGAGGCTACCCGTGAGGAACGCCTTAAACAAGTTCTCGCAGGTAATCATCCCAGAAGAATGACTGCTGACGAAAAGGATCAAGTTTTACTTGAAAACCATCCCGACCACATAAAGTCGCAATTTGCCGAGCTCAAAATCGGTCCTAATAAGGGCGAAAATGTGCCCATCGAACTTGCTGAAACATTACAAGCAAACCCCAGAATCAACCCTGAGGATATTGACCTCACAAAGATTGACTATGATGTTGATGTTTTAGTTATCGGTGGTGGTGGCGCAGGTTCTGCTGCTGCTATTATGGCTCACGAAAACGGCGCTAACGTTATGATCGTTACCAAACTTCGTCACGGTGATGCTAACACAATGATGGCTGAAGGTGGTATTCAAGCTGCTGATAAGCCCAACGACAGCCCTGCTCAACACTATCTTGATGTTATGGGTGGTGGTCACTTTAAGAATGTTCCCGAACTCGTTTACAAGTTGGTTAACGATGCTCCTATCTGCATTAAGTGGCTTAACGAACTCGGCGTTATGTTCGATAAAGAGGCTGACGGCACTATGGTTACTACCCACGGTGGTGGTACTTCCAGAAAGCGTATGCACGCTTGTAAGGACTATTCAGGTGCTGAAATCATGCGTGTTTTACGTGATGAGGTTCAAAACCGTCAAATCCCCGTTGTAGATTTCACTTCTGCTATTGAAATCATTAAGGACGAAAACGGCAAGGCTGCCGGTGCCGTTCTTATGAATATGGAAACAAATGAGCTTCTCGTTGCTCGTGCAAAGACCGTTATCATCGCTACCGGTGGTGCTGGTCGTATGCACTATCAAGGTTTCCCAACCTCTAACCACTACGGTGCTACTGCTGACGGTCTTGTTATGGCTTACCGTGCAGGTGCTCCCTTGCTTTATGCTTATACTTTACAATATCACCCCACAGGTGCTGCATATCCTTCACAAATCTTCGGCGCATTGGTTACCGAGAAGGTTCGTTCCATCGGCGCTCAACTTATCAACTCCGAAGGTGAAGCATTTATGTATCCTTTAGAGACCCGTGACGTTTGCGCTTCTTCTGTTATCAGAGAGTGCCGCAGAGGTAACGGTATTGACACCTTCGGTGGTGGTAAGGGTATTTGGCTTGACTCCCCCATGATCGATATGATTCATGGCGAAGGCACCATTGAAAAGAGAATTCCTGCTATGATGCGTATGTACCTTAAATATGGTATTGATATGCGTAAGCAACCCATCCTTATCTACCCCACACTTCACTATCAAAACGGTGGTATCAAGATTGCTGACAATGGTATGTCCGATGTTGAGAACCTCTTTGTTGCAGGTGAGGCTGTAGGTGGAATTCACGGTGAGAACCGTCTTATGGGTAACTCTCTCCTTGATATTATCGTATTCGGCCGTAATGCAGGTATCAACGCTGCAGCTGCTGCTAAGAATACCACTGTTGGCGAGAGATTAAACCTCGACCATGTTGAAAGCTTTAAGAAGGAAATGGCTGATGCCGGCATCAAGACCGACGCTGTTTCTCCAAAACTTCTTCCTCGTTATACCCACGGCAACCCCGTATTTGACGAGCCTAAAGCTAAGTATATGAAATAATTTTTTTTAAGCAGGTGGTCTCCACCTGCTTAATACTGAATGAAGGTTTATACAAAATGAAATTATTTGAATTATTTGACGGAAAGTTTAACCTTAACATCAGTGGCGTGTCATTTCTTATTTTCTCCATCCTCGCCATTGCTGCAGTAGGTTATTTACTTGGCAAGGTTACCATTAAAGGTGTTAACCTTGGTACAGCAGGTGTTTTCCTTGTGGCGTTACTTTTCGGCGCACTTTTCTTTAAAGATTTAAACGGCCAACTTACCGTAAGTGAAGTTGAGTTTACAACACAAGCCTTAAAGATTGTTGAAAACTTGGGTCTTTTATTGTTCGTAACTTCGGTTGGCTTTATTGCAGGACCTAAATTTTTCGGCAATTTAAAGAAAAACTTCAAGACTTATATTCTTTTAGGTCTTGTTATTATCATTTCGGGCGCACTTATTTGTGCCGGTTGCATTGCCATTGCAAAAATGACAATGGATGTTCCCGAAAAAGAATTGACTGCTATTATGACCGGTCTTTTCTCAGGCGCTTTAACCTCTACCCCTGCCTTCTCGGCTGCTAAAGAGGCTGTTGGCGAAACCTATTCCAGCTTTGTTGCCGTTGGTAACGGTATTGCTTACATTTTCGGCGTTATCGGTGTTGTTCTTTTCGTTCAACTCGTTCCGAAATTTGTTAAAGCTGATATGGCTGCTGAACGTGCTAAGCTTGTTGGTGGTGACTCTAATGCCGAAGATCCCGTTGACGTGGCAACCAATAAAAGCTTGATTGACATTGACCCCTTCGGTATCGCTCCCTTTGCTTTAGCTGCTATTGTAGGTCTTTTGGTTGGAAGCATTAAGTTTGGTTCCTTCTCACTTACCACAACAGGTGGATACTTACTTGTTTCACTTGTATTCGGTCACTTTGCAAAGTTAGGCAAAATTAACCTTATGCCCCCTGCTGCAACCTTAAAAGTATTCCGTGAATTCGGTTTAATGTTGTTCCTTATTGGTGCAGGTGTTGCAGGTGGTGCTAAGTTCGTTGAGTATTTCGAGCCCATCTACTTCCTCTACGGCGCATTAATGACCATTATCCCCATGGTAATTGGTTTCTTCTTCGCTAAGTATGTACTCAAACTTAGCCTTCTTAACAACCTCGGTTCTATTACCGGTGGTATGACCAGTACCCCTGCTCTTGGTACACTTATCAGTGTTGCAGGTACCGAAGATGTGGCAGCAGCTTATGCTTCTACCTACCCCATCGCTCTTATCTCGGTTGTATTGGCTTCACAATTTATTATTATGTTGTTCTAATAACAATAGTAAATCCCCTGCCGTTTGGTGGGGGATTTTTTTGTTTTATTGACTTTTGGGAGAATTTGTGATATACTAAAACTTGTTGAAATATCAACAAGTTTTACGGGGGTAGTTATGAAGGAACGTTTTGAAACATTTACTGTGCTTATCAACCGAATAAGCCGTAATATTCGCAAGATTAAAAATCAAGAAATGGCAGAATATAATCTTAGAAATTCCCATGTTTCTTGCCTTTATTTCATATATATGGCAGGAGAAATCACCGCCACCGAATTGTGCGAAAAATGTGAGGAAGACAAGGCCACCATTTCAAGGGCCATTGATTATCTTAAAAAAAATGACTATATTAAGTGCGAGTCAAAGAACACTAAAAGATACAAAAGTCCCCTTGTGCTTACCGAAAAGGGAACTATTGTCGGCAAAAAACTTTGCGATAAACTAGACAGTGTTCTTGATGAAATTGGTGTTGGATTATCTGACGAGGAAAGAACCGAATTTTATCGCAGTCTTTCCATTATCAGCGACTCGCTGGAAAACGTTGCCAACAAATAGGTGATAAGTTATGAATAGATTATGGCAAAAAGAATATTTTTTAAGAGCAAGTGATTTTGATAAATTTCGCCACATAAAACCCTCTTCGGTCCTTGATTTGTTCCAAGACGCAGCAGGGCAACACGCCAATGAACTGGGCGTTGGCTTTGAAGAAATGTTTAAACGCTCTTATATGTGGGTTTTAACCCGTGTTAAATTTAAAATTTTATCCGAACCTGAAAATTACCAAAAGGTAATCGTTAAGACCTGGCCTTTAGAACCCAGCCGAATTACCTATCGCCGTGAATATTCCATCGAAAACGAAAATGGCGAGTTGCTTATCGGCGGCAGTTCCGAATGGGTTGTAATTCATAGTGAAAAACGCCGTTTTGTTTCGGCGAATGACCTTTATCCCTTTACCGATGGTTTCCACACCGAAATTATGTGTGAAGAGAAACTGGGCAAAATCCCCGATTTCCAGACCGAAACCGAACCCTATGTTATAAATTCAAGTTTCAGCGAACTGGATATTAACAACCACGTGAACAATACTAAATATGCAAACTATGTTTTGGATGCAATTAACCCTCAAAGTTCTGATATATTGAAAGAGTTTCAAATCGACTACCGAAAGGAAGTTCTTGAAGGTACCAAACTTAACATCCACCACTCAAAACAGGACAAAACCGTTTTCGCCAAGGGTCAAAACGACGATGGCGACATTATGTTTGCTTGTAAATTGGAATACCTTTAAGGAGATTTTAAAATGAATAACTATGTAATTTTCACCGATTCTTGCTGCGACGTTAGTCCCGAAATCTTGGCACAGTGGGATGTAACCTATGCTGATATGACCTTCACCTTCGTTGGTGAAGACAAGGAATATATTAGCACCGATATTTCAAACAAAGAATTTTACGACCGTATGAAACGTGGCGCCGTTGCCAAAACTGCTGCCATTAACGCTGCCGCTTTCACCGATGCTTTTGAGCCCATCTTAAAGGAAGGCAAAGATATTCTTTATATCGCTTTTTCCTCGGGACTCAGCACAACCGTTAACTCGGCTTATATGGCCGTTACCGACCTTAAAGAACAATACCCCGACCGTAAAATCATTGTTGTTGACACCTTGGCTGCATCAGCAGGTGGTGGCTTGATGGTTTATATGGCCGTTAACAAGAAACGCTCAGGTGCTTCCCTTGAAGAAAACGCCCAACACATAGAATCCCTTGTTCCAAACCACTGCATTTGGTTCACCGTTGATGATTTGGAGTATCTTAAAAGGGGTGGTCGAGTAAGTCCCCTCGTTGCCCTTGCAGGAAGCGTTCTCGGTATTAAACCAATTCTTAAAATGGACGATGAAGGCCATCTTATAAAGGTTTCAACTGCCCGTGGAAGAAAGAACGCCATAGAAGCCTTGGCTTCTAAATATGCCGAACTTTCCTTTGAGGAGAAGAACACCCCAATTTTCATCTCCCACGCTGAGTGCCAAGATGAGGCAAAACGCTTGGCCGACATCTTAAAGGAACGCCACAACGCCGATGTTACCATGATTACCGAAATCGGCCCCGTAATCGGTTCCCACGCAGGCCCCGGCACCATAGCAATGTTCTTTATCGGAAAACATAGATAAAAGCAAAAACAGCCCTTTAAGGGCTGTTTTTTTACACCTTCTCAGGTTCGAATCCTCCATAATAAAAAATCCAAACCCAACCCGAAGGTCGAATTTGGATTTTGGTCGAGGTGACAGGATTCGACCGACTGCTTCGCATACTATCCGCTTGTCGACCCAATGCTTCGCATTCGGTACCCGACTGCACGCTCCTTGCTAAAAACAGTCCACCGGACTGTTTTTTACGCTTCAGACCTTCTCAGGTTCGAATCCTCCATAATAAAAAATCCAAACCCAACCCGAAGGTTGAATTTGGATTTTGGTCGAGGTGACAGGATTCGAACCTGCGGCTTCCACGTCCCGAACGTGGCGCTCTACCAAACTGAGCCACACCTCGTTATTTAGTTTTTCTTTTTTCTTTACATTGATATATCAATTTATACGCGCCACTACGTGGCTTACTCTTGTGGTGCCCGATGTCTCGACACTGCCGTGTCTCACCTATCGACCACTGCGCCTTTTCAGCTCTCGCTTCATCGTCCACCGGACGCGCTCGGCCGAAAACTACCAAACTGAGCCACACCTCGTTATTTAGTTTGCCGACAACTTAATACCGACTTATTATATAATTTTAAACCTTAAAAGTCAAGGGATTTTTAAGAGGGTTCATCAGCTATTGACAAAAAATATTGAAATCAGTATAATGAAAATATAACCCCACTCTACAAGGAGAGATGACCTTTGGATAAGAAAGTTTTGAAACTTGCCATTTGGCTTATAAACATTTTCGGACTGCTTTTAGTTGCCTTTGCTGTAGCTTTGCCATGGGCAGTTACCTGGTATGTTGAAACCATGGGCCGTTCCCAAACTTTGCCTGCCGTTGTAATGGTTACTTGTTACCCTTGCGTACCCTTTGTGGCAGGAATTTTGCTTTACATCCGTCGCATTATTAAAAGCATTTTAAAGGATCATCTTTTCCAAAAAGACAATGTTGTTTACTTTAATCGCATTTCTATATTTTGCATTGCCATTGCAATTATAACCTTCATCGGTGGCAATTTCTATTTACCCTTCTTGATTGTGGGAACAACATTTTCCTTTATTTCTTTCATAACCTTTGTGTTTAAAACAGTTTTTTATCACATTGCGATAGCAAACAATAACGATACTGAAAATACAGAAAAGGACGGTTAAAACCGTCCTTTTTTTATTTGTAATATTCAATTTCCTTCCTTGTCGCCAAGCCGTAACAAGACGCTGTTGCAGTACCACAGGCCGTTCCAAGTTTAAGGGCTTTTTCAAAATCGCCTTCTAAGATATATCCTGCCACGAAACCTGCAACCATTGAATCCCCTGCACCAACCGTGCTTTTAGGGGTTATTTTTTTGGAATCGGCAAAATATTTTTTACCCTCAACATCCCTCAAAACTGCTCCCTTTTCACCCAAGGAAACAAGCACGTTTTCGGCTCCCATTTCCCACAATTTATCAGCATAAAAAAGTGCTTCATCGGCCGTTTCTATTTGGGCGCTGAAAATCTGGGCAAGTTCATCTTCGTTAGGTTTAATCAAGAAAGGTTTTTGCCTAAGCGCCAAGGTCAATGCTTCGCCACAGGCATCCACAACAAACAAAATCCCCTTGTTTTGAAGCCTTTTCATAATCTCGGCATAAATGCTTTGGGGCACTCCTGCCGGAATACTTCCTGCCAAAACCAAAACATCATCCTTTTTAAGGGCATCAAGTTTAGTGAAAAGTTGCTCCAACGCCTCATCTGTTACATTAGGTCCAACACAGTTAATATCGGTCTCGGCGCCGTCACGAATTTTTACGTTTATTCGGGTATTCCCCTCTTTTAAACGGACAAAATCGGTTTTAATCCCCTTGTTTTCAAGGTCGCAAACCAAGGCTTCGCCCACAAAACCTGCGCAAATTCCAAGGGCTGTGGATTCAAGTCCTAATTCCTTTAAAATTAAGGACACATTAATCCCCTTGCCACCGAAAGCCGAGTTTTCTCCATTTGAACGGGTAATCGCTCCCCTTTGAAGCAAATCAATATTAAGGGTATAATCCAAAGCAGGATTAAGAGTTACGGTATAAATCATATTTTCTCCTTTTAAAAAACTCAAGCAGTTGCAAAAACACAACTGCTTGGGATTTTTTATTCTTCCTGTTTGCCTTTCATTAACAACCCTGCAACTAAAGCGCCACCAAGACCTACAACCATCATACCGGTCCAAGAAATAATAACGCCGTTCCAGTTATCGAATGAAGCGAAAAATGCGTTAAGCAGTGCTGCTGCAGCGTAACCTGTGAAATCGAATACGCCGTTTCCAGCCGAAACGCTGCCATATTTTGCAAGACTTGGAATGTAAATACTCCAAAGTACGGTTGAAGAACAACCAATTGCCAATTTTGCCAAAGAGAACAAGGCAATATTCAAAAGTGGCAATCCCTTTGTAAACATAAGCAATATAAAGAATACTGCCGAAATTATAAATAATGTTGCCTCTAACTTGATTACATCCTTTATAAGTGTTCTGTAAATAAAGATACAAATAAAAGGTGAAACAATTTTGAGCATGGACATAAAAGAGAATATTCCTGCGCTCATTTCGGCCGAAACACCTAAGTATTCGGTCATATATGTTGGAATCCAGAAATTGATGGAAGAAGTTCCAATTTCAACAATAGCTGCCACCAAAAGGAAGAAGACAAAGTTTTTAATTAAAAATAATTTCTTAATTCCACCGAAAATATTTTCCTTTTTTGGGGTAAAGGTTATAATACCTTTTCTTTCGAGATTTGTGAAATAAACAAAGGAGCCAACACCCATAGCCACCGAAAAGGCAGCAGTTACAAAGAATACCAACTTCCACTTAAAAATAACTGCTAAAAGACTTGCAAGTAAAGGACCTGCAAAGGATGCAACCGAAAATAGCACACAAACGGTTTCGGCTGCTGTGGGGGACATATTTTCGGCAATAACCTTCATTAAAGGACCTCTGAGCATTGAAAGTCCAAAACCGAGCATTGCAAAAGCGATTATATTAAGAACAGTATTGTTCCACATAGGAAACAACGCCATTCCTCCACCTGCTATACAGCATCCCATTAAAATCATATAACGGGAGCGTACACGGTCGCCTAAAAAACCGTTTACAAGTTGACCTACCGCATATACAGCAAAGTATATGGTGGTAAGTAACCCCAAAAAGTTTTTGGTATAACTTCCTTCTCCGATTATCAAGGGTGTTACAACACCGGTAATATTTCTCGCTAAATAACTCACCAAATATGTTAAAATACAAAAGGAGCCGATTTTAGCCGAGTTTTTAGTTGCTTTGTCTACTTTAATTGATGCCATTTTAAATCTTAGCCTTTCTTGGGCGCAATATAGAACTTAAAGTCTATATCCTTTTCTTTTAATCTGAATTCTTCTGAAATTTCAGGTCCACAAGAGTTTGAACCAATACCTGTAACCTTATAATCCACCCTTAAATGAACCTTCCCGTCCTTCTTTAGTTCATCGGTGTGGTTTGCTTTATAAAGTTCTTCAATACTGTAATTGGAAACATTGATTTCAAAAGCCTTGTCGCTGTAAATTTCCATATTTCCAATTTGGAGTTTTCTGGTTTCGGTATGGTTTCCGTGTTCCTGAGGTCTTACATACTCCACATACTCACTGTCAGCATCGCTACTGTAAAGCGAAACGGGAGCATAGTGGTACATATCGCAATAGTTTTCCACAGGGCCTCTTCCAAAATAGGTAAACTCTTTCGAACTCTCCACTAATGGAAGTTCAAAACCAAGGCGTGGCAAGAAAACTGCATTTTCACGCACCTTTACCTTAAGGTCGTTTTCGATAATACCATTTTCGGATATTGTAACCTTTAAGGTATAATGGAAACAGGGTATTCTGGAAACACCTGCCAAAGAGCCCTCTACCACAATGCTTTCGCCCACAATTTCACAATTATATACCTTAAGGAAGGCTATGTCAAGGTTTTCTCCCTGCCAAATATTCATATTTGCCCAATAATTTATAATATTACGGTCATTATCGGTGGGAGCACGGAAAGCCGAGAGTTTCATCTTGTCAGCCAACTGCTCCTTACCATCAATAATCATACTTGTAAAGGCGCCGTAATGTTTGGAGAAGGTGTAACTAAAGCCATCGCCATTGGCATAAATATTTAATTTATCCTCGGTCAAGGCAATGCCTTCTACCTTCGAGATTTCAGGCCTTACACACTCGAGTTCGTGCTGCTCGACTGCAACCTCTTTGCCATCTTTGTTAAGGGTTACATTAAGGTAAGCACCAAACTCACAAGCCACGGGAGCAAAATCAATCCCGATTTCGCCAACACAATGTGGCTCAACATCTAAATTTATTTTATTGCTATAAACTTCTTTGCCGTCAACGGTAATGTTATAGCACAAATCGTATTCCTCAAGATTTGTGAAGTCTAAACGGTTTTTAACCTTTAGGGTGTTGCCTTCAAGGGTGGTTCTAATTGGTTGGAAAGCGTATTTTGCCTCCAAGGAACCTGCCTTTAAAGAACGGTCGGCGAAAACCAAACCATCGCAACAGAAGTTGCCATCATGGGTAAGTTCGCCCTCAAAATCGCCACCGTATTTTTGAACGCCATCCACCACAACAACGTGGTCGGCCCACTCCCAAATACAACCACCAATAGTTTTGGGGTATTTATCAAAAATGTCTTGATATTTAACAAGGTCGCCGGGTCCGTTACCCATTGCGTGAGCATACTCGCAAAGGAAAACCGGCATATTAATATCGTTAGACCGAGCCAACTGTTCAATTCTATCGTAACCGAGGTACATCATAGAATAAACATCGCTGTTATGAATTTGACCCTTACGACAGGCATCTTCGCAATGGATTAAACGGCTGTTGTCTTTGGTTTTGGTCCATTTAATCATTTCCACATGGTTGCAACCGTGGGCACTTTCGTTACCTGTGGACCACATAATGATAGAGGGGAAATTCTTAAAGGTTTCCACCATTCTTTCCATTCGGTCAAGATGCTCATTAGTCCAAGCATAATCGGAACAAGGCCAAATATTATCAGCCGGGTCATAGCCGTTACCACCGGCTGTTCTTCTTGCAAATCCGTGGGTTTCAATGTCGGTCTCGCAAATTACATAAAAACCAATTTCATTGCAAAGTTCCATAAATCTTGGAACGGGAGGATAGTGAGCAGTTCTTATGCAGTTAATATTAAGTTCCTTCATAAGTTTAAGGTCACGAAGGATTTCCGTCTCCGACTGGCACCAGCCATTGTACTTGCTGGTATCGTGACGGTTAATACCGTGAAGTTTAACCGAAACGCCGTTAACCAAAAGTTCAAACTTTGAAGAAATTTTAATATCTCTCATACCCGTTTTAAAGATAACAGTCTCCCCTGCTCTTTCAAGCTCAATGGTATAAAGGAAGGGCTTTTCAGCGTTCCACAAAACAGGATTTTCGGGGGCGAAGGCAAACTCGTTTTCAATTTCACCCTCAAACAAAATTTTATCGGCTTCCTTAATTTTAAGGTTTGCCTTGCCCTCTAATTTAACGCAAATTTCCTTGTCATTAGGTATTGTTTCAACATCGCCAATATGGTTTTCGGGGCGTTTTAGCAATGTTACATCACGGAAAATACCATTGTGACGGAACATATCCTGACTCTCTAAATAACTGCCACAGCACCATTTTAAAACCTTTACCACAATTTCGTTTTCGCCATCGTGAACAAAATTGGTAATATCAAACTGGGCTCTTAAATGGCTTCCTTGGGTGTAACCCACCTCTTTGCCGTTAACGGTCAAAAAGCCACAAGAAGCAATACCTTCGAAAACAATGTAAATCTTGCCCCATTTTTCGCCGATGTTAATAGTTCTTCTATAAACACCACAAGGGTTATCATCGGGAACGAAGGGAGGGTCGCAAGGATAAGGATAGTTAATATTGGAATAATTGGGGTTTTCGTATCCCTTTAACTGCCAACAAGAAGGCACCTCAATTTTGTCCCATTCGGTAATAACATCAGGAACATCAATATCCCTGCCAAAAAAGGCGAAATCCCACTCGCCGTTTAAAGAAATGGTTTCGCTAACGCCACCAACATTATAAAAACTAATGGCCTTTAAACGGTTTTCACTTGTTTTTTGTGGATTTTCGTATATACGCATAATTAGTCCTCAATTTTCAAAATAGTCTTTCCAAAAACCTTGCCGTCGCTGTCGCAAAATACCGACTCGATAGCATCTTTGCCGATGGTGAGTCCACAACCTGCGTGGTATTCCTTTGATTTATCGGAACCTACCACCAAAACGCAGGGTTGACCCAAATGGTCGTAATCACTGCCAACCTCTGAAATAAAGCAGTCGTGAATATGACCTGCCAACATAATGTTGGGCTTAACGTATTCCTTCAAAAGGGAGGCCCACTGGGAGTAAATTTCCTTTTCAATATCGAAGGGTTCCTTTTGAACGTTGGTAAACGGATTATGGCAAACCACCATTTTACAGGTGATATCATCTGCTTCATATTCCTTATTCTTAATAACCTCTTTAATAAAGTCGATTTGTCTTTCTCTAAATTCGTGGCAACTAACTGTGAAACCGTATTCGGGATGTGTGTCATCCTTATCTTCGCCACAGTCAAGCACAATACCCCAAATGGGACCCACCTTAAAGGTGTAATATGTGTTGCCGTTATAGTTTGGAGTATATTCGGCCATAGCCTCGGCAAAATAACCTCTCAAATCGTGGTTGCCACGGGAGAATACGGTGGGTTTTTCGCCCTTTGTAATCTCGCCGATAATTTCGTAAATCACATCGTAATTCTCGATGGCGCCACTATGATCGGGAATATCGCCATTTAAAATAAGCAAATCAATATCCCCAAAAACCTTAGCAGCCTTTATAGGCTCCACAGTCATATTGTGTGTGTCGGCAACGTGGTAAACACGGGGGTTTTCCATTGGCACGGGATAGAAATTATACTCAGTTTTAACCGTTTCCTCGGTTTCGGGGAAATAGGGTTTTCTATCTATAATCTCCTTCTCGCAAACGGTGTATTTTCCTGCCTTATCCAAAACCTCCATAGGCACTGTTACACGGTGAATTGTGCAAATGGAACGCATTATTCCGTTTTGGCTATCGGTATAAACCTTGCCGTCAACCTCAACCCAAAATAAAGAGGGCTTAGTTACGGGGACCATTATTTGATAATTGTTTCCAACTGCAAAAACTGCAGGTGTTGTTTTAAGCATTATAAGCCCACCTTTAAAAGTTTATTTATTCTCGGTGGCGTCGGAAAGGGCAATATAAACACCCGATGTCCAGCCCATCATTTCAACCTTAGCCTGAGTTTTATATTCAGGGTTGGCAACCTTGCCTGTAACACCGTCATACTTTTCCCAGAAACAGTCGGTTTCTTCATAGTTTGCTTCAACGAGATTTACGTACTTCTCAGCCACTCTCATAGCATCCTCAGTATATCCGTAATTCATCAAAGCTTTATACATAACAAACTGTAAAGGAGCCCAAACATTGGGGTAATCCCATTGGAAATATTTGCAGTTTTCTTTTACACCACAAGCAACGCCGAATTCTTGCTCTAATTCGGGTAAAAGTTCCATTGTCTTGGCAGCCTCTTCTTTTGTTGCCAAGTTTGCAAACATTGGGAAGAAACTTGCAATGGATTTATAGTTTGAAAATTCACCTGCAACGAAGTTGTAATCCATAAACAGACCCTCTTCTTCGTTCCACATAATTTCCTTCATTTTTTTGCGACGAATTTCTTTTCTCTCGGCCCAAAGTTCTTCTTCGCCCAAGTCTAAAATCTCGGAGAATACTCTCATATTCTCTTCAAAATCGTAAAGCAAAGAGTTTAAGTCGATAGCATTAAACTGATGACCTTTGTTTACAAAACGAGAAGAACAATCCCAACCACACTCGTAAATAGAGAAAGCGGCAAGGCAGTTTTCATATCTTTCTTCATCGGTCACAATGTCATTTATATCAAGTTTACACCTGACACAAAAACGGGGCAAAGTGTTTTCGGGGTCGTCTTCTTTTACATCGTAACCGAAATATCCGTTAAGACCGTTCCCAGCCAACTTGTCGGTTTGCCAAAATTTGTATTCCTTAACAAGGGTATTATAGGCATTTAAAAGCCACTCCTTGTCACCGGTAACCTCAAAAACATCACGAACCATCTTGGAAAGGAAGGGGGGTTGCGAACGGTTAAGATAGTAAGTACGGTTGCCGTTTGGCATATGACCAAACTTTTCTACCATCCAAAGCATATTGTCAATATTGCTCTTGGCATACTCCACCTTGCCAACCATAATCATACCAACATTGGAAAAATAAGTATCCCAATAATAGATTTCTTGGAAATGGTCTCCAACGCAAGGAACCGTGTACTTAAAGGGAAGGCCAACAAGGGTTCCCTCGTCATTGGGGCTGTATCTTACGGTTTTATCAATGCTTTCTAAAACAAATTTTTCTATTTTTTTATTCATAACTATCACTCTATTTTTTATTTAACACTATAATTTTGCTGTCGTAATCCTTATCGGGAGAAATCTTAAAGCCGAAATGGGTTAAGTAATCTCCGGTATATTCATTACCCTTTTGGTCCACATAAACAGCATTAACATCCAAGCCTTTAAGTTTTGCATATTTAAAGGAATTGTTGGGTCTTGCCCTCATAACATAAAGGCAAACAATTACGGTGTTCTTATCCTCGGAAATAAACTGGTTGGCAACAACATCGCTGTTTTCGGGGGTAATTAAACGGTACAAGTCGCCGTTGTGGAAAACGTCGGCAAGTTCGTGGTAAGCCTTAATTTGCTCTCTAACCTCGGCCTTGTCACTATCGGACAAGATGGCTAAATTAAGTTCATATCCAAGTTGACCACAAATTGCAACATCCCCTCTAAACTTCATGGGAGTTGTACGGTAAACCTGATGATTAGGAACAGCCGAAACGTGAGCGCCCATAGCAGAGTAAGGATAGCAAATGCTGGTGCCGTATTGAATATCCAAACGCTCTAAAGCATCCGAGTCATCACTTGTCCAAATTTGGGGCATATAGTAAAGAATACCGGGGTCGAAACGGCCACCACCACCCGAGCAACCTTCAAACAACACATGGGGGAAGGTTTGGGTTACGTATTCCATAATATCGTAAAGACCAAGCATATAACGGTGAGCAATTTCACCCTGTTTCTCACCACTAAGGCTGGGAGAACCGATTTCGGTAATGTAACGGTTCATATCCCATTTAATGTAAGAAATGCTAACGGTGGAAAGAATATCACCTAAGAAGCCCTTAACATAGTCGCAAACTTCTTTTCTTGAAAGGTCAAGCACCAACTGGGTTCTACCCAAGGTTCTTTCACGACCTGCTTGGTGCAAGCACCAATCGGGATGAGCACGGTAAAGGTCACTGTCGGGAGAAACCATTTCGGGTTCAAACCAAAGACCGAATTTAAGACCTTCGCCGTTAACCTTTTCGGCCAAGCCTTTAATTCCGTTGGGGAGTTTGCGAGTATCGGGAACCCAGTCACCCAAGGAGCAGTCTTCTTGGTCACGTTTGCCGAACCAACCGTCATCCAGCACCATAAGTTCAACGCCCAACTCGGCAGCAGCCTTGGTGATTTCCAAGATTTTATCTTCGTTAAACTCAAAATAGGTTGCTTCCCAGTTATTAATCAAAACGGGGCGCTTAACATCACGCAACACGCCACGGCAAAGTCTTGTGCGATAAATTTTGTGGTACTTTCTTGACATTTCGCCAAGACCCTTATTGCTGTAAACCAAAACAGCCTCGGGGGTGTGGAAGGTTTCGCCCTTCTCTAAAACCCAAGAAAAACCTGTGGGGTGGATACCAATAAAAGCACGGGTAATATCGTAATCCTCTTTTTGAACACCGGCAATAAAGTTGCCTGAATAAACAAGGTTAAAACCGTAAGCCTCACCGAAATCCTCACCCGTTTCGGGAGAAACCAAAGCCATAAATGGGTTGTGAATATGGGAACTTGTTCCTCTGATACTCTCAACCTGCATTGTGCCGCTCTGGGCATAAGTTCTTTGAGGTTTGCGCTCTCTTGCCCAAACGCCCGAAAGGTGAATAAAATCAAATTCCTTGCAGTTAAAGTCAACCGTCATACTCAAAGCCTTGTTTAAGCGATAAGCCTTGTCGGATGTATTTTCAAAAATGACTGCACGGGTGATAACATTTAAATCTTCAAAAACACCATAAAGAAGGCTTACTTTAAGACCCGAATAATCATCAATCAAATTGATTTTAAGGGATTTAACATTGTCCCCCTCCTCGCCGTAAACGGCAGGCATACCGGGGATGGAATATTTACCATCTAAAATCTCGTAAGAATCATATTTTAGGTTGGAAGCAGTGGTAAAGTCACCGTCTATACCCTCAAAAGCAGGGGTTCTAAAATCGCCTCTGCCATACTCGGAATATTCCATTGTAAGGTCGTTGGTTGACATTTTTCTGCCGTTCCACATAATATCGGTAGAAGAAAATGTTCTAAAGAAATTAATGGGGAGCATAGCCTCAAGGCTTGGCACACTAACCAAAGTCTCGCCCCAATAAAGATTTAAAAGTTTGCCCTCAAAAACGCCCATTACATAACTGGTATCCTGAGTTTTTAAGTGGAAAATTCCGTTGTTATATGTAATCATAATTTACCTCTTTAAGAAATTTCAATTTCAATTTTGTTTTCGGTCAGGCAGTTTTCGCCCACGAAAATTCTTCTAATACCCTTATCCAAAACATACTCGCCACGAGGATTATAGTAGCCCAATTCCTCAAGGCCGATTTCAAACTTAACAGTTTCTTTCTTGCCCTGTTTAATAAATACCTTTTCATAGCCTTTAAGTTCTCTCAAAGGTCGCATCATTTGAGCAACAGGGGTTTGGATATAAAGTTGAGCCGTTTCTTTAGCATCAAATTTACCCACGTTTTTAAGGGTCACCGAAACGGTAATCTTTTCTCCTTCTTTTAATGCCTCGGCTGTGATTTTCTTCTTGCTAGACTTTAGGTTTTCGTACTTAAACTCGCTGTAGGTCAAGCCGTAACCGAAGGGGTAACAAGGTGTGGGAATTGTATCAACATAGCAGTTAGCTGCGTTTTCATTGTAATAGCAGTTAACGGGGCGACCACTGGAGGTCACATTGTAATAAAGTGGGATATGGGTTGCGAAACGGGGCAATGTGGAAGGAAGCCTACCCGAAGGTGAAACATCGCCGAAAAGCACATTGCAAACAGCCTTCGCACCACAAGTGCCGGGATGCCAAGCATAGATGATAGCATCCAAATCGTTGGAAATTTCGTGCATTGCGATAGGTCGGCCACAGAAGATAACTCCAACCGTCTTTTTGCCGGTTGACTTAATTTTTCTAATAAGTGCCAACTGCTCGGGAGGAAGTGAAATATCCGATACTGCACGGGCTTCACCTGTAGAACTCCAACTCTCACCCAATGCCAAAACAACAACATCGGAATTATAGGAGTTTTTAGCCGAACTGTCCCATCCCAGTCCGTATCCACAAGAGTAATCAAACTTTCCGGTACAGGTTTTCTTCATCACATCAAGCAAGGTTTCCATATTGTCGGTCTTGCCATCAATACACCAGCTACCCAAAAGTGAGCGTTTTTCGGTGGCGTAAGGGCCAACAAGTGAAATATGTGTACTTTTGTCCAAAGGCAAAAGATTATTGTCATTTTTAAGCAGAACTATGGACTCGGTTGCCATATCCTCGGCATCCTTAAGGTGAGCCTCTTTGTCATACTCACCACCATAGCAATAGGGATTTTCAAAAAGTCCCTTTTCCATTTTAACGGTTAAAATTCTTCTAACCGATTCGTTTAATGTCTCCTCGCTAACCTCGCCACTCTCGATAAGTTTTTCTATGGTTTCCATATAACAAGCATCGTGCATATCCATATCAAGACCTGCGTTAAGGGCCATCTTAGCACAGTCGGCCGAAGTGTTTGCAACGCCCTGTTTTTTAAGTTGGATAATAGCGTCATAGTCGGAAACAACAAAACCGTCAAAGCCTAAATTATCCCTCAAAACTTCGGTAAGATAATAGTGGCTTGAAGTAACGGGTTGACCACTAATATCATTAAAGGAAGACATAACGGTCTTAACACCTGCTTTAACTGCTGAACGGAAAGCAGGAAGATAGTAGTTATAAAGACTGTAATCGGTGATTTCGGTACGGTGATAATCTCTACCACCTTCGGAAGCGCCATAACCGATATAGTGTTTAGCACAGGCAATCATATTGCCCTTGTCGCTTAATTTCTCACCTTGGAGACCCTTAACAACGGCCTCAGCAACCTGAGCGCCAACGTATGGGTCTTCGCCTGTACCTTCGATAATTCTACCCCATCTTGGGTCACGGGAAAGGTCAAGCATAGGTGTAAAGGTCCAGTGAATACTCTCGGCCGAAGCCTCAGTAGCTATATCACTGTAACTCTTTTTAACAAGTTCGTTATTAAAAGCAGCAGCCATACCAAGGGGTACGGGGAAAACGGTGTGGTGACCGTGAATAACATCACGACCAAACAAAATCGGAATACCGTTGGGGCTTTCTTCCACTGCGATTTTTTGAATTTCGTTGTAAAAATCGTTGCTTATGGCACCCTGGGCATCGTTACCTGCAGTCGCACCAACCGACATTAAGATTGAGCCTACTTCGCCCCTTCTTACAGCCTCTTTAAAGCAAACGAGGTCAGCACCAACCGGAGTCTCCGGCTGGTTTAGCTGACCAATTTTTTCTCTTATTGACATTTTGGAAAGAAGCTCTTCCACTCTTTTTGCAATATTTTCAGACATAATGATACCTCTACTGGTTTTCTCTTTTATCGAGAAGATTTCTCATAACTTTAATGGCAAATTCGGCATATTCAACCTTTAATTCATCGCCAAAATGACGCAAATTAAGTTCCATGTTATAAATACCGTCATATCCGATTTCATCCAATGCATCCAAAACATCCTTCCAGTCAATACAGCCGGAAAGGGGCATTTTGTGTTGGTCGGTCAAGGTATCATTATCGTTTAGATGGAGAGCCGTTACCTCGCTACCCAAACGGCGAATAACATCACCGGGGGTAGGATTATCGTAGCGCATGGCCTTGTTTGAGTGGCCCGTATCTACGCAAATTGTAATATAATCTTTTAGTTCGTCAATTTCCTTTACAGCCTTGTAAGCCTTTTCAAACTCAACAATATCGCCAAAAAAGTCAACTGCCGAAAATCTAACTGCGTCGCCAAAGGTTTCGGTGGCAATTTTAATGCCGTTTGCCTTGGCGTGGGGTAACATTGCCTTAAACATTCTAAGGCTTAAATCCTGCATCATGTCAGGGTCGGGATTAGCACCCAAATAAATGGATGTTGCATTGTGAACAATCATCACGGGTGCGCCCAAAGAAGCAGTAGCCAAACAGTCAAGTCTTGTGTTTTCGATTAAGGCGTCATCCTCTTCGGGAATATTACGGAAGCCGGGAAGCTTGCCATGGGTCTGACCGATGACAAGCCCAATTTCCTCAGCATATTTTCTAAGTTCGCTATAATACTCAGCTATAGCCTCTTCCCCTTTGGCATAAAGGGAGTCCGGATTTCTATAGTCGCACTCGCTGCCTTCCAGGGAAAAATCAACAGAATCGGCACCAATTTGCTTCGCAATACGCAGTGCCTCCTTGTCTCCGAAGTGATGCTGTAATTGCCAAATTGAAATGCCGATTCTCTTCTTCATAACATATTTCTCCGATTTATATGTTTTTTAATTATTTAGTTTTTTTCTTCTTAATGATAAGAATTGTTGTAAGGGCTGCGCCACCTAAAAGGAGTACAGCTGCAGCAGGGATAACAACCCAAAGCCAGTTAAATCCACCTACGCTGGGTTCAACGAGTTTGATAAGAGCACCCTTGAAAGCCTCAATCTCAACCTTTCTGAACACGTGTGCAGAACCGTCAGCCAACTTGGTGTAAACCTCGTATTCGCCAACAGGAAGTTTTGAGAACTCAAACATACCCTTGTTGTTGGTTGTAACGAAGCCAAGACCCTTAAGATAAATCTTAGCACCACTGATGGGTTTGCCGTCTTTATCTAAGTAGTATCCACGAAGTGCACCGTAAGGAGTTTGCTCGATGGTACCATCGCCATCAGAATCCTCAGGAAGCTCAACAATAAGCTCATCTCCACTTATGTAGTTAATAACAGGAATATTGGAAAGAATACCTGCTTTAACCTCTACATTGTAGCAAAGAAGCTTGTTGCCATTTTTCTCTACTAAATAAAGTTCGTAGTTGCCGGGCTTAAGCTTTGTGAAGGAGTAGTTACCGTATTCATCGGTTTTTGAAGTGTTGTTACCGGGGGTAAGCATCATTGTAATTCCTTCGAGAGGTTTGTCACTGCTGTCGAATACCATACCTGCAACTGCGCCGGTTGTTGCAGTTGTGTTTGCAAGTTCGCCGGACCAGTCACCCTCATCAAAGGTGGAGTCATCGTAATAGAATACGAATTTACCAGCATCATAGGGCATTTCTTGGAATAGGCTTGGACCTGACATAGAAGTAATAAGGTTTGTAAACTTGCCTTGTTCAGCCAATCTAACTTCAGCGAAGTAAGCCTTACCGGCACTGCCGTTGTTCATTTGAACCTTAAGAACAGTCTTGCCGTTCTTAACAACAGCATCTTCAGGAATATCGAAATACATTTCGAAACGATAAGCTGTACTATTGTAATTCAATTCAGCTTCAAGTAACTCATAAGCGCCATTAGATTTTCTTGATTGATAAAGAACTCTGGGCTTAATACCACCGGCGTTCATATTAATGTAAAAACCACTGAGCCAGTAACCTTTAGTTGCATCTACTGTAACAGTAGCAGAGTAGTTTTGGTTTTTATCAGAACCGTCAGCATAAACCATGGTTGCAGGTTCTTTTGTATCTAAGAAACCGGGTTCTTGCACTAAGTAGGTGCTTCTTCTTTCATAACCGACAACGGGTTCCCATAAAGCACTACCGAAAGCGTAGTCGGTGTTGAGAGTAAGGTTATTACCAATGCGATTACCGTTTTCATCGAGTTCATAAACAGTAAGTGCACCAAAATAACCTGCAGCGCCTGCATGGCTTTGGAAACGCAAGTCTAAGTTTCTGTTGTTATGAGTACGAAGATTATCGTCGGTTGTCCATACGATTCTACGATAGTTATTATCTAATTCTTCATAGCTAACGTTCGGATTTCCTTCATCCTTGTAATCCAAATTGGTCAAGTTAGAGTCGGTCATATCATCGGTATAAAGACCACGATAAATTTCCAACTGATTGGTATGATCAGGATTACTAGTAATATTCTTTACTTGATACATGAACTCATATGTAGTATTGGGCTTAAGGTTAAGTACAATAGCTTCACATGCATAGTTATTCGACTCATCAAAGTAAAGCATACTTGGTGTGTGAGGTGTTACTTTGCTAAAGAAATTCTCAACATAATCGTAAGGATCTGCATATGTTATATTACCGGTTTTGGTCCACTCAGCGCGAGTACCGGTTGCGAAATCACCGTTCTTCACCAACTCAGGACCGATAACAGCGCTGGTTACGGGATCAACCTCAACAACCGAGAAGTTAGTTGCATAACCACTAACGAACGCACTACCGAAGTTGAGAACAACCTTAAAGTTGTTGGTGTTTGCTGAAATATCAGCAGGAGCTGTAAAGAGATAAGTTTCTTTATATTCAGTGGGATCCTCAGGCAATTTGTTTGCTCCAACATCAACATAGTTGCCATTTTGTTTGTAAAGAAGTTCAATGCCTTCCTTTTCGCCGGGGTTTAAACCAACTGCAGTAGAAGCCCACTTAATGTTTACAGAGAATCTATAAGTCTTGCCGGCCTCAATTTCCATTTCTTGGTGAAGCGCGCCGGCACCGGCAGGATGAACTTTACCTAAAACTTGTATAGTTTTAGAGGGGTCTTCCGGATCGGGAACTGTTTCGTATGTTCTGCCGTTATTACCCATAAATATCAAGATTTTAGGTGATCCTAAATTGAAATCTGTACCACTTACAGGGTAAAGAACAACGTTTGTGTTGTTGAAAGAACCTTCAACCATTAATACGCCTTCATCAAGGCTTGGGTCATAAGCAACAACTCCGCTGTTTTTGTAAACCTTAGCAGGGTCAATAAGATTGTCGCCTACTGCCATTGAGAATTTGTCGGTTGCAAAAAGTTCCCAATTTTCAATAGCAGCGCTAACATTAGTGGCTTCAGCCTTAACGCCTACACGGATATTTTTAGCAGTTGCAATACCTTCAGGAGTCTTGAAGGTAACGGTTGTATTTAAAATGTTACCAGTATTCTCAACAATATTTTCGGGAACGATCTCTTGTGTAGTACCGTTAGCCATAACTGCCTCAATAAAAGGAGTAAGAGCAGTTTCATCGCCCTTTGAAAAGGCACGGTTATAAGAGAAAATATAGGTTTCATTAGGATTTAATGTAGCAAACATAGATAAACTACCGTTAGCTGCATCGTTTAAAGTTGTAATTTTATAAGAGTCAAAAACAGCACCATTTAACTCAACCTTAGATTTGTTTTGGTTTTCAATACCAAATGCTGCTTTTGCAGTAATCTTAGTTGTGTCATTCAAAATCAAGGTACAGGGCAATCCTGCAAGAACAATAGGAGCAGTTTCAGAAGTGAACTCACAACCGGTAAGTTCAACTGTGTTTCCTACAATAACAGTGCTGCTGGATGCAACGTCAACCTTTAAAATGGGAGCTGCCTCCTCACCTTTTGCTTCATACTTAAGGTTTGAAATTTTAGCAACACAAGCAGAGTGATGCTCAATAACAGAACCCTTGCCCTTATGGTTAATAACAACTTTTGTACCATCAAGAACAAATGCGCCGTTTGTCTTATCTTTACCCAAATAAAAAACTGCAGCAGTGCTGGATTCGTTAGTGATATTATATGTACCACCGGTAACAGTTAAAGCACCGTTATTCTTTGTAATGATAGGCTCGGCGCCTGTTGTTTCGAAAGTACCACCGGTAATTTTGAAATCGACAATACCACTATCATTAATACGGATCAAAGAAGCTTCTTGAGTGGTTTTCCAATTACCACCATTAATACTAAAGGTGGAGTTAACGCCACTGTTAAGGTCGAATAAGTAGCTGCCGCCACCAGTCTTAGTGAAGGTACCACCATTGATGTTGTATTTACCGTCAGTCTTATCGATTGTACCGCCGATTTGCATAAGGTAGCCGGTACCGTCATGGGTTACTTTAGGACCTGTACCGTCATCGTTACCAATTGTAAACTCTTTGTTGGCACGAATCCAAAAAACAGGATTAGCGCCGGTTTGAGTAAATGTACCACCATATACTCTAAGAGTTGCAGCGCCATCATTGGTACGGAGAAGCATTGCTGCGCCGTTACCAACAAATTCACCGTCTTTAACAGTCAAGTTAGTATATCCATTAGAAATGTCAAATAACTGATGATTCTTTTGGACAAACTTACCGTTGTTGATTATAACAGTATTCTCGTCAGAAAAACTTTTACCGGTGCCAACACGGATATAACCGTTGAATTCACCACCGTTAATGGTAAGGGTGGAAGCAGTGGTTGTAGCGTTAGCAAGTTCCATTAAACGGTTGTTGCTATCGTCATCAACACCCATAGTCACCTTAATGTCGCCATCAAATGTAACATTAGAATCTTTAATAACGAAACCGGTAGTCGCGAAAGCAATAGAGCCGGTACCGTCAAATGTTACGTCGGCAGAGATGGTTAAGGGTTCAACATCTGTGATGTCTTCGGTAACCATAATCTTGTCGCCGTCAACAGCGTTTTCGATAGCGAGCTTAAGAGATTCTGCGTCATTAGCAGTATGAGTTGTACTTGCAGAAGCAAAAATCATACTTGTTAAGACTAGCGCTACTATCAAAATCATTGACAAAGCGAAACTGAGTACTTTTTTCATAGTTTTTTCTCCTTTTTTGGTGTTTTGGTTTATAATAATTCGCATCTCGCAAAAAATATACTTATAAATTGAAGGTTAATCCCATTTCTTTAAACAATAACGGTTGTAAAGGAAGAGAACGATACCTATAACAGCCAAAACAACCACAAAATAGAACCAGAGCATAGCAGCTGCATTGCCGTAATCGTTTGCCCTCATGAGTTCCATAGCTGCTGCAACAACCTGGTTGGTAGAGCTTGTGAACTTAGAAATCATTGAGTAAATAATTACCAAAGACAACACGTGTCTAAGCATTGGAACTGTAATTTGCCAGAATTCATCCCATTTGTTAGCGCCCTCAATTTTAGACACTTCGTAAAGGGATTCGGGAATACTTTGAAGACCTGCAAGGAACAAGATGATTTGAACACCACAGCTCCAAGTAAGACTTACTGCATTTGACAAGAAGAAGGTCAAGAAGTCAATAATTTGTTTGGGTAAATTAAGGTTTCCCAAAATCATTTCATAGTCCATAAAACCTTGACCTTCGGTGCTGAAATTAAAGATGGGAACATTAATTGCAGGGTCGGATAAAAGTCTTATTACTACTGATGATTCGATAATAACGGGAAGGAAGAATAAGATACGCATTATGGTTCTTCCTTTGTACTTCTGATTTAGAAGCACCGCCAAAATCAAACTAAGTGCAATAATCATTGGCAAAGAATAAAACATCGAACCAATAGCATTGCGAACTTCATCTAAGTAATCAGGATTTTTGAACAATGACATTTCATAGTTCTTAAAACCAGCAAAGGCAAGTGAAAATCCCGATTCAGTCACACTAATATCACTGAAAGAATAAAGAATTGAATAAATTAGTGGAATGAAGAAGAAGGTTACCAAACCAATAACCCAGTGGAGAACGAAGGTATAACCATATCTACGGCGTAAGGCTTCGATGCCTCTTGTCTTTTTTGCCATTACTCTTCGCCTCCCAACTTGAATTCATATGCGCCTAATGTTCCAACTTCCGATTCAACGGTATTTGCAGTTTGATTTGCATAAACCACTTTTCCGTTTGCAAAGGTTGAAACAGTTACGCCATTTTCTAAAATTTCATAATTTACAACTTGAACTCCGCCGATTTGAGCGTAAATTTCAGAATAGCTTTCAACATACTTTTTAATACGATCTTTTACGGAACCATAAACACAACCATAAAGTCTTTCAGCGTTTGTTTCCATGTAAGAAGGTTCAAAGGTATCAACAACTGTAAATCCTAAGCCCATACCAACAGTAGCCGCCTGCATAATAGTCTTTTCAGGTTGAGCTTCAAGATTGATAGCTTCAGTGTACATAGGTGTAACACCTGAGAATACTATTTGATAGAAAGGTACTTGGTGTTTAAATTGGAAACTACCGTCACCCTCTAGGTCGGTTTCAAAAACTACATCTAACAAACCTGCAGCATAATATGCTGATGCATTACCTGCTACTTGTTTGTCACCTTTTTGAAGTTTTTTGAGATATTCTTTAAACTCGCTGTCGGTTTTGCTTGCTAAAGAATATGGATTTTCTAAATCATAATAATCCGAATAGGTTACTGTTCCAAGGGTTGAAAGACTAATGTTTGAAATACCAAGTTTGTCGGTAAAATCAACAAGTTTATCAATTGCCTCGCCGGTTTTGTGACGAGAAAGAATATGATAAGGATTCTTTTCATCAAACTGACGAAGAGGAATAGTTGTGTTGAACTTCTCAGCAACGTGAGAAATTGCAGTTTTGGCAGCATCACGGTTAAAGGAGAATCCTGCACCGGATTTACTGTATTTAACCATTTCAAAATCAGTAAACAAAGAATATTTATTCTTGTTAGCATACTCTAAAAGTGCCTTATAATCATTGGTGGTTCCAAGCTCTGAAGCAATTTTATAACCACCGGCGATCTTGCCGACATTAACGCCACTTTCACCATAACCTTTTAGCACAATGATAGGCTTTTGGCCAACAGTTTTAACAGCATCATCAATAATTTTTTCAGTATCTGATACTGTTGTTAAGGTTTTAAGGGTTGAAACGGGAATTCCCATAATAGAGGATGTGGACATTACGCCACCCATAACTGTTAAGGAATATGGGGATTTTTCGATCTTAGATTCGGTTATAAATCCACTTTTCTCAAGGTATTTGCGATAACATTTTGCCATTCCGTTATAATTGGCATCTTCGCCTTCAAGAGGATAGAAACCAAGGGTAATAACTTCATTTGATCTGGCCGAAAGTTGTCTTACACTACCTGCGTTTGAAGCTTTACCTTTAAAATAGTCATAATCGGAAAGGTAGAGGCTAGGAGAAACGGTTGAACGTACACTGGTCTTATCTGCTGCATAGAAAGTAACACCAAGCGAGCTGGGAGTTTCTTCGCCAATGCAGAACAATGCATCATCACCTGCTTTAACACCGTAAACCGGCATTAAAGCAGTTTCATTGGTTTCCCTTGTTGAGGAAGTTGTAAGTGAAGTAAAGTTTCCTAATTCACCCTCTTTACCCTGCTCACCGTCTGCGGTGGACTTTGTGGATACGATAGTACCATTACCGTAAGGTGTGAAAATATAGGCGTCTTCAACTTCTCTTCTAACTGTACATAACTGAGGAGAAGGAACAACATATCTTATACGGTATGTTGGGTGACCTTCCTTTATTTTGGAAGAATCAATAGAAATTTTCATTGAGTCTTCGGCCAAAATATATTTAACTGGCACGGAAATCTTTACATCGTCGAAATAATATGTAAACTCTACGCCATTTTCTATCTTTTTAACGCTGATTTTTCCGTTATTGTACGGTTCCTCACCGGATTTGAAAACGTTTTGATATACCTTCATATCCTGAAGGTTAAGGTTTAAGGTAGAAGTGGCTTGAAGTTCATTATTTTCATCAAAGGTAAGATTTGACCAAACCTTTCCCGAAACTTTGTTGGTTAAAAGAATGCCTTTAAACTCGTCGTTATATTCTAAAATCAAACGGTCATTTTCTGCAACAACTTGGGAAGATAAGGTTTCGATTTCAGCCTTTTCGTCATACTTATCAACAACAAAGTCTCTGCCTTCGCAACCAGCCATAACAGAAACAGCTAATAGCACGACCATAAATACTGAAACGATTTTTTTCAAGGTCATTATATGATACCCTCCCTAATCTTTTTTTAAATTATCTATCGATAGAAAATTTCTTGGAAAATTGAAACTATAAATTCTCCTACTTGTTGCAAAAGCACTCCAACCAGGAATATTACAAAAACAATTAATACCATAAACAATATTGTTACTATGCCTGTACCCACAAACTTGAAGAAGTCATATTCATGAATACTCATAATAGCAACGCTCAATAGGAAGAAGGTGTAAATCAACACAACGGTTCCTATTGCATCAAGAACTGCTAATCCCGAAAGGGAAATAATATGAGAAATTATAACCCTTACAAAGGTAAATATAACCAAGGGTATCATTGAATAAGTGGTAGCAATTAAAACTTCTTTGAAGTTACCTTTTCCTGCAAAGGATGAAGCAATAAGCCAGTTAGCAATAGCCCAAAGGAGTATTACGCCGACAGTTTCAGCCAATGTGAAAAGGGTGTTGTATTTATGAATATCTGTGTTTGTTGCCATAAAACCTGATGCAGTTTCTTTTAATACGTTGGCAAAATAATATAACGCCAAAATAACCAACGCAATAACTACTGAACCACGTTTTTTGTATTTCACATCATCAAAAGCACCAAAAGGATGAACAGGTGCAGCCAAAGCAGTTTTTACTTTGATGTTCTTAACTAAAACAATATTCTTGCGTTTGACAATTACAAAGAAGGCAATAAGTCCTCCGATTACTGCAACTGCAATAGCAGCCAACCAACCGAAATTGTCAAGAATATATTGATTTCTAATTTGTTTGTAAGCTAAATCGTAAACGGTGTAATCCAAACCTTTTTCAGCGCACTCTAAAGCATTTTCATAGTCGCCTTCGCTAAGGTATGCGATAGCCAAACCACGATATGCTAATTGGCAGTTTTGGTTACGGTCACGAACCTTCTCCCAAAGAACTTTACCCTCAGCATACTCACCTTTAATATAGGTAAGTTGAGCATCCATTAAGAGTCTGCCATATTCGGTAAGTTCGAAAACTGTAATAGCATTTGTGTCGCCATCGGCAACCAAAATATTGCTTTGGTGTACAGAAAGTGCTGCTGGAGTATCAAACAAACCTTTATAGGTTATACGGTCAGAACCGCCGCCGAAACCTGCCAAAAGGTTACATTCTTCATCATATACATAAATGAAACCTATTTGTCTATCTGCAGCATAGATGAAATTGTTTTCATCAACATCAACAGATACAATACTTTGGAAACGCTTCACACCATAATACGATACATATTTATCTTCAACGAAGTTAACATCGTTAGCAGAAACAGATGTACCATCTGTCTTACGCTTATTCATAATGTTTTCGCCGTTGGGAGAAAGTTTTCTGATTTGTCCGGTACCGTTTGTTCCTTCTTCAACCGAGCCGTTACAGGTAACAATATAACCGTCAGAATCTAAACATAAATCCACGAACGAATATGGAAGTTTCTTAACCGAGTAAGCTTTTTTTGTATCGGTTTGGGTTAAACGGTTCCAAAGATACTCTAAAGTATCCAAGGCCGATGATTTAACCGTATTAGCGCCGTAGAATCCCAAAAATTCATTTTCAGGAGAATAAAGCAATGCGCCATAATAACAACCTAAACTCAAAATATATGTATAGCCCTTGTCGGTTCTAACAATTTTGCAAGGTTGATAATAGAAATCTTCAGGAATTAAGTCTGACTCGGGCTGACCCCAAGTTTCAAGAAGATTTCCATCAAAGTCGGTGATGAGGATACGTTGGTTACTGGTATCGCAAATGTAGATTTTTCCATCTTTATCTACAAACATACCTTTTGCACCCATAAAGGAAATATTGTTTCCTTCTGCATCAACTACTTTTAAAATTTTATTTAAAGTATAATCGCTGTTAAGAATTACAACCTGAGACCAGTTGCTAACAAGAATGTAAACATTATTATCAGCGTCGGTACAAATATCTGTAATACCCGAAAGGCTTTTTTCAAGTCCTAAAGAGCCGGCAGTAATAACCTTAGACGCGTTATACATTTCTTGGGTCAACCCAGCTTCTGTGGCCCCGCTTGCCGTATCGTTATGAACGAACGAATCAGTCGGCGCAGCAGCAACAGTAAAACCGAGCGAACCAAGCATTATTATAACTAATATAATTGAAATCAATCTTTTCAATTCATTTCACAATCCTTCCTGAGGAATAAACAATTATTTAATACCTGATGTACTCATGGTCTCCATAACGTTACTTTGAGTAACTAAGAATACCAAAATTGGGGGAATCATTAAAATTACAGTTACCGCCATTGCACTACCTGAACGAGCAATACCACCGGCTGAGATTGAACTCATAACCTGAGGCAATGTTTTTAATTGCTCACTAAAGATTGTACCGCTGGGGATAATGGTCCACATTGACTGGAAGGACAAAAGTAAAATTGTCATCCAAGCGGGTTTCAAAATAGGCATTACAACCTTATGATACATTTTAATAACGCCTGCACCGTCAATTCTTGCAGCTTCCATCAAAGCGTCAGGCACCGAAACGTCGATGTATTGCTTCATAAGGAAGCAACCGGTTGCTGATGGAATTGCAGGTAAGATATATACCCAATATGTATCAATCATCTTAAGATTTGTAAAAATCAAGTATTGGGGAACGCTCAATGTAACACTGTTATACAAAAGCATGATTTGAATAACCATGAAGAAGAACTTTCTTCCCTTGATTTTTGATTTTGAGAAGGTAAATGCAGCTAAAGAAGCAGCAAAGATGTGTAAAGATGTACCGGCAAAAGCGACAAACAAGCTGTTGAAAAGGTATCTTGAAACAGGCACCTGAATTTTGCCGAGAAGTGATGGGAGTTCTAAGTAGTTAGAAAGAGTAGGTCTTCTAACAAAGAACTGAGGGGGGAAGATAAGAAGCTCATCTAAAGGCTTAAATGAAGTAACTACGCAATAGACAAGCGGTAAAATTGTGAATGCTCCGGCAAGGAACAAAAGAGAGAAATAAGCAATGTTTCCAGCGGTAGAGCGTGTGTAGCGTCGATATTGTGGTTTTTTTGCTTTTTCTGTTTTAAACTTTAATAATAGTTTTTTAAACTTCGACAAGTCTCACGCCCTCCTTAAGAATCACTTTTTCCAACAAGATTTAATAATGCGCCGATACCGAAACGGAAGCAAAGCACCAAGGCAAACAAAAGTACCGAAAGGGCCGATGCGTAACCCATTTCATAACGGGCAGTACCTATATCTGAAATGTAGGAAACGAGGGTATCAACCGAGTTGTTAACACTGGGGTAACCTACAAGGGTAGTCATAAGACCACTTACCGAGAATACCGATTGGATTTGCATTACGGCACCGAAGAGCAAAATAGATTTCATTGAAGGCAATGTAATGTACCAAAGCTCGTGCCAACGGGTTCTGATACCGTCGATTGCGCCTGCTTCATATTGCTCAGCGTCAACGTTTTGCAAACCTGCGATATTTGAAAGGAATGTAACACCCATACTCATCCACAATTGGATGATGATAAGAATTGTCATATTGTACGAAGTGTTTTGGAACCAGTTGATAGGCTCGGAAATGAAACCAAAACTGATAAGGAAGTTGTTTAAGTAACCCAAGCTATCGCCCGAGAAAAGAATTTGCCAAATGAAGTATGCGTTACCAACAAGTGCGGGAGCGTAGAAGATAAATGTTAAGATAACACGAACGGTTTTGGTAAATTCGTTAATCATCCAAGCAAGAACGAAGGCTAAAATGAAGCCTCCGGGTCCTGCTACAACGGAGAATTTTAATGTGTTACCGAGAACCTTTAAGAAGGTATCGTCACCGGCAAACATTCTTGAATAGTTTTCGAGTCCGATGAAAATTGGTGTTGACACCATATCGAAATCGAAGAAGCTCAATACCATTGATGCTAAAATTGGGAGAATGTTAAATATAAAGAACAGACTCACAAAGGGAAGCATAACCAAATAAAAGGCGCCATTTTCACTCAAATTTGAGCTTTTGGATTTTTTAATTAAAGATTTTGTGCTCATTATTTTCTCACCTTTCTATTTGTTTATCTGTTCTCATACTGACGCCATTTGCGCTCAATTTCGATATTAGCCTCTTCACTGTATTTGAGAAGAGTTTCTTTTGTGTTTTGGTTGTTTTCAACAACGTTCCAGAAACTTTGATATACGGAACGAGATACATAGTAACTACCGGGATACTCGGGAACTTCTTCGATTTGCTTCATAGCAGTAACGATGATTTCCTTCATTTCCATATCCCATTGTAATGCTTCGAAAGCTTCGATGTTTGAAACGGAAACACGTCCGGTAGGTCCGAGAATTGTTTCAATTTCATTTGAATAGTTAAGCTGGGTATCTGCATCAACCCACCATTGGAGGAACTTCCAAGAAGCATCTGGATTCTTAGTGTTCTTCATAATTGAACAAGCACTACCACCACCGGAGGTAACGTGGTTTATGCTACCGTCTTCTCTAACGGTGCCGGGAACTAATGCTACCGACCATTTGCCATCAATTTCAGGAGCAGCTGCCTTCAAAGTGGTGTACATTGTGTGGGTTGAAATACCGATGGGGCAGGAACCTGTACGGAAACGGTTGTAGAAGTCCATTGTACGAGGCATTCTAAGCTTTGTGTAGAAATCGGTCCAGTTGTTAAAGATAACAGCTGCTTCGGAAGAAGAAAGATTTGTGCTTCTTCCGTCCTCTTCGTAAAGGTCCACTCCGCTTTGTAACATAAGGGTTGGGAAAAGGTTAATACTACCAATACCGGTATTAGCCTGACCAACGCTGGTCATGGTGTTGTTAGGCATCCAAGCAGTAAGGTTGTTTGTTGCAAGAAGTCTTACAACCTCTTCGAAATCTTCCCAGGTCTCAGGAACTTCAAGTTCCATTTCCTCTAAGATGTCAGTTCTATAATACATGAGGTAGAAGGACTGGGTATCGGGCAAGCCGTAAGAACCACCCTTGTAAAGGTAAGGTAGGTCGGCACCTTCGCCAAACTGTTCCATAACCTCATCGTAATTCTTAAACTTTTTCAAATCGTACAATACGCCACGCATTGCAAGGTTAACCGGTTCACTTCTTGAGTGTTGTAACAATACGTCAGGGCCTTTACCCGAAAGAATCGCCTGAACTACCGTTGCGTTAACAAGCTGAATATTAACGGAAATGTCAGGGTTTTTAGGGGTAAACGAGGTTTGGATTAAGGAGTTAAGAACCTGAGCTTGGTCACGACCCCAGTTAACCCAAATTGTAATATTTTCAGCGCCTTCTTGAGCTACTGATACGTTGTTATAATCTTGAACGAAGGAGATAAAGAATCTCTCAACCGAGTACCACATACTAGCAAAAGCATTAGGAGTTTCGATGGGTTCTTCAGCATCCTTAGCATAAAGTGAAATTTTGTCAAGGTCCAAAGGCATGGAGTTCATTTCATAAAGAACCGATGCCAAAGAGGTGTATCTCGAATAGAAGATATCCTTATAACGGTGAGCTGTGTAACGGTTTTCAACCATAAGTTGAAGAACTTGGTTCATATTGTTGATAATCGAAATGTAAGAACCACTCTTCTCACCGGTAAGTTCTTGAAGTTCTTTGCTACATTTAGAAAGTTTCTTATAAATGCTCTGAATTCTGGGGAGCATATCACTGATTTGTTTGAACAAATCATAGTCACGGTATGTATCAACGGTTTCGCCGGTAATCATTGTGATATCAATGTAAAGGTCGCCGATTTCAGCAGTTGCTTCCTTTAAAAGGTCACGAACTTCAGCGACTTCACCGGGAACAACAGTAAGAGAGATAGTGTGTTTGCCTTCGTCAAACCATACATAGTAAGGTTGGTCGTTTTCATCAGCAAATACGGACTCTTGCCACTTATAGGTGTAAGCGAAGCCAACATATCCGGCCTCAGCAAAAGGAGTTTTACCGTCAATCTTAAGTTCACGGTAAACCTTTGCACCAAGCACAGCGCTTTGACGATACATAAAGGCAATATTGTAATAACCAGCCTTCATTTCGGGGGTTTCCCATGTCAAAGTGTCGCCATTTGTTGACCAGTTACCACCACCAATGTAGTTTACAAGGCTCTTAGCAGAGTCTTGAGGGGTAATATCAACAGTAGATGTGTCGCTCTTACCAACGAGCCAATGGCTTGTCTTGATTTTAGCGTCTTCACCTTCAATGATAATGGATTCGCCTTTATAAAAATCACTTGTAGGTGCAGTGTACTTTTCAGGGTTTTCAATAGCTCCAAAGGTTAATTTTTCAATTTTAAATTCGCCGTAAAGTTTTGAGATTTCAATTGTATGTTCGCCGGCAGTGAGGAAGAAGAGGTATGGGTCGTTGGTCCAGTCGGTAATGTCGGTTACAACATCAAAATAGAACTTGTCGGTAGGAATTTGCTTAGGAGCAAACTCGTTGCCGATACCGTCAACACGGTTTTTGCCTTCGTTTACCCAAATTCTTGAAAGAACAAGTTTTGCTGCCTCATCAAAAGGAATTTCGCCATCAATCTTAAGCGAGAAGGTAAGCTTTTCGGTTGCTGTGTCGGTAGCTTTGTATGAAAAACCTAATGTGTAAAGACCGTCAGCAGGAACTGTAACGGTTAAGGTGGCAGGAGTGTCGCCGATTTGCAAATCACAGTCAGTTTCAACACTTTCGGTTGCCTCAGTTGCAGCTTGATTTGCTATGTAAGAAGCATAATCTGACGAGCTATCTTCCTCGGTTGTAACATCTTTATCGGTAGTTGCAACATCCTCGGTGGAAGTAGTTTGGTCGGCGTCAACAGTCTTTGTAATAGTTCCGCCTACCTCTGCTGAGCAGCAAATAGTCAAAAGCATACACAAAGCTAACACCAATGATATAAACCTGCTAACCTTTTTCCTCATCATAAAAGTACCTCTGAATCTAAAGAATTTTATAATCTAATATTGTTTGATATCAGACTTTAAATAAAAGATAAATTTTTATCCTCTATTTAAAACCCAATATTTTTAAGGGTTCTCCCCCTCCCCTTTCGGGGAGAGGGATTTGACTTCGCTTTTGCGAAGCTTAATTAAGTTTAACCTACGATGGTGTAGTACGCACCATTGTAACCACCACTGTGGGTGTTGTTTTGTCTGAAGATTATTGTCTTATTGTTGTTGCTAATGGTGTTATAGAATGCCATTACACCAGAAGCAGGACAAATAACATCGCCCAAACCAGCATTTACAATAATTTCATCAACATTACCTAACATTGTAGCGAAGTGTACAGTGTCGGCATACGCATAAGTAGGTCTCCAAGTACTATCCTTGCGATTATTTGTCTCAGCGCCAAGGTCGCACAACCAAGGTAATGAAACATTAAGAGTGGTAACATTCTTGCCGGTTACATCATCCAAGAGAGCTGCAACAGCAATTGACTGGAAGCCACCCATACTTGTACCCATAGCAGTAAAGGTTGTGCCATTCCACAAGCCGTTTTCAGTAAAGTGCTCAATCATAAACTTACTTGCCAAGAGGTCGCGTTTAACCATCTTAACGAGGTAAGAGGTGTCGAATGTTGAGTTATCCCAAGCGAAGTTGTTTCCGCCCTTGTTGATGGAAGACTTGAAGTTATCCATATAAGTAGTATCGCCGGTCTTGGTTAAATCAAGACTGTGAGCGCAAACGGTGAATACTGCAGCGTTAGCATCATAGTTCTTGTCGGGAGCAGCAACGCTGTTACCCTGGAATCTAACCATTAAGCCAAGAGAGCTTGCGCTTGCGTTCTTAGGATAGGTTAAGTAACCTGTTACAAAGCCACCAGCATTCTCATAAGGAATTACAACACGGTATGCTTCATAGCCTGTGTTGGCTGAAACAGATTCCATTGTAGTAGCAGTAGCGCTGGTGCTTGCAACTTCAGTTGCAGCAGCAGCCCAGTTGCTGTCAAAATTAGAAGGCTTAGTTGAAGATTTTGCTATACTATTAACGCCGAAGCCCACACTACCTGAGTAGTGAACGCCACTGTCAACCTCAGCAAAGCCGGAAATCTTATTGCCATTGCTATCGCAAGCAACAACTGTCCAGTAAACGAATCCTGCAGTGTTAGAAGAAACAGTAAATGAGCATACACCAGTTGTACCGGAATATGTAGTTGTTGTTGTTTGACCTGTTGCCTCGCTGTAGATTGTAACCTTGAACTGAGGAACGGAAATTATTTGACCGTTACTAGCGTAACCTGCAATGTTAATTGTTGCAGTTTCGCCAACGTTGTAACTTACAGGATTCTTATCAGATTCACCGATAAGTCTCAAACCTGATTTACCTTCGTAAGTATAAGAAGAAAGTGTTATGGTTTTTTCATAACCGTTGGCAAATGTTAATTTACCGTCCTCCAAGATACCTTTGAAGACTGAAATTGCATCATCAACAAAGAGAGTATCGTGAGCTGCAATATAGAGTGTACCGTTATTAACGTAAACCTTTACAGTGTTGGGAGCCAAAGCAGTATTGGTAATAATTCTAACAGCCTTGCCGTTTGCAGGAGCAGAGTCTGCTACTGCTAAATATTCACCTATAACAGCCTTGATAGCACTGTTAACCGATAAAGTACCATACTCGGTTGAGGTTTCGTTAACGATTACATAATCGGAAATATTTGCGCCGTTAACTGTAATATTCTTGTAAACCATTTCATTATCGCCTTGTTCAGCCAAGTCGGTGAGCCATTGTTGTAAATAGGTCACTCTGCCTGCATTAGCAGCCTCAGGATCTAAAACTCTAACTACATCTTCAAATGCTTTTTGGCTTGAAGCGTAAGCAGGATCAGTGGTGTTACCGTAGTAGTTAACCTGACCACCCGAATTGGAACCTGCCTTTTGATAGTAGCTGTTGCCACTGAGAATCATATAGTGAGAACCTGTAGTGGGGAAGGTAGCGGGTAACTCAGCAGCATTATCCTTGCCACCCCAGAACCAACAGAAGATGTTAGCTTGGGTGTTATCAAAGATATTATTGGTAAACTCAAGTTCCAACTGGTCGTTGTAAGCATTTCTACCACCGTAAATATGGCAGCCAAACATACTAACGTTACCTGTCTTAATACGTTGATTCCATGACCAGCAGTAAGCTGCATCCTTTAAGATGTTGCCGTCAACGGTCATCTCCATTCCACCGTCATCGTTCCAGAACTCGATGTTATCGAAGTTGTTGGCGAGAAGGTTGTTGGTGATTTGAACGTTTGCGAAGTCATAGCTTGTTAAATTACTTGTTTTCCAGTTTTGAGGAGTAATACCTGCGTCGTAACTCTGGTAAATGTAGTTATGAGTTGCGATGAGGTTAGTACCATCTACACCGAACTGGATACCGTTACCGAGAGCAGAGTTACCGGAAGGAGAACCACCTATCCAACCGATTTCACAGTTAGAAATGGTAGCATTGTCACAACTTCTGAGATTAATACCGTGAGCGCCAACATACTTGATTGCAATATTGTCTATTGTAATACCTGAAACATCGGCGGCAAAGAAGAGGTCACGAGATTCGGTAATTTCAATCTTCTTGAAGTCCTCGGTAAGGTTGCCATCGTAGTAAACGTAAACATCGTTTTTCTGACCACTGATACCGAGCAATTGTTCAAGCCAGCTGGCTTCTTCAGCATCATAATCTCTGAATACCTCACCGTTACGAGAAAGGATTTCAGCAGGTGTTTTGCTTACATGATCCCATTCATTTGTAGAAGTATTCCAGGTTTGACCGATGGGTGAACCGTCTTTAACGATTGTACCAACCAAAGAAGGTTCTTTGTCGGTTTTATTTGTAAAGAAGTAAAGGTTACCGGGGATGTTAGCAGATCCCTTTTTATCTAAGGTAATCTTCCAGATGTTGTCACTCACTTCGGTCCAGGTCTTTTCAGCATAGTTGTAAGCTGAGCCGATAAGTACAGGCTTATCTGTGCCTTTATTACCGGTATAGGAACCGATTGTTACACCCTTGGTGAGTTCCCAACCGCTGCCGTCGGTGCTGGAAGGCATTCTCCACTCGCCACCACGCTCAAGAAGGATATAGTTTCCTGCAGCTGCCTTGCTGATAGCCTTTGCTAAGGTTGCAAAAGGCTTATCCTTAGAGGTACCTGTGTTGCTGTCACTACCACTGTTAGATACATAGTAAACTTTACCTGTGTCAGCAATATCAGTGTCGTCGGTATTGTACAAGATATCGTTCTTGAGTTGTTCAGCCTTGTCATCTGCGCCAACGAAACCGGATTCATACTTCTTAACCTTAAGAAGGTCGATTACGTTAACAGCCTTGTCAGCAGAATAGTCATAAGCCAAATCGGTATGAATTTCATTTTCGATAAGGTATCTTCTGGCATCGCCACGTCTCTCGGCAAAGGATGATTTCTTGAAGAAGTTATCATCTACCTTAACGATAGAAGCCACATCAGTTTCTGAAGAATCGTTTCTGAAGTATACACCGTAAGCATTCTCAAGCTTAGAAGAAACTGCAGAATCGGTAACCATTGGGTAGGTGCCCAAGTGACTTAAGTCGCCTTCGGTCTCATACATTGGGCTAAAGCCTGCCAATAAGTTACGACCTGTAATACGGTTGCCTGCGCCATCAATTTCATACATCTCGAAGTTGCCGAGGTATTGGATGGAGCCGTAAGCATCTTCAGGACCGTCGATATAGATGGTTGTACCTTCGTTTTCAACGGTGCTGTCACCGTCATTACCTAATGTATATTTTACAATAGTCTTGTAACTATTTTCGTCTTGCTCAATATTCATTGAGAAAGGTCTATCCATTCCACCTTGGTAAAGTTTGGTACGAAGATTACCGTCCGAAGACATATAATTATAACTGAATTCGTAGTTGGTATCTTCGGTCATGTGGAATCTTAAAAGAACGTCTAAGTTGTCGCCGTCTTCAAACTTGTAAACATAGTTCTCAGCAGTAACAGGGTTATCTGCAGTGAAGAAGTCGTCGGAAGGAATTTCCATTACTCTTGCGCCGTGGAAACTTGCAAGATTTTCATTAATCCAACCGGGGATAATGGCACCTGCGTTACCTGCAGTCAAAGTGTTGATAGGACTGCGAGCAAGGTCGCCATTGTTAAAAGTACTACTGTCAAGCAAGTTGGTTGTAGAGCCGTTAGCTGTAAGCTTAACGTTACCGAAGTAAACAGCGCCTGCAGCGTGCATGGTCTCTCTACCAAGGCTTACCTTAACTTCGCCTTCGGCTGAGAAGGTGTAAGTCATTACACCGTCAACAAAGTTTGCTTTAGGAACAGCTGTGGTCTTTCCACCGGCAGTTACGCCAACATAGGGCCAAGCGCCACCTGTTTCTCTGTAATTAAGAGTTAAGGTGTAAGTGCCGGAAGCCAAGGAAGCAGTTGTAGCAGAAACTGCAGCAGTATTAGCGCTGCCGCTACCACCTGCGAAACGGAACATTTTGGGCTGTCCGTTTGTTCTGAGTTCGGTGCTGTCGATAATCTTAGAAGTGCCGTCCATTGTGAAGTTGGGGATGTTTCTGTAATAATCAGCTTCGCTAAGACCGTTTGCAACAACACCCCATTTGTTGTCAACACCACGTGAACCGGTGGAGGTTAATGTTGAATTTATAACCTCTACTGTGGCAGTAGTTGCACCTGTAAAGTCACTACCCAAAGCAAGTGCTGAACCTGCGGTAGTAATGTTAGAATTTTCAATTGTTATGTTAGCATTTGTTCTCTTCTCAATTAAAACACCGGCACCAATGGAATCAGAAGTGATGTTAGTGTCAATAATATTGAAGTCAACTGCAGAGCGATGCTCAAGCAATGCGCCACTGCCGCTATGCTTAAAGGTGATATTGCTTATATCATTTGCTGCATCGTTAACGGTGAAAGCACCTGCAGTAGTATCAGGAGCAGAACAAATAGTAGCCGTCTTACCATTGCCAATGAAGTGACCGCCGGTAACAGTAAGAGCACCATTTTTCTTGTAAACGGTTTGTTCGTCACCGTTTTTGGTTTCGAATGTACCGCCGTTAATTCTTAAGTCGGTAATGCCGCTATCGTTAACATAAACTGTAGCTAACCATTGAGTTGTCCAAGTACCGCCGTTAATGTTGATGGGAGCTTTTGCTGCCTTATTGAAGAAAATGTTATAACCGTAGGCGTTTTGTGTAAATTTACCTGCGTTAAAATTAACTACAGCAGAAGAATTTTGTATACCACTACTTGTATCAAAGTAACAAATTAACGAATTAGTACCCGAAGTGGTCATTGTGGGGCCTTTACCGGTAGCAAGGTCACCGACTTCCAAGGTGCCCACATTACCGATATTCATAATTACGTTTGTGCCTGAGTAATTAAAGGTACCACCATAAATCTTCAATACAGCGCTTCCGTCGTTCATTCTAAGCATAGGACTACTATTAGAAGAACCTGTAAATGTACCGCCGTTGATTACAACTTCGTTGTAACCGTTGGAAACGTCGAATATACGGAAGTTCTTTTGGTTAAGGGTTGCGCCGTCGTTTACGGTAACCGTTTCGTGATTATCTTTATTGGCAGCGTTAACGCCGGCCATTCTTATATATCCGGTGAATGTACCACCGCTAAGAGTAAGAGTTGCACCATTGGTGAGGTGGAAGAGTCGATTGGTGCCGTCTGCATCATCGGCAGCCATTGTTACATTAATGGTATTGCCTGTGGCAAAAACAACATCAGCGTCTACAACTTCAAAACCTCCATTTTGGAAAGCAATTGAACCTGTACCTGTGAAGGTTAAGTTTTTACTAATTGTAATAGCAGGAACGCCGGTATAATCCTTGTTTACTGTTACAGTGCCACCTGCAGGAGTATCCTTAATAAGTTGAACCAATTCGTGAAGTACGGGAGCACCAATGGAAGAAGTTTCGTCAACTTTAACAGTGCCACCTGTGATAGGCTCGCCACCCGTTGAAGCAACAATTGTGTTGTTTGTAAGGTCAATTATACCTGTGCTGGAAGAAGTGATGGCACTTCCTGAGCTACTAATTTCACATTTGTTAAGTGCAATGTCGCCACCGTTTTCAGTAATATTAATAATGGTAGCTTCTTGTTCAAGTATAAGATCACTAATAACTATGGGGTAAACTTCATCAACGGTAAGGAATACACTGTCGGTACCGATGGTGATGTTATCGCCATCAATAAACAATGAGCCTTTTTTATCAGTGGTAGAATGAGTCTTAAAGATGGCGCCTGCACCGGTGTTGGAGAATGTACCACCAACAACTACAAGATCACCATTATTCTTACCAACAATACGGTCGTTGGTATTACCTGTAATTGTACCACCGGCGATGAATATTTTACCGTTACTATCGTCAGCCATAACGGCAGCACCTGTGCCGGAATTGATTTCACCACCAAGAATATTAAGATATCCCTGTGTATTAGCAACCACAGCCCAGTCGCCACTGGTTACAGTGATTTTTGCGCCATCTACAATGTTAATTGTATAATAGTAGCCAGCTTGGTCAAAAACTACCTGACCATAAGCTGAAGTAAGAACAGCCTCTTGGCCTGCTTCGCCACCACCGATATTTAAAGTAGCGTCACTTCTGACGTTTAAAAGTTTCTTTTGACCGGTAGTAGAAAGTTTTTGAACTGTACAGTCAACAAAATTAACAACAGCGCCAGCTTGTGTACTTACTTGACTTGTGTAAACAGCCCAGTTAGAGGACTTGATTACAGCATCATCGGTAAGTAAAACAGTAGCTTTACAGCTATCTGCCAAGTAGAGTGCGCCTTCGTTACCCGAACCTGTGTTGGTACAAGTGATTTCACCGCCTGAAATAATCAAGTTGGGATTACCTGTAACCTTAATAGTATCGGCACCACGGGTAAAGTTAACATTCTTGAGTGTAACGGTGTTTCCTGTACCGGAAACTACAATTTGAGAACCACCGGTAATAGTGTAACCGTTACCGTCAATGTAAACCTCGGAATCAATGGTTGCAGTAGCGCCCAATTCGAAACTTGCGCCAAGTTGAATGTAAGTATCGCCGTTGTCAATAGCAGATATAAAATCAGCCGAACTGCTAACAACGGTTGGTGTGCCTAAGTTTGTTCCAACTGTATATTTGCCACTTGAAGAGGTTGCGCCATAGCCGGCAGCAACATACTCGCTGGGGTCAAAGTTAAATGTACCACCAACAATATCTACGTAAGGTGTACCGGCAATATTGAAGGGAGTTCCATTACAGGTGAAGTTACCACCGGAAATGAAAATTCGAGGACTGTTGGATTTAACCCATAAAAAGTTGCTTGCAAAAGTAAAATCGCCACCAAAAATGTTAACATTTATGCTTTGATTTATATCAAGCAAAGTACCATTTGAGGTAATTACACCGCCATAAATATTCATAGTTCCGGTTTTGGAAGAACTTGGGTTAAAGTTGGCAAGTCTTGAAGCAGTAGTAATTTGAGCGCCATCATAAATGTTAACAATAGAGTGACCGTTATTATACCAGAAACCGTCGCCGGTAAGGTTTAATACTGCTGTTTCACCAGCCACACCACCTACGTTAAACACGGTGTTGCCTTGGAATTTAATGGTATCGCCACTGGTATTTGTCATTGTACCGGATGTGAAGTTTACAACACCTTCACTGCTTGCAGCCGAGTTAAATGCCAAGCAAGCTGAGGACGAAATTGTGGTATTGCCTATAATATTAAGCATACCTTTAAAGTCAGCCTTTAAGTAAATAGTATCATTCTTTTTGGACTCAACATAAGCGCCATCCAAAATAACAACTGAAGAGCCACCGATAGTCATACCGGGTGCACTTGTACCCGAAACAACGCTTAATTTAATGTCCTTAAAGGTTACGGTTCCACCAAGAACGTTAATTTGTTCTTTGGTATCATCGGTACTACCGGTTCTGTTTTGAACAATGGTACCACCAACAAAAGTAACCGTACGACTAATGTTTAATGGGTCTTCAAGGGTAATCGACCCATCAACATATATGGTTGATGCTGTTCCTGCTACTGCTGCTTGTAAAGCATCTTGGTCGGAAACAGTTACAACATCTGCACTTGCAAAAATCAAGCTCGAAAAAATCATGCTGATTGTAAGCAAGAGCGCTAAAGATAAACGAAGAATTTTTTTCATCTTTTCTCATTTCTCCTTTTTTAAGGATTTTTTTTATATATAAATTCGCCGTAGCGAAGGGTTGCCTTGGGTTAAACGGTCTAATTTCTACATCCTTGCCTTGTAGATGATAGATGTTAGACGGTAGATTATACAGGGGCTACAATCTAATATCTACCATCTATTGGGGAAAGCAGGGTTACTGCTTCCCCCTGATATTAGATTTAGCCTATTCGAACCATTTAACTTCAGCAGGATTCTTATCAAAGCCTCTAACAGAGCTATCGCATGATGCTTGGCTTGTTATAGTATCCTGTTTACCGTTGTACCACATACCGTTATTAGCACGGCTTGGTTGTTGATACCAGTAGTTACCACTGATATCCCATTGACCGTTTCGACCTTTATCAATATCGCCGGCATTCATTTGCCAACGAACAAGGTGCATATAAGCCGAGTCAAATACATTACCCGAAATTTCACAGTTTGTTGCATTTGGGAAAATATGTCCATAAGACATCCAGTGAGAACCGATGGGGTCAGGACGTTGAACGCACCAGCCCCAGCCGGGTAAACGGCTTATGTTGTTTTTAACCCTGAAGTTATCAACAATAGCGCGAGTTTCGAAACTGTGCTTATAAGTAACGTTACCACTTGCATCATACTCCCAGTTACCGTGCCAGAACTCGAAGGACATTGCACAGTATTCAAGAATGTTGTTTTCAATGTAAATATTCTTGTAAACGTCACTCATATGGCTTGCTTTATATTCGTTATCACCCTGCCAGGTAATACCGGTATCGTAGATTTGGTAAATCCAGCAGTTATCAACTACGAAACCGTCAACACCGTTCCAAACTTGGATTGCGTTACCAAGACGGGTTGTGCCACTATGGATAGCGCCACCAATGAAGCCGAACTCACAGTTTGTGATACGTAATCCGTCCACGCCACCAGCATCAACACCGAAACGACCACTATACTTAAATGTAAGGTTATCGATAGTTACATTCTCTTGGTTAGAGAAACCAAAGATAGGCATATTGAAACCCATTTCGATATCTTCAAATGCCTTGCCGGGGTTACCACCGTCATAGTACATATAAAGTAAGTCTTCGTTCTTGTTGAAATAGTAATCGAAGTTGTTGCTTAAAGTAACCAAACCGTTAAGGGTCTTAACACCTACATGCTCACCGTGGTTGATTACAACCAAACCGATGTCAGCATCGGCAATATTTATCTTCCAAATATTTTCACGGGTGCTGGGCATCCAGAAAAATTCGTCAGCGTAGTTATAAGGTGAAGCATAGAAGGAAGGTTTAACGCCTTCGCCGTAAGAACCGTAGGTTACGCCTTCTAAAGGCTTGAACTTGTTGGTAACTCTCCAAACGCCACCACGCTCAAATAAAACAGCGTCGCCGGGTTGAGCTGTCTTCAAATAGAAGAAGTCAGCATCAAGGGTTTGGATTGCAGTTTCGGGAGTTAAACCGTCGTTTTCATCGTTTCCGTTGGGAGAAACATAATAAACTTTACCGGTTATCTCTTTACCGTAAATGTCCATTGTGTTGGGAGTTTTAACGATTTCTTCTCTGCGTTTTGCAGCAAGTTCATCGGAATATCCTGTTTTCTTTAAAACGTCTGCATTCCAAGGAGTTTCCAAACCGGAAAGACCACCTTTTGCAACGGGTTCAAATTTGACAACCTTATCCTCGTCAACGATAACGGATTCGTATAATGTGTCGCCAACTGTAACAGAGCCGTTAGGTACTTCCTCTTCGGAAGATGCATTTTCGCTTTCTACCTCGGAAACGACGCTGTCGTTTCCGGTAGAATCGTTGTTTGCCGGCTTTTTGGTTGGGGTTTCACCACAAGCACAACACAAAAGAACTAACATAACGGCAAGTGCAAAAGCTAATATTTTTTTCATAATTGCACTCCTTAATGTTTAATTAGAATTTTTTAATAGCATCGTTTGCTTTATCTACGCAAAGTTGGAACTTAGGCTTGAGAGACTCAAGTGTTTTTTGAGCATCGCCTGCTTGTACCTTGCCTTCTCTGAGCATTCTTTCAAGACCACACCATCTTTCGTCGTAAGACTGAGTAATGTATCTGTCGATAGTGTGATGTTGGTTAGTTTGAGCAATACACCAGTTGTAAACCTCTAAGATTTGGTTGTTAGAGAAGAACATCTTGCTGTCATAGTTGTTAGCATCAAGATAGTATCTTAAGAAATAGTAAACAGCAGTGGGATTCTTAGCACCCTTAGGAATACCGAATGCTTCGGATTCAGAGTAAGGTTGATAGAAGGTTTTGCCAGCTTCTTGTGGGAAAGGTACGCAGTAGAGGTCGTTGTTCTTCTTTTGCTCTACATAGTGGAGAGAGTCGTTTCTTCTTGCGCCGAGGATGTTATCGGAGTAGAAGAGGTAGTTACCTGCAGTGAACGCGTCGGTCTCGGAACCACCACCGGAAAGAATGTCAGCCTTCAACCAGCCGTTAACATCGTTTACTACGTTAATGCTGTTAATGTCGGTAACCTTGTTAACGTATTTTTCACCGTCAAACTCGATGAATTCGATACCTCTGAACCACATGATGTCGAGAAGTCTTGAACTCATCCAACCACATTTACCATTGGTCTTCTCTTTGAATTCGTTACACATTTCTATGAACTTATCAAAGTTCCATTTGCCTTGTTTCCATAAGGTGTAAGGATCTTCAAGTTCGTTATTTTCGATGGTAGATTTCAAGTACATAACAACGGTAGGTTGTTTGTTGAAGGTATTCTTCATGTTGATACCGTAAATCTTGTTCTTAATTGTAAATGCGTTCTTAACTTCGGTATCCCAGATAGCACCGGCGAAATCGAAGCCGGTAGCAGATTGAATGTCTTGAGTTAAGCTCATTCTTGCAGGGTTAGGTGCGTTGTAACGGATGATGTCAGGAGCTGAACCGGAGTTGATCTTAGCAACGATGCTCTCATCGTACTTGTCGTAAGAACCTTGCTCCCATTTAACCTTGATGCCGGTCTTCTTCTCGAAGTCAGCAACAACCTTCTCAGCGCCTGTTACGTCTTTAACAGGGTTCCAAGAGAACACGTGAACGGTTGAACCACGAAGGTTTGAGGGGATTTGAGCTGTAAGCTCTGCTAAAGAAAGTTCGTCTGCATTTTTAACTGCAGGTTCTTTAACAACGTTGTCTTTAGTAGAAACAACAGAAGTGTTGCCCTTGTCACCAGCATCGTTGCCGGTACCGGTTGTACCTGCATCGATATCCCAACCTTCGTCGTCGAAATTGAGGGTTGAACCATCGCCGCTAGCTTTACCACAAGCAGCAACAGAGAACATCATTGCTAATGCAAGCAAAAGACAAAAAATTCTTTTTAAATTTGATTTCATAATGAATTCTCCTTTTTTATATTTGGCTTTAGAGCCTAATTAACTTAAATTATCCTACGATACCGCAGGTTGCAATACTTTGAACGAACTTACGTTGCATAAACAAGAAGTAAACAAGCAACGGAGCAATTGTTATAAAGGATGCTGCCGTAAACAATGCACCGGCCGAAAGAGTAAACTCTTTTGAAAGGCCCGAGGTCATGTTTGCCTTAAAGTTCGCAAGCATTACGCTTAATGTATAATTGTCTGAGAAATAAAGCTGTGCTTGATAATGGTCGTTATAATACCAAACCACGGCAAATACCAAAACCGTAATTGCTGCTGCTCCCGATGAAGGAAGAACAATTCTAAGGAAGGTTTGCCAAGGTCCTGCACCGTCAATCCAGGAAGCTTCCTCAAGTTCTTTTGGAAGGCCTTTGAAGAACTGCATGTATATGTAGATAAATAATCCGTTCTTCAAACCGGTTCCCAAAAGGGCAGGCAGCCAGAAAACAAAGGGCGTGTCAATAAGATTTGGTCTAATGTCAACACCTATTAACTGGGAAATGCCATTTAAGATTCCAAGGAAATCAAAGTGTCGGAAGTTACTATAACTTGCAATCATAAGCATTGGGTCGGGAACAAGGATTAACAAGATCATAATACCAACAAGAATGCTCTTGCCTTTAAAATCAAATCTTGCCAAGCCGTAACCTATAACAGCACAGGAGAAGAAGGATATCAAAGCCGATATAATTCCGTTTACTATTGTGCTCATAAGGCTTGTTCCGTATTTCAATACTTGGGATGCCGCAATTATGTTGTCGAACGTGAACTCTTTGGGCACCCATTGAACAGTAGGATCCAACCAGTCGGCCGTGTTCTTAAAAGAGTTGATTATCATAAAGATAAAGGGATAAAACAAAACATAAGCAAAGGCAATCAAAATCATATAACGGGCCAGACCTGCCACCCATTCTGTACCTTGCTTTTTCAAACGATAATAATTCAACATATCGCCTCCTGAGTAAAATAAGTTAGATCTTGCTGTTCTCCCGTTTTAAGTACGAGTTCGTTGTCTTCAACAAAAGCGTAGGTTCCGCTTTCTCGAAGGACGATACTGCCATCGTCTCGAAGCTCGACCGTTTTCGGGGAAATAAATTTGTCAACCTTTCCAATAACGCCTCTACCGTTTTTCAAAGGTACAATAATGTACAATCGGTAGTCATCGTTATTTTCAAGTCGAACATCTATTTTTTCATGACCCTTCACAATCTGAAGTGTCTTGGAAAAATACTCGTAAAGGGCGAAGTCCTCGCCACAAAGTCCCTCAACATCTTTTGGAGAGACTGTACCCTCAACCATACCGTTTTCGGCATCCAGGTTATAAAGGGCAATAACACCACTTTGGTTTGCTATATTTTGGATTTTAAAAATCTTGCCGTTTTCCACAGGGTTTTCAAGTAAGCAATCCCTTGTGGGCGCCGCCGGACGGTCGCACATTAAAATCTCGCCATCACTTAAACACAACGGGTCGATAATTTCCTTTCGGCTTCGGTCCAAAGTGTCGCTCACATATATTGGGCCACCACTAACAGCCCTGAGCAAACTGTTCTTACCTGCTTGACCATCATCGGTCCACCACATATCCCAGTCGGGATAATAGAACTCGCCTTGAATCAATGTATTGTAAGCGCATTGGGTAATGTGCTTTGCGAACCACTCCCTATCCTCAGGGATAAAGTCATCGCTGCAACGGGAAATGGGACTGTCGCTTCGGTTCCACATATCCTCACTTGCCATACCCATACAGTTAATCATTACACTGTCAAAATATTCCTTGGCCGATTGCTCCATCGCTTGGTGGAACTCACGGGATGTCTGACCCACAGGAGCCAAGCCCTTGTAGAATCGGCGTGTCATACTTTGATTGTCAAGTTTTATAAATTCGGCGCCACATTGTTTAAGGTACCGATGGTAAGTGCTGTAAAATTTGTAAGACTTCTCTTTTTCATAGGACGGAACAAGTCTTCCGTCGTGCATCTCGATAAACAAGTCTTTATAGTCACGGTATATTTCACCTTCGGGGTCAACCCCCATCCAGTAGCCGGTTGTGGGGTGCCACATACCAACCTTGATACCGTATTCGTTGATTTTATGTATGCAACCCTCAAGCCCATTGGGGAAACGTTTAGGGTCTGCTTTAAAAGAGTAAAGTTTGGAGGCGTGCATCAATCTAAACATCTCTTGGCGACTCTCATATTTAGCGCCCCAAAAGTCTCGCACTTCGCCCCACATATCGTCAATAATAGCCCAGCGCACAGGAATTTGCTTATCCTTAAATTCCTGACATTTCTTAACAAGGCTATCCTCATCTACACGGATTTGGAAAGCGTCCCAACTGCACCAACCAAGGTATTTAAATACCTCAGGAAAAACCCTTTCTTCACGGTGTTTGCACCCGTTGTTTAAAAGCTTTAACGCAGTTTGTACGCACTGTTTGATTAATTTGTAAGGATCATCGCCTTCGGCAGTCACAAAAGCAAGCGCATTAATATCCGTTAAGCCTTCGCACCAACTGTAAAGCTTAGCTTCAACAATACCGTCGGCAGCACCTTCTAAGGTGCATTTATAAACCTCAGAAACAACGGGCAAAATTACCCCGTATTTCCCATCTGCCTTTATATAAAGGAGACATTGAGTGTTGTTAGGTATATCATCGGTCTCTTCCCCACCAAAGGCAGGACAGCACCAAAACTCCTTATAACGCCAGTCAGCCATCCATTTTTTGATGTTTAACTCGCCTATTTGGATGACGCCACCAAGGTCACTATTTATATACGCGCGCGAAGAAACACTGAAATAGACGGCAGTTACGCCATCTACCTCTTTTTTTAGGCAAAAATCCCCCTTGGAGATGCCATTTTGTTCAGTTGTGTTGATGTAAGATGCACTAATTACCATAAGTTTTTAACCCATTTTGTACAAAATTCACAACAGAATTCAATGAATACCTACAGTAAGTATACAAAAAACCCCATATAATGTAGACTATATTTTTGTGGTGTTTCGTTATATTTTTGCTATATTTTTGATATTTTTTTGATGCTTGTGTTTAAAAAATCAAAATATCACAATATATAGTGTAAATTCGCCTTTCTATTGACAAATTCGGTATTTTGAGTTATTATTTCTAAACAAGGAGGTGCTTTTATTATGCAAATTGCCGATAGAATTACGGCCAAACCCCTAAATTTCGACAAAACACGACCCGACAGTATCGACGTTGTGCATAGCGCCGTTAAACCTGCCCCATACGACGGAATCTACCATTGCCACAATAATATTGAACTTATTTACTGCATTTCAGGAAAGCTCAGAATTATGTTAGAAAATGCCGAAATTTCCCTGAAATCAGGTGAATGGATATTCCTTAATAGCTATTGCAACCACCGAATTGACGGTCGTTATGGCATTAATGAGCATTTCTCCATTAATTTTAACCCCGATCTTTTGGATGTTATATCCATAACACCCATTCCAAAAGCGAATTTCTATACTTCCCAACTGCCCAAGTATTGCATCTTCCCTTCTAACGAGATTACCGGATATATTCATTCTCGTTTTAAACTGGCCTTTTCCAACTATACCTCGGGCGATTACGTTAAAAGACTGACTTTACAATCGGTTGTTATGGAACTAATGGCTTATGTTTTCTCTAAAAAGCTCCCCACCGATAAAGTGGCAAGTCAAAAGGAAAAAAACCTTGCAATCCACAGCACAAAAGAGTTTATAAACAAGAATTTTGCCACCGTAACATTGGAAGCGGCGGCCGAAAACGCCTCTATGAGTTACAGTCATTTTAGCCGTGTTTTCAAAGAAACCTATAAAATGACCTTTTCTAAGTACATAACCCGACTAAGAATAGAAAAATCCCTTTCCCTGCTTCCCAACACGGAGCTTAGCATAACCGATATCGCCATGGAATGTGGTTTTTCAAATTTAAGCCATTATGTTAAGTGTTTTAAAGAAGAAAAAGGCATTACCCCCAACAAATTCAGAACCTCTATTTTAGAAAACATATAAAAACAACCCCCAACGATTTGTTGGGGGTTTTTACATTTAATATATTACCAAAAATAGAAAATCGACTCTCAATAGTCGCACTATCCCATCGGGTCAAGGGTGAAACCCTTGTCGTTTAAGGGGGTTAGGGCGACGGAGAAGTGATTTAAGGTTTAATCATATTCTGCCGACAAATTTAAAACGCTAGTTTTTGTCGGCGTTTTGATGAAATTTCAGGCTGTCGCCCAAGGGGGAAATCGAAATTCCCCCTTTAGGGCGAATCTTTGCGCCCTTTCTTTTCGCCCACATAAGAAAGGGCGTGCCATGTCGCGGCAGGAGCGACAAAAAATTATTTTTTAATAAAACAACCCCCAACGACCATATCGTTGGGGGTTTTTGGTTTACTTATTCTCTTCCAACCAAACAATCTTTTTCGGTTTGGGGTCAAAACGGGCAATTCCTTCGATAAGCCCTGCCTCATCCTTTGCCATTGTGGGAACGTTTTGGTGATAGGTCATAACTCTACCGTCAAAAGTGGGTCCTTGATAATATGTATTATCGCAAACCGTCAAGCCGTTGTGAGGTTCGGCGAAAAGGAAGTTCTTTTCTTCATCGTACCACCACCAGAAGATTATACAACCACGGCAGCAGTCAAAGATGTTGCGCTTGATTTCAAAACCTTCGCAGTTTTTAACATAAGCCCATTGACCACCACGGATGTGGGAAGCCATCCACTTGTCAGGGCGTTGCTCGTGACTCCAAGTGTAAGCCGAGAAACGAATAATATTATCATTCAATGTGATATTTTTATATTCACTGTAATTTCCACCATCTTCTTTACAGGTGGTAAAATACTCAATACCATAATAACAATACTCAATAAGGTTTGCCGAGAAGTCAATATTATGATAATAAGACTCAATGGTGCCACTGGTCCAACTTTGGAAGGTGATACCCGCATCGTAACATTGGTAAACCCAGTTGTTTCTTACAACAATATTCTGAGCGCCAAGACCAAATTCAATACCGTTTCCGTAACGTACCTGCTTAAACTGTCTTGAACCACCAATAAATCCGATTTCGCAGTTGGTAATTGTAACATTATGGGCATTGTTTACTGCGTCCACACCGTGAGCAGCGCCGTGACGTACACAAACGTTATCAAGCACGGTGTTGTGTTCCAAAACGATAACATTGTCTCTTTGACCGATTTCGATACTTTCGAATTCCTCAAGATCACCATCGTAATAAAGGTAAATTATCTCTGTGTCGTCTTCATAATAGTAATCATAATCTTCTTTTACTTCTTCCAACGTCCACTTTTTAACACCCAAAGCGTACTTTTCATCAAAGGTGATAATTCCGGGGTTGCCACCACGCATTACCCTTTTCCAGATGTGCTCATTGTGTTTTTCCCACAAGGAACGGTCGGCGTAGTTATAAGCCGAGCCATAAAATCTTGGTTTTTCGCCCTCGCCGTAAGCGCCAACGATTACGCCTTCGGGAATACGGTAATGGTCGTCAACCGTTACTCTCCAAAGACCACCACGCTCAAAAAGCAAAGCGTCGCCAAATTCCAAGTCTTTTGGAATTTGGTTGGCAGGTGTTCCCTTTGGAATGTAATACTTTTTACCGGTAATCTCATAAAGGTCCTCGGTGTTGGGAGCCTCCAAAATGCCTTTTCGCATTTCGGTCGCTTCTTTAGAGGAACAACCCTCTAACTGCAAGGAAGCATCATAGCCCGAACTGTTTTTCAAACTGTACATAAATATCACCTTTCCGTTATAGGGAATATTCCATCCCAAGCATTTTATATTTTGCGCCCGCCATTGTATTGTAGGGCAATTTTTCCCAAGTGCCGTTTCCCACAATCTCCCCTATGGCATCAAGATTTTCCTTGGTGTCGGTAATTTTGGGAATTAAAGGAGTTCTTATTACAAAAGGCACATTGCTGTTTTTCAAAATCTCAAAATTCTTTAAGATTTTTTCATTGTGGGCACCGGTATACTTTTTGTGTTCTTCAGAGTCGGCCAATTTAATATCCATAATCACAAGGTTCAGTTTTTCTATCACCTTTTTGAAAACCTCACTGTCGGCATAGCCACTGGTTTCAATGCAAAGGTGATAACCCTTTAGATTTTCAATGAGTTCAAGCAAAAACTCAGGCTGTGCCAAAGGTTCGCCACCCGAAAATGTGAAACCACCGAAAGTATCGCCCAAAACCTCGGCCGATTTTTTAAGTTCCTCGGCAAGTTCGGAAACCTCGACTTTCTTACCTGCAATCTCAAGACAATTTTCGGGACAAGCGTGGATACACTGACCAAAAGGCTGACACTCTTCGTGGTCGCATTCCTTTCGGCAGTTTTCACAGCCGATGCACCTTACCTGTTTATACATAAGTTGAGGCTCGAAGGACAACCCCTCGGGATTATGACACCAACGGCATCTCAAGGGGCAACCTTTAAAAAACACCGTTGTTCTAATGCCGGGTCCGTCGTGAACAGCCATTTCCTTAATATCAAAAATCGTTCCTGTCATATTTATTCCAAGCTTTGTTTTATTGCTCTGATATTATATTCGGCGATTTTCTTGGCGCCGTTTACATTTGGATGCAAACCGTCAATTAAATCTCTGCCCTTATCCCAAGGTTTTTCGTAAATACCACAAATTCCACAATTTAAAGTATCCACAAAAATCACATCGGAAATTCTTTCGCATATAGCCTTCATAAGATTTCTCTTGTGCAAAGTATGTTTATAAGGTCTGATGGTACCTTCGGCCTGTATTGGCGAGCAAAAACATATCTTAGCATTTGGATAAAACTCTTTTAAACTCTCATAAATAAGGCGCATGGCACCGGCCCAGGTGCAACGGTTAACCTCGCTTGAAGGAACAACCTTTCCGTCCTTTGTAAACTGCTCTTCGATGGTCTCAGGGTTGCAGTTTTCTTCGAAATAGGCATCATTTGTACCTGCAGCAATGATAATCAAATCGAAATCATCATAATCCGGGTTTGCGTTTTTTCTCGCTCTCGAAACCCTTTCAATCTGATTTAACATAACGTTTTGGGTGTAATCGGTTTTATCCCCCAAAAATACGGGGTTGCCGTCAAGTTCAATATCCTTTTCGTTGGCAAGTCGGGCGCCCGACACTGCATCAACTCTAAAGAACGATGGTTTGAAAACCTCATTAAAATATCCAACCCAGCCACGTTCACCTGTACCGAGGGCAGTGATACTGTCCCCCATAAAAAGAATTCTTTTGTTTGTATAATCCATTGAAAATACCTCCTATACTATATATGCCTGACGGGCAATTACGTGGTCTTGATACTCTTTATCAAGTTCAACAAAGTATGCGCTCCAACCCCAAATACGAACAACCAACTGTTTGTAATTTTCGGGGTGCTTTTGAGCATCAAGCATTTTTTCAAGATTTACGGTGTTAAGTTGCAACTGGTGTCCGCCACGGTCGATAAAATTCTTAACAAGGAGACCCACCTTTTCAATACCGTCATCATCGGCAAAGATGCTTTGATGGAATTCAAGGGTCAAAGGTCCACCGTTCATTGCGTTTTCAAAGTGTTGCTTTGTCATTGAAGCGATAACCGAAACGGGGCCCTTAACATTTGCGAAGAGAGAAATTGAATAGTTGGTGCCGAAAGGCTCTTTTTCTCTTCTACCGTCAGCCGAAGCGCCAATTTCGTTAGCGTGCCACAAGTAGAACATTGCAGAACCTGTTCCTGCTCTGAAAATACCACCACGGCAGTTACGCTTGCCCTTTAAGGCAGCGCCGAAGGTATCCAAAAGTTCGGTTGCAATGCTATCAACAAAGTCATCGTTATTGCCGAGTTTTGGAGTCTCGAAACGAAGCTTATGTAAAAGTTCGGGAGAATTAACGAAGTTTTCGTCAATTTCCTTAATTAATTCAGTTGCAGTAATGCTCTTTTCCTCGAAAACATATTTCTTAATGGCAGCCAAACTGTCAGCAGCTGTTGCAATACCTGTTCCGTGGATGCCAAAGTTATTGTACTTGCCACCGTTATAAATATCGCAGTCCATTAAAACATTCATAAAGGGAGAAGGAATAAACCAAAGGTTTTGAATTTTGCCACAAATCTCGTCACAAGCCTTTTCGATTTCGGCCTTTACGAAACCGTAGAACTCATCATAATCCTTTGCCTTTTCCAAACCGTTACGCATTGCAGTATCCACAGCCTTGGGATAAGACATTGCGCCAATGTTTGCCACATCGGCACCGCTGTTGGGGATAATAAACTCCCAACAAGCAGCAACGGTGTAGTTTACTGCATCTTCGTGGCTGTAACCCATCTTTTCAAGGGCAGGGATAACCACATCATCGTTTGAATATTGTGGAAAACCGAGTCCGGCCTTTGTAAGTTTGGTAGCCTCGGTATATCTTTCGGCAGGGGTGTTTTTGGAAACACGCAAATTGATTTTTGGGTCGATAAGTTTATTGTTGCAAGAAGCCTTTAAGCAGAGTTCGGACAAGAGATTGTAAACATCGTTGCCATCCTTGTCAATACCACCGAGCATCATACTTTGACCGTTATCACCCTGTTGTACGCCAACATAAATGTCGCTATCCTTATTAAAGGAAAGGAAGAAATCCTCCAAAAGTTCCAAAGCAGTTTCTTCGGTTAAGGTTCCATTTTCAATGTCGGCCTTAAGGTATTTATACATACCACGGTCGAAGCAACCAACAGTGTTATGATAGTTGCCTTCAAGCCACAAACTGAAATGTAAAATTCTAAAGAACTGCAAAGCCTCACGGAAGTTACGAGCAGGATACCTCGGTACTTGAGTCAAAATTTCAACCAAGTCCTCGCGACCGATTTTCTTTGCTTCCTCTAAATATTTGTCGGATAATTTCAAAATATTATCAATGGCCTGTTTACCGTATTCGTCGGCTGTTTCACGTTTTGCAAGCAAACCACAGGCAATAGTATCGTAATAATTGGGAGAAAGGTTAGACATAAAACCTAACTCGTGGATAAAATGCTTTTTAGAAATTTCTTCCCACTCACTGTCGGTAAAAATCGCAGGTAAATTTGCAACCGTTCTCATCATAACGATTTGCTCGCCCTCAAAAATGTGGGGAACTTCTTCATCGGTCAAACGGGTGAAACGGTCGGCCATTCTCTCTATAGGAGAAAGGCCCTTTTTGGCGTATTCATCAGCCAAGTTCCAATCCACAGTGTGACGGTACTCATGATGACCCTTATCTATAACATAAAAATCGTAGAGTTGTTTATTCATAAAACGCACCTCCGTAATAAAAATTTACATAAATTCGGGGAAACCTATACTCCCCCATTCTTAATTTGATTTTACCATACCGAAAGTGAATCGGTCAAGTATTTTTGAAAATAAAAAACTCCCTTTCGGGAGTTTTAAAATTTATTTTAGTGGCACCTTTTCGAAACGGTTATTATTTATTATATATGTGTCCTTAAAACCGATGTCTAAAAGCATTTGTTTTGCCTCTTTAAACCAAAAATCAATATGCTCTTTTTGGTGGGCGTCGGAAGAAAGAATAATCTTACCCTCGCCCTTTAAAAGTTCATATAAAAGTTCTTCGCAAGGATAGGGCTTAGTTCTGAGTCCTCTTGAAATCGCTCCCGTATTAATTTCAAAAATCGGGTCGGATTTAAGGGCTCGTTTAAGATATTTTTTGGCTATCTCCAAATATTCCTTGTCACCTAAAAACACAGGTGGATATTTTTCATCAAACTTTGTTATTAAATCAAAGTGACCCACAATATTGGGCTTTTTATTTTCAATATAACCACAAAGGGCATCAAAATAATTTTCGGCAAGGTTTAAACTGCCACCGAAAACCTCCAAAGCCTTTTGGGTGTTTTCCAAATCGTAATCAATGGGGTAATATTCTTCCCCGTTTTTCACATAATGGGCCGAACCGATTATGTAATCAAAACCGTCGGGTCGATCTTTGGAAAAAATATCTTCTTCGAGACCTAAATAAATTTGGATTTTATCTTTATATTTTTCTTTAAGGCGATTAATTTCAGCCATATACCCCGCCGTGTCGGTCATACAGTAACTTAAATCAAAATCGGTGTAACTGTGGCCTGTAAAACCGATGGAAGAAAATCCGTTTTCGATGGCATAGACCACCATTTCTTCGGGAGTTTCTTTTCCGTGGGAAAAATTTGTGTGTGTATGAAAATTAGTTAACATATCAAACCTCATCTTCTTCGTTGGACCAATTATACACCATTTTGCCTTCTTTTGTCAAACACTTACCCTTGACTTGAAGCAGTATAATTGATAAACTTAATATATCAGTTTCAAAGGAGACTTTTTAATGAAAAAATTATTAGCAACCCTTTTGGCTTTAATTTTAATATTAGGGTGTGGCGTGACCGTTTTTGCCACCACCCCACAAGAAAACGATGGCGAAAGCACAACCGAAGAAGTAGAAAGTCCTTTCAAATCTTTGACCGAGATTGATACCAAGTTAATCGGCGCTCCCACGGTTATTGAAAACATCGCTACAGCCGAAAATTTAATAAACCTTAACGACACTCCCGTTATGCAGGGCGCTTGGCTTGATATCGGCAAGGCCAAAAATTTGGATGCCGTTCCTTTAAAGGATGATAAGGTTGCTTTATCGTATTTTATGACCTGTATGGAAAGCACCATCCCCATTTTGAAAATTGACAATAAGAAAACTGCCGAATCGGTTTATTACTATTTGCTTGAAGAACAGGCAACCGATTATATAATTGCTTCCGAAAGCGACAAGGTGCTTGAGTTTTTTGGCAGCAAAGAAACCGAAAACGCCCTATTGGCATATATTGCAAACCCCAAGGATAGTCCTGAAAAAATCGCCAAAACAGCCAATAGCCTTGGCGCAAATATATGCGTTCTCCAAACTGCCGACCGTGAAACGGCAAAGTATTTGCAAAATCGCTTTTTATCCCTAATCCTTTTTAACCAAGATTTAAACACAAGGGACAGTGTGGATGCTGCTGCCGACTGTGGCGCAAACGGCGTTGTTGTAAACAGTGCCGAAGAAACCTATAAGTTATATGAAAAGGTTGAAAAAGCAACCTATCTTCGCAAGCCCTTAATCATCAGTAATAGTGTGATGTTATCCACCAAGGAAGCAACCAACACTTTAGAAGATTTAAAAAAAGCCTACAAGGCAGGGGCCGACTCCACCAAGGTCAACATTAAAATAGACTCCGAAAAGGAACTTGTTTGTTGGTGGGACTCTAAAACCGACGAGAAAGCCACCACCTTCAAAGAGATTTGCACCCTTCTTTCAAAACAAGACCCCCACAAAACCTTGATTTTAAAAATCGAGCAAGGGGATACCGATTTAATAAAAGAAATTAAATCGGTTGCCAAAAAGCAAAATGTTTTAGACCGAATTTTAATCGACACCACCGACGAAGCAATTATAACCACCTGCAAAGATGTGATCCCGGAAGTTGGTTTCTTTAAAACCTACACTCAAGAGGAAATTTCTTATTTGCCCGACCTTCTTCACCGTGGAATTATAAAGGCGCTTTTGGTTGAAGAACCAATCGGCGAAGAAACCGAAGGCGAAGATGTGGAAAGCGAAACCCTCAAAGCCATTAAAACTGCCGCCAAATCAGGCGCCGTGCTTATCACCACCGATTATGCCGATTTGGGCGAGGCCTTTAGAAAAAATCTTAAACTCAAAAACCCATTAGATATTTTCGGACCCATCGAAGTTACCAAAATTTCCATCAGCAAAATTAAAATAGAACTTCGCACAGGCAAGACCAAAACCTTAAAAGCCACCGTCGAACCCGAAAATGCCACCAATAAAAAGGTGACTTGGAAATCGTCTAATCCAAAGGTTGCAACGGTGGATAAAAACGGCCTTGTAACTGCCAAACGAGGTGGCGAAGCCGTTATTTCGGTGGCGGCCGAGGGTGGAAAATTCGTAACCTGCGTTGTAACGGTTAAAGGTTATCTCCTTTTAATTATAATAATTATTCTTTCCCTCGGTTTAATTGGAGCAGGCGTTTATTTATTCAAGTTTAAAAAAATTAAAATCGACCTTAAAAAAATAAAACTCCCAAGCCTTAAACAAAGAAGCAAACACTAAAAACAAACCCCCGTTTTAAACGGGGGTTTTTCTTATTCTTCATCAGCGTTACAACCGGTATCTTTATTTTTAAAGAACAGGAAGTAAATCACAACGCCTACAAGTAATAGTCCGTAGGAGAAGAGTGCAATTCCGAGACCGTTAGAAGAAAACTCACGAACTTGGGTTTCAGCATTTACAGGGAATGTTAAATCATACAATCCGAATAATTCAATAACAAAAATCAAAATCGGTGTTATAAACTTAACCATAAAGGAGAAGATGGGACGGAAAACGCCCATTTTGCTATCTTCTTCAATTTCGTTGCAAGCCTTCTTGGGTCCCAAAATCCAACCAATGGCAACACAGCTAAAGAAGGCGCACACAGGCATCAAAACAGTATTTGTAACGGTATCAAAGAAACTTAAAAGATCCATACCGAAAATCTTGATAGCGTTAGAAGCCGACATATCCTGACCTGCTGAAATGCCAACAGGGATAGAAATTGCAAAACAAATAACTGCCAAAACAGCAACTGCCTTTTTACGGGAAATACGGAACTTTTGAATTACAAACTGACAAACAACCTCGAAAAGTGAGATAACCGAGGTAACAGCAGCAATAACAACCATTGCGAAGAAACAGAAGCTTACAACCTTACCAACGGTTCCTAAAGACTCAAATACCATAGGCAATGTTTGGAACATCAATTTAGAACCTGCAATATCCTCAGGCATAACACCCATTGTTGCCTTGTAGTGATAAAGAGCCGGGAAAATTGCAAATCCTGCAAGCAAAGCCACCATTGTATCGAAAACGCAAATCATTGCAGTTGACTTAACAACGTTTACCTCTTTGCCGGTATAAGAACCGTAAACCACCATTGCGCCCATACCTAAGGACAAGGAGTAGAAGGCCTGTCCCATAGCAGCAAGAATTTCGGTTCCCGAAAGTTTGGAAAAGTCAGGTTTTAAATAGAAAGCCAAACCTTCACGGACGCCTTCACCCAAACAAAGGGAGAAAACTGCTGTTGCAATTAAAAGGATGAAAAGTGTTGGCATAAGAACTTTAGACGCCTTCTCAATTCCACCCTTAACACCTGCCATAACAACGAACAAAGCCATGGCAATAAAGATTGCTGTGAAAATTGTTACCAATGTTCCATTAGAAGCAAAAGTGCCAAATGTTCCTGTGTTGCCCTTAAAGGAGTTAATGGTAAAACGAACCGTGTAACCACCAAGCACCGAATAATAACAAGCAATAAATCCGGGGATTACGATGGCCAAAATACCAAACCAACCAATTTTTTTGCTTATTTTCTTAAATGCAGTAATGGGGTTTGCTTGAGCACGTCTGCCAATGAAAATTTCGCAAGTCATGGTGATAACACCAATCAAAAGCACGCAAGCAATATACACAAGCACAAAGGCTGCGCCACCGTATTCGTGGGTTTTATAAGGGAAACCCCAAAGGTTTCCAAGGCCAACTGCCGAGCCTGCCGCAGCCAAAACGAAACCAAGGCCACTGGCAAAACCGTTTCTTTTTTTCTCCATAAATATACCTACCAAATTAAAAGATAACATATTCTACCACAAACGGCGAAAAATTACAAGATTTTATAAAAAAATACACCCCAATTTTTAAAATCGGGGTGATTTATTTTATCCTAAAAGCACATCGCTTATAAGCATCACGCAAAAACCGACCAAAAGAGCATAGGTCGCTCCCCTTTGATGACCGTGAGCGTGGGTTTCGGGTATCATTTCATCACTTATTACATAAAGCATTGTTCCACCGGCAAAGGCCAAAGCAAAGGGCAAAATTGCAGTAGAAACGCTAACAGCAAAGTAGCCGAGCAAGGTACCAACAACCTCAACACCACCCGTAAGCAAAGCGCAAATAAAGGTCTTTTTAGGTGAAACCCCTGCTGCCAACATGGGAGCGATAATTACCATACCTTCGGGGATGTTTTGAAGGGCAATACCTCCTGCTATCATAAGGGCTTTTGATGTGTCCCCTGCTCCGAAGCCCACACCTGCCGCAATACCTTCGGGTAAATTGTGAAGTCCGATAGCAAAAACGAAAAGTAAAACCTTGCTTAAATTCTCGTTGTTGTGTTCCTCACTTTCGGCACCAACCAAACGATGCAAATGTGGCACAAATTTATCAAAAACATTAAGTGCTAAAGCACCTGCGAAAACGCCAACAACCGTAATAACAAGTCCGTTTTTACCACCATATTCAACAGCAGGTAAAATAAGACCGATTACGGCAGCAGCAAGCATTATTCCTGCCGCAAAGGACAATATGATATCCGAAAAGGTGTGGGATATTTTTCTAAAGATAAATCCAATTACTGCGCCGAAGACGGTTGCAAGTCCAACCCCCAGTGCAGTAAGCAATACCATTTCCACACTAAATCCTCCTTAAACTTTCTAAGTTTTCGCAATTAAATGCGAGTGATTTCTTTTCCCTCAAAAACCTCTTTTGCATTTCTAACAAAATCATCAAAAGTAAGATTTCGGCTACGGGTGAGACTACGGGGGATTCCAAGACCCACTTCGTACATCCAAACACCCTTGTAACCTACATTTTTAAGGCCTTCCAAAATCTCGGCCCAGTCAACCTTGCCTTCGCCGGGGAGCCAGTGCTTTTCATCCACAAAATCATAGTCGGAAATGTGCAGAGTAACAATTTTGTCCCCCACCTTTTTAAGAAAATTGCCGTTTGTATCCTTTAAAAGATGGTTTGTGTCAAAGCAAACACGCAATTTATCGTTTGTTTCAAGAATTTCAAGCATTTCATCGGCGCAGTTGCCAAGACAGGTGCGTGGCAAATCCTCAACTGCAATAACGGCACCTCTCTCGGCGGCAAAATCGGCCAACTCGTTAAGACTATTCTTAGAAGCAACCAAACGGGCAGGTCGTTCCTCGGGCATAATAGGCTCGGCGCTTGGGTGGATGACAAATTTATCAATACCGATTTCGGTTGCTTTTTCAATGTATCCCTTGCAAAGGTCAACCGAAAACTTGCGAATTTGCTCGTCAGTTGAGGAAATATCAATATCCTTAAAGGGTAAAAAGGGCAGGTGGAAAGACCAAAGTTCAACCGAGTATAGCTTTGAAAGTCGTAAAACTTCTTTGTAATCAAAGGTTTTTAAAGCTTCGTAAGAAAGGGAAATCTCAATGGCATCGATACCACTATCACGCAAACCTTTAAAAGTCTCTTCGCCCAAATCTCTTCCACAAGAAAGTCCAACTTTATACACAAAGCCATCCTCCTTTTTTATTTCTTAAAACCATTTTACCAAACTCTATTAAAAAGTGCAATAGAATAAAAATCCACCCCCGAAAAGAGAGTGGATTTAAATTCACTTAAATTTTAACAATTTCGCCTGTTTTTCTTGAACGCTCGGCTGCAAAAACAATCTTGTGTCCGATTGCCGAAGCAGTAACCTCGGTACAAGCAATGGAGTGTTCCCCTGTTAAAAGATGGTTTACAAAATCAGCTGCCAAACGCAAATCGCCACCACCGTGAGCGCCTGTCATACCGTCAATATCGGTGGTTTCATTAACGTTAAACTCTTCCACATCATACATTTTAGGAACATTTGGATTAATGGTTTGAACCACAAACTTTTGTTGCTTAAAGTCTCCAATAATTTCGCCCTTGGTGCCAACAATGCGAATATCACGAACACCACTGGAAGCGCCACCCACCATATTAAGTGTGCCGGTTGAACCATTTTTAAAATTAACAATAACGCTTTGGTGATCGACAACATCATGTTCTTCACAAGCCCAAACACAACGACCATAAGGATTATCGGTTTTAAGGGAATTAATTTTATCTTCACGGGTAGGCTCAGTGTCGGCACCATCAAAACAGGTCCAAACATACTGACCCCAAGTTCCCTGCTCGATATAATGTTTAAAGCAGGAGAAGTTACACTCGCTCTCCAACTTACAGTCGGCGCAACGGTCTGCACTACCCTCGGGGCGTCTATCGGGAGTGAACTGATAACTGGAACCGAAGGAAGCAACGCTATCGGCCACAGTATCGCTGTTAAGCCAAATCATTAGGTCCACATCATGGCAACATTTTGCAAGAAGCATGGGAGCAAAACAAAGTTTTTCACTGCTCCACTTGCCGCGTATGTAAGAAGCAGCCATGTGGTGATAAGAAACCTCTTCAGACATTTGAATATTAATAATTTCGCCGATTTTTCCGGCCAAAACTTGTTGTTTAATAAGATTGTAGAAGGGAGCGTAACGCAAAACATGGCAAATCATTACAAAACGATTATTGCGTTTTGCAGCATCGCAAAGGTCATCAACCTCTTTATCGCTGATAGCAAAAGGCTTTTCTAAAAGCACATCATATCCTGCATCAAGTAAAGGAACGGTGGTTTCAACATGCATTTGATCCATTGTGCCGTTAATAACTGCATCGGCAAAACGAGGATATTTCAAAAACTCCTCAACACTGGCAAAACAATGCTCGTCGGGAACATTAAAAAGTTTTTTACCAACAATAATAGCCTCCGGTCTTGGGTCAACAAGTCCCACAACCTGCATTTTTTCGGGGTACTCCAAAGCGTACTGGGCGTAGGTTCTTGCACGGTCACCAGCACCCACCAAAACAACTCTTACACAATCCATAACAAAGCCTCCAGTTTGTACTATACTCACATAATAATACGAACCTTTTCTAATTGCAAGTGTTTTTTTGATTTTTCCACAAATAAAAACAACAGCCGTGAAATCACGGCTGTTTTAATTTAGACATTATTATATTGTAACTTTCACTTTTGTGAGGAAAAAGACAGTCCGAACAGTCCTTAATCCCCTCTTTTGTTAAGGCGAAATTCCCACCACAATTTTCCATTTTGTAAAGAGGGCAATAACAAAACATACAGTTAAAATCTTCGCCCAGCCCTTTGTGGCAAGGGAAATATTCACACTCTAAATTTTTAAAAAAGCAGGAACTGTTTTTCATTTTTTAAATCCAACCCCACATTTTTGAAAGGGTGATAAACACAAACATGGTAATAATCGAAATCAAGGTACCAAGTGTGATAATCTCCCCTGCCAAATCATAGTCGGCCTCGTAATTTCTTGCCATTGCATAACTCGAAACGGCATTGGGCGTTGCAAAAACTGCAACCAAAATTGTCATTTCCAACTTGTCAAATCCCAAAAATGCCGAAAGGGGCAACATAATTGCAGGGATAATAACAATTTTTCCCAAAACATAACCCCTTTTCAATTTTTTGTCAATTATTGTCGACAATTTTATTATATTTATATCAACTACAAATATCAATATATTATCACAAAGGTTAAATCTCAAGTTGCATTTTAAGGTGTATAACCCCTTCTTCCAAAAACTCGTCGGAAACGGTTTTAAAACCTAATTTTTCATAAAATCCCATGGCGCTTTTTTGAGAGTTAAGGCTTAAAATTTGGCATTTCATATTTTTCTTTATGTCGGCAATAGCCCTTTTCATAATATCGGCACCCAACCCAACACCGTGGGTAAGTGAAAGCACCCGACCTATTTTCACAACCGACTTGCTATCATCGGTGTAAAAAGCGCGAAGATATGCCAAAATCTTGCCTTTTTCCTCAAAGAAAAAATGCCTTGCCTCAAGGTCGATACCATCTATATCCTGACAGTGCATATTCTGTTCTAATATAAAAATTTGTGAGCGCACCCTTAAAATCTCATAAAGCTCCGAAAGTGAAAGCTCGCCAAAATTTTTAGCAATAAAATTCATCCTTATCACCTATGGTAAGTATATCATAAAAGCGAGTAATAAATCAATGTGGAACATTAAATAAAAAATCCCCGTTCCAAAGAACGAGGATTTTCTGTTATTCGTGTCCGAAAAAGAACTGGTAAAAACCGAGGATTTACTTATTTTTTAGGATAGTATTTTCCTTCTATGTAATCAAAATCTTCTTCAACTAATTTATAATATTTAGCATTAAATGCATTTATAATCATATATTTTCTTGAATTTTCTACCAACAATTTAGGATTTTTAGAAATTAAAAGATAAAACTTATCACCAGGGTTTGAAAAAAACACTGCCGAATAATCTGCATCTATTTCTTCAGGTTCCTTTTTACTAAATAATATAATTTTATATATACCATTGCGAGAAAATTTTATTTCATAATCATATTGCTCGCCATATCTTAATCTATTAAAGCGATTAGCTATTGCATTTTTCTCATGCACATTTATAAATACATCTTCAACAATAAAATTCTCAGCGTTTTTTGAAGTGACATTAAATCTTTTGCGCAAAGCATGATATACCACTACGGTCAACACGCCAAAAATTACAACACAAATAACAAGCCACCAAATACTATTAGAGTCCAAATATATCTTAATGGCACATAATATTTCAAGAATGATTATGTACATAAGAGCACTTTTCCATCTATTTTTTATAACATTGACACACATATCTTTCGTGATTTTTTCCATAACCTCACCGACCTTTAGGTGTATCATAACATAAAAACGGCGAAGGCGCAATAATTATTCATTATTCATCAGCAAAGAGACTTCATTTTTCATTATTCATTCGAAAATCCGTTCCCAGTTAATGAATAATGAATGATGAAAAATAAAAAGTGAATAATACAAACAAAAATCCGTCCTCTTTCGAGAACGGATTTTCGTTTGGGTGTTTTGAACTTAATGACGCGAATAAAACGTGCCTGAAAACTGAGATTACTAATTTTTATTACTTCTTAAAAATTAATAAGTTGAAGTCATTAATATAATTGCACAGGTTTCCAAATTATCACATAAAGTAACTCCCGAATTTACCATTTCATTATCATCACTAAAAATCATCCATGCTATTACCGCTTCATCTTCGTGTTCCGTCATATTTGGTATGCTTGGATTGACCATTGTTTCGCCGGATATTATTGCAAAATAAAATTTATCTCTATTAACTTCGGCATCTATTTCATCTTCATTGAGATATCCTTCAGCAATTGCTTCATCACATGTCAAATATTTAATTTTATAACCATCCATCGCCGAATTAACAAGTTTTCCAACCGTGATGGAAAAAGGGCTCGAAGAATATCTCACATTAGATAAATTTTCATCCAAGACCGATGTTGGTATAGAACTTTTTCCGCACGCAACCAAAGAAATACAAATCAAACATACTAGAACAATAGACAAAACTTTTTTCATAATAAATCCCCTCAAATTATATTAACCAATATTGGTTAATATAATTATATACCACAATCGGTTAATATGTCAATAGGGAGGAATGAAAAATATGATTTCCTATGATAGATTATGGCAAACTATGAAAGAAAAAGGTGTCACTCAATATTCACTTATTAAAAAACACAATATTAGTCCTGCCCAAATCACAAGATTAAAGCGTAATGAAAGCGTAAGCACCCATACAATTGAAATGTTTTGTAAAATTTTAAATTGTAATGTTGAAGATATAATGCAATATATAAAAGATTAAAAAGCCGTGAAATTCACGGCTTTTTATGTTGCTTAAAAGCGGCTGAGGGGCAACAATTATTCATTAGCTGTGCGGCTTCAATATTCATTATTCATTTGAAAATCCGTTCCCAGTTAATGAATAATGAATGATGAAAAATAAAAAGTGAATAATACAAACAAAAAATCCGTCCTCAAAAGAGAACGGATTTTCGTTTGGCGCCCCAAACAGGACTCGAACCTGTGACACTGCGGTTAACAGCCGCATGCTCTACCGACTGAGCTATTAGGGCAAAAAATGTTGGCATCTACTTATCTTCCCGGGCAGCTTCCCGCCAAGTATTTTCAGCGCAAGTGAGCTTAACTTCCGTGTTCGGTATGGGAACGGGTGGACCCTCACCGCAATCAACACCAACTTCGCGTACCTTTCGGCACTCTATATCAAATAGCTTACGCTATTTAATATCATAATATTCATTTTTTAAAAAATGGTGACCCGTACGAGATTCGAACTCGTGTTGCCGGCGTGAGAGGCCGGAGTCTTAGGCCACTTGACCAACGGGCCATACAAACTCCGCATAAAGCGGTATATTAAATCTCCGAATTAACGGAAATACTTAACCAAAGTGGTGCACCATCAGGGACTCGAACCCGGGACACCCTGATTAAGAGTCAGGTGCTCTACCAACTGAGCTAATGGTGCATTTGGTAGCTCACACCCTGAAAACTGAACAAGTATGTGTAGAGAATCGAAATAGGTTAAGCCCTCGGTCTATTAGTACTGCCTAGCACACATGTCGCCATGCTTACACTTGCAGCCTATCAACCCGGTAGTCTTCCGGGGACCTTACTA
>JAZNLZ010000038.1:0-47190 GCA_045579365.1 Acutalibacteraceae bacterium
ATTTCCTCATCAGTCATACCATAATATAAGGGTAGGCTTAACTGGGTTGCGCTAATTTCTTCCGCAATGGGAAGTTCACCCTCTAAGTCGGATCGTAGCCATGTCGTTCTGTGAGCCAAGGAGTTGAAAGGCAGAGTTGTCTTCCTAAGACCGCTTGGCCTCCGACTTATTTCCTCATCAGTCATACCATAATATAAGGGTAGGCTTAACTGGGTTGCGCTAATTTCTTCCGCAATGGGAAGTTCACCCTCTTTAATTCCTAAATCCTTATAACACTCTTGCATATGCATAGCGATTGGGTAATGTTTATTAACACCAATGCCCAAATCTTCTAAATATTTTGCTAATTCTTCTCTTTTATCAGAACGAATAGCAAAAACATGCCAAACATGTTCACATTCAGGCATAACATAAGGCAAGATAACATTTGGATTATTAATTTCATTTAAATAACGATTAGCAATTCTTCTTCTATCCTCATTCATCTTACCCATAAAAGGAACTTTTGCAGCAAGGAATGCAGCTTGAAGTTCGTCTAATCTTGAGTTTGTGCCTTTATAAATATGATGATATTTATAATCCGAACCATAATTGCCTAATGCTCTTAATTTATCCGCAAGTTCCTTGTTATTTGTCACGGTTGCACCGGCATCACCCAATGCACCGAGATTCTTTCCCGGATAGAAACTAAATCCTGCGGCATCACCGAAACTACCGATAATTTTACCCTTATAAGTAGCACCGTGAGCTTGAGCACAGTCTTCAATAACATAAAGATTATATTTCTTAGCAATTTCAAGGATAGGATCCATATCACAAGCCTGACCATAAAGATGAACCGGCATAATTGCTTTTGTTTTATCGGTAATTTTTTCTTCGATTAATTTAGGGTCGATATTAAATGTCTTAATATCAGGCTCTACAAACACAGGAGTAGCACCAACATAGGTAACTGCTAACGCTGTTGCAATATATGTGTTAGAAGGCACAATAACCTCGTCGCCTTCTTTAACATTTAAAGCCTTAAGTGTTAACATTAACGCATCAAGTCCGTTGCCGCAACCCACACAATAATCCATGCCGCAAAATTCAGCAAATAACTTCTCAAAGTTTTTATCTTCAACACCGTCAATATACCAACTTCTTTCGAAAACTCGTTCGAATGCGGCACGAAGCTCGGCGTGTAATTCTTTCTCCATAGGTTTAAAGCTGACAAAAGGAACTCTCATTATTTATTCTCTCCTTGTTCTTTAATCATTTTAATAAAATCATCGTAATTTCTAATATAATCATCTTCGGTATATAACTCACTGGCTAATACCAGCAAAACTGCATCAGATGAAAAATCATACATTTCACGCCACATATTATTGGCAATATAAAGACCCTCATTAGGCTTATCTAACAAAACTTCAGCAGTTTCATAACCATCATCCAAATGGATTTTGCAACTACCGGAAACACAAATTAAAATTTGTTGCAATTTCAAATGAGCATGAAATCCACGACGAACGCCATCCTTAGTGTCGTAAATATAATAAACACGCTTAAACTCAAAGGGTAAATCCTTTAATGCCTCGATAGCCACCAATTGACCACGTTCATCACCATGGGGTGGAAAAGTATATTTTATTATTTCCATAGTCACATTTTGGCACACTTCTATGCCAAAGTCCTTTCTACTTTTTTAATTACGATTTATCTTATTGTAAAAATCAAAATCATACCCGCTACATTTATATTTTTTAGAAATGATTTTATTTTTTACACTGTTATAATTATTTTCTAACAATAATAATCGGTATGAATAATAGCAAATTTTTTTCTTTTTGCTTATTAAATCCATTCTTCTGGTTACATTTTTTAAATAAGATTCTTTAGGAAATTTACCAATAAGTAAATTATAAAAACGGATGTAATCATCCATTATTCGATTTGAGCCAAAAGATTGACTTGTGGAAATTCCACTACCGTATTCATAATAAACCACAAAATCACTGATTTTAAGAATTTTTTTACCTGCCAAAGCAAAATAGTGTGTAATTGCATCCTCAGCGTAAATTAAGGTGCCAAGCACTTGAACCAAAAACTCTTTTAAAACCGAAGTTTTGTAAAATAATGCAGCACCACAAATCGCATCGGAAAATTTGATTAAATGTTTTGCAATTTTTCGGCTATCATTTTTTTCATAATTATAATAAATACTATCGTTTATAGGGTCTTTTTTATCAAAAACCTTGATTTCTCCATCATCGGCATAATAAACCAGATTTCCAAAAGTTGCATCTGCATTTTGTTCCTTCATAAAACCAAAAACCGTTTGGAGAGTATATTCACTATATAAATAATCACCCGGAGATATTGGTTTAACGATTTCTCCTTCGGAAATTTTAACCGCATCATAAAAATTGATTACTGTTCCCTGATTTTGACTGTGCTCCACAAATTTATAATTTGTAAAGTTATATTCATCCATCAATTTTTCAATATCTTCTTTAAAAAAGGTTTTTGAACCATCATCGGCAATTAAAACTTCATACGAAATGTTTTTTTGCATTAATATTGATTTAATTGTGGACAAGAGTTTTTCTTTGTTGGGATAGTAGGTTAAAACTATAACTGAAACGTCAAATTTCATTATAAATCACAACCAATTAAAACTTAAATGTATCCTTAATTCCTGACCATTTTTGATCTTTGTCGCTTAAATTTAAAGGTGTGCCATCGCTCAAGGTATAACCCTCACCCGAAGCAGTACCATTATACTCGCCCACAAGGTCAGGCCACTGAATATTAATTTCAGGGTCGTTCCAGGCAAGACCACCCTCATCGCCGGGATGATAGAAATCGGTCACCTTGTAGCAAAATTCTGCTGTTTCAGAAAGCACTAAAAATCCGTGAGCAAAACCTTCGGAAATGTAGAATTGCTTCTTATTTTCCTCGGTAAGTTCAACGCCAAACCATTGCCCATAGGTTTTACTGTCAGAACGCAAATCTACTGCCACATCGAAAACTCGACCCTTAATTACACGAACGAGTTTGCCTTGGGGGAACTCTTTTTGAAAATGAAGACCACGAAGCACGCCCTTAACCGACATGGACTGATTATCCTGAACGAAGTTAAGGTCAAGTCCTGCTTCCTCCATATCCTTTTTGTTATAAGTTTCCATAAAATAGCCACGATTATCACCAAAAACCGAAGGTTCAATTATGTAAAGTCCCTCAATGGGGCATTTTGTAACAGTGATTTTTCCCATTTTAAAATTCAATCTCCTTTAAATATCTTCCCAAAGCATCCTGCCAATTGGGAAGACGCTCAAATCCATTATCGGAAAGTTTTGATTTATCAAGACGACTGTTGAAAGGTCTTGCAGCCTTGCTAACACCATACTCGGCAGTAGTAACAGGTGCTACCTGCATTTCCACCCCTGCTTGACGGAAAATTTCACAGGCAAATTCGTACCAACTAATATATCCACCCTCGTTTGTGGCGTGGTAATATCCGTATTTTTCGGATTCAACCATATCAATCAAAAGCCTTGACAAATCAAGGGTATAAGTGGGTGTGCCGATTTGGTCGCAAACCACACGAAGGCTATCATATTTTTTGCTCAAATTAAGCATTGTCTTTATGAAGTTGTTTCCGTTTTTACCGAAAACCCAAGCGATACGAACAATGAAATACTTATTAAGGGTCTCAGCAACAGCCTTTTCGCCCTCTAATTTTGAAAGTCCGTAAACATTTTGGGGAGCATAATCTTTACAGTCAGCACCCCAAGGTTCTTCGCCCTTGCCATCAAAAACATAATCGGTGGAAATGTATATCATCTTGCAATCAGCTTTTTTACAAGCCTCAGCAATATTCAAAGTGCCCTTTGCATTAACCGCAAATACGACATCTCTCTTATCCTCATCCTCGGCCAAATCAACGGCAGTCCAAGCAGCACAGTGAATAACTGCATCGGGTTTTACATCAGCGATAACCTTCTCTACTGCTGCTTTATCGGTTATATCAAGAGAAACATAGGGCATAGTGCAAACAGCAGTGCCATCCTTAGCACCGCTGTACTCTATTGCAATATCAGAGCCGACACCCTCGTGTCCCCTTTTATGAAGTTCGTTCATTACATCGTGGCCTAATTGACCTCCAACGCCTGTAACTAAAACCTTCATAGAAATGCTCCTTATCTATCTTTATACATTTTTTCGTAGTAATTTTGGTATTCGCCTGAAATGATGGTCTCCCACCACTCCTTATTGTCTAAATACCATTGAATTGTCTTTTGAATACCATCAACAAATTTAGTCTCAGGAAGCCAACCTAATTCGTTATGAATTTTGGTGGGGTCGATAGCGTAGCGCATATCATGACCCTTACGGTCGGTAACATAAGTAATAAGACTTTCGGGCTTATCTAAAGCCTTACAAATAATCTTAACAATATCAATGTTCTTCATTTCGTTGTGACCACCGATATTGTAAACCTCGCCTACCTTACCTTTATGGATAATAAGGTCGATAGCCTTACAATGGTCCTCAACATAAAGCCAGTCACGAACATTAAGACCTTCGCCGTAAACAGGAAGGGGTTTGTCGTTCAAAGCGTTTGCAATCATCAAAGGAATTAACTTCTCGGGGAAATGGTAAGGTCCGTAGTTATTAGAACAACGAGAAATTGTAACAGGAAGACCAAATGTACGATGATATGCAAGTACAAGTAAATCAGCGCCTGCTTTGGAACTGGAGTAAGGTGAAGAAGTGTGAATTGGAGTTTCCTCGGTGAAGAAAAGGTCAGGACGGTCTAATGGAAGGTCACCGTAAACCTCATCGGTGGAAACTTGGTGATAACGTTCAATACCATATTTACGGCAAGCGTCCATAAGCACCTGTGTACCCAAAATATTGGTTTGCAAGAAAATCTCAGGATTTTCAATAGAACGGTCAACGTGGCTTTCAGCAGCAAAGTTAACGATTACATCGGGTTTCTCTTCTTCAAAAAGTTTGTAAACACCCTCACGGTCGCAAATGTCAAGCTTTACGAAACGGAAATTAGGATTGTCCATTACAGGAGCTAAGGTTGAAAGGTTACCTGCATAGGTTAATTTATCTAAACAAATAATTCTGTAATCAGGATATTTGTCAAGCATATGGAATACAAAGTTTGAACCGATAAATCCGGCTCCTCCGGTTACTATAATTGTCATAATAATTTCTCCTTAAAATTAATTAAACATCAATATATTTTCCGTCCAATACATCTTTGAGGTATTGTCCGTATTGATTTTTCTTTAAAATTTCATAGGTTTTTAAAACATCTTCTTTGGTTATCCAACCGTTTAAATACGCAATTTCTTCAAGACAAGCAATCTTACGATGTTGATGGGTTTCTACAGTTTTAACAAAGTTAGTTGCTTCAACAAGACTTTCGTGTGTTCCTGTGTCAAGCCAAGTAAATCCTTGTCCCAAAAGTTCAACATTTAAATTGCCTTTTTCAAGATAGATACGGTTTAAATCGGTAATTTCAAGTTCACCACGAGCAGAAGGTTTTAAATTCTTTGCATATTCCACAACGTGATTATCATAGAAATAAAGACCGGTAACGCAGTAATTGCTTTTTGGATGTTCGGGTTTTTCCTCAATGGAAATTGCTCTGCCGTTTTTATCAAACTCAACAATTCCAAAGCGTTCAGGGTCATCAACATAATATCCGAATACGGTTGCGCCCTTGCCGGTTTCAGCATTTTCTACTGCAGCTTTAAGGCGCTTTTTAAGTCCGTGTCCTGCGAAAATGTTATCGCCAAGTACCATCGCAACAGAATCATCACCGATAAAATCAGCGCCGATTATAAAAGCTTGAGCCAAACCGTCAGGTGATGGTTGAACGGCATAAGAAAGATTTACGCCAAATTGCTTTCCGTCACCCAAAAGGCCTTTAAATCTTGGTGTATCCTGAGGAGTGGATATTATTAAAATATCACGGATTCCTGCGTTCATAAGAACAGACATAGGATAATAAATCATTGGTTTGTCGTATATGGGAAGCAACTGTTTAGATGTAACCTTTGTTAAAGGATAAAGTCTTGTTCCCGAACCACCTGCTAAAATAATACCTTTCATAAGAACTACTCCTTATTCTTTTTTGCTGATATATTAATACACGAACACAACATTAATAATATTGTTGTTCCCCAAAATAACCACAACGTGAAATTTTCAAACCAAGGCACAAAGAAGGATAACGCCACAGGAGTCAAAGCATTGCCAAGCGCAACCAAAGCAAAAACATTCTTGCTTTTTAAATAAACCATTTCAATTATGCCTAAAACTATACCCCAAATGAGTACAAAAATTATTACACCCAATTCTCGCAAATCATAATAAACACCACTTATCAAATTAGCTGTGTTTAAGTTAGATTTTACTATATAATATTCTGCATTATATATAGCTTCAGAAATGGCTTCACTTCGCAAAATAACATTAAAAGGGGCTAATTGTCTTACTCCATAAGTATATTTGTAAGCATTAACCACAGCTTCATTAAAATTATCATGGCTTACAGTGAAATAACCGTATAAGAAAGCAACTTTTGACGGTAACTTAAATCCGTCCGAGTCGGGTTCCCCACCGGGTTCTTCACTTGGTTCTTCAGGACGGTCATCATCACTGTCTACATTGTCATCGTCTGTATTTGGTTTGCTGTTTGTTGAACCAAAATCTACAGGTTCAAATACTATATCAAGATACTCGTTACTGTAATTCCTTGCTAAAGAAGCTACTTCATAAAAACCAAAAGTAACCGTTAAGCAAACTAACATTATCAAGAATCTCTTGCCGTTTAAATAGAAAACAGCGCCGGTTAACATGAGAGAGGCGACAATAAATACTCCACGATTAACCTGCAAAATCGGAATAATAAATGTATTTATAGCAATACATATATACATTAAAATTTTTTTGAAAACCGTTAAATCGCACTTTTTAATGCACCAATACGCCATTGGCGAAATAACTGCAGCAGCTGTTACAAACACCATTCTTTTGGTATAAAAAAGTGTATATGCATTAAATATTGAAGAAAAAAACGGAACATAGCCTTTTATTAAAATATTCCAAACAAATAATGCAACAGCGATAACAGTAGTGCACAAACAAATCCAAAACAACCTGTGCTGCTTAAATTCGAATTTCAACCTTCCAATAGCAAAGTTTTTTTCGCCATCAAACTTAGAAAATATCTTATTTGTAATTTTATGCCCTAAAGGCATCGCTATTTGGAATAAAACAGATGTTATAATCAAATTAAGCCAAGTCCTGCCATTCCAAACCTTTTGATAGCCTAAAAGTCTTAATTGCGCAAGGCCGATTGTTGCAATCCATACTGCATTAGAAACAGCGATAAATGCTAAATAATTTCTTTTTTCGATTTTGTAAACAGTAAAAAAATAAATAAAAATTGCACCTGCAATAAGAGTGCCACCAGCTATGAATTGATTGATTTCGGTGAGAATTTGGCCCAAAATCAAAACCAAAACGCTTAGAACAATGGCAACAGTTCTATTTAACAAATTACTTTTAATATCCTTTTTATATTCCAATTTAATTCTCCTATTTTATTTGCCGAAATAAATCAGCCAAACATCACAAATATATGAAACCTTACGCATCAACCGGTTGTTTTTATATATTTTGTTTAAAAGTTTTATATCTTTATTTCTAACAGCTTTTTCCCGTAATTTAGAAGTTTCAAGATTACTTTCGATTAATTTTATATTTTCTTTTGCAAAAGGTAACCCAATATTTAACAAACCTTCCAACATTTTGTTGTGTTCAGCCATATCTCTTAATTTTCTTTTTAAATTTAAGAGTTTAAATATTCTATGTTCCTCGTTTGCAGTATTATTAAGGTGTCTTCTATGATAGGCGCCTTTGTAATCATACTCCCAAAACCCATCTTTTTCAGCAGCAAAATGAGATAAAACTCTATCATGTGCAACCGTATGGCTTTCAACCAAATCAATTATGCTGTTAAAGAAGTCATTTCTAACCGCCATTATCATACCCGGCCAATAAAAGGCTCTTAATAAGTCTTCATGACCAATTTTAACAATCTCGCCGGTATTGTTTGTTTTCTTTTCTAACAATCCGTGTAATTCTTTTCCATCTTGGTCTATCATTCCGTATTTACTGGCCAAAACCAAAATATCCGACCTTTGTTCCATAACTGCAGTCATTTTTTCTATTTTATCAAGTTCCCAAATATCATCTTGGTCTGCCAAGAAAATTAAATCGGTTTTACAAAGACTCATCGCCTTATAGAAATTTCTTGCATATCCAAGATTTTGTTCGTTTTTAATTAGTTCCCAAGAATCCTCTAAACCATATTCTTTTATATAATCAGCAACGATTTCTAAAGTTCCGTCTTTTGAGCCATCATCACACATAATTACCTTTTGAGGTTGTAATGTTTGCAATCTGATACAATCCAATTGTTCTTTTATAAACTTTGAACCGTTATAAATGGCAACTGCAACACCAATGGTCATTCGCTTCACCTACTTTATTAATCCTTAAACAAACTTTTTATAACAAAATAAAACAATGTTTTTGAAACTAAATAAATATATCCCGAAACCTTTAACTTAAGGGGGAGGTTTTTAACCTGTAATTCTATTGTTTCTTTATCAATAAAATCGGTTAAAAATATATATTTTTTAAAAGGCAACTGAACAGCGCCTTTGCGCAAAGTAGCAATCATATATCTTGCTTTTCCAACCTTTGAAAATACTTTTGCTGCTTTAGAATCTTTTGCCTCTAATCTTTCGGACATTCGCAAAAAGCCTTCAATTCCTACCTTATATTTTTCAATTTTCGGATTACGAATTAAAGAACCCTGTCTTAGTAAATAAATATATAAATCATTTTTAACCTTTGACACCTTATCAACTGCTTCAATCACTTCGGTTATAAAAGGTATATCTTCACAATATGTGCATTTTTCATCAAAAAATAAGTTATTTTCTAAAAGGAAGTTTCTGTTCATTATCAAACAGCAGGAGCAAAACCAAGTATTATAATATTCTTCCATACATTCACTTGCAGAAATCACATCACACTCAAAGTTACCTGCTTCTTGTATTTTTTCCCTTTTGTCAAAAGGTATGGGTTGAAAACCACAATATCCTAAATCGGTGCCATTTTCCTCCACACTTTTATATAAATATTCCATATAATGGCTATCTAGCAAATCATCGCAATCAACAAAGGTAATCCAAGGTGAAGTCGAATTTCTTATTCCTGTATTTCTAGCGCAAGGTAGACCACCGTTTTCTTGATGTACAATAACACTTTCAAAAGTTGCTCCCTTTGCTTCTTTTTCTAAAACTTCAAGGCTGTTATCCGTAGAACCATCATCAACAAAAATAACCTTAAAATCTTTAAATGTTTGTTTTTCAAATGTATCAATAAGAGGTTTAATGAAATTCGCTCCGTTATATACGGGAACTACTACATCTACTTTTGTAATCGCCATCAGGGCACCTCCGCATAATTAAAACAATAGCCTACAAATTATTCTTCACCAAAACATTTTGAAACAAAGGTTTTAGGAGAATATTTATCAACAATTTCTTTTGGAACATCAATATATGCTTTATTGAAAAACTCTTCACTGATAACAGGGTTGTCCCTATCAATAATTAAGAAATTGTTATCATTGAAAAATTCAAAATTCTTAACATATTGATTGGTAGTAATAATTTTCTTTTTCATTGGAAGCATTTCAACCGGACGGGTTGTTGTTCCCTTTTGGCGAGGATGTTCAATATCAAGCACACATTGACTTGCGCCGTAAATCTCGCAAACCTCTTTTGCCGAAAGGCCTTTGAAGTTCACTTCCTTTAAAGAGATAAACTTATAATCTTTGTTGGTAATCTTGTTGAGCAAATAAACCAAAATGTGGGGAGAGTAAAAATAATGGAAACACTTTTTGCCCATTTGTTCACATTGCTTTTCGATGGTTTTTATAACTCGCGGTCTTACCGAGTGGGCAGTTCCTATGAAGGCCACATCGTACTTATATTCATCAGTTTGCTTTTCTTCGGCATATTCCTTACCGTAAGGAATAGGTAAAAAAGGTATGTTATATTTTTCTGCGTCAGCAGGGTCGAAGGTCATCACCTTATCGTAAAGTGAAAGTTTGTTTTCACCGTCAGGTACGTTATCTATGGAATCCCACAAATACAAAACGAATTTGGCATTCGGGTAAGCTTTTCTTAAAATTTCAAGTTCCTTTTTGCCTGCAGCCTCACTTTTAACAACCAAAACGTAATCGTATTGCTTATCTTTATTTTCGGCAACAATTCTTTTGATATATTTACGAACCACTGCCTTATAAGGCTTAAAATTAAGACGCAAAAGAGCTTTGCACAAAAAGCCATTATTAGGGCGTTCATCATAAAGGTCCACTTCATAACCCTCATCACTGATTGCAATCGAAAGTCTTTTTTCATAGTTGAAAAACTTAGGTGCAAACATTAAAACCGACTTTTTGTTTCCCATTTTAAATACCTCTTAATCTTCTTGGTTTGCCTTACGAATTTCTTCTTCAGTTAAACGCTCAAGTTCGTTTGCTTTATCGAAACCTTCTGTACTCTCTTTCTTAAGCAATATACGAATTGTCATTAAAATAAGTTTAATGTCGGTAAGTAGAGAGTAGTCTTCAATATACATTAAGTCAAGTCTCAACTTATCGTAAGGAGTGGTATTGTACTTTCCGTAAATTTGAGCATAACCGGTAAGACCACCCTTAACTTTAAGTCTAAAATCAAACTCAGGAATTAACTTCTCGTATTCCTCTACGTGTTCAACACGCTCAGGTCTGGGACCTACAATGCTCATATCGCCCTTAAGAATATTAAGGATTTGAGGTAACTCGTCCACACGGGTAGCACGAATAACGTTACCAACCTTTGTGATTCTGGGGTCCTTGTCAGTAGCAGGAATTGATTGACCGGGTTTTTCAGCGTCAACAATCATGCTTCTAAACTTTAAGATTTCAAAAACATCGCCGCCCAATGTGGCTCTTTTTTGTTTGTAAAATACCGGGCCACCATCCTCTAACTTAATGGCAATAGCAATTACAACCATTATAGGAGCAGCAATAATTACAGCAATAAGGGAAAGGATTATATCTAACAAGCGTTTAAAGACTCTTTGAACAATGGTAAGGCCTGTTCCCTTAACCAATAAGATGGGGGTATCAAAAATACTAACGGCTGTTGCGCCTCTCATGATAAGGTCGGTAATCTTGGGAACAACATAACTTCTAATACCGTTTTTATAACAGAATTTCAATATATCATTTCTGATTTGTGCAGGAACGTCGTTAATTACAACTGCTTGGTATTTTAAAATTTCATTGCAAATCTTATCAAAATCTTCCTCGGCAGAGATTAATTTTTCAATATGATACTTGTCCCATCTGGAATCAAGCTTTACCTTAAGTCCCAACGCAGTATCGGTACCAAACACCATTATCATTCGGTATGGAGGATAAATAATTTGGTAAATGTAGGTGTAGGCGAAAACAAAAATGGTGCTGACAACCACATCTGCAACAACAAGCAACAACATAGGAACAGGATTTATAAGGTGGTTTTCAATAAGGCACAATTGGAAATAGGTTATAAAGTTAACTATGAAGCTTCCAAACCATTGTGCCAATGCCAAATCTATACGGCGTAAATTACCAAACTCAAAACCATCCATATTCTTAAATAAGAAAAAGGTAATAAGGGCATAAACACCCATTAGAACATATTTACCCTTAAAGGCGAAAAGACCCGGAACGTCATAACCGAAACGCCAAAAAACATAATATATTACAGAAAGCACCCCGACTTCAAAAATCGATTCAATAAGTCTTACTAAACTTTTGGTACTCTCTCTTTTTATATTAGTTTTCATATCTCAAATATCTCCTTTAAAAGAAATAATTCGCAAGTTTAAACAACATTTAAAAAAGGCATAATACACCTACTTTATACTTACTGTCATTATAACATATAACCCTAGAAAAAACAAGCATATTTTTCGGTTTTCGTCTTGGTCAAAAGGCACAAAAAACAGCAAAAAAGAGCACATTTAAAACTCTTTTTTGCTGTTTAAAATTTAATTCACTTCGGGCAGACCTTTTACGCAGGTCAAAATTGTTATAACCCCGGATAAAAGGCAGGTGCTTAAAAGCCCCAACCAGTCCACATCGGTTATACCGAAAGTGTTACTTCCTATAATCGCAAGGGCCGTTTCAGCAACGGTTTTAACGCTTCTTATCAAGGTTGCTCTAATCCATCTTTTTGCTTTATCACTTAATTTCATATCACACAACCTCCACCTGTATTCCATCAATTTCTTGACCTAAAATTCCGGCAAAACCGTTGTTTGAGTCATTTGTGTCATATCCCGTAACCCAAGGAAGCCAGCGTTGGCTTTTCTTTAAATGCACTCGGTATTTAACGGTTTTCCCAAGGTTTGTTTTCATCATAATTCCGTCAATTACCCTTCCGAAAATGCCGGCATAATCTAAACGATTTTTAACCTCCGGCAACCATTTGCCACCCTTATAATGAACCTTGTATGTTATATCTCCCTGTGACAAATTTGCAAAGACGCAACAAATGCTGTTGCCTAAAATCCCTGCATAATCCTCGCAATTTTTCACATTCGGAAGCCACTTTTTATGCGCCGAATCCCAAGCCTGATAGATAACATCAATCCTTTTTTCAGCAGTTGTTTTAGATAGTTCTAAAAATTCCACAATACCCTCGGCAACTGCCTTTGCATAAGCCTTTTGACCCGTTTTTGAGGTTATTATTTTATAATCGTTTGTGCCATCCATAAATCCACCTTCACAAAGAACGGCAGGGATTTTATTTTGATTGATAACATACCAATTTTCCTTTTTAACCCCTCGCCCTTTAAGTCCTGTGTAAGACACTAATTTTTTATAAATCAATTCGGCCAAACGGTTATCCTCTTTGGTGGGGTTTTTATCGGTAAAAACCTCCACTCCCGTAGCCGAACTCCAGGTGGATTTTAAGGCGTTGTGGTGAATGGAAACCATCAAATTCACACCTGCTTTAATGTAGGATTGATAACGTTTAGATAAACTTTCATCTGTATTTCCTTCATTATTATCCAAACGTATAATCTCTACATTATACTCTTTAAGCATTTCCTCCACCATATCGGCAACACTATCATTCAAGGTCCACTCTTTAATACCGTCAGGGGTTTGTTTTCCGGCTGTTTTTAGTCCATGCCCTGCATCTAATCCTATTTTATAAATTGCCATCGCTTCGCTCCCTTGCTTCTTCTTCGGTGATTTCGTACCACTCATTTTGATTTGCAGTTTCAGGCAGTACAACAGTTGTACCAAAGGTTTCGCCATCGGTCAAAACCTTGCCTTCATCGGCTTTTAAAATAATTTGTGTAATAGTTTCTTTCTTCATATAAATACTCCTTAATATGCTAAAGTCCAATTTTTAGCAGTAATAGTTGCCTTTTGAGCGTCGGTTAATTTGTTACCTACTGTTTTATGGAAAGTAAGTGTTTGGGTTGTGCCCCCTGTTAAATCAGCAAGGTGGTCGATAATGCTTTGAATACTTGCGTCGCTTAATTTGGGTGAATTTGGAAAACCTATATTCTTTGATATAACACCCTCAAATGTTATATTTTCAAGGTTTGTTGCATTTGCAAAAGTACGGTCGAAAGAAACATCATTTCTTAAAAGTATAATTTTTTTAATTGTCACTATTGAGCGATTTTGGTTAAATGTCAGTTGTAAACTTGTAGAATTAATCAACATATCAACATCAACCTCGGTCATACCGCCGTAAGCAAAAACTGATGTATAATCAACACTGCTATCCCCTGATAAAATTATAGGATATTTCGGTTTAAATATTGTGTCATTCCAACCCTTACCATAAAAAGCATATCCATAACTCGTGCGATTTCCGTATTCTTGGTAGTTATCCCAAAAGATATCGTAAAAATTATCACTACTACCAACAGATATTTCATTTATCTTTTCAGCATAAGTGTCTATTGTGCCATTTCCAACTTCAACGCCTTTGTTTTCAATAGCAGTCTTAATATCTACCTTTGCAGTTTGAAGCCTTTGAATTTCAGTTGCTATACTCATAATCAAATACCCCCAAGCAAGAATTCGATATTGCCAACAACTGCATCGGTTTCAGCTTTAGTATAATAGTTTGATAAGTCAACAACTGCATCCTTACCGGGATCGCCCTTATCACCTTTATCACCCTTTTCACCTTTTTCTCCGGTGTCGCCTTTTTCGCCTCGGTCTCCTTTTTCACCTTTAGGGCCTATAAGCGCGTTTAACTGATTTTCGGTAAAATCCTCGTAGGTAAATGCTTCACCTGTATCACCTTTATCACCCTTGTCACCTTTTTCGCCTTTGTCACCCTTCAACTTTCCACTGTCGGCGTCATCCCTTACCGACTGGGCAATTCGGGTGGCCTTTTGGGTTTCCTCTAAAATTTGAGCGTAAACACTTGGGGTTGGTTCTTGGGGACTATCACCAGGTTCATAACCACTTTCCAAAACCTCAATTTCACCCCTTACGGTTGTTGCAACCCTGTCGCCCTCTAAACCTAAAACCGAAATGGTGAAAAAGGGTGGTTTTATCACCTCAAAAGGAATTAAACACTCATCTTGACCAATGCAATATTGGTTTTTAGCATTGAGCAAAAGTTCTACTATGGTATCACCATTTTTAAAAACCACCGTTTTGGCGAGATTTTCCCAACTTTTAGGAAAACTGAACTTTATTTTTTCAAACATAACACTGTCTGAAACGGTTTTTTCAAATACCGAAATGGTACCGTTTTCTAAAATATCAACATTAATCATTATTTTTCTCCTTATATTTTTTGTATCCAAAACCCATCCTCCTTTGGGTCTTAAGATTTGATACTAACTGGAGAAAGAAAGAAATCCCCCATTTGTAAACCTTTAATTTTAAAAAAAGCGCAAAATAAAAAAAGCCCACGGTTTAAAACCGTGAGCTTTTTGAGATTTAAATTAATAATTTTCTTTTCTAACTTCGAAATATGCCTTAGGATGAGCACAAACGGGGCAAACTTCGGGAGCCTTTTTGCCAATTACCAAATGGCCACAGTTGCGGCATTCCCACATAGTTTCCTCGGCCTTCTCAAATACCTTTTGCATCTCAACATTGTTAAGAAGTTTAAGGTATCTTTCCTCGTGGGTCTTCTCAATGGCAGCAACCATACGGAATTTTCTTGCAATTTCGGTGAAACCTTCAGCCTCAGCCTCATCAGCAAAGGTAGCGTACATATCGGTCCACTCATAATTCTCGCCTTCGGCAGCAGCCTTAAGGTTTTCGGCAGTGTTTCCCAATGCCTTTAACTCTTTGAACCACATTTTAGCGTGTTCTTTTTCGTTATTTGCAGTATCAAGGAAAATAGCGCTGATTTGTTCAAAACCTTCCTTCTTTGCAACCGATGCAAAGTAGGTGTACTTATTGCGAGCCTCAGACTCACCCGAGAAAGCAGCTCTTAAATTTTGTTCAGTTTTAGTACCTTTTAATTCCATTATAATCACCTCAAAATATATTTAAAGCTTTACGCTTTATTTCAAAAATCCGTTAACAATTTGCTCTTCGGCCTCTTGTTCGGTTAAACCTAAGGTCATAAGTTTAATTAACTGTTCTCCTGCAATTTTACCAATGGCAGCCTCGTGAATCAAGGATGCGTCAATGTGGTTTGCAGTAATTTCAGGAACAGCCGAAACCTTAGCATTATCCATAATAATCGCATCACACTCGGTATGACCACTACATACATTATTACCATTAATTCTCGATAAAAACAACTGATATGAATTATCTTTTGCAACCGAGCGAGAAATCACGTTAGCGCTGGAATTTTCGCCATCTAAATCAACAGTAAAATCTGTTTTTGCTGTTTCAACACCACTTGTCATCAACTTTTCCTTGATAACCAAAGTAGCATTGTCTTTAAGTTTTGCAGTGGTTTTACGGTCGGTAGAGTCAACACCACTTAACTGGGTTGTCTCCATTTCCATATATCCACCTTCATCAATATTGATAACGGTGGTGGGGTTCATATTACTTTCGCCCTTACCGTCAGCAATACCGATATGTTTTTCGGTGTAAGTAACCTTTGAATTTTTACCCACAAAGAATGTATGCACGCCATCGTGGCGAGATTCTTCATCTCCACAGTTGTGAATACCACAACCTGCAACGATTTCAACGTCACAGTCATCCCCAATGTAAAAATCGTTGTAAACCAATTCTTTCAAACCGGTTTGGCTGATAATTACGGGGATATGCACCTTTTCACCCTTGGTGCCGGGTTTAATTATAATGTCAATTCCCGGTTTGTCGGTTTTGGTTACAATATCAACATTTTCGGTAACATGTCTGCTTGCAAGTTCACTATTAGCACGGATATTGTAAGCCCCGTCGGGAGTGCCTTCCATATCGGCGATAATCTTTAAAAGCTCTAATTCGGTATTATTCATTTAGTTTCCCTCCGTTTGAGCTTTTAGTACCGAACAGGCCATATCGGTTGTATGGAGAAGTTCGGGTAAAATTTCATCCTTGGTGCCTTCGGCCTTCAAACTTCCGTTTGCCAAAACAATCACCTTGTCAGCAATATTTAAAATGCGTTCTTGGTGGGAAATAATAATAATGGAACCACCCAAAGTATCGTGCATTTTTTCGAAAACCTTAATAAGGCTCTTAAAACTCCAAAGGTCAATTCCTGCTTCGGGTTCATCAAAAATAGAAATTTTGGTTGAACGGGCAAGAACGGTTGCAATTTCAATTCTTTTAAGTTCGCCACCCGAAAGGGAAGCGTTAACCTCACGGGAGATATAATCCCTTGCGCAAAGACCAACTTGAGATAAATAATCACAAGCCTCGCTAATGCTAACATCACGACCTGCTGCAAGGCTGATTAAATCGTGAACGGTAATACCCTTGAAACGAACAGGTTGTTGGAAAGCAAAACTAATGCCCTTCTTTGCTCTTTCGGTGATGGATAAATCGGTAATATCCTCACCATCTAACAAAATTTGGCCACTTGTAGGTTTAATAATTCCTGCAATAAGTTTTGCCAAGGTGGATTTACCACCACCGTTAGGTCCGGTAATTACCACAAAACCGTTATCTATATTTAAACTTAAATCTTTAATAATATCCTTGCTGCCATCTTCATTATAAGCAGTAAAGGAAATATTTTTGAGTTCTAACATTATTTCCTCCGTTTTATTAATCCTTACAATATAATACCCCTTTTTCGTAAAAAAATCAACAGTATTATTGCGCCAAAAAGCCACTTTTTAACTAATTTTTCAAATAGTTAAAAAAATATTGATTAAAGAGAGATAAAGTGATAAAATAAGTTGTGATTTAGGAGTGATTTTAATGATTAAAATAGGAATTGTGGGATACGGCAACTTAGGTCGTGGCACCGAAAGTGCTATTTTGCAAAACCCTGACACTGAACTTTACGGTGTTTTTTCTCGCCGTGACCCATCAACCGTTAAAACCCTTACAGGCGCTAACGTTTACCATTTAGATAACATTTTAGAACACAAAGGAAAGGTTGATGTTCTTATCATTTGTGGTGGTTCGGCTACCGACCTTCCCGTTCAAACACCTGCTTTAGCAGAACATTTCAACGTGGTTGATAGTTTTGATACCCACGCAAAAATACCCGAACACTTTGCAAATGTTGATAACAAGGCGAAAGAAGGCGCTAATGTTGCCCTTATTTCGGCCGGTTGGGACCCTGGTATGTTCTCCCTTAACCGTCTTTATGCCGAAACTGTTTTGCCCGAAGGCAAGGACTATACTTTTTGGGGCAAGGGCGTAAGCCAAGGTCATTCTGACGCTATTCGTAGAATTGAAGGCGTTATCGACGCCCGTCAATACACAATACCTGTTGATGAGGCTATAGAGTCGGTTAGAAAGGGTGAAAACCCTGAACTTTCAACCCGTGAAAAGCACACAAGACTTTGCTTTGTTGTGGCTGAGGAAGGCGCCGATTTAAAACGCATTGAAAACGAAATTGTAACAATGCCTAATTACTTTGCCGACTATGATACCACCGTTAATTTCATAACTGCCGAAGAAATGAAGCGTGACCACAGTGGCATCCCCCACGGTGGTATGGTTATTAGAAGTGGTAAAACAGGTTTAAACAAAGAAAACACCCACATTATTGAATACAGTTTAAAATTAGACTCAAACCCCGAATTCACTTCAAGCGTTATTTTGGCTTATGCTAGAGCTGTGGTTAGAATGAGTAAGGAAGGAATGACCGGTTGCAAAACCGTTTTTGATGTTCCCCCTGCTTATCTTTCACCTAAATCGGGCGAAGAACTTAGAAAGAATTTACTTTAAAAGAAAAACTCCCTTTTTTAAGGGAGTTTTTTATTAGCTTATCTTCAATTTTAAACGCAATTTATCGCTAATCATGGCAATAAACTCGCTGTTTGTGGGCTTTCCACGTTCAATTTGAATTGTATAACCGAAATAGGAATTGAGCACATCAATATCCCCTCTTTCCCAAGCAACCTCAATGGCATGGCGAATGGCACGTTCCACACGGGATGCAGTTGTGCTATGTTTTTTAGCAACCGTTGGATATAAAAGTTTTGTTACCGAATTTATTATATCCCCGTTTTTAATAGCCAACATAATGGCTTCCCTTAAATAGTTATATCCCTTTATGTGAGCAGGAACACCTATTTGATGGATAATATCGGTTATCATAAGTTCCAAATTTGTATCGGTGATAACATTATCCTTAACAATCAAAGGATGGCTTTGATTTTTCCAACCCGAAAGTTGGATTATTCTTTGGGCCATAACATTAACATCAAAGGGTTTTAAAAAGTAATAATCCACGCCACCGTCAATTAGTTCCTTCTCCAATCTTTCATTATCAAAACCGGACATTGCCATTACCATTGGTTTGTCCTTGATACCACTTTCATTAATGTTTTTAATAACCCCCAATATATCCATATTAGGCATAAAAACATCGGCTAAAACAATATCGGGTGTTTCGTTTTTCACCCTTTCTATTACCTTTAGTCCATCCTTAGGGCATAGACTAACCTGCATACCGTAAGCCTTAAATGTTTTGGCGCAATTTTCCCCCAATAGCGACGAATCGTCAGCAACTATAACCCTCAACTGTTTTTCCATAATATTTCGCTCTCCTTTGTTTGTTTTCCCATATATTACCATATTTATTATGCAAATGCAAGTATTTTTACAATAATTACATAATTTATTCCAAAAATTGTAGAATTTTGCCTTTTATTACATTTTTCGACTTTCCCAACCCTTAAAAAACAGCAAAAACATCTTTATTTATATAAAAATAAAAAAGGTGAAGTATTTTATATACTTCCCTTTCTTTTTTCTTGAAAAACCATAAATATTGTGTTATAATAATCCCGTATGTAAAGTTATAACATTGTGAGGTATGTTTAATGTATCGATTAAGAGTTGCAGTATCTATTTTAGCCGTTATAACCGTATCTTTAATGGTAATATTCGGCCTCTTAGATATGAACAAAAGAAATGCCCCTAAAATTTATTGTAAGGAGAAAAGCACCATCAGTGTTCCCACCGATATCACCGATGCTGAATTACTTAAATATGTAACAGCCATCGACCGTGAAGACGGTGTTTTAACCAAGAAAATCGTGGTTGAGCGCCAGTTCTATTTTTTGGAAAAAGGTCTTACAACGGTTGTTTTCTCGGTATGCGATAGTGATAACAACACTGCAAAGTTAGAACGCAAATTACGCTTTACCGACTATCACTCCCCCGAAATCAAACTTAACAACGACCTTATCGTTCCAATTAAAGGTAACGTTATATTTAGAAACTCCGTAACCCTTATTGATAAATATGACGGCGATTTAACCTCCCACATTAAAATCATTTCTCCAAACTACAACCGACTTGTGGCCGGAAAATATGATATTAACTTTAAGGTTACCAACTCTTTCAGCGATACTTGTGATATAACCGTACAAGCTATTGTTACCGACGAGGATTATTCCGCTGCCACAATTAGACTTTCTGAATATTTAATTTATGCTTCCAAAGGCGAGGAAATCGACTTTTCTCAATACATAACTACCGTTTTAAACCACTACGGTCAAGGTTATACCACCGAAAATGTTGAGATTGACGCTTCGGAATATAATCCCGACAAAGCTGGAACATATAACATATTCTATGCCATTAAATCGGGCGAAACTAATATAACAAGAACCCGTCTTGTTGTAATCGTAAGGGAGGATAAGAAATAATGAGAGAATTAAAAGTATCATTAATCAACCCCTTCTCCCTTGTAGATGACCTTATTCGTAACTGGTGGGTAATCCTTCTTTCTGCTGTAATTGGATTTAGTGGATTTCAGGTTTACAATTCCACCTTTGTTGTTGAAAAATACACCAGCACAACAACCGTTGCCGTTAATTTAAGTGGATATACCGACAGTGCAACTTCCACCTCCCTTTCAAGAACAATTGAAATTGCCGAGGCTTTCCAAAACGTTCTTAAAAGTTCCTCTTTGATTGATGTTGTTGAAGATGAAATCGGCAGTAAAATTACCGGTACATTAACAGCTGTTCAAAAAAGCGAAACAAACCTCATTGATATTTCGGTTACCGATGTTTCCCCTGAAAAGGCATATAAAACACTTAAAGCGATATATGAAAATCACCATCTTTTAACCGACAGTGCATTTAGCAACATCGTAATAAGCGTTGTTACCCCTCCATCCATGGCAACCCGTTCAAACCTTATGGGAATAATTATCAACTCCTGTGTTTGTGCCTTTATAATGGCAGTTTTGTGTATAATTGTAATTCTAACCCTCTCCTATTTCCGAGATACCGTTAAAAACACATCTGATGTTGAGGACTTGCTCGATTGCAAACTTTTTGGCAAAATTGACCACGTAAACAAAAACAGCGCTAAACTTAAAGATAAGGTTATCGGTCTTATGATGAATAACCCGCTTATCGATTATAGATTTAGCAACTGTTTCAGAGAAATGGCAATTAAGCTTATAAGCCTTAAAAGAACCAAGGATATTAAGTCCATAATGGTAACAAGTATTGCCGAAAACGAAGGCAAGACCACCGTCAGCGTAAACCTTGCGTTGGCATTGGCCGAAACCGGCAAAAAGGTAATTTTGGTTGACTGCGACTTTAAACTCCCTGCTGTTTACAAGTTCTTCACCAACACACCTATAACCGATTCCCAAGAACTTGCTCACTATTTAAAGGGCGACACCGACGATTATACAACCACCGTTAGATTTGATAAAAACACAAGTCTTTACTTAACAGGTGGTAAAAAACAATACCGCAATTCTTCGGAAATCATCAACAGCCACCGTTTTGCTAACTTTGTTAAACTTTTAGAAGAAGACTACGATTTTGTTATAATTGATACCCCTCCCGGCGGTATTACCGTTGACTCGGAAATTGCTTCCGAAAAGGTTGATGGCTTGTTGCTCGTTGTAAGACAAGACTTTACCGAGGTAGAGCCCATTAACGATTATATTTCCAACATCAGCTCGGATAAGCTTTTGGGTTGCGTATTCAACAATGTTTCAACCCTTGACTTTGGTTTCAAATCCGACTCAGATAACGACTTATATAATAGAGGAGGGATTTAAGTGAGCACTTCAAAAACCACTACCAACGAAAATGAATACAACGATATTCTAACCGTCATTGGCAGAATGCTATTACTTATGAAAAGACATCTTTTAAAAGTATTATGCATTATTATCGCTTTTGTTATACTTGCATTATCCTATGCCTTTATAACCTATTCACCCAGTTACAAATCAAGTGTTACCTTTACCATCACCCCTCTTGTTCTAAGTGATGCTGAAAGTGGTATTTCGGTTTATAAATTCAACTCGGTTACATCTTTTTCAGACCAAATGAATAAAACCTTCCAACACATTGCTCAGTCCGAAACACTCAGAAATACCATAGCCTATGATTTAGGTAGAAATATGAATGGTAAAATTATTGCTGAACCTATTACAGGTTCCAATATATTTAAGGTTACTGCCGTTAGCCCTTCGGCAAAAGATGCAAACGATATAATGAAATCCTTCGTTAAATCCTATCCCAGCATTGCCGAACACATTATAGGTGATACCAGAATTCAAATTATCCATTCTTCCGGTATGCCAAGCAAACCTTACAATGCTCCAAATTATTTCCTTTACATTGTAGTAGGCGCATTAGTTGGTATTTGCGTTAATTTAGTTATTTTCTATATTCTTGCTAACTATGCTCAAACCATCAAGGATAAGTCTGATGTTACAACCAAACTTAACAGCCATTACATTTGCACCGTTCCCCATGTTTACTTTAAGCGCAATAGTAACGAAAACGTATCCTTGATTAAAATGAGTCCCAAAATTCCTGATTTTGTTGAAGGAATTCGTGTGCTTAAGAAGAGAGTTTCGACCCTCTTGAGAGAAAACGAAAAAATCATTGCAATAACAGGAACAACCTTGGGCGAAGGCTCAACCACCATTTCTTATAACCTTGCAACTGCTATAGCAAACGGCAAACAAAAAACCTTACTTGTTGATATGGATATGGTTAGTCGTACCCTTCAAAACGTATTGCTTAAAGACCCCAAGAAATGTATCGGAATCACCGATGTTATCACCAAGAACGCCGAATTAGATAAGGTTATTTGTAACATCTCGGAAAACTTTGATGTTCTTTTTGCAGGTTCTTCAAACTGCAAATATAATAACTCAGGATTTAAAAAGGTTTTTGAAGAACTTCGTGAAATCTACGATGTTATAATTGTGGATATGCCTCCCACAGGTGTTCTCCCCTCGGTTTCACTTGTTACCGACCTTTGCGATAACATCATCTTCACCGTTAAGTCCGACGATACCGGCATAAGCCAAATCAAACGTGCTTTGCAATATATTCTTTACAGTAAAGCAAGGCTTATCGGATTTGTTATCAATAATCACACTTCCGGTTCAAGTTACGGTTACGGTGGTTATTCAGGCCGTTACCGTTCAGGCTACGGTTATCGTTCAAGATATCGTTATCGCTCTCACTACCGTTACGGTAGATACAGCAGTTATGGCTACGGTATAGATTCCGTAACCGAACCCAGAAAATAAAATTAGAGCTGGCAGTTTATTCTGCCAGCTCTATTATTATACCTATTGTTCCCCGTTTACCCTTTGTGGCTCGGTGGGAATGTAAATCCTCACTGTTGCAACAAGTGCAAATATCGGACACATCTATATTTTCGGGAAGTATTCCCGAAGCAATTAAAATTTGACGATTAGCCTCGACTAAATCAAGCATATATTTCCCGTTGCCTTTAACCTTGATAAAGTCGGATAATTTAAGAAAATCAATCTTTTTAAATTCATTAATAACAGGGTCGTCAACCTCGTAACAACACTGTCCAATGTTAGGCCCAATTCCTGCGATTATATTCTTTGGGTTACAACCGAATTCGTTTACCATCTTGTCGACTGTGCATTTGCCAATAAGTTGCACCGTGCCTCGCCATCCTGCATGAGAAGTGGCTACAACCCTTTTAACAGGGTCATAAAAAACAAGCGGTGTACAGTCGGCATACTGGGTGACAAGGGCCACATTGGGACGGTTAGTAATAAGTCCATCTACATCGCAAAAAGACTCTTTATAAATTCCTCGTCCTCGGTCCTGCTCGGTAACAACAACCACATTGTTAGTGTGGGTTTGACGACTTAGTACCAAATTTTCAGGGTTAATCCCCACAGCATCACAAAGAATTTCAAAGTTCTTAATAACATTTTCACGGTTTGTATCCTTGTCAAAACTCAGGTTCATTGTGGCTGTGTCGCCACTGCTAACGCCACCATGGCGAGTGGAAAAAATATGTCTCACACCTTTTTGGGAACTGAGTTTTGGAAACTGAATATAAACCAAGCTTTCCTTTTTAACAATATTAAGGGTTTTACTTTCCATCTACTTCACCTTTAAGTTTTGAAAGATTAGCATAAGACTCAAACACTTGGGCCTCTTCCTTGTAAGAAAAACGGTAAACCTCTGTCATTAGGGCGCCATTATAATTTTTATTCGCCAAAAACTTAAAAAATCCTGCAAAATCAAATTTACCGTCAAGGGGTAAAAGACAGTCCCCTGCAACCGAGTGGTCGCTTATGTGGAAATGTCTGATATTATCGTAAAACTCCTCAATTAAATCCATTGGCAAATAGCCCGATCTAATCGACTGTTTAATATCGAAACAGAACTCAGCATCGTCCCCTAAAATTTCCTTCATACTGCGCAAAAATTCAACGTCGCCCGAACGGTAGTTAACAACATTTTCCTGCAAAACAGTAACCGAGTTTTTAAGGCACTCTTCCTTAATTGTCATAAAACGCTGACAGTATTCTTCATCGGTCAATACACCGTTAGGTTTGCCACCGTGCATTATAATATACTTTGCGCCCAAAGCCTTTGCAACTTCGGAATAACGGCGATATTTTTTAATCGCCTCCTGAAAACGGCGTTCATAAGCCGAGAAAATCATAAAAGACTCAGCCAAAGAAAATGTGGGATGAACGGCAGTAATATTCAAATTATATTTTTCTTTAATTTCAAGTAAAATATCAATAAAACTGTCTTTAAGTTCGCTCTCGCAATTAAAGAAAATTTCGGTATTCTTAACCCCTGCACGACCGATTTCCTCTAATGCCACTTCGGTCTCCAAAGGATAAAAGGATGCCGTTGAAATACCTAAATTCATCTTTACATCTCCTTTTAAAGTCTAATTATCGGGATTTATATAAACCGTTTTGTTGGTGGTATAAATCACCATTCCTGCCTTTGCGCCGTTAGGTTTTTTAACAAACTTAACGGGTGTGTAATCCACAGGCACCTGAGAAGACTCCTTTGCCTTGGAATTTTTCGCTGCCAGTGTTGCAGCCTGTAAAATAGTTTCGTCACTTACCTCTTTGCCTTCGCACATAACGATAACATGGGAACCGGGAATTTCCTTTGTATGGAACCACAAATCGTTTTTAGAAGCAAGTCGTGTGGTTAGATAATCATTTTGGGTGTTATTCTTACCTACCAAAATTCTATATCCTTCTACGCTTGTAAACTCCAATGGTTTTGGAGTTTCTTTTTTTCTACTTCCCTTTTGAGCAGGTCTTCTAATATACCCTGCTTCATACAATTCTTCCCTGATTTCGCCGATTTCGGCAATAGAAGAACATCTCTCAATACTTTCAAGCACCGACTCAAAATATATGAGTTCTTGTTCGTCTTCCTTGGTAAATCTTGTTAACGCCTCGGCAGCTGTATAGGTTTTTTTGTACTCTTTAAAATATCTATCGGCATTTTTAGAGGGTGACAAAGCAGGGTTTAAGGGAATTTTCACAAGCGACATATTCTCATCATAATAATTTTCCACGACAGCTTCGCTGTCCCCCGACTTTAGTCTATAAAGATTAGCCTTAATAAGTTCACCGAAAATTCTCAAGTCCTCTCGGTTTTCGCACTTTTTGAGGTCCTGTAATCTCAAAGCAAGTCGCCTGCTTGTACGGTCTTTTAAATTTTTAACAAGCTTAATAATATCCCTTGCAGCCGTGCTGATACGCTGAACATTTTCTTTTTCAAGATAAAACTCATCTAATAGCAGCGAAAAACTATCAAAAACCTTAATCTCATACCCTGCGCCATACTGCTGAATTTCGGTATAAGAATAGTCCAAGGGCTCCCCCTCGGGCTTTAAAACCATTACGGGCACTTGTTCGTAAAGCAGGTCTTCAAGTAAATCGTCATAGGCCTTTTCGAGTCCCACACTTTGTGCTTTAAACTCAATTTCACGGCATACCAAAGGTGAAAATCCTTCGGCAAGGTTTAAAAGTTTTTTAGCCACATCGGGACAGTCGTTGCCGATTTTCTCTAAAATTTCGCCCTTATTATCAACGGGGTGAAGTTTCTCCTCTTTTTCAGGATACTCATAATCGGCACCCGGTAAAACATATCGTTTTGCCGTTTCAACGTCACTATGTTTCAAGGCATCCACAATTTTGCCGTTTTCTCTAACCAAAATAACATTGGCCTTGGCGCCTATCATTTCACAAACAAGGCGATAATTTTCGGTATCCCCCATTTCGTTGGCAGCAGTGAAATAAAATTCAGCCACCCTTTCAAGTGAAGGTTGAGCCACCTTTACAAGTTTTGCCGAAGAAATATATTTTCTCAAAAGCATACAAAAATTTGGTGGAACAGCAGGATTTTCAGGTCGGCTTTCGGTGAAATGAAGTCTTGCCGAGCCGGTTTTAACATTTATGTAAAGTCGTTTTGCAAAACCTTTTTTACGAAGCAGTAAAACCAGCTCATCTTTCGATGGCTGGTATATTTTATCAATATGGGAGTCTAAAGCTTGGCTTAATTCGCTTATGACTTTACTCAAGAATCCACCGTCAAACGCCATAAATTCTCGTAAATCTCCTTGTAGTAAGCTAATTCATCGGCCTTGTTTTCTACCCTTTCCAAAGCCTTCATACATTTAAATGCTCGGTCTCTTTGCTTTTCAATATACATTTTGCCTTCACTGATTTTAGGGTCAACAAGGCCCGAAAAATAAAACCAGTTTTCCTTTATAACTTTTTCGCCTGTATATTTACAAAGCATAACCGAATAGAGTTTTCCGTTTTCCAAAATCGGCGTTTCGGACAAAACAGAAAACCCGTTTTCGTAAAGATTTTTTCTTAAAAATTCGGGTGATGTTGTAGGTTGCAAAATAAGGGTAGCATTATCCTGCAATATTTCCATACTGCGAGATATAATGCCCCAAACAACCTCTCCACCGATACCTGCAATAACAAATGTATCAGCCTCGCCTTTTTTTACCCCCGAAATGCCATCGCAAAGACGAAGCGAAATATTTTGTGCTTCGGCTTTTTTGATGTTTTCTTCGGCCTTTTTCAAGGGTTTTTGATTAATGTCGGTGGCAATAACGCTTTTGGCCTTGCCCCTTTTAATCAATGCGATAGACAAAAAGGCGTGGTCGGTGCCTACATCACAAACCCTTGCGCCTTGGGGAATTAACCCCAAAATTGTTTCAAGTCTTAAAGACAGTGTTTGCATTATTTACCTTCGAAATACTTGTTTAATTTTTCAAGTAATGCATCACAATCGGTACCGTGTGCCATACAAGCCTGTTCAACAGTTTCGCTTCTGGAAACAGGGCAACCTAAGCAGTGCATACCAATTTCAAGGAAGTATTGAGCACAGCCCGAATCCTTATCCAAAATATCGCCAATAATCATATCTTTTGTGATTTTCATAATTTTTTCTCCTTAAAATAATTTAATTTCTTGTGATAAATCTTTTCTTGCGTGGTTATAAAGTTTACGGTTATCCATCGCCCAAATTTTACCCGAAAAATCGCCTTTTTCGGTTTGTAAAACAGCTTCTTTCATTTCGTAAACCCTTGAATCCATCAAGTCAAGTTCGCTTAAAAGTTCGGCCTCAATAAACATAGGTCTTACAGCAGCGCCAAACTCAGGCTCGCCGTGGTGCGAAAGGCACATATGCTTTAAAAGTAAGGGTACATCACTTATAATTCCCAATTTTTCAGCATATTTTCCGATAACTTCGGCACCCATTGTAAGATGACCGAGTAAATTACCCTCAACCGAATAACCGGTTGCAATTCCTGTTTCGGCAACCTCAAACTCGGCGATTTTTGCAATATCGTGCAGTATTGCACCTGCAATTAAAAGGTCCTCATCCACAAAGGGATAAACCTTGCAAACATTTTGAGCCAAACGAACAATAGACAAGGTGTGAAGCATAAGTCCACCACGAACAGCGTGATGAAGTTTAAATGCAGCAGGCCAATAAAGAAGTTTTAGTCGGTTATCCTCTAAAATAGCCGAAACTAAATTTCTTAAATCCTCGTCCTCAAAGCCTTGAGCCAAACCGTAAAGTTCGGCGAACATTTCCTCGCCCGAATAAAGGGCAGTTTTCACAAAATCGGCAGGGTTAACTCCGTCGCTCTCCACAGCAGGTCGGATTTTTTCCACCTTTAACTGGTCCACACCGTTGTAAGGTGAAATCACACCTCTAACCTTAATTAAAGCGTTAGGGGTATATTCACCGTGAAGGTCTTTGGAATAACGCCAAAGTTTTGCATTAATCTCACCGTCGGCATCCGAAAGCATCATATCAAGATAGCTATCGCCTCTTGTTGATGTTTTAACATCAATACTCTTAATGATGCAATAGCCTTCAACCAAACCGTTATTGTCTAAAGGATTAAAATTCATGAGTCAAATTCCTTTACTTTATAATTTTACCTTTTTCTTTGCCCAAATATGGGGTGAGAAAAATAATAACATTGGATAAATTTCAAGTCTTCCCAACAACATAGCAATCGAAAGGGTGACCTTTGATAAATCGGAATATAGCGCGTAACTGCCCGTGGGTCCAACAACACTGAAACCGGGTCCCACATTATTAAAACAAGCAACCATTGCCGAGAAATTAGTTTCAAAATCAAAGGCATCAAAACTCAAAATAAGTAAAATCACAGCCATACAAAAAACATAGATACACAAATATCCGTTTACACTGGAAATACTCTCTCTATCAAGGGGTTTGCCCTCGAATTTTACCGTCTCAACCGAGCGTGAGTGAAGTGTGTGTTTAAGGTTGGCTTTTATTGATTTAAAAAGCATGATAACACGGGAAATCTTTAAACCACCGGCAGTTGAACCGGCACAAGCACCCGTAAACATTAAGAAAAGTAAAATTGTTTTAGAAAGGGTGGGCCAAGCATTAAAATCGGTGGTGGAATAACCTGTGGTACTAATAATTGATGCCACTTGGAACGCTGCGTGTCTGATACTATCCGACACACCCGACATCGCTTTAATGTTGTTAAATATATTAACAGCAATAACACCCGAGGAAACCAACACAATGGAAAGGTAAACCCAAAGTTCCTCACTTTTGAAAATAGCCTTAAAGCGCTTTGCCAAAACAAAATAATAAATGTTAAAATTAACACCGAAAATAATCATAAATATGGTTATAACCCATTGAATATAGGGGCTATATCCACCGATACTATCTGCCTTTACACCAAATCCACCGGTACCTGCTGTGCCAAACATATGAACTAAACTTTCATATAAATTCATACCACCGGCCAAAAGAAAAACAACCTGAACCAAACTGATGAAAATGTAGATAAGATATAAAATCTTGGCAGTGCTTCTAACCTTGGGTAAAAGTTTACCAACCGAAGGTCCCGGCATTTCGGCACGCATAATGTGAATTGTGCGTCCCGAGTCGGATGTTAAAATTGCCATTACAAGAACCAAAACTCCAACGCCACCTACCCAATGGGTAAAGCTACGCCAAAATAAGAGTCCCTTAGATAAGGCTTCAACATTTGTTAAAATTGAAGCACCTGTTGTGCTAAAACCACTTGCCGTTTCAAAAAAGGCATCCACAAAGCTTGGAATTTCACCACTTATAACAAAGGGTAATGCACCTAAACCTGACATTATAATCCAAGCCAATGCAACAATAACGAAGCCTTCTTTTGCAAAGATAGTTTGGTCCTTAGTTTTGCCTAAAAGGTTCAAAACAAACCCAACCACAAGACACAAAAGCATTACGGTGGCAAAGGAAAGGACAATTTTCCACTCGCTGTAAATTATTGCACAAACAAGCGAGGGAGTCATAATCAAAGCTTCAAGCAAGGTGATTTTACCCAGCATTGAAACGATCATTTTTCCGTTCATATTTTACCTCTGCTTCAAAATATCCGAAAGTCGGTTAATTCTGTATCCTGCTGCCAAAACGATAATTTTGTCCCCTTCTTTAATGCAGTCATCACCCGAAGGGATAATGATTTTTCTATCCCTTATAATTCCTGCAATCAGGGTGTTTTTATTAAGGTTTAACTCCTTAAACGGAATATCCAAAACCGAAGTTTCGTTTTTAACGTTAAACTCCAAGGCTTCAACCATATCATCCATTAATTTATAAAGGGTTTCCACACTTGAACCTTCAGAATTTTGCAAAGCACGAACATATCTTAAAATAACATTGGAAATCATCTTTTTGGGACTAACGGTAGTATCAAGTCCCCAATGTTCTGCCATTGGAATTAAAGAATCACGGTTAACCTTTGCAATAACCTTGGGAACGCCCTTTGAAGAAGCAAAGGAAGAAAGAAGGATGTTTTCTTCATCAAGTCCTGTAAGGGAAACAAAGGCATCAACCGAAAGAAGACCTTCTTCAATTAACAACTCGTGGTTTGCGCTATCGCCACATATAACAGTGGCCTTTGGCAAGGCTTCGCTTAGCGCTTCACACTGGCTATAATTTTTTTCAATTATTGTAACCTTACTGCCCGATTGACAAAGTCTTTTCGCCAAATAATAACCTGTTCGGCTACCACCAAGAATCATAACATTTTTAGCCTTTGTGGAAACAACGCCCATTTCTTTAAGAAGTTTAACAATTTCGGCAGGCTCGGCAACAACGCCAATTCTATCCCCGCTTTTAAGAACAAAATTACCACCGGGGATATAAGCCTCGTCCCCTCTTTTAACGGCGCAAATAAGGAACTTTGCCTTAAATTTAGAACGAAGTTCACTAACAGCCACGCCATCTAAAGGTGACTCTGGTTTTAAAATATGTTCTATCATTTCAAAGTTTCTAACGCTAAAGGTTTCAACCTTGGCAGCCGAGGGAAGTTTTAAATTGTGGAACATTTCTCTTGCTGCAACAAGTTCAGGGTTGATAACCATTGAAAGTTCCAAATTTTGTTTCATAATGCCAAGACTGCGATCGTTATATTCAGGGTTTCTAACACGGGCAATCGTGTGCTTTGTACCCATTTTTTTAGCAAGGAAACAAGAAAGCATATTAAGTTCATCAGAACCTGCAACTGCGATTAAAAGCTCGGCGTTTTTAGCCCCGGCTTCCTCTAAAGCATCAGTATCAGCACAGTTTCCACAAACACCCATAACGTCATACATATTAGTAATTTCTTCTATAACCTGAGGGTTACAGTCGATAACCACCACATCGTGACCTTCTGCCTCAAGGGTAGAAACAAGTGTAGCGCCGATTTTTCCCAAACCTGCTACGATGATTTTCATTTTTCAAAAACCTCTTTCTTTTAAAAAGCAAAACCTGCCAAACATTAAACTTATTGGCAGGTCATTTTTTAATTACTGCTTTCGGGTGTTGGAAGTTCCTCCCCGTTTAACACAGCATTAATGGCCTCTTTAGCCGCTTCAACTGTATCAGTTTTCGGAATCATTACATATAATTCCTGAGATGGATAGGTATAGGTAGTTCTATAAGCATTAGTACCGTCAACCGATATAGAATCAAAGGTCCATCCTCTAGTCATAGAACTCATTTGATAGCTTATGAGTTTTTTGATTTCCTTTTCAGAAAAGTTTGTTTTTGTGTTGTTAGAGACAGCCTCAAGCATATCCTCAATATTTGCAGGAATAAACATTGCAGGTGAAATTGCCTTGTTAACAACTGCCGAAATAAGTTCTTGTTGATTTTTTCCTCTTTGACGGTCGCCACCAGCAAAAAGTTTTCTTTCTCTTACAAATGCCAAAGCAGCATCACCCATGACAAAATTTTCGCCTTTTTTAAACGAATATGTCTTTCCTGTATATGAATGATGGCTATCAAAAGCATAATCCGAATTAATAGTAACGCCACCCACAGAATTAACTATATCGTAAACCGATTTAAAGTTAACCTTTGCGTAATAGTTAAACTCAACATCATAAAGAGTTTCCAAGGTTTTTATGGAACAATCAATGCCATAAGTACCTGCATGGGTCAACTTGTCCATTTTATTAGAATTGCCTTCTAACGGTACATAATAATCACGGGGAGTAGATACCAAAAGTACTCGTTTTTGTTCGGGGTTTATAACCACAACAATATTAACGTCGGATAAGTCCTTATCCTTAATTTCTGTGGCATTTTTAGTGTCAACACCCGAAAGATATACAATAAACGGATCCTTCGCAACGTTTTTAACCTGGTTAGCGTTTTCGCCTGCTCCCAAGGAAATATCACCGATGGCTCCGTTTAATATACCCATATAGGACATACCAAATCCCGAAACCACAAACATTGCCACGCTAAGGCAAAGGCTTAGTATTCTTTTTCTTCTGACTCTTCTTTTTTTGCCCGACAAAAGTTTAATGTGAACTCCTGCCAAAACGCCCAAAAGAACGATGAATATAAAAATATATAAGATAGGGAAAATTTGAATTAAGGTAGCATAAAGAATAAGGGCAATTACTACCATCATTTCCACGGGGAATAAAATTTTACTTATAATATCCAAAATGATTTTAGATTTTGGAGTTTTAGAATAAATATCTCTACTTGTATTAGAACTTTGATTTTTCTTTTTAGTAGAAGAGTATATTTCATTCTGCGCATGTTTTGCGTGTTTCAAAACAAATTACTTCCTTTATTAAATTAATTTTCAGTGATTTTATAAGTAGGAACTATCTGGGCAACAATTTCCTTCATATTCTCGGTCTCTTCTTTATAAGCCGTCTCAAGACGAGCAAGTTGTTTTTTGAACAATTCATCGTCCATTTCAATAGGCTTTCCAATATGGATAAGTTTATTTTCGGTTTCTTGCAAACCTTCCTCATCCATAAGCAACTCTTCATAAAGTTTTTCGCCGGGTCGAAGACCGGTATATTCAATCATAATATCAACATCGGGTTGATAACCCATAAGTTTTATGAGTTTTCTTGCCATATCGGCAATCTTTACAGGCTGACCCATATCGAGAACGTAAATCTCGCCACCCTGAGCGTAATAACCTGCCTGAAGCACCAAGGAAACAGCCTCGGGTATAGTCATAAAGAAACGGGTGATTTCGGGGTGGGTAACAGTAACAGGTCCACCAGCCTCAATTTGTTTTTCAAACAAGGGCACAACGCTACCGTTAGAACCCAAAACGTTACCAAAACGAACTGCAACAAAGTCGGTATCGGTAGCCTCACGGTTCATCATTTGCACAATCATTTCGCAAAGACGTTTTGATGCACCCATTATATTAGTAGGATTAACCGCTTTGTCGGTAGAAATAAGTACAAACTTTTCAACCTTGTATTTCACAGCCGCCTGAGCCAACTTATATGTACCAAAAACATTGTTTTTAATGGCTTCGTTGGGGCTTTGCTCCATTAGGGGAACATGTTTATGGGCTGCTGCGTGGAAAATAATGTCAGGCTTATACTGAGATAAAACACGGTCAAGTCTGGCAGTGTTTCTAACCGAACCGATAAGAACTTCCAAATCAAGGTAAGGATACTTCTTTACAAGCTCCATTTGAATATCGTAAGCATTATTTTCGTAAATTTCAAAAATGATAAGCTTTTTAGGAGCCGACATTGCGATTTGACGACAAAGTTCGCTACCAATGGAGCCACCCCCACCGGTAACCATTACAACCTTGCCCGAAATGTAATTATAAATTTCATCAAGGTTAACCTTAATTGCATCTCTCTCCAAAAGGTCTTGGATTTTTACCTTACGGCGTTTACCCAAAACATACTTTCCACTTACCATTTGGTAAATGCCGGGGAGAATTTCAACACTACAGTCGGTACCACTGCAAATTTCAAGAATTTCTTTTCTTTCTTCGGTACTGCTACTTGGAATAGCATAAACAATTTTGTTTACCTTGTATTTATCAACTGCTTCAACAATGCAATTTCTATCGCCAACAACCGGAACACCTTCCAAAAGGCAACCCTTTTTATAAGGGTTATCATCTATCATACAAACCACTTTGGAATTTAAATGTTCGGTTCTTGCAATTTCTCTTATAAGGGTTCTGCCTGCAGCACCTGCGCCGATAATCATAACCCTTTCATCGGTTTGTGTCTTTTGCCTGTTTAAAATATTTTTAACATCCTTAATGATTCTATAAGCAAAATGAACACCGGTTGTGAAAAGAAAACTAACAACCACAGCAATTATGTAATATGACGCAGCCATCTCAATAAAGCCAAATTCATAAGCTATTGTCATTGTTACTGCTATAACACCGTAGGACGCAAATATCCTAAGCAAAATATCCACACTGGCAAAACTTAAGAAGTTATTATAAAGGCGCATAGTGGCGAAAACTATAATGCAAAATGGCGCCCAAATCCATACAGTTCTAAAAAATTCATCAACATATGCTTGTGGAATATTGCTTGGTTTAAACTCAAACTTTATCCACATTGACGCCAAAAATGACAAGGCAATGGTAAAACCATCGAGCAACACCAAAACCGAGAAAACCTTGATTTTTTCTTTATATTTTTTAAGCCATGTTAACATAAAATTTCTTCTCTCTTTTTCATAATAATAAAAAAGTGTATATCCGTTTATATAATAACAAATCTGAGCGATTTTTTCAACATATTTCTTTTAAATACACTCAACAAAAAAAGGCACGGAATGAATTCCGTGCCTCAGACTTATTTAATAAACTTATTGACCTGTGAAAACCTGAAAATCAAAGCAGTTGCCACAACCGTAATTATAAGTTCAGGCAGCATATAAAGTCCGTTGTAACAAAGCGAATACAAAGCAGGTCTGCCCACAAAGGAAGAACCCAAAACCACGAACTTTTCAAAGTTTGCAAAGATGATATATCCCGATGCAAAGTGGCATAAAAACCTTAAAATAACAGCAAATGCCGTACCCAAAGTGATATACAAAACACCTTTTTTTGCGAAAACACCCGATAGTCCAAGCAAGGTGAAAGGCACAATATAATCAAGCAATATAGTACCTATCAAACAAGCAGGGGTTAGTCCCCAAGCAAAAAGTCCGTCAACCGATATTCCCAACCCTAACTGAATTAAAGAATAGACAAAGGCTGAACCCAAGCCCCATTTTGCCCCTAAGGCACAGGAAAGAAAGACAATGGGCACCATTGACATTAAGGTCACCGACCCACCAAGGGGCATGTTTATAACCTTAATCATACTAAGTCCCGTTGCCAAGGCTATAAAAACCGAACTAAGGGTCATTTTTTGGATAGAAATTTTTTTGTTTTCTTTCATTTTTCATTCTCCTTTTTTCATTTGCAATTACCCGAAGTCTAAAGGTTTTTCGCTTTCCGGACAACGAAAAAGCCACAGGCAATTCTACCTGTGGCAATACATTTAGCGTATTTCCCTACGGCGGCATTATCCGCATCAGGTTAAAGGTCGAAATCATAAACAGGATTTCCTCTCAGCCCGAGTTTCATCGAGCTCCCTATTGCAAGTAGATTATACTACTTAAATTTGTAGTAGTCAAGCTTTTATTTATCTGTGTTGAAACTGAGGAGTTTTTATTGTATAATATCTAGGTCAAGAGGTGAAACAATGAAGATTGCTTTTTACACTTTGGGTTGCAAGGTTAATCAATACGAAACCCAAAGTCTTAGAGAACTTTTTACAAATAAAGGTCACACTGTGGTTTCCCATCGCAGTAATTTTGACTGCATAATTTTAAATTCTTGCACCGTTACTGCCGAAAGCGACCGAAAGGCTCGTCAGCTTTTAAACCGTTTTCGCCGTGAAAACCCCGAGGCACTTATTGTGCTAACCGGTTGTATGGCACAGGTTTTAAAGGATACATCTAATATAAATGCCGATATTATTATGGGTAACACCGACCTTTCTAAAATCGTCGATTTGGTAGAAAAGGGCGAAAAAACCGTTCAAATTAATCCCCACGAACGCAAGGCTTATTTTAACACACCCACCATTTCGGATTTTGCCGAGCGCACAAGGGCTTATCTTAAAATTGAGGATGGTTGCGAACGCTACTGTTCTTACTGTATGATACCCTATGCTAGGGGTTTTGTCCGTTCCAAACCTATCAAGGACATTAAGACCGAGGCTTTGAATTTGTCCCTTAAAGGTTTCAAGGAAATTGTTTTGGTTGGCATTAACCTTTCGGCCTACGGCAAGGGTGAAGATATTAACCTTTGCGATGCTGTTGATGCCGTTTGTAGCACAACGGGTATTGAAAGGGTCCGTTTAGGCTCCCTTGAACCCGACCACATTAGTGATGAAATGTTAACCCATTTAAGCAAACAGGATAAATTTTGCCCACAATTCCATTTATCCCTCCAATCGGGTAGCGACGGTGTTTTAAAACGTATGAATCGCCACTATGATTCGGCGTTTTACGAGGATTTGGTGCAGAGAATTCGCAAAATATTCCCCGACTCCTCCATTTCTACCGACATTATGGTAGGTTTTCCAAAAGAAACCGATGAAGAATTTAAAGAAAGTTTGGAGTTTGCTAAGAAAATCGGCTTTGCCAAAACCCACGTTTTCGCCTATTCAAGACGTGAAGGCACAGTGGCCGACAAAATGGAAGGACAAATTACAAACGAGATAAAATCCAAAAGAAGCCGTGAAATGATTGAGGCAACCCTTAAAAGTGAGGCCGATTTTGTAGGCTCTTTGATAGGTAAAACGGTTGAAGTTTTGTTTGAAACCGAGGAAAACGGCAGGTGGACAGGCTACACCAAAAACTACGCCCACGTTGAAGTTATATCTTCGGATGACCTTGGTGGAAAACTCAAAAACGTTAAGATTTTATCCTCTGTGGGTGAAACTGCTTTAGGAGAACTTGTATGAGTATTTGTTACATCTTCGGGTCGGCACTTGGGGACCCCAAAAATTTCAGTCCCACCGAAAACGATCTGGTTATCGCTGCTGATGCAGGGTATTTAAAGATTAAAGAGTTGGGATTTACCCCCGATTTGGCCGTTGGTGACTTTGATTCTTTGGGTAAAATTCCTGACGACACCGAAATTATAAAACACCCTGTAAAAAAGGATGATACCGACGCCCTTTTAGCCATTAAAATCGGCATTGAAAGGGGTTTTTCGGAATTTCATTTTTACGGTTGCACCGGAAATCGCCTAGACCACACCTTGGGCGCCTTGCAAATCCTATCCTTTTTAGCCGAGCGTGGCTGCCGTGGTTATCTTTTCGGCGAGGATTTTATTGCTACAGCCATTAAGGATGAAAGTTTGGAGTTTTCCGAAGAAAATAAGGGCAATATCTCGATTTTTGCTGCCACAAGTGAATGCGAAATTTCCATTGAAGGTTTGCTTTATACTTTGGAAAATAAAAAAATCACCTATGATTTTCCCATAGGTGTCAGCAACGAATTTATTGGCCAAAAGGCCAAAATTACGGTCCACAAAGGAACAGCGATTATACTTTACAAAAATTAAAACCACCCAAAAGGGAGACACTTCGTAAGGAAGAGTCTCCCTTTGCTTGTACATAAAAATGACACTTTCGAATTTTGAAAGTGTCATGGTGGGTTATATACTTTGTTTAATATTTATTATCGAAAAAAATACCCCTAATTAATCCAAACAGCAAACCGCCTACAAATAATCCTGCTCTTCTGCCAAAAGATGATTTCTTTCTCACGCTACTCACCACTATTACAAATTATACTCTATTTCAATAGTTGAAGAAAAACCGCTAGGGGTTTCATTCAAAATTATGTCCTTATCACGCATACAACGATACATCGCTCTACATACAGAAGGCATTCTATTCTTTAAACCAAGTTCTCTATGAAGGTCTCCAGATATCAGAATAATTTTACTTTTACCTGTCTTTTTTGTATTATATTTTAATTTAGTGATATGTTCGCAAATTTCATTTACAGTCATTTCGCACCTCATTACTTCAAACAATATAAATTCCACTTCTCATTTTCATATAAAATGCCATTTTTCCATACCCCAACTTCAATTTCCTCGCTTGAGCCTTTTTCGCAAGTGTACACCGAACCATTAAAGGGATAGTTTTCTCCAAGACACTCATACATACCATCACCTAAGAAAGATAAAAGACGGGGTTTTTTAGAAAATTCAATTCCTTTGTTGGTTCTGTTATAACAATAATCGGAGGGAATAATGCTACCGCTATTTGTTCCAAAACGGGCGCCGAGCAATTCATAAAGTTCTTTTAAACTAATTTTATAATGCGATCCGTATTCAGCGATGATTTCATCAACAACGGTTCGCATTTGTTCGTTTATAGTCATTTTCTCAAAATCTCTTTTCTTTTCAAAAACAATATATTTATCTTCCAAGTTAACCTCAACTACTTCGTAGCTCACGCTAAGCCAACTCAAAGCAATAGAGTGGCTGGTGGTGTTTGCCCAAAAGGCACGATGCGTTGAAGCAGAGTCGGGTAATTTAAATTTCAGTATATTCTCGATTTCTGCATAAGACAATTTAATACGTGATTGATTGCATTCGTGAAGATAATCTGATAAGAAACGATACTTTTTACTGCCGGTAGGAAGTTCGGTTTCATTAGATTGAGATACTTTCTCGACATTTTCTAGTTTTGCAACCTTTTCTTCCAAAGTAACAATGCGGCTTAAAAGGTCAATTATAATTTTATCATAGTCCATGTTTATCCCTCCGTACTGTGATTTTATAATAACACTAGTTTCGTTTTTTTGTCAAGATATTTTTATGACATTTTAAAACTTTTTATGACCAACGTAGGCTTGCTTTTGTTTCCTTGCAAAAAAAACAGACACCTTCCTTACGGAGGGTGCCTCAAGGGTGGTTTTTTAATTAGTCAATTTCAACCGAAACTGTCTCGTTTTTTCTGTTGGCTGCGGCACGCATTACAACACGGATAGCATTAGCAATTCTGCCTTGCTTACCGATAACACGACCCATATCGCCTTCAGCAACGTGAAGATGGTAAACTGTAACGCCGGCCTCGTTAGGCTCGTCAACAGTTACCTCTACTGCCTCAGGATTTTCAACTAAACCTGAAGCTAAAGATACTAAAAGTTCTTTCATTGTTAAATCCTCTGTAAAAATTAAAGAACGCCGTTCTTCTTGAGTAATGCCTTAACGGTATCAGTAGGTTGAGCACCGTTAGAAATCCACTTTTTAGCCTTCTCGCTGTCAATATTTACGATAGCGGGATCCTTAGTGGGATCGTAGGTACCGATTTCCTCGATGAAACGACCATCTCTGGGGTAACGGGAATCAGCAACAACTACACGGTAGAAAGGAGCACGCTTAGCGCCCATTCTGCGAAGTCTGATTTTAACTGCCATTGTTTTTCCACCTCCGTTTGTGAAATTTATTATATATTTAAGATTTTAAACCTTAAAAACCAAAATTACCAAAGCCACCGGGCATATTCATACCCCTTAGCATTTTCTTTTTGCCACCCTTTGAATTCATTTGTTTGAACATTTTTTTCATTTGTTCATACTGTTTCATAAGGCGATTTACATCCTCAACCTTAACCCCTGCACCTGCAGCAATTCGTTTACGGCGGGAAGCATTTATAATGTCAGGTTTTGCTCTCTCCTTTTTAGTCATCGAGGTTATAACAGCCTCAATACGAAGCAACTGCCTGTCATCTATATCAACATCTCTAATTTGTTTTTCCATTCCCGGCATCATTGAAAGGATGCTCTTTAAAGAACCCATTTTCTTGATTTGATGGAACTGGTCTAACAAATCATTCATATCAAACTTGTTTTCAGCCAAGCGTTTTGCAGTTTCCTCGGCCTTTTTCTCGTCAAGCCTAGTTTCAGCCTTCTCAATAAGGGAGAGTACATCGCCCATACCGAGAATTCTTGAGGCCATACGGTCGGGGTGGAACTCATCCAACTGGTCGAGTTTTTCGCCCACACCTGCAAACATAATGGGTTTGCCTGTAACTGCTTTAACCGAAAGGGCCGAACCACCACGGGTATCACCATCAAGTTTGGTTAAAATAATACCGTCAATTTCCAAAATATCATTGAAAGCCTTGGCGATATTAACTGCATCCTGACCCACCATTGAGTCAACAACAAGCAAAATGTTATCAACCTCAACCGTTTGGGTGATACGTTTAAGTTCATCCATAAGTTCGGTGTCAACATGAAGTCGACCGGCAGTATCTATAATAAGGTAATCGTGGCCGTAATCTCTGGCGTAAGCCACTGCCTTTTTAACAATTTTCTCAGGCTTTTCGGTGCCCATTTCGAAAACGGGAGTATCGACAGCCTTGCCCACAACCTTTAACTGCTCAATAGCAGCAGGACGGTAAATGTCGCAGGCTGCAAGTAGAGGCCTGTGACCCTGAGATTTTAAATATTTTGCAAGTTTTGCCGAGTGGGTTGTTTTACCCGAACCCTGTAAACCACACATCATAATAATTGTGGGGATTTTGTTGGCTGTTTTAAGGCGAGTATGCTCACTACCCATTAAAGCAGTAAGTTCTTCCTTAACAATTTTAACAACCATTTGTGGGGCTGTAAGACTTTCCATAACATTTGCGCCGATACATTTTTCGGCAACAGCGTTGGTAAAATCTTTGGCTACCTTGTAGTTGACATCGGCCTCAAGCAAAGCCAAACGCACTTCACGCATGGCTGTTTTAACATCCGACTCGGTAAGTTTACCCTTAGAACGCAGTCTTTTAAACACGCCTGCCAATTTATCGGATAAATTTTCAAATGCCACTACGTCTCACCCCTTTACAACTTTTCTATTATTTCAAGAATTTCTTTAATAGCCTTCTTTTCGCCCTTTTCGGCATCATCGCTTAGTTCTTTTAATCTTAAAAAACTTTCGCAAAAGCCACAATCCTTTTCCCAAGAAAGCATTTTGTTTTCGGCACGGCGAATATTATCGCTGACACCCTGCCTTGTGATGCCCTCATTTTCGGCAATTTCCGAAAGGGAAAGGTCCTCGTTATAATAATGTTCCGTAAGACTTTTTTGCTTTTGACTTAAAAATCTTCCGTACACATCCAAGAGTGCAGAAAATGCTAAATCTTTTCCCATATAATCTCACCGAGTATGGATTATAACACAACTTCTCACTGCTGTCAAGTTTTTTTCTTTACACCTTAAAATAAATTTTCATTCTCCTAACGGGTCAAGGGCGCATCATCCCCTACAATTAATCTTAAAATTATCTATTAATCATAAAAAAACATACACCTTTTTCAAGGTGTATGCTATAATTATTAAAAATATTATTCTTCAGGCATTTCCCAGTTGTGCCATACTGCTTGAACATCATCGTTTTCTTCAAGCATATCAATAAGTTTTTCCATCTTCTTGATAGATTCTTCATCATCAAGGGTGGACATGGTTTGGGGAATATACTCAACCTCAGCCGAGAGGAATTTATAACCCTGACCCTCTAAACCGTCACGAACTGTACCTAAATCGTTGGGTTCACAGGTGATGCAGAAAACATCGCCATCAAACTCAAAATCTTCGGCGCCCGACTCAAGTGCTGCTTCCATAACAGTATCTTCATCAAGACCCTCAGCCTCAATGTTGATAATACCCTTACGGTCAAACATAAACATAACCGAGCCACTTTGACCCAAGTTACCACCACATTTGTCAAAATAGTGGCGCATTTCGCCGGCAGTTCTATTACGATTATCCGACAAGGTTTCAACCACAACAGCAATACCGTTGGGGCCGTAACCCTCGTAGATTAACTCCTCGTAGTTGTTAGCCTCACCATCGCCTGCAGCCTTTTTGATGATACGCTCAATATTCTCGTTGGGAACATTGTTGGCCTTTGCCTTGGCAATAGCATCCTTCAACTTACTGTTTTCGTTGGGGTTTGCACCACCGGTTTTAACGATAACTGCAATTTCTCTACCGATTTTGGTAAAGATTTTAGCTTTGGCAGCATCGGTTTTTTCCTTTTTCTTTTTTATATTGTTCCATTTAGAATGTCCTGACATAAAACAACTTCCTTTCAACCTAAATATATTACCACATATCACGGTTTAGTTCAAGTGCCTTTTGGCACACATTTTCAATATCGCTCCAAGAACTGACTGCTCCTGCAAGTCTACGGAGTTCGGCAGCGCCCTTTAAGCCCTGCATATACCAAGCAGTATGCTTTCTTGCTTCCAAAAATGCACGATGGTCGGCCTTGTATTCCACCATTCGGCGCACCTGCTCCATTAAAACATCAAAGCGTTTTTCCAAACCGGGTGGCGTGTAATCCTTATTTTCCATAAAGGCATTAATTTCTTCAAAAACGAAGGGATTTCCACGGGCAGCACGACCCACCATTACAAAATCGCAACCTGTGGTTTCATACATAAATTTGGCACTCTTGCCGTCGCAAATATCACCGTTGGCAATAACGGGAATTTTAACTGCCTTAACCGTTTCGGTAATGGTTTTAAAGTCTATCCCCTCGGCGTACATTTGCTTTTTTGTTCGGCCGTGGATGGTAATGGCTTTGGCACCTGCACTTTCACACATTCTCGCTAGTTCGGGGGAAACCAAACTGTCATCATCCCAACCTGTTCGCATTTTAACCGTAACGGGAATATTCACAGCATCTACCACAGCCTTGACAATTTTCTCGGCCAATGGTAAATCCTTTAAAAGGGCACTTCCACCACCATTGCCCGAAACCTTGGGGGCAGGACAGCCCATATTTATATCAATAAAATCGGGACCGAATTCCAACGCCTTTTTGGCAGCCTCAGCCATTGTTTCGGGTTCACGGCCAAAAAGTTGAGAGGCCATGGGCCTTTCCTTATCCCCACAAAAAAGAAGGGTGTGGGACTTTTTATCCCCAACGCTAATACCCTTGGAACTTGTGAGTTCCCCAACGCTGAAAGCCGAACCGTGTTCTTTACATATTTCTCTCATAGCCCTGTCGGCAACACCTGCCATAGGAGCCAGAGCAGCATAACCTTTAATTTCAATATTTCCTATATTCATAACAAAAAAATTATACTCAAACTCTAATAAAAAGTCAAATAATTTGACATAATAAGGAAAAAGGAGTGATTTTATGTGTAAAACATTAATTGGGAAGGTAGAAGGTTTTGAACTTTTAGACTCAAGAAGTAGACCAACAGTGGGAGCAAGGGTTACCCTTAAAGACGGCAGTGTGGGCTTTGCAACCGTACCCTCGGGCGCATCAACAGGTGAGTTTGAGGCTTATGAAAAGCGAGACGGTGGTAACCGTTACGGCGGCGCAGGTGTTTTAAATGCAGTGGAAAGCGTTAACACCGAAATTGCCGATGCGTTAATTGGCCTTGACGCTTGTAATCAACGCCTTATTGATGAGACGTTGATTCAACTTGACGGCACAAAAAACAAATCCCGTTTGGGTGCAAACGCCATTTTGGCAGTGTCTTTAGCCACAGCCAAGGCAGCAGCAGTGTCCCACAATTTACCCCTTTACAAATTTTTAGGTGGCGCTAACGCAAAGGTAATGCCAAGACCTATGATGAATATCCTAAACGGTGGCGCCCACGCTTCCAACAACATTGATATTCAGGAGTTTATGATAATCCCCGTAAAAACCGATTGCTTCGCTGAGTCCCTTCGGGTTTGCAGTGAAATTTATATGAGTCTGGGCAAACTTTTAAAGAGCGAGGGTCTTGCCTCGGGTGTTGGAGATGAAGGTGGTTTCGCTCCCAACCTTACTTCCGATGAGGAAGCCCTCGACTATATAATGCGTGCCGTTAAAGAGGCAGGTTATGACGAAAATCAAATTAAAATCGCCCTAGATATTGCTTCAAGCGAGTGGTATGAAGATGGCAAATATAAGCTCCCCAAAAGGCAGAAAACCCTGACAGCCGATGAGCTTATTGTTTACTATGAGGCCCTTTGCGAAAAATACCCCATAATCTCCATTGAAGACGGTGTTGCCGAGGAGGACTGGGAGGCTTGGAAAATTCTCACTGCCAAATTAGGCAAATCCTTACAACTTGTAGGCGATGACCTTTTTGTTACCAACTGTGGCCGACTAAAAATGGGAATTGAGAAAGGCTGCGCCAACGCAATTTTAATAAAGCCAAACCAAATCGGCACCTTAACCGAGACCCTTGATGTAATAAATTTAGCCCACGAAAACGGATATAAAACAATAATTTCCCACCGCTCAGGGGAGACCGAGGACACCACAATAGCCGACATTGCCGTCTCCGTAAATTCGGGACAAATTAAAACAGGCGCCCCCTGTCGAAGTGATCGAGTTGCTAAATACAACCGACTGCTTATAATAGAAAAAGAAAGTCTATGCCGTTAATGGCATAGACTTTTTGTCTTTAATCCTTACTGAAATCCTCTAAAATAAGACCCTCATTGCGCTCGAGCGCCCAGTTAATATTCCACTCACTTGTGAAAATGAGAAGATTATTACCCTTAAAATCCTGCACCCACTTTGTATCTGAAGTAAGATTTAGTTTCTTAATGTCAATATCTTTATTCTTAACCCAACGGATGTAACTGTAAGGAAGGTCGTTTCGGATAACGTCAACATTGTATTCATTTTTAAGACGGTATTCAAGCACCTCAAACTGAAGCACACCAACAACGCCCACGATTACCCTTTCCATACCTGTTCCTGGGTCGTGGAAAATTTGGATTGCACCCTCTTGGGCGATTTGTTCAACGCCCTTAACAAACTGCTTTCTCTTTAAAGAATCCTTTTGCTCTATCTGGCAAAAATGCTCGGGCGCAAAGGTGGGAATACCCTCAAACTGCACCTTGCGTTTGGCTGAACAAACCGTATCGCCGATGGAATAAATACCGGGGTCGAAAACACCGATAATATCACCTGCATAGGCTTCGTTGATAATTTGTCGGTCATCGGCCATCATTTGTTGGGGTTGAGAAAGTCTAACAGGCTTTCCTGCTTGCATGTGGAAATAGTCAGCGCCACGTTCAAACTTGCCCGAACAAATACGGAAAAATGTTATTCTGTCACGATGGTTTTTATTCATATTCGCCTGAATTTTAAAGGCGAAGGCTGAAAATGTTTCTTCAAAGGGGCTAACCTCTTCATCCCCCGATTTACGGGCCAAAGGAGATGTGGTCATTTTAAGGAAGTTTTCCAAAAATGGCTCAATACCAAAGTTTGTTAAAGCCGAACCAAAGAAAACGGGGGTGAGTTTTCCACATCTAACCTTTTCTAAATCAAACTCAAAACTTGCGCCGTCCAAAAGTTCAATTTGGTCAACCAATTCTTCCCTTTGGTAGGGTCCGATTAACTCATCCAACTTTTCGGTATCGGTAATATCACATTGAATAGGTTTAATTTTGTTTTGACCCTTATGGAACTCGTTAAAGGTTAAAATTTCACGCTTTTCACGGTCAAAAACACCCTTAAAACTAACACCACAACCAATAGGCCAGTTAATGGGATAGGTGCCAATGCCGAACTCCTTTTCAACCTCATCCAATAGTTCAAATGGGTCACGGGCCTCACGGTCAAGTTTGTTGATAAAGGTGAAAATGGGGATATTTCGCATTGCGCAAACCTTGAAAAGTTTACGGGTTTGTGCCTCAATACCCTTTGCAGCGTCGATTACCATAACAACACTGTCGGCTGCCATAAGTGTACGGTAGGTATCCTCCGAAAAGTCTTGGTGTCCCGGAGTGTCAAGAATATTAATGCAATAACCCTCATACTCAAACTGCATAACCGAAGATGTAATTGAAATACCTCTTTGTTTCTCAAGTTCCATCCAGTCGCTGACTGCGTGTTTTGCAGTTGCCTTTCCCTTTACCGAACCTGCAGTTTGAATTGCGCCACCGTAAAGCAAAAACTTTTCGGTTAAGGTTGTTTTACCTGCGTCAGGGTGGGAAATTATCGCAAAAGTCCTGCGCCTTTCAATTTCTTTTCTTAGGTCTGCCACTTAAAAATTCTCCTCGTAAATAATCTTAAAATCATCGGTGCATTCACTACAAACCGACAGTATAAACCCATTTTCTTCAACGGTTTTAATCTCGCTGTTTTCCAAAACATCGGCATCGTGAATACCCTTTAATCCCTCCCCTGTTCTTTTAAGGAAAGCTTCTTTTCTTGTCCAAACATAAAGAAAATCTCGGCTGGTTTTAATAAACCGAGTTTCCTTTTTAGCGAAAAATCGCCCTGCAATATCTAAATTAACATCCCTTAAAGTCTCAATATCCACGCCGACAGAGGTCTTAGATACTGCCACGGCAATTAAATCTTCCGAGTGGGAAATATTAAAATGAAAATCGGGGTAATCCTCAAAAAAAGGCTTGCCGTTACTTTCACAGGTAAGCCTTAGTTTTGTGTTTATATTAAGCCATTTTTGCGCCAAAGAAAAAAGGAAATCATAGGCGCATTTTGAAACGGCTTTTTTAGTTTTATCCCTTGCTTTTAAAAGGTATATGGCGTTTTCCATATTACTTTAAATCCTTAAGTATGGAAAAGTCGCCCGTGCCACCCTTGTTGTCCTCTAAATATTTTAAAAGGGTGGTTTCGTTATCATAGAAGGGGGATAATTTAATCATTTCATCATTCATAAATCCACCCTCAAAAGCAGTTTGAAGCATAGCCTTTAAGTTATCATAATAACCGTTTACATTAAAAATTGCCATAGGTTTATTATGTTGTCCGATTTGTCTTAAACACAAAGTTTCAAAATATTCGTCCAACGTTCCGGGGCCACCGGGCATAATGATAAAGGCTTCGGCCATATCCTCTAAAAGTTGTTTTCTCTCTCGCATTGTTTCGGTGTAAATAAACTCGGTGCATTTGTCATACAAAACACCGTCAACATCAAAAAACTTGGGAGAAATTCCAACAATTTTGCCACCGGCCTTAGTCATACCGCGGGCAACAGCGCCCATAAGTCCGTTAGCGCCACCACCGAAAACCAAGGTGTGACCTCTTTTGGCCATTTCTTCCCCTAAATTTTCCATAGCGTCGATATAACTTTTATCAATATTATTGCTTGAAGCTCCGTAAACACAAATATTCATATATTAAAAACCTCGTTAATTTCTATTTTATGTTGTTTCTTCTTATTCTATCATAAAAGATATTAAAATTCAATAGCACAGTTAAAAAATCAGATAGCTTTATCTTTTAAGAATTCAAGAAAATCTTTGACGTTTCCGTATGCGGATTCTTGCCTGTAATAGCTACATACTGTATATCTTTCATCAAAATCG
>JAZNLZ010000039.1:0-44504 GCA_045579365.1 Acutalibacteraceae bacterium
CGTTATTAATAGCAAGATTTAATTTATCGGCAATTTTTGGAGCCAAAGAGCCCACTGTGAACAAGGTACTTTTTATTGAATATTTATCAAGTAATCGTAAATATTCGTCAAATCCATCAAGTAAATCCACATTAATATCTACATTTGCATTGGAAATACATTCGGTATCGGTAAATGCTTCCACATCCATTGTAAAAACAGCGTATTTTTTAGTTGACATATCCTATTCCTTAAAAAAATCAATTATTGCATTATCGTACATTTCGGTATTGTTAATCCTTAAATGCGAGTGTCCACCCTTATCAAACCAAACAAGTTTCTTATCTTCGGCTGAACATGCATTAAAAAGCTTTTGAGATTTTTTGGGCAATGAAAAAATATCTTTTTTACCGTACAAAAACAAAACTCGAGCATCTTTTTTAATTCGTTTTATAGCACGAATAGGTTTATCTATATAAACATTGGTTTTGGTATAATGATTAATTTGCAACATAACAAGATCCAAAACCGGAAATAATGGTCTCTTATCGGCAATCATATGTTGTTTAAAGGTTTCTCTAAAGGAAACAAAACATCCTTCCGTTACAAAACCTTTTACAAAATCGGGACAGTCTTTTTTGGTTATTGCAAATATTCCCGCAGCCGTGCCGATACAAATGCCGTGGTAATACACTTCATCGTTTCCAAATTGCTCATTTGCAAATCGTGACCAAGCAATAACATCATCCGACTCTTTAACCCCGATTGTATTGTATTTTCCATCACTTTTGCCGTGACAGCGAGTATCGATAACCAAAACATTAAAACCGGCCAACTCGTAAGGACGGGCAAAATAATAGGAATATATAAGACTTTCACATCTGCCGGGCAGAATAATCACACATCGCTTTTTCCCAAAATCATAATATTCACCATAGAGGTTAAATCCATCGCTGACAATGTGAACATCATTTTTAAATTTTTCGTTCCCTTTAGCCCATTTTATACCATCGTTCCACATAGCCATTTGTTCTTCGTTTTCAGGCGCCGAACACACTCTTCCCCATTTTTCAGGTTCGGTTCTAACGAGTTGCGTATGATATACTTTTTTGGAGATTGGCAACGTCATTAAAAGCATAAAAATAATGCCTGATAAAAGCAAAATTAATATGGCAATAAGTAATAAATAAACCCACATATAATCAAAACCCCATGATAAATAAATTTATAACAAATTGATTATAACACAAACAAAATAAAAATGCACTATTTTTAGTCGAAAAACATCAAAAAATGTTGCAAGATTAAGTTGTATATGATATTATCTTATTATATTATTTTAAATAGGAGGCAAAAAGATGTCGGATTTTGTTATAATTCCCGATGCTTCGTGCGACCTTGTAAAACCTTTGCGTGAAAGGTTTGGTATTACCGACTATATTAGAGGATTAATCTATTTCCCTGATGGACATTGTGAAAAGGTTGACCTCGACTGGAACGAATATGACCCTAAATGGTTTTACGAATCTATGTCGGATAAAAAGACTCTCTACAAAACGGCTTTAGCTCCAACTGGAGATATTATTGAAATTTTCGAAAGAAATCTCAAAGCCGGAAAGGATATCCTTTCCATCACCCTTTCTTCAGCACTTTCAGGTACTTACCAAACCTGCGAAATGGTAAGAAAGCAATTATCTGAAAAATACCCTGAAAGAAAAATCATTTGCATTGACTCAATGCGTTATTCCACAGCACTATCTATGCTAGTTATTGCTGCCGCAATCAAAAAAAGCGAAGGCTATTCATTGGAAGAGACTGCCGAGTTCATTGAAAAGAACAAGCATTGTCTCCATCAAATCGGTCCAATGGATGATTTATTCTTCCTTTGCAAAACAGGAAGAATTTCAAACTTCAAAGCCTTTTTCGGTACCTTGATGGGTATTAATCCTATGGCCGACTTTAACCGTCAAGGTTTGGCACAAGTTATTGGCAAATTCAAAGGTAAAAAATCGGCATTTGATGCAGTTATTAAATACATGCACAAAACCATTGAAAATCCCGAGGAGCAAATAATATTTGTTGCCCACTCTAATCGACTTGCTGCTGCTGAACTTTTGCGTGATATGATTATTAAAGAGTTTTCGCCAAAAGAAGTCATTATCAATGATATCGGTATGTCATGTGGCGCTTCAATAGGTCCCGGCTTATGTGCTGCTTTTTACTGGGGTAAAGAAATCAGTGAAAATATGGAAACCGAACAAGAAATTATGAAAGAAATTGTGGAAACCCAAAAATAATTAGGAGTGAATATTATGCGTGATTTTATTATTTTAGGCGACTCTACCTGTGATTTATATAAAGATTTGCGAGACAAGTACAACCTTGACTATGTTCCAATGAATTTTTCAGTTGATGATGTTGAATATGTTGCAAGTATCGATTTTGAAACTCGCAGCGCAAAAGAACATTACGATTCAATGCGCGCCGGAAAACGTGTTTTCACAACACAAGTAACAAAACAGGCTTATTACGATGCATTCAAAAAAGCTATTGACGATGACAAAGATGTATTATACATCTCCTGTTCTTCAGCTTTATCAGCATCGATCAATACTGCAAAATTGATTGCCGATGAATTTAATAAATCCATGGGCGAAAAAAGAATCTTTTGTGTTGACTCATTAATCAGTTCTTTGGGACAAGGTTATCTTTTAATGTGTGCTTCCAAAAAGCGTGCCGAAGGTTTGAGTGCCGAAGAAACAGCAAAATACATAGAAGAAAACAAATTAAGGGTTAATCAATGTGGCACAGTTGAATCTTTAGAATATTTACGTCGTGCCGGTCGTATTAAAGCTTCAAAAGCCTTTTTCGGTAATTTGTTTGGTGTAAAACCTATCATTATTTCGGATATTAAAGGTCAAAACTTTGCTTACAAAAAAGCAAAAGGTGCAACAAACGCAAGAATTGCCATTGCCGAGCACATTGTTGATGCAGCTGACGGCAATTATGAAACCTTATTAATTTCGCACTCCGACTGCGAAGAAGATGCTATTTTACTACGTGATGAAATTTTGAAACGTGCAGAGTTTAAAGAAGTAATTTTCGGTTACATTGGTCCTATTGTTGGCGCTAGTGTTGGACCAGGAACCGTTATTGCTTTCACATTTGGTAAAGAAGTTACTATTGAGGGGAACGAATAATAAATGCAACAATTCTTAGACGGAAACAGCCTACATAATGCTTTCGTTTCCGGTTATCAAAATCTTAAGAAAAATCTCACAACAATTAATGATTTAAATGTATTCCCTGTACCTGACGGCGACACGGGAACAAATTTGGTGCACACTTTTGGTGGTGGCATTGGAAGTGTAACCCCACAAAGTGATATTGGAAAATACTTAAATCAATTATCCCGTGCTGTTTTGCTCAGCGCTCGTGGTAATTCAGGTGTAATTTTTTCTCAATTTATTTTTGGTTTTGCTCGTGGCGTTGAAAACAAGTCCACAATCGAATTTAAGGATCTAATTGATGCCTTTAAATGTGCAAAAGAAGATTCCTACAATGCTATAATTTCCCCTACCGAAGGAACAATTTTAACAATTATCAGTCAAGGATATGAATTTTTAAATCAAAATGCGCATTTATATGATGATTTTAAAACCGGTATCGATGAATTGTTAATATCTATGAGAAATACACTTGCCAAGACCCCCGATTTGCTCCCTGTTTTAAAAGAAGCAGGCGTTGTGGATAGTGGTGGTGCTGGTTTGGTATGTTTCTTTGAAGGCATTTCGGCCTATTTTAACGGCATTTCCATTGATGATGTTGATACTATCGACAACAACCTCCAACAACAAGTCTCCACAGCCTCTTTCGGTCCCGATAGCGTTATGGAATATGGTTATTGCACCGAATTCATCCTTCAACTTATGAATTCCAAAACCGATATTGCAAGCTTTAATTTGAACGACTTTGTATCACCATTAGAAGATTTAGGTGACTCCATTGTTTCTGCCGTAATTGATTCTATTGTTAAGATACATATCCACACATTCACTCCCGAAAAGATTTTGGAATACGCAAGAAAATTCGGCGAACTTGTAACCATCAAAATCGAAAATATGTCGGTTCAGCATAGCGAAACTCAAACCAAATCAGCGGAAAAAGAAAAAATTAAATACTTAATAGTAGCCGTTGCCCAAGGTGAAGGAATTATCGATTATTTTTACAATATCGGTGCGACCGTTGTTATTAATGGTGGACAAACTGCAAACCCATCGGTTGAAGAGTTTTTAAATGCTTTTGATAGTTATGATGCCGAAAACATTATTGTTTTACCCAATAACTCAAATATCATTTTAACTGCAAATCAAGCAGCTGAATTATACACTAATAGCAAGGTATATGTTTTACCAACTAAGTCCGTAGTGGAAGGTTATAGTGCCCTTTCCATGATGAACCTTTGGTGCGATACTGCAGAGGAATTAATAGAAGATATGACTTCCGGTTTGCAATCTGTTATTTCGGCCTATGTAACCACTGCAACTCGTGATACGGTTATGGGTGGCGTTGAAATAGCTAAAGATGATTATATTGGCATTAAAAACAAAGATATTATTCTAAGCGAGAAAAATCGTCTTTCGGCCACAATTAACCTAATTGTAAACATTGTTGAAAGCGAACATCGAGAAGTAATAATTGTTTTCTACGGCAAAGCAGTACCCGATAGTGAAATTGCTTTACTTAAACAAACTCTTGAAGATAAGTATCCCCTTGCCGACCTTGGTTTCATAAAAGGAAACCAAGATGTCTACGACTATATTATCTCAATAGAATAGGTGATATATGAAAAAGATAGTTATTGATACATTAGGCTCAGATAACGGTGCTGATATTATTATTAATGCAATCGCAAAATCCATAAAGTCATTGCACATCTTCCCTGTTCTTGTTGGTGACGGTGATTTAATTAATAGGATTATGCAAGAAAATGATATCGCAGATTCTCAATATGAAATAATCCACACCACAGACTATATTAGCAATAACGAACCTGCAACAAGTATTTTTGGTGGTAGAGATAATTGCTCTATTGCTTTGGGTTACAAAAAGCTCAAGGAAGATGATTCTTGTTTTGGTATGTTATCTGCCGGTAGTACCGGTGCTTTGCTTATCGGTTCTATTTGCAGACTCGGTCTTTTAAACTCAATAAAATTACCTGCACTTTGCAGTGCCTTGCCTTGTACTGATGAAAATTTAGTTTGTTTAGTTGACTGTGGCGCCGTTATTGATTGTAACGAAAACGACCTGGTTAAATTCGCAAAAATGGGTAATGTTTTTTCAAAATGTTATTGTTCCATTCCTAATCCTCGAATCGGTATAATGTCGGTTGGTCGAGAGGATGCCAAAGGCAGCGCTTTAACCCTCAAAACCTTTGATATACTTAAAACCCTCGATTTGAATTTTATTGGCAACCTAGAGGGCAACGATGTTGTTTCGGGTTATGCCGATGTAATCGTCACCGATGGTTTTTCAGGAAATATACTTCTTAAAAATACCGAGGCAGTTGGTAAAAAAGCAATTGAAATTGTTGAAAAGTTTGGCATTCAAAATCCCGAACTGATTAGTCAAATAAAAAAAGAACTGCTTTCTTATTTCGATTTCAACTCGAGAGGTGCTGCCACCTTCTTGGGCACAAGCAAAACAGTGGTAAAAATGCACGGCTGTGCAACAGAAGAAACCACTATTTCCTCCATAAAACAAATCTTACGCCTTTTAGATTCTAATTTTATTGAAGAAATGAAACATGCACTCGATGCATAAATAAAACAAAGACAAACAGTTACTGTTTGTCTTTGTCTTTGTTTTATTTTTTATTCTTTTGTAATAGAGGCAATAAATATCAACTGATGCAAAAAGAATCTCAAGGGTAAACATATAAAATACACAATATTGAAAATCGCTATTACACAAAGTTGAGGTATAATTAATTTTAACAAAATACACATCAACGTATAAACGAAGTAACTGATAATTGTGTACCCTACTGTTGTTAAAGCTCCTCCATTAGGTAAATTTTTAAGGAATAGAAACTTATTTAAAACCACACAAAACAATAATGCAATCGCACCGGCTAATGGAATTATAATGTTAATATAATTATTTTTGAAAATCATTCCAAACAACAATACAACAAGTTCGGCAATTATAAACGAAATAAAAGTACCTTTCGCCAAGGAAAATAAACTCTGATAAATTCTAATCGTATCTTTTACAGGACTAAAATGTGAGGAAGCATTATTCTCTATGTATATTGCTTCAATCGGCATTGTAGTAATTTTTAACCCCATTTTAGCGGCATAATACAAAACATTCATTTCGTAATCATAATTATTTTTTTCAACATTAATGAGCCAATCAATATTACTAATATCAAAACCTCTAAGACCCGACTGATTATCCGATAAATAACGATTAGTAAGTAAGGCGTAAACAATTCTCGATAAATCATTGCCAAATCGGGACCTAAAAGGTATTTTACCCTTTCTTTGACGTACGGTTAGGATGAATTTTTCACCTTTATCAAGCAATTTGTTAACACACAACACATCTTCGGGCTTGTGCTGTCCGTCAGCATCACAGGTGATAAAACCTGTGCATTCAGGTAGTTTTTCCTTAATATATCTCATACCTGCTTTAAGTGCTGCGCCCTTGCCACTATTGTGCTCCAAGGTAACGATATGTGCCTTGTCCTTAATAGCACCAAACACGGTAGCATATTTTTCACCACTACCGTCATCAACAACCACAATTTCAAAACCATCGCATTTCAGTTGATTAACAATATCAACTAGCACATTTTCCGGTTCATACGCCGGTATTAAAACCGCCTTCATTAAACATACCTCTTTATTTTTGAATTCCGATCAAAAAATCATTTATTTTTCCTATAAGCGAATTATTCGCACTTTTATCTTCATCAAACAAGATATCCACATGTCCTGAATTTTCAGGAGCATCAAACAATAAAAATTGCACATTATTATTGCGATTTATATCTTTATATGAATATATTGAAAATTTATCAGTAGGTACCTGCTCATCATTTGCACCATGTATAATTAGTGTCGGCACACTTGATTTCTCAATTATCTCATTTGCTTTCAAATCAATAACATCTGCACCAAAAAGCATAGTTTGATATAACCACAAAGGGCCATAATTCAAATACGCAAACTTACCAATATAATCACTTGAAGCACCCATAATGCCTTCCATTGCACTATTAACACCACCAATGGATATTACGGCGCTAATGTCATAATCATATTCCAAAGCGCAACAAACTGCATATCCCCCGCGTGAGTGTCCTAAAAGGGCAATTTCCTCACAATCAAAACGGTTGCTTTCTTCAATATAATCCAAAGCGCTCATTAAATCAAGTAATTCTTGTGAAAAACCCACTTCATTTTCACCCTGAGACTCGCAACATCCGGTTGGGTCGAAGGTAAATACCGACCATCCAAGGTCCAACAGTTCCTTGATTTGCCACAAATAATCGTTTGAACAAGCCTTGTGACCAACTGCAAAAACAATTAATGTATCCTTATCGGTTTTTGCCTCGCTTTGATATAAGTAACCACGTAAGGTGTTCTCGCCCGATTTAAAATCAAAGGTCTTTCTATTATTAATTAAATTTGTATTTTCACCGATTTTTTGCTCTGATGTGCAATCATATCGTGAAAATATTTTATCATATATAATTTTTGTTGCACCAAAATTTATAACACAAACAATTAGGAAAACAATAATAATGGTCATTAGTATCCTTTTAAATTTAAGTTTATTTGATACCATTATTATCACCAACTTTTAATTAAAATAATCAAAGGAGAAATTAAAATGCGATACGAACCAAACTTTACTTTAAATGTGATTAAAGATGAATTGTTTGAAACGCAAATTAAAGAATTGGAAAACGAATTAGCAAAATATGCTAATTTTGGAGAATTTATATCCTTTGACAAAACAAAAATACACTATGAGTACTTTTTATGCGAAAATGCAAAGGGCAATATTGTAATCGTTCACGGTTTAAGTGAGTTCACCAAAAAGTTTTACGAATTCATCTATTACGCCTTGAATTTTGGTTATAACGTATTCATATACGACCAACGTTGTCACGGCCTATCAGATAGATTAACAAAAAATGATGATATCCTGCACGTAGATAATTTTAAAGATTATGCACTCGACCTTGAAATTTTTATTGAAGATATCGTTATACCTTCTGCAAATAAACCCATTTTCTTGTATGCACATTCAATGGGTGGTGCCGTAAGTGCTTTATACTTGAATAAACATTCGGATAAAATAAAAAAAGCAGTATTCTCTGCCCCACTTTTTATACCTGTTGTGAATAATGTATCTACTTTTTTGGCACGAGAAAGCGTAAGACTTGGAAAAGTATTATTAGGCCCCAAAAGACGGTTCTTTCTTTCAAACGATTTTGACCCTGACATTAAGTTTGATGAAAAATACGGTTCAAGCGAACCAAGATTTTATCATAACATTAACTTAAGAAAGCAAAATATTAAGTATCAATCTTCACCCATGTCATTCGGTTGGGTATTTAACTCACTAACAGTACATCACACAATCTTAAAAAAGAAATTCTTAAATAAAATTAAAACGCCAATTTTAATTTTAAGTGCCGAGAAGGATCGTACCGTTAAAAATGAACCTCAGTATTATTTTGCCAAGCACTGCGAAAATTGTGAAATTGTAGAAATCGAAAATACCACCCACGCCATTTTGGCAAGTGAAACCGAAATGTTGGAGAGAATTTTAAAATCTACTTTTGATTATTTTTCGAATTAACTGTGGGATTCTCATTTTGACGTTTTGCTTCAGCCCAAATTACACGTAACAAGGCCGCTATAACACGGAATACCCTAACCACTAAAATCGTCTCAAAAGTAAATTCGCTGTCATTACTGTCATATTTACACTCAATATTAATGCTCTCACCCGAGCGTTTAACTTTAACAAGAGAATGTATATATCCCAAAATAGGAGAAGCAATGGCGCAACATTCACCGTAAGTGATGGCAGCATTAGCCGCACATTCATCGGCACAAACAATGTTAAGCTTAAATTTTTTCGCTTTGCAAAACCTTAAAAGCATAACAATTTCCTTTAAAAGTTCCACAATAAGCGAAAAATTTTCTTTAATAATTGTTATTGTGCTTTCGTCCGATGAATTATTTATATTATTCTTTTCAAGTCGTGAAACACCCGATGCATCCTTTAAGGTTTTAATAATTTTATTATTGGGGTCAGGGTTTTCACCATAAGTTTTGTTTAAAAACTTATATCTAAAATAAAAATCATTTTCTTTATCAATTTTTATTGTGACATATATTGGAAGTAATAATATAACAGTAATAACTAAAGCAATAAAAGCAATAATACCCAAAACTATCCACATATACATCACCACCAATTAAATCTTAAAACACAAAAATAAAACTCGTCAAGCGGGTTTTATTTTTTTAATTTTTCAATAATTTTTTGTCTTACTTCATCAAGAAAACTTGAACTTGCCGATCCAAAAGCGCATTCATTAACAAAGTGTTCGCAATTGTTATGCAAAATATCATAACCACCATCGCCGATTTTAGAACGTGCAATATTTACAATCTCGGAATATGAGTGCATTTTCAAAAGTTCTAATGATGAAGGATTTGCAGTCTCAATTTCGCCACCGTTTAAAAATGTGTCAATATTTGTTACAAGAACTTTAATTTCATCGCTTTTTTTACCCGGATCATTAGGCAAGCCAAATTGAATAACCTCATCATCACTAACGAAAATACCGTAATGATAATAAAAACTCACCTTTGTTCTTATAATTTGACCACTTTTAACAGGTGCCACAGGCTCCCAATTCAATTACGAAACCTTCTTTTCTATAATTTTAATAACATCACTAATAGTTTTAATTTCGGCAAAATCATCATTAACAAACTTAATGTTAAATTCTTCTTCAATTGCCATTGCCATATAAAGCAGACCGATTGAATTAATACCAATGTCATTATACAGATCGGAATCAACGGTCACTGTATTTAAATCAATGTCATCCTCGAAAACCGAACTAAAAATTGATATTAGTCTATTAAAAGTATCCATATATTTCCCCTATTGATTAATTTTATCATTATATGCTTTGCACCTGCGAATTTCCTTAACAAGCGCTTCGGTTATATTATTAATATCATTTGTACTAGGAATTTTTTTAGTCAAAAAATCTCTTGGAACAATTGAATCACCGATAACAACCGTGCGTCGGCTATACCATTTATTTCTTGGCAAGATATGTATCGGTATAATCGGCACATTACTCCTTATTGCCATCAAAACAGCACCGGACTTTATGGAATCGATATTATCATCTCTATTTATTCCACCTTGTGGGAAAACGGCTAACAAATACCCTTCTTTTAAGCATTTAATAGACTTATTAATTGCCTCAATATCGGTAGAATTGCGATCAATTTTAATGGCTCCAACACCCTTTAAAAGAAAAGAACGAAGTTTACCCTTCATCACTATTTCAGCAACTAAAAAGAATAAACGCCGATACCAAAAAGTAACGCCAACAATAAATGGGTCGGCAAAAGAAGTGTGATTTGCAGCAATAATTGCCCCACCGGTAATTTTATTGGTGTATTTCTTACCTTCGGGGGTAATTCTTTTTACTCGCAAAATCGGTATCAAAACCGAACTTACAAGTCGAGCCATATCCATTGGAATTTTTTTAAAACTAAACAATGGATGTTTAGACTTTTCACTTGTTGCCAAATTCTTTAAAGAATAAATCTTTTCTTCTAAAATCTTCGTTATTTTATCGAGTCGCTCTTGATGCGAAAGTGATTCATCAATATAATCTCTCACATTAATAGGTTGTCCAATGCAAACCTTTGCACGCTTGAACAAGGAATAACCACCAAAGGTATAAACAGGAACAATGGGGGCATCGGTTTGCAAAGCGATAAAGGCAGTACTGGAAGTAAAGGGCCAAGGTTTGCCGTTAATCGGAAGCCTTCCTTCGGGGAAAATGCCAACATCCCCACCATTATCCAAAACCTCTAAGGTATCAGCAACAAACTCAAAAGTTTGTTCGGCACGTTCAACCTTTATGCCACCCCAAGAATTCAACAAAAAGGAGAAGAATTTTCCTTTGTTATATAACACTTCGGCCATTAAAAAGTGTATGGTGCGAAAAGGAAAGATTATCAAGTATAAAATAAAATCTAAAAGTGACTTGTGGTTAGATACCAAAATAAAAGGTTTAGGTAATTTTTTAATTCCGTTTTCTCTATAAATCTTGGGTTTAAAAAACAATAACGCAGGTAAATATCCCGTAAGCTTAGTAAACCCAAGGAATAAATTTATAAACCATTTGTTTTTCATAATATCATACATGCTTTTCTAAATATTTACAAATTTCATTTACAGTATATGCATATTTGTCATTTTGCCTGTAATCGTCAATTGAGAACTTCTGAGCCAAACGGGTCAAAATGTCAAAATACTGAATACTTGTAGCGCCAAGGTCATAAAAAATATGATTATCATTATCGAATTGTTCAACATCTAATGCCAAAACTTCGGCAATAATCATTTTAACATCTTCAGCGAACGGAGACTCAGTTTCATCACCTGAAACAATTTTCATATCAGCGAAAGATTGCACATTAACTGTCTTTTCAGCAATTTTTTTAGCCAACTGAGTCCTACTGATTTTAACTGCAGTAGGTGGACAAAGTTCATCAAATGTAAAATAAAACTTCTTAATTGCAATAGATTTCTCTAAAGTATCGTTGATCTCGTAAATTTCACTTTTGATTTGCTCTAATTTTTCATTAGTAATATATTTATTGATTTGTACCACAATAGCAAGTTCTTGGGATTCCTTCTCGTTTAATCCCAAAACGGAAAAATTCTCAACACCATTTATGGTGAATAATTTTTCAATGCTGTCAGGGTTGATGTTTTCTCCGTTTTCACCAATTACAACATCGCCTTTTCGGCCTAATATAAAGTAATTGCCGTCTTTACATACCATATTATCACCGGTAGAAAACCAACCATCAACAATTAATTCTTGCCCGTTTATGTTTTTCTTGAAACACAAAGAACTACCCTTAACAAGCAAAATTCCGTCATCATCAATTTTATACTCAACCGAATCAAAAGGAACTCCGATTGAATTTTGATTACGCCATTTTGGTCTTCTTCTAAGTTCAACTGATGTGATACCAATCTCGCTCATACCGTAACCATTATAGGTGCTATACCCTATTCCGTTTAACATTTGCAAGGCTGAGTCTTTAATGTAACTACCACCGTTAATGCAAAACATAATTGACCTGCCAAATAGTTTGTCGGTTACATCACGCATAATGTACTTGGCAATTTCGGCAGCAAACCCGGTTGGTAAAATGTTTTGAAGCCAGGTGCAAAGCTTAATACCCTTCAAAAGCTTGTTATATTCTTTTTCGCCACGCTCTTTTGCAGCAGCAATTATCTTTTTCTCAATGGTATGCCAAAGCATAGGCACAGCAAAAATATGAGTAACATTATGGCGTCGGCAAGTTTTGATGATTGTATCGGAAGAATAATCACGCAAGAATACTAATGTTCTACCAAAAAAGGTAAACCAAAAATATACTGCAAACAAACCAAACACATGATAAAAAGGTAAAAACGCCAATTGTTTTAACGAACCCTTATAATGCTTTGCCATTCTTGGCTCACGCTTTATAATGGTTTCAAAATTCAAAATTTGCTCAGCAATTTGATAACCACTGTAAAAACATACAACCTCATTCATTGATGTTGCCGAAGAAGAAAAGGCAATTTCATCTTCAAATACATCTTCAGGTACAGCAATATTCCCATTAAGGCTATCAACAAGAATACCTTTTGCATTGTACTCATAATCTTTATCACAAACCACAAATTCAATATCAAGGCTGGATAAAAGATTATTGGTAAGTTTTTTTGGATATCTTAAGTTGATAAGATATGGTTTATTACCACTCATAAGCACGGCCCAAAAAGCAATAATCCAAGCCGGTGAATTTTCTAATGCAATACCTATGTATTTATGTGTGGAACCAATTTTTTCATACAAACCGGATGCGGTAGATTGGATTTTATCCTTCATTTGACCATAAGTCAACTTCGAAATTCTAAATCCATCATTTGTTTCACATAAAATATTGTCTTTTGTGGAAAACATTATTTTATAAATATCACAAAGTCTTTTTTGTGAATTTACCAATGCACCCTTATTGTTTTTAAAAACACTTTTTAAATTATTATTCATATTTCCAATAGCTATATTAAATCGCAACTATAAGCGAAAAAAAGACAGCAGCGCCCATGATAATAAGAGTGATCATGCCAAAAATTTTACCTAAACGAGAAAATACTGATGTATCGCCATTACTCATATTGCTAGAAGACATAACTAATCCAACAATTGCAGGTGGCACTGCAAAAAAGCTATACACAATGCTCAATGTTATACCTACATCACCATCAATCAATGAAAAAATGAAAGTATACAAAGAACAAATTATTGCAAAAATGAAAGCCCAAATTGATAATGCCATTCCAACAATTTTCTTTGCAAGATGTACTTTTTTGGGTGCCGAATCGTCAGCCAACACAATTCTCAAGCCGCAGCAAGGACAAAATTGAATATAATTTTCAAAAAGATAACCACATTTTGGACATTTAAACATAAAAATTCCCCCTTTTAATATTTATATAATTATATACCATTTTAGGTCATTTTTCAAGATGTTTTTATCTCATAAAAACGGTCTTTCTGCCAAAAACGCATAATAAAACCCCACCAATATATGGTGGGGTTTTAATTACTAAAATTAGATTTCAAAATTATACTCATTATCGATAAAAATATAATTCAATTTGTGTTTTTGCACCATTTCAAAATTGTGTTTATTTTCCTTCAAAACAGACTCAAAGGTTACATCATCATCTAACCGTTTTTCAATTGCATTCGCAAATCCTTTAATATCTTCAAAATGATTTTTTATATAATTTTCGCCAAACACCAAGCAATAATATTTAATATTTTCAAGATATTTATCCTCAAAATCTTTTTGATAATCAAAAGGAATATAACAACCTTCAACAATTAAATTTTGATTATTTTCGATAGCAGTTTTAACCATTTCCCGAACAATGGGCCACAAATAATTTGTCAGCTCGTCATCGTCGCTCATGGGTGTAAGATTTGTGTTTCCACTGCGAATCAAACCCATCTTTAAATGGTCTATTGAAAGATACGGGAAATTATATTTTTCAAGCAATTTTTGTGCAAGTAGCGTCTTGCCTGTGTGGGATGCTCCCGAAATTAAAATTATCATTTCTTCACCTTTGTTTTTGAGAGTCTTAAAATGCCTATTGCAAAGAAAACAACACTAACAAGTAATCCGAAAAGAAGTACTAAAAGATAAATATTTCCTTCGATACAATTCACCCAATCATTGAAGTTTGCTTGGTAATTCCCTGTCTCGCCACCAAAAAGAATATCAACAAAATATTCAACAAAATAACATCCAACGGTACATATTAAAACACAAATTCCGGTCTTTAAAAATGCATCAAATCTAAAGGTGCAAATCAATGCCGAAATCACAAAGGGTACAAAAGCATAGAAAGTTATAAGAATTGCCGATTTTAGCATAAATGGTTTCCACAAATACACATTAAATAACAACAAAAACGTTAAAATTTCCAAAAGGACAAAGGTAATTAAAAATTTATATCGTGAAATCTTAAGTTTAGACAACAAAATCGGCAAAAATACGGCAACATATCCCATTAAAACGCCGATACACGCCGTCAAAAACCAATTCATACCATTTGTATAAACGGCGCAAGTAAACAAAAGCAGGGCGATTGAAAGATAGGTAGAAACAGTAAAAACTGTCAACTTTTGAGAGGTGAAAAAGTGTGTCACTGTTGGCACAAAGGTATATGCGCAAATGAGCGAAGTTAATACTATAAAAAACCAAGAAAGCGTATGATTAACGGCAATATTACAAATAAAACAAGTAATAAGAGTGATAATATAAGCAATAGTAGGTGTCATAATCCAAGTATTGCGAATAACACGAAATTTTCTGGCTTCCTGCTTTGTTTTACGTGCATCAAGGTCATTAGACGCCGTAATAAGTTCGTGTTCGCTGACATCTAAAACACGGCAAATATCCGAAATTAAAGTAATATCAGGATAAGAAGCGCCACGTTCCCATTTACTTACAGCACCTTCGGTTACAAACAACATTTCGGCTAATTCTTTTTGGGAATAATTTTTCTCAATTCGTTTGGACTTAATAAAAGCACCAAATGTCTTTTTATCGGTCATTTTACAACACTCCTTCCCCTACAATTTACTTTAAAAATACATAAAGGTCAATCGACTGTCGGTTTACCTTTGTTTTATAGCATTAATTATAACACATCTTAGCCAGAAATAAAAGAAGTTTATAAAAAGGACTCTATAATCTTGATATTATGGGAATTTTGTGGTATTATTAGCCTATCTTGTCAGGAGGATTCCAAAATGAATGTTAAAGGATTTAAAGTAAACTTTTTAGGCGATAGCATTACCGAAGGTGTTGGTGTATCCGGCCCTAACTATCGCTATGATAATCTCGTTGCTGAAATGCTTGAGTTTTCGGCTACTAACAATTACAGTATTAGTGGTTCACGTTTGGCACATCAGTCATACCCAAGTGCAAAACCAAGATATGACCTTTGTTTTTGTGGTCGTGCTTATGATATGGATGAAAGCGCTGATATGGTTATAGTTTACGGTGGTGTAAATGACTATATCCACGGCGATGCACCCTTTGGCGAAATCGGTGATACCATTCCCACAACCTACTGTGGTGGAGTATATTTTCTAATGAACTACCTTCGTGAAACCTACAAAGATAAACCCATAATCTTTTTCACCCCTGCTCGTTGTTTCTTGCGTAATCAAGTGGATGACCTTTTCCCTTCGGTTCACGCTGCTAAACGTATACCGGGCAAACCCCTTAAAGATTATGCTGATGTAATCGTGGAAACTGCAAAGCAGTTTGATATTAAAATTCTCGACCTTTATAATAACCTTGGTGTTGACCCCCACGACCCTGAACAGTTTAAGAAATACACAATGGATGGTTTACACTTCAACGATGAAGGTCACATTTTAATTGCCGAAAAATTAAAAGAATTAATTGAATCTCTATAAATTAAAAACCTCGGATTTCTCCGAGGTTTTACTTATTTTTCTAAAAAAGCTATTGCTTCTTGGTATGTATTTCTTCTTTTTAAAGCCTTTTCATCAACAACTTCTAATCGGGTTAAATCAGAGTTATGCCTTAAATCGGCGAGTTTTACAACCCTTGCAATTGAATTTTTCTTAATTTCGGCAACATAATCCATATATTTTACGCCGGGAGCATGGGTCATCAAGGATATTGCTTCAAGCACTGCATCACTAAAGCCCTTTTTTCTTAAATCTTCAATAGTATAGTCAGTGTCCTCAACAACATCGTGCAACAAAGCAACAATGATTGTTTCCTCGGTTTCCATTTGCTCGGCTAAATGGATTGGATGAAAAACATAAGGTATTCCACTTTTATCTTTTTGCTCCATATGAGCCTCAAAACATAGTTTCATTGCTTCTTGAGTCATTTTAGTATAAATCATTATTTAACACCTCTTAAATTAATTATAGCATAAACTTTCAAAAAGAAAAGTTTTTTAAAAAACACTTGACAAAATTTGAATAATATGATATTATGACACCACAAATTTCCAGCTTATTTTACAAAGGATTGAATTTTCCACAGGAAAATTCTGCCCATTTGTAGGATAGGCTTTTTTTAATGCCTACCTATATAAAAACTTAATATAGGAGGAAAAATTATGGGTTATTATTCAGATCCAACTGCTTCGGCAGCTTTGGGAAACATCAACCGTGAGTTTTCGAAGTTGGAGAAAAAAGCAAAGAAGCTTCGCAAACTCTACCAAGAAGGCAAACTTTCCGATAACGCTTTGGATAAAGCGCATGGCCAGTTCAAGGGGCTTTACAAGCACGTCCTTGACAACGTCCTCGAAGCCGAGGACGAAGCCACATAACACAAACCCCACCGAGAAATCGGTGGGGTTTTGTTTTGCTTGTTAGTACAGCAATTATTTGTTATCCTTAATTGCAGCCTGAGCAGCAGCGAGGCGAGCTACAGGTACACGGAAGGGTGAGCAAGATACATAGTCGAGGCCGATCTTATGGCAGAACTCAACAGATACAGGGTCACCACCGTGCTCACCGCAGATACCGCAGTGAATTTCGGGACGGGTCTTTTTACCCATGGTAACAGCCATATCCATCAATTTACCAACGCCAGTTTGGTCTAACTTAGCGAAAGGATCGTTCTCATAGATCTTGCGATCATAGTAAGCATCTAAGAACTTACCAGCATCGTCACGGCTGAAGCCGAAGGTCATCTGAGTAAGGTCATTAGTACCGAAGCAGAAGAACTCAGCTTCTTTAGCTACATCGTCAGCAGTTAAGCAAGCTCTTGGGATTTCCATCATTGTACCAACTTCGTACTTGAGTTCAACGCCAGCAGCAGCGATCTCAGCATCAGCAGTAGCAACAACGATATCCTTAACGAACTTCAACTCTTTAACTTCACCGGTCAAAGGAATCATAATTTCGGGAACAATGTTCCAGTCAGCGTGAGCCTTCTTAACATTGATAGCAGCACGAATAACAGCAGTTGTTTGCATCTTAGCAATTTCAGGATAAGTAACTGCAAGACGGCAACCACGGTGACCCATCATAGGGTTGAATTCGTGTAAGCTGGAGATAATATTCTTAATGTCAGCAACAGTTTTACCTTGAGCATCAGCAAGAGCCTTAATATCAGCCTCTTCAGTGGGAACGAACTCATGGAGAGGAGGATCTAAGAAACGGATGCAAACAGGGTTGCCTTCAAGAGCTTCGTAAAGCTTCTCAAAGTCGCCTTGTTGATAAGGAAGAATCTTAGCAAGAGCAGCTTCTCTACCTTCAACAGTGTCAGAACAAATCATTTCACGGAAAGCAGCGATTCTGTCAGCCTCGAAGAACATATGCTCAGTACGGCAAAGACCAATACCCTCAGCACCTAACTCAACAGCCTTCTTAGCGTCAGCAGGTGTGTCAGCATTTGTACGAACCTTTAAGGTTCTGAATTTGTCAGCCCAGTCCATGATAGTCTTGAACTCGCCAACGATTTCAGCATCAACAGTGGGGATGATACCGTCATAAATGTTACCGGTAGAACCGTCGATAGAAATGTAGTCACCCTCATTGTAGGTTTTGCCTGCAAGAGTGAATTGCTTGTTTTCTTCATCCATAATGATGTCGCCACAACCGGAAACGCAGCAAGTACCCATACCACGAGCAACAACGGCAGCGTGAGAGGTCATACCACCACGAACGGTGAGGATACCTTGAGAAGCCTTCATACCGGTAATATCTTCAGGAGAGGTCTCAAGACGAACAAGAACAACCTTCTCGCCACGGTTGTTCCACTCAACTGCATCTTCAGCAGTGAATACAACCTTACCGCAAGCAGCGCCGGGAGAAGCGCCCAAGCCCTTACCAACAGGAGCAGAAGCCTTAAGGGTCTTAGCATCGAATTGGGGGTGTAATAAAGTATCAAGGTTACGAGGATCGATCATAGCAACAGCAGTTTGCTCGTTGATCATACCTTCAGCAACTAAATCGCAAGCGATCTTGAGAGCAGCCTTAGCAGTTCTCTTACCGTTACGGGTTTGAAGCATGTAAAGTTTGCCGTGCTCAACGGTGAACTCCATGTCTTGCATATCACGATAGTGATCTTCAAGAGTAGCGCAAACCTTGTTGAATTCAGCAAAAGCTTCGGGGAACTTATTAGCCATCTCAGCGATAGGCATAGGAGTACGAACACCAGCAACAACGTCTTCACCTTGTGCGTTGGTTAAGAACTCACCCATAAGACCCTTTTCACCGGTAGCAGGATCACGAGTAAATGCAACACCGGTACCACAGTCATCACCCATGTTACCGAAAGCCATCATTTGAACGTTAACAGCGGTACCCCAAGAATAAGGAATATCATTGTCACGACGGTAAACGTTTGCACGGGGGTTGTCCCATGAACGGAAAACAGCCTCAACAGCGCCCATTAATTGCTCTTTGGGATCTGCAGGGAAATCTTTACCGATTTTGTTTTTGTATTCAGCCTTGAATTGCTCAGCTAATTCTTTAAGGTCATCAGCAGTAAGCTCAACGTCAAGAGTAACGCCTCTGTCAGCCTTCATTTCGTCGATTAACTCTTCGAAATATTTCTTACCAACTTCCATAACAACGTCAGAATACATTTGAATGAAACGACGATAGCAGTCATAAGCCCAACGAGCATTACCGGATTGAGCAGCCATTGTCTCAACAACATCTTCGTTAAGACCAAGGTTAAGAATGGTATCCATCATACCGGGCATAGATGCACGAGCACCGGAACGAACGGAAACGAGAAGAGGATTTGTTTTATCGCCGAACTTCTTGCCGGTGATCTCTTCCATTCTGTCAATGCCAACCATGATTTGTGCTTGGATGTCATCATTAATCTTTCTGCCATCCTCGTAATACTGTGTGCAAGCTTCAGTAGAAACAGTGAAACCTTGAGGAACAGGAAGACCGATTTTGGTCATTTCTGCAAGGTTAGCACCCTTACCACCTAAAAGCTCACGCATGCTTGCGTCGCCTTCTGAGAAAAGGTAAACATACTTGTGACTCATTTAAGTCAACCTCCTGATTTTTATTATGGAAAACTCCATTATTAACATAGTTATACCTATAATTTTAGGTATCCGAGTTATTATAACATTTTATAATCAAAAAATAAAGACTTTTTTGAAAAAAATTCATTTTTTTGCAAAATCTACATTTCAAACGAATAAAATCTTGTAAAAACGGCGATTTTGCCATATTTTTAAAGGAATTTTAAAAATATCTTGCTTTATTTTTGAAAGTTTGCTAATATGAAAATGTACATCCGTATTGGAGGAATTATAAAATGGCAATAGGATTTAGAAAAAGTCTCTTTGGTTATAACCAAGACGATGTTATAGAATACGTTAAAAAGCTCCACAACAATTTTAAAGAGAAGGAGCAAACCTTTAAGGCTGACATTAACGCTTTAGAAGAAAAAATTAATAACTTACTTGAGAACGAAGTAAAACTTAATGCTGAAAAAGCCGAACTCACTTCAAAACTTAATGAGTTTACTGCAAAACAAGCCGAGATGGAACGCCTTAGCGAAAACATTGGCAAACTTTATTTGGTTGCTAACACCAACGCTAAAACCATTATGGCTAACGCCGAGGCAAACTCTAAATTAGCCGAAGATGAAGTGAGTAAAAACGTTTCTGCAATTGAGGAGACTCACACTGCACTTAACGATTTACGCAGTTCCATTAACGAAACTGCTCAAAGTTTCACAAACGAAATTACTGCACTTATCGAATCTTTGGAAGGCGCAAAATCAAAAATTTCAAAAGGCGATAACGAAAACTCGGTTGCAAGTCAAGAATTCGCTTCCCTTTTAGAAACCATTTCAAAATAATAAGTCAACAAAATTTTAGAGGCAAGGGTTAAACCTTGCCTCTTTCTTTATTTCAAAATATTGTGAAGTATAAAATCCATTAATTCATCTGACAAAATAACCCTTGTATAGTCCTCGTTTGAAAGCGAAGAGTAATGCACCACCTCACCTTTGCCTCTAAAAATTGAAGCGTAGGCAGTGTCGTTTTTATTAGAAAAATATAAATTGATATGCATATATGAACCGTTTGCAAAATGCACCGTAAGATAATGCTTACTTGGTTTTGAAGGATAGAATTTAACCCATTCACCCTCGCTTTTTTCTATCCAATTGTCACCTTTTAAATATTTTGAAATTTGAGAAACACCGTCAACAATTTCGGTTTTCTCCTCCCCCGACTTTGAGGGTATAGTTGTCAAAGTAACTTTATTTACTGCCAACGGTTCACTTGTTGCTACCTGCATTTTTATAACACGATAAATCCCGTCGTTTCCGGTCCACCCCTCAATTAAATAATAAGAGCCATCTTTTTGTTGTAGCAATTTATAATAAAAGGCTTCTTCTGCATTAACATAACTGAACGCCGATTTATTGTTAGTGATAATACTATCTACCGATTCGCTACCACTATTCCATTTAACAAGCGAAATTCCACGGAAATCCTTTTTAGTTACATTGAATTTTTTAAGTTTTCCAACGGGATACCAATGTTTAATTATATGTTCTTTGCCGTTATATTCATTAGAATATAGAACATTATCATCACCAAAAAGATACAAAGGAACACTGCCAAAAGCATTATCAATATAATCGTTATCATCGGTAGTGCCAACGCAACTTAAAAAGGCACCTTTGACCTCTCGGTTATCAATTTTAAAATCGATAAATCCACCATAAGTTTTTTCAATTCCCTCGATTTGAAAATTTTTAACAAGACGGTACACCTTGTTATCTTCTAAGGTGTAATCCTGCAAATCAAGGGTCATAGCATCACTTTCACCCGATTTAAGCATAAATTGCAAAGGCTCATAAATAACCGTACCATTTGGCTCGACAATCTTATCGCCGTCCAAAATAAAAAAATCCTGACCGTAAAGAACGACATTTTGGTCGCCGATGTTTTTTATAATTATGGAAACATAAGGTTTTCCGTCGCTAAACCCAAAACAGTTAGCAGAAACACGAACATTATTATTGGTTTTAAAAGCGAGTTTTTCTGTATCTTGACTTTGGGAAGCGTTAGAATTTTCACTTGGTTTTTCCTCGGTTTCGGGGTCTGTCAAAAAGCCAATAGCAAGGATTATTGCAAGGCTTATTGATAAAGCAGTAATAATTATACCTGCCGGTTTAAAGGCTAAAACTGATTTTACCCTTCTTTTAATACCATTTTCACCAAAGGCTAATGGACACGCCGAAATGGTTTTTCGGTTAATACTGCAATTTACAAGTGCTTCGCAATATGGTTTTTTAACATCTCTTCCCAACTCATTTAAAACCTTTTCATCACACGCCAATTCAATATCACGGCAAAGTAAAGTGTACGCCAACCATAAAAGCGGATTAAACCAATATACACACAACAATAAAAAAGCAAAAGGTTTCCATAAGTGGTCTAATCTTCTTAAATGGGCGTTTTCATGCGTAATTACAAATTCTATATCTTTATCTTTTTTGTCCATTGAACTGGGCAAATAAATTTTAGGTTTAATTATACCTAAGATAAAAGGTGTAGAAACATTGTCACAAATCCAAATATTTCCCTCTAATAAAACGGATTCTTTTACTTTGTTTTTTATATTAATGTATGTTATAAACAAATAACCAAACATTGCAATTACGCCCAAAATCCAAACTATCGATATAACAAAAATCAGGATTTGCAACGGATCAACACTATCCCCAACATTAGGAGTCAAAGAATCTATATTTTGATTAAATACCGGCAAATCCAAAACAATAGCCTGAGTTTCAGTTTCGTAAATAGTTATCGATGATGAACTAACACTAGGTATCATACTAAAAATGCTTTCAATAGAAAAGGGCAAAACTAATCTTAACCCTACAAAACTCCATAAAATAACCCTTATCCACTTAGGGGCTCTAATTAGTATAAATCGCATTAAAATTACTGCCAAGACAACCCAACTTGCAGTAATACTCATTTCAAAAATTTTCAAGAACAAGGTGCTCATATTCAAACCTCCTCATATTCCGAAATGATTTTTCTGATTTCTTTAATTTCTCTTTGAGTTAAAGCCTTTCCACTTGTAAATGCTGTCAAAAAAGCAGGTAAAGACCCACCAAAAGATTCCTCAATAAATTGTTCACTTTTAAGGGAAAAATATTTTTCTTTTTTTATCAAAGAAGTTACTTCACCATTTAAATTTTGAAATATCCCCTTTTGGCACAATCTTTTTAAAACTGTATAACTTGTTGTCTTCTTCCATCCAAATTCTTTTTCAGCCAAAAAAGCAAGTTGTGATGAAGCAATGGGTTCGTTTTCCCAAATTATCTCCGCAAACTTAGATTCAATCTCGCCAAGTCTCAAATCAACCAACTTAAGCCCTCCTATTCTACAGCCTGTAGTACAATTTTATTCTACAACTTGTAGAATAAAAAGTCAAGTAAAAAGAGCAGATTTCTCTGCTCTTTTTTACAACACATATAATCCCGACTCTAAAGCCACAAATTTATAGTTGCCAACCTTTACGAACTGTAGCAAAGGTTCATTGAATGACTCCATATCCACTACTTCGTAACATTTTAGATTTAAAGTTTGGATTTTTGCCGAGTTTTTGCTGCAAATAACCAACTTGCCATCTTCATCATATAGATCACAAGGACCGTCAAAGGGAGACTCTTTTCCCCCAATACGCAATTCTTGTTTCATATTTTCAAGACTAAACTTTAAAAGAATGTTTGCTTCTTCATAACAAGCCCAAAGACCATCGCCAAACAAAATAATATCAGCAGGGGCAAAACCACGGTAGGTTAAACTGCCTGTCCAAATGGGTTCACCATCGGAACCTACAAGTTGGGCTGTACCATCATTATGAAGAATAAAGAAATTCCCACCGGGCAAAAGCAAAGATTTTACGGTAATATAATTTTCGCAAAGTTTTTCAACAGCTTTATAACCGTTGCCAAACTTGGTAACCATATAAATATTCTTTGCAATATCGGTCATACGGCGATTTTCAAAGGAAATCATTTTATAAGACACCTGAACCGTTCCGTCTTCTTGTTCTCCGTTAAAATAAGAAAAAATTATTCCGTTTGAGGTGGGCAAAATTTCAAATACTTTACCTTCAAAAATTTGTTCCATTATATTTCTCCCAAAGCGTTTTTCTCTAACATTTTTTGCGCTGCCAAAAGCACACCTGCTTTAGCGCTGTGGAAATTAAGACCACCCTGCATCCAAGCAGCATAAGGAGGTCTTATGGGGCCATCAGCCGAAAGTTCAATAGATGCGCCCAAAGTGAATGCGCCTGCCGCCATAATAACGGGGTCGGTGTAACCCGGCATTTCCCAAGGTTCGGGAACAACAAAGGCATCAACCGGTGCGCCCGACTGCATTCCTTGGCAAAAAGCAACAAGACCATCAGCGCTACCCAAAGTAACACACTGAATAATATCCCCTCTAATCTCATCGGATTTCGGGGAAACTTCAAATCCCAAAAGTTCAAAGAGAGATGCAGTGTAAACAGCAGTTTTTAAGGCTTCACCAACAACATGAGGAGCCGAGAAAAGACCTAAATATAATTCTCTCGAATGACCCAAAGTGGCGCCAACCTCACGGCCAACACCGGCACAGGTTAAACGATAAGAACATTTTTCAATTAAATCTTTTCTACCTGCTATGTATCCACCTGTTGGAGCAATACCACCACCGGGGTTTTTAATTAAAGAACCTGCAATAATATCGGCGCCAATTTGAGTTGGCTCCAAGGTTTCAACAAACTCACCGTAGCAGTTATCAACCATAATTATACTGTCGGGAGATACTTCTTTTACTGCATCAATTATTTCTTTAATATCGGCAATTCTTAAACTGGGTCGTGTGGAATAACCACGAGAACGCTGAATATAAGCCATTTTGGGCTTTTCTTTTGCCAAAACAGTTTTAATATTTTCAATATCAGGCATACCATCTTTATTCAAATCAACCTGACCGTACAAAACACCGAAATCAGCAAGTGAACCATCGGTTTTTTCATCAATACCAAAAACACCAGTAATGGTATCATAAGGTCTTCCTGTAACGCAAATAACCTTGTCTCCGGGTCTTAAAACGCCAAACAATGCAACAGTCAAGGTATGTGTTCCCGAAACAAAATTGTGGCGCATAAGGGCATCTTCAGCACCCATACAGTCGGCCATAACTCGTTCTAAAACTTCACGGCCTCTATCATCATAGCCATAACCCGTAGACCCCGCAAAAGAAGACTCACTAACACCATTATCAATAAATGCTTTAAGCACCTTTAACTGATTAAACTCGGTTATATTATCGATGCGCTCAAATTCCTTTTTAGAACGTTCCAAGGCTTTTGCATCCAATTTCAAAAGTCTTTCATCAATGTTAAAAAATTTAGTTTCAAACATTCTCTTTCACCCAATAACCACAAAATCCTAAATGGTCGAATCCATTTTTTTTATAAAACCCGAGAACCGAATCTCGACAACAAACAAGAAAATCTTTTCCGTAATTTTTTTGTAAAATACCCTTTAAAGCAACACTGCCCATACCTTTTTTATGACTTGCAATTCCGTTCATAATTGCCTTGTCGCCACAATTAAAACTAACGGCGCAACAAGTGTCCTTTAAAGCAAAGCACTGGGCTAGTCCGTTATTCAAACGATGACAATAATCAACAGCAAAATAAGGGTATTCAGGCAAGGACAAACCATCAACATCAAGCAGGTCATAAACTTCCCTGCTGTTTAAACTGTCGCTTAATGTTTCACCCTCAATATCGGCCTTCCGGCAAAGGGAGTTAATCCTTTCTTTCGGTTTACGGCCAATGCCAACCAATGTTTCGTAATCACTAAAAACACACGCAGGATTTATAACATCCACAAAGGCGTGAAGTTCATCCAAATCGGCAAAAACATTGTAAATCATCATATTTCCATCGGTTAGGGCAATAACGCAACTGTCATTTTCCCCCACCCAAAACATTACCTTATCGTCATTTTTATACGACTCATAAAGGCATTTTATTTTAACCCACGATGTGGATAAAACATTAAAATCGGGAATTTTTGATGTTAATGTAATCATTAAATCTTACCACCACAAATACCGGTAATCATATATTTAGCCATCGCATACATACTCTCACAGTCAGCCTTTGAAGCAACCGAAGTGGAAGAATGAATATAACGGCAAGGCAAAGACATAGCGAGTGTTCTAACACCCTCACGGCTTAAATGAATAGCGCCCGAGTTATTTCCTCCTGCAACGGCAGTTTTAGGTTGACAAGCAAGACCACTGTTTAGTGCAAAATTGTAATACTCTCTATCATAAACGGTGGCACCATCCATAAAGGAAATTGCAACGCCTTGACCCAAAGAACAAACCTTATCAGCATCGCCAACACCTGCAATATCCGAAGCAGTGGTTGACTCCAAAACAATGGCACTGTCGGGATTTATAGCAAAAGCCGACACCTTAGCGCCCCTGAGGCCTACCTCTTCTTGCACCGAGAAGGAAGCATAAAAATCGTAATCGTTAAATTCTTTAATAAGTTTAATTAAAACGGCGCAACCAACACGGTCATCAAGAGCTTTGGAAATAATATTTTGCTCGTTTTCCTCAAAATCGCCACATAAAACAGCCCTATCACCGAGAGAAATATGCTCTAACGCCTCGTCTCTTGATGAAGCGCCAATATCAATATAAAGGCTTTCAGCCTTGGGAAGTTTTTTGCGTTCATCCCCACCGATTAAATGAATAGGTTTGCCACTAACAACACCATTAACACTACCACCGATTTTAACGGTTCTAAACATCAATGCCGAAACATCAATTCCACCAACAGTTTTAAACTTTAAAAATCCGTCCTCAGTAACCGATGTGATAATCAAACCAACCTCATCCATGTGAGCGTCAAGCATTAACTTTTTTGCGCTTTCATTTTTGCCCTTTTTGAAGGCAATAATATTACCTAAATTATCAACACGATATTCGCAGTAATCTTTAATTTCGCCGATAATAAAATCTCTAACCCTTTTTTCATCACCCGAAGTGGCATCAAGGTTGCAAAGATTTTTTAAAATATCAAACATCCTTAACACCTCCGGAAAGAATATATTCACAAACCAAATTGCAAAGGCTTTCTAAATCCTTAAGGTCAACGATTTCAGAATCGGTATGCATATTTCTCAAAGGTATGGAAACCACGCCTGTTCTAACGCCTTCACGGTTTACCGAAATCATATCGGCATTGGTGCCGGTTCTAGAGCCCATAACCTCATGGGTGTAAGGAATATTTTTATCCTCGCACAAGGCAATAAGTTTTTTAGAAATCGCACTATCAAGCGTGGGCGACATTCCAATCATAGCGCCACTGCCAAGTTTACTGCATTCTTCACTGCTAATACCGATACCATCGCCAAAGGAAACGTCAATAGCAATAGCTTCATCGGGATTAATTTTAAAGGATGCAGTACGAATACCACGAAGGCCCAATTCTTCCCCATCACTTAAAACAAACGCCACATTAAAGGGTAAATTCTTACCCTCCAACATTTGAGCGATTTTAATTAAACAAGCAACACCTGCACGGTCATCAAATGACCTACCACAAACCTTTGAGCCCAAAAGTTCACGAGCTTCGGTTTTAAATGTAACATAGTCACCAACCGATACGATTTCCTTGGCTTTTTCGCCTAACGCAGTATCAAGTTTAATGTCGCCAATATCATCAAAGGTTTGCTCCCCTTTTGATAAATGAGGAGGGGTGCTGCAAAAAACAGCAGTAACCTTTTCCCTTCCGTGAACAGTAACACGGCGAGAAGGCAAAGCACGAATATCAATGCCACCTGCATTTTTACCGGTCAAGAAACCTTTTTCATCAATATTTGTTACAACCATACCAATTTGGTCGATATGAGCATCAAGCATTAAAGTATAATCGCTATCACCTTTTAAAAAACCGATAACTGTTAAATTATCGGTCTTTTCACAAGGACAATACTTTGATAACATATCAAAAGCCAAACCGGATGCATCCATAATATTGCCAATACCATCGGTATTAGACAATTCAAAAAGTATATTTTTTAAATCTATCACAGTTTATTTACAAGCTCCTTAAAATAGTTGCCACGAGCAGCAAAATTGGGGAAAGAGTCAAAACTGGCACAAGCAGGGCTAAGTGCAACAATATCCCCTTCTTTAACATTTTCTTGTATCTTTTCAAGGGCTTCGGCAATATCCTTAACCCTTACAATTTCGGGATTACCCTTGTAATTTTCATCATTCACAATGGCAGTTTCAATCTTTTCGGCAGTTGCGCCACAAAGATATAACTTCTCAACCTTTTCAATAACGAAAGGTGCCAAAGGTTCAAAAGGAATATGCTTATCGTAACCACCTGCTATAAGGTGGATTTTTTTATCAAAAGCTTTAAGACAAGCGATGGTTCTTGTAGGACTTGAAGCGATAGAGTCGTTATAATACTTAACGCCGTTTAAATCACGCACAAGTTCAATTCGGTGTTCAACACCACCAAATTCACGAGCCACCTTCTTAATGGCGTCAACGCCAACGTAACCCCAAACGGCAGCAATAGCCGAAAGATAATTTTCAACATTATGTTCGCCGATAATGGCAATTTCTTTTTTGTTAATGATAGGTAAATCCATACCTCTGTATGACATACAAAGCACACCGTCATCATTAACCCAAGCACCATTGTTTAACTGGCGATTCATACTAAAGCCTAACGACTGACCTCTAACATCCTTACGGAAGCCTTCGGTAATTTCATTATCACGATTTAAAACAGTTCTTGAAAATGCGTTTTGGTGGAGTATAACATTTTTCTTTGCCTCAACATATTCATCCATATCACGGTGAACATCAAGGTGGTTAGGAGCAACGTTAGTAACAACAGCCACATCGGGGCTCTTACGCATTGAAATTAATTGGAAGGAAGAAAGTTCAACAACAACAAAATCGTCCTTGGTTATATTCTCAATTTCAGGAAGCAATGGTTTGCCGATATTACCACCAACGAAAACATTTTTACCCTCAGCCTCAAGCATTTTGGAAATTAATGTGGTTGTGGTTGTTTTACCGTCCGAACCTGTAACTGCAAAAATTGTTGCAGGGCATAAATCAAAGAAAACTTCCATCTCGCTGGTAACGGCAATGCCCTTTTTACGAGCCTTATCAAGCTCGGGCAAGTTCCAGTTCATACCGGGAGTACGGAAAATAATATCAACTTCCAAATTATCAAGGTAACCTTCACCCAAGCGAAGTTCAGCACCAGCAGCCTCGATTTCATTTGCCACATCACCAATTAACTCTCGAGTTCTTCTGTCGCAAGCATAAACCTTTGCACCCATTTTAAGAAAGTTCATTATAAGTGGAGTATTGCTGATACCAATACCACACATAGCAATTTTTTTACCTCTAATTTGTTCGAAAAACTGTTTATAATCCAAGATAATTCCTCCTAAAAGAAATATATATACTATTATACTGAAATTACGCAGAAATATCAACCGAAATTATATAACGCCTTTGAAATATAAACCTCTTGTATATTTTGTATCGCAAGGCTTTTCAAAACGGTAAGCATTAATAACTTCCTTTACCATTTCAGCTGTTTCACCCGTGAAATAAAGCACCTGATAATCTAAATCCCTTAGCTCCATTTGTTTATCACCCAACCAAATAGGAACCGAGTTTAGCATTTCGCTATAACCCATTCGGCATCTAACGGGGAATTTTGTTCCAAGTCTATCGGTCAAATATCCCTTCTTGTCACAGTCGGCACAAGAAATTCCGTTCTTTAAGGGGCAATTTTTAAATAACATTAATGGCACATTTCCGTAAGAAATAATACCTTTTGGAATATTGCCACCAAAACAACCTTCGGTGATACCAAGTTCATAAGAAAGGGTTGCTCCTTTGCAACCTAATTCCTCAGCTTTTTTCAAACTGTAGCTGTTAAAAATATTAAGTCCAAAGTCAGCCAAAGGAATAAATCCTTTCTCCTTTGCAATAACAACAGCACTCAAATTGCCGCAAAAGGCAATATTAAAGCCCTTTTCCTTAAAGTAATCTAAACGCTTTGCGATTTTTTCTTCGCTTAATATACCACGAGGAATATCAACAATTTTGGTGATGTTTTCATAATCACCATTAATATCCTTTTCTAAAGGAAAAATTAAGGCATCAATGCCGGTTAAATCATCGGGGATTTGTTCCTCGTTTTCAAAACGGCAAAGGGTTTTAAGCCCCTTTGGTGCAACTTGGGACGTTTCGGTCTCAAAAGTTGCTTGTGAGGGAGTAATATTAACTTTGCTTCGTTCAAAATCAAGTTTAAAAACGGCTTCACGCCTTAGTTCGTTAAGCAAACTTGCAGGAACAAACAAACCATCTTCTAAATCGATTTCAACTTTATCGGCATAGTAGGGTGTGTTTCCAAGTTTGGTTAAATTTCTAATCACATCTTCTTTTGTTGCTGATTTGTTTTGGGCTTTTTGTGGTTCATCGCCCGAAACAACAACTTTATTTTCACCATCGAAAATTTCAATAGTAATAGGTTTGTTAAGACCAATTTCGGCCTTTATATTTACGGCAACACTACTGCGTTCTGAACGATACAACTCGTGAAGCAAAGGGAAAGCCTTGTTGGCCGAAACAACATCATCTTTAGTTCTAATGCCGAACATTTCTCGACCCAAGGTATTTTCAAAATAACCATCGGTAAAACCTTGGCGAGAGAAAATATTTCTCAAGGTATCGGCAAGTTCTAAATCAATGTAACCTTTATCAAGGCCCTGTCTGGCACAAGTAACGGCTGCGGCAACATATTCGGGGCGTTTCATTCTACCTTCAATTTTAAAGGACTTAACGCCAATTTCCTTTAATTTGTAAAGTCGGTCTAAAAGGGATAAATCCTTTAAACTTAAATCAAAACCTGTTCCCTTTTGAGCCCTAAAAGGCAGTCTGCAAGGACCGGCACAAAGGCCACGGTTACCACTTCTTGAACCCAAGAAAGCCGACAACTGACACTGACCCGAAACCGACATACAAAGAGCACCGTGAACAAAAGCCTCAATTTCAATGTCAAGTTCCTTTGCAAATTCGCAAATCTTAATTAAATCTTTTTCCGACATTTCACGGGCAACAACCACACGAGAAAATCCCATTTCTTTTAGAATTTTCAAGGCTGATGGCGAATGCACCGACATTTGTGTTGAAGCATGGAGTGGAAGTTCGGGGATTTTTTCTTTTAAAATTTTGGCTAAACCCAAATCCTCAATAATTACAGCATCAATTCCTAAATTATAGGCAGTTTTAGCCAACAGAAAAGCACTTTCAAGTTCGTTTTTCTTAATCAAGATATTAAGTGTTAAATAAACCTTAACGCCACGAATATGGCAATAATCAATTGCGTTTTTTAGTTCTAAATTATTAAAATTTTCAGCATTTTGTCTCGCCGAAAATTCTTTTGCACCTAAATACACAGCATCGGCACCACATCTAACAGCACTTTCAAGCATATCATAAGACCCAACAGGAGCCAAAATCTCACAGGTTTTTAACACTAATATCACCTTACTTTCAAACCCGAAAATAAAGCAAAGGGCATAAAAGCCCTTTGCAAATTTCAAATATTATAATTCCTTTAAAAATTCTTCAATTCTTTTTAAAGCTTCGCTTAAATGCTCAACCGAATAGCAATAAGACACACGAACAAAACCTTCGCCACTATCACCAAAAGCATTACCGGGAACAACGGCAACCTGTTTACTCTCTAAAAGTTTTTCGCAAAACTCTTCACTTGTAAGTCCGGTGCTTTTAATGGATGGGAAAGCATAAAATGCGCCCTTTGGCTCACGGCACTCAAGCCCGATTTTATTAAAGCCTCTAACAACCAATCTACGGCGACGGTTGTATTCCTCGGCCATAGCCTTAACATCTTCATCGCATGAGCGTAAAGCCTCAATAGCAGCGTACTGTGAGGTTGTGGGAGCGCACATAATTGCGTATTGATGAATTTTAAGCATGGGAGCGATAATTTCCTTTGGACCACATGCAAAGCCTAAACGCCAACCTGTCATTGAAAAGGCCTTTGAAAAACCGTTAACAACAACCGTTCTTTCCTTCATTCCTTCAACCGATGCAGGAGAACAATGACTCTTGCCACCATTAAAGGTAAGTTCAGAATATATTTCGTCAGATAAAACTAAAATGTTGGTATCTTTTAAAACTTCGTAAAGTTTTTCGATATCTTCCTTTTCCATAATTGCACCTGTGGGGTTGCAAGGATATGGCAAAATAAGAAGTTTTGTTTTATCGGAAATAGCCTCTTTTAACTCTTCGGGAGTAACCTTGAAATCGTTTTCAGCCTTGGTGTTGATAATAACAGGAACGCCACCTGCAAGACAGGTTATAGGCTCGTAACAAACATAACTTGGTTGTGGGATAATAACCTCGTCACCAGCCTCAACAACAGCACGAATACAAGCGTCAATAGCTTCACTGCCACCAACCGTTACGAAAATTTCATTTTCGGGGTTATATTTAACGGCATATTTTCGTTCCATAAATTTTGAGATTTCCGAAACGAGAATAGCATTACCCTTGTTAGAGGTGTATTTGGTCTTACCACTTTCAAGTGAGTTAATACCGGCTTTTCTAACCTGCCAAGGTGTATTAAAATCAGGTTCGCCAACACCCAAGGAGATAACATTCTCCATTGTAGCAGCGATATCAAAAAAACGACGAATACCCGAAGGTTTAATGTTCTCAACCGTTTTGTTGATAACCTTTGAATAATCAATTATACCCATAACTCTCCCCTGCCATCATCATTGCCACTTACAAGTTCAACATCCATTTCCTTGTAACGGCGTAATACAAAGTGAGTGGTTGTAGAGGTTACGGAATCAATAGTAGATAATTCTTTAGCTACAAACCACGCAATCTCTTGCAAGGTTTTGCCCTTAACAACAACATTAAGGTCGTAAACACCGGACATTAAATAAACCGACTCAACTTGAGGATATTTCATAATCTTTTCGGCAACTTCTTCAAAGCCTAAACCTGCTTTTGGAACAACATTAATTTCAATGATAGCCGAAACATAAGCACCGTCGGTCTTTTCCCAGTCAACAATGGCTTTGTATCCTTTTATAAGGCCATCTTTCTCAAGTTCTTTGACAATTTTGTTAACTTCTTCTTCGGTGATATCAAGCATAACTGCAATTTCTTCGTGGGTATAACGAGCATTTCTCGCAAGTAATTTTAAAACTTCGTATTTCATATTTATTCTCCATTTCTTAAAGAAAAATTAAACATAATAAGCTACTATAAATTGTACTATTTACAATTTAATTTGTCAAGCAAATTAAGAATATTAGCAGGAAAGGTTTGAATAATAATTTTAAGGGGTGTTAAACTTGAATTTCAAAAGAAATATTACTGCATTTCTCATAATAAGCATCATGGGGACCTTGGGCCACTTTCTTTACGAAATTAGTGGAAAGAAAATGGGTATCGGTTTTTTCTTTCCCGTAAACGAAAGCACCTGGGAACATTTAAAACTCCTTTTCTACCCTGCGCTAGTTTATTTTGGTGCCGAATATATTTTAAATTACAAAAACAATAAAAATTATATCTCGGCATCGGTTATAAGTATTTTTATCGGTATAACGTCAATTATTGTTCTTTTTTATACCTATCAAGGCGTAATCGGTAGAAATATTGATTTTATTAATATTTCCATTTATTACATCTCGGTTATAATCACCCTTGTTTTTCAATACATCCTTTTTAAAAATCACAAATGCAACTGTAACCAAAATTTATTTTTAATTCCAATAATTTTGACCGTTATATTATTTGCACTTTTTAGTTTCAATCCACCAAAACTTGGTATTTTTGCACCACCTGTTATATTGACAAAATAAATTTCTGGTTTATAATTAAATAAAAAACTCTAAGGACTTGTAATGAAAAAGACTTTTATTTATATTGCCCTTATTGCTGTGCTTTGTTCGGTTTTGGTGATAGTTCTTTCTAAACTTCCAAAAACCGAAGAACGTGAAGCCATTGTAATAACAAACGCATCAGGTGAAACGGCAAGTAAATACCAAGATTTCGATGATATAATTAAAAATCAAGACAATGAAAACAACGGTATGCCAAACGTAATTTCAGGAAGCGATACTTCGGTGGCTCAAGGTAGCGAAAATGAACTTTTCGCCTTTTGTGGCAACAAAAACAGCAAAATTTACCACAAATCAAGTTGCACATCCGTCAACAAAACTAAGGAAGAAAACAAGGTTTATTTTAAAACCCTTGAAGAATGCCAAAACGCAGGTTACAGACCTTGCAAAATATGTTCAGAATAAAAAAATCCACCCGTTTGGGTGGATTTTACTTTTATTTACCACAAGGTTTTGCATCAAACCCGGGATTAAAGGCGTAGAAATTCTTTTCATTTAATTTATCGGTTGTCAGTCTAAGTGCTTCACCAAATCTTTGATAATGGGTAATCTCTCTTTGGCGCAAAAATTTAAGTGGGTCTAAAATATCAGGGTCGTCAATTAAACGAATCAAGTTATCATAGGTCACTCTCGCCTTTTGCTCGGCTGCCAAGTCTTCGTGAAGGTCGGCCAAAATATCGCCTTTTGACTGAATATACTCAGCTCTCCAAGGGAGACCGGCTGCTGCCTGAGGATATACACCGTTAGTGTGGTCAACGAAATATTTATCAAAACCACTTTCCATAATTTGCTTTTCGGTAAGATTTCTTGTTAATTGATGCACCATTGCGCACACCATTTCAAGATGGGCCAGTTCCTCGGTGCCGATATCCGTTAAAATTCCCTTTACCTCATTAAAAGGTTGGGAGTATCTTTGGGTCAAATAACGCATTGAAGCGCCAAGTTCGCCATCGGGACCACCAAACTGACTAATCAATATTTGAGCGTTTTTAGGGCTAACATTTTTAATGTTGATGGGATATTGTAATTTTTTCTCATATTTCCACATTTATTTGTCCTCCATAAAATTATTTTCCCAAGGCCATGGTCCTTCTAACCATTTCCAACAAGTGCTTATAGGCGTATCGCAAACCGTGTTAATATATTCGCCAAACTCTTGGGTGTACATTTCAACAGCCATTTTTCTCTTTTTGCGATATTCCTTTAAAAGTTCCATCGCTTTAAGACTAGTGGGATGGGTATCTAAATATAAATTTAATTCGTGAAGGGCAAAATCCAATTCGTGAATTTTTTTCATTAACATTGCTTTTCTATTCATTTGAGTTTACCTCCCAAAAAAGGCATATTCAAATTTGGGAACAAGGTTCCGTTACAAAAAGCAGTTGCCTCGGGATAAACGCCGTTTATAGGTTGCATATCAACAAAAGCCATTGCCAAAATTCCTTCATTAACAGGAACAGGACTTGATGCACAATAGTCAGCATTAATGCAATTTGGCACAACGACCTGACTACCGTTCATATCTTCTCTTACAATTCTTGAAAATTGTACATAACCGTTATTCATATTTAACTCCTTAAAATTTAAAATTCAGGGAATATATATACTCCCCTTACATATTATTTAAATCAGAAGGATATGTGAAATGGCTAAAAATGCAAAGTAAAAAATATAGCCTTTTTTTCAAAAAGCTATTGACAAATCGCAAATTTCAACATATTATTTTCTTGTAGAGTTTTTCTAAAATTTCAGGAGGAATATTTTATGGTATTCGAAAAAGTTAAACAAATGTTAGCTGAACAGCTTGATGCTGATATCGACGCTTTAACAATGGAAACTAACATTGCAAAGGACTTGGATGCTGACAGTTTAGATGTTGTTGAACTTCTTATGACAATCGAAGATGAGTTCAACATCGAAATTCCCGACGAGGAAATCGAAAACATTAGAACCATCGGCGAGCTTACCGAATATATCCAAGATAATATGTAAAAACAAAAACAGAGCTTATTTGATTATTTCAAATAGCTCTGTTTTTAATTATTAACCTTATGATGATAACCGTATGAGTCTTTAGTAAGTGGTTGGAAGGTATAACCTTGGGCAGCAAGACCTTCAATAATTGCAGGCAATGCATCAACCGTTGTGGCTTTCCCTGCAGCGTCGTGCATGAGCACACAAATTGAAGTTTTATTTTTTGCACCCTGTATTACATTTTGAGCGATTTTAGATGCACTCAAACTTCCGGAGGCATCACCGGAATCCACGTTCCAATCAAAATAGGTATAACCCATTTCGGTCACTTTTCTTGTGAGGATTGACATTATTCCAACATAGTAATTTTTGCTAACCTTATTACTACCACCACCGGGGAAACGAATAACCTTGGAATCAACCCCAGTAAGTTCTTTTACTTTTGCTGAAATTGCATTAAGGTCGGCAAAATAGGCATCAACACTATTATAAATTTGTGCGTAATTATGTGATTGAGTGTGAAGTCCTATGGTATGTCCTGCTGCGTAAATTTGAGGAACATATTCAATTTTACTGTGCTTATAATCGGTCACAAAAAAGGTGGCCTTAACATTATATCTAGCCAAAACTTCTAAAATTTTTAGGCTGTTATCACTTGGTCCATCATCAAATGTCAAATAACAAATTTTACCAACGGGTTGAGGGTTTTGGGGAGCGGCAGGTAAATTAGTGTATTTAGCTGCCGCCTCTTTTTTCGCCTTGAGTTCGGTGATTTCTTTCTTTAATTTTGAATTTTCACTCTCTAAGGCAGCTTTTTCTTGCTCAGATTTTTCAAGATCTCGTTTAGATTGTTCAAGCTCCTGTTTTAAGGCATTATTTTCTTCTTTTTGTTTTTCAATTTCAGTTTGGTTTTGTTCAATCTTTCCATTGATACCGTTTAACATTTTATTACCCTTGTAAATAAAAAAACCTGATACGGCCAAACTAATAGAAAGAATAATTATAATACCAATAAAAATAAAATCTTTCGTTTTTCTTGTCATCATCTCAACCCCCTTTTTTGACATTTTGTATTATTTTATCACAAACAATCAAAATAATCCATTACAATTTTTTACAAAAAACGATAAATTTACATATAAATAAATGTTGATAATTATTAGTTTAGATGTTATAATAAAGTAAATATATACTTGAAAGGATTTTTATAATGAGTAATATTATTATAACAAGTGATAGTACAAGCGACTTAAGCGCTGAACTTCGCGAACGCTATAATATCCCCTTTATGCCCCTTGGAGTAACTTTGGGTGGAAAAACTTATAAAGACGGTGTTGAAGTTACCCCTGATGATATTTATGCTCATCACGCAAAAACCGGCGAACTTCCAAAAACCACTGCAGCAAACTTAGATGAATGTTTAACATTTTTCCAAAAATTTGTTGACGAAGGCAAAACCGTTATCCATGTTTCTTTAGGTTCAAGTCTTTCTTCCACCTTCAATAACGCACGTCTTGCTGCAATGGAATGTGGTAATGTTTACGTTATTGATTCCGGCAACCTTTCCACCGGCGCCGGTTTGTTGCTAATTGCTGCTGCCGAAATGGTTAAAGAAGGTTTAGAAGCCGAAGAAATCGTAGAAAAAGTAAACGCTTTGGTTCCCAAAGTTGACGCTTCTTTTGTAATTGACAACCTTGAATATTTGCATAAAGGCGGCAGATGTTCTGCCCTTGCAATGCTTGGTGCCAACGTGCTTAAATTAAAGCCCTGTATTGAGGTTAAAAACGGCGCTATGGGTGTCGGAAAGAAATACCGTGGCAAATATGGCGACGTTCTTAAAACCTATGTAAACGAGCGTTTAGCTAATCCTGATGACATAGATACAAGCCGTATCTTCGTTACCCATGCAGGATGCGATGAAGATATTGTAAATGCTGTTGTTGAGCAAGTTAAAGCAACAGGACTTTTCAAAGAAGTTTTCCTTACCCGTGCAGGATGTACAATTTCTTCCCACTGTGGAAAAGATACACTTGGCATTCTTTTCGTAAGAAAAACCCCTATCGTATAAATTATTAAAATTAAAATCTCGCCTTTAAAGGCGAGATTTTTTTATGCTTATTTTAAATTGTCAGCAATTGTATAGATTAAATCCTTTGACTTTTCCCAACCAAGGCAAGGGTCGGTGATAGATTTACCGTAGATGTGTTCCCCTATCTTTTGAGCTCCGTCTTCAATATAACTTTCAATCATAAGACCCTTAACCATATTTTTAATATCTTCATTATGGTTACGGCTATAAACAACATCTTTGGAAATTCTAATTTGCTCTAAATACTGTTTACCTGAATTTGCATGATTTGTGTCAATAATAGCCGAAGGATTTTGCAAATTGGTTTGAAGGTAAAGGTCGTGTAACTTCACTAAATCTTCATAGTGGTAATTGGAAACATATTTTCCTGTAAAATCAACATATCCTCTCATAATAGCATGAGCATAAGGATTACCTTCGCTTTCAACTTCCCAACCTCTATAAAGAAAGGTGTGTTTATGTTGAGCAGCAGTGATGGAATTCATCATTATTGAAAGGTCGCCACTTGTGGGATTTTTCATACCCACAGGTGACTCAATTCCACTTGCAGTCAAACGATGCTGTTGATTTTCCACCGAACGGGCACCCACAGCAACATAAGCCAATAAATCAGACAAGTAACGGTAATTTTCGGGATAAAGCATTTCATCGGCGCAGGTAAAACCGTAATTCTTTAAAGCTGATAAATGCAAATCACGAATTGAAATAATACCGTTTAACATATCAGGTTTTTCATCAGGATTAGGTTGATGAAGCATTCCCTTGTAACCATCACCCGTTGTGCGAGGCTTGTTGGTATAAATTCTTGGGATAATTAAAATTTTATCCTCAACTTCATCCTGCACAAGTTTAAGTCTTCCGATATAATCAAGTACAGCTTCCTTATTATCAGCCGAGCAAGGACCGATTATAAGTATAAACTTATCACTTTTGCCTTCAAAAATTCTTTTAATTTCTTCTTGTCTTTCGTTTTTAAATGCCAAACTTTTTTCATCCAAGGGGTAAAGCGCTTTAATATCCTTTGGAATTGGAAGTTTTCTTAAAAAATTCATACTCATGGGGTTTACTCCTTATCAAAAAGACCTCGCCTAACGGTCGAACAACGCATCATTTCCCTCATACCTTCTCGGTCAGAGGTTTTGATTTTTTCATATAACTCATCAAATGAACATTTAAATTTTTCCATTTGCAACAATAAATCTTCCTTATTATTTAAAAACAACTCGCTCCACATTTCATCATTAATACGAGCAATTCGCGTTAAATCTCTAAAAGAGTCACCGGTGTATTTTTCCATACCCTCGGTATCGGCGCAACACATCAAACTAACTGCAATACAGTGGGTAAGCTGAGAAAGAAAAGCAATCATTTTATCGTGTTCTTCAACACTCAAGCGAGAAACTCGACGGAAGCCCAACATTTTACCGATGTTTTCGCAAAGTTCAATAGCGCCTTCGGTATTTTTTTCGGTTGGAACTACAATATAGTTAGCGCCCTTAAAAATAGCAGGGTCGCTATTTTGCACACCACAAATTTCTTTGCCGGCCATCGGGTGGGCTGAAATAAATTCAACATCTTTGCGAAGAATATCTTGAATTTCATAAACCACGCTACCCTTAACACCGGTAACATCGGTAATTACTGCGCCACTTTTGAAAAGTTGTTGATTTTCCCTGACCCATTCCTTAAAGACACCGGGATACAAGGCAAAAACAACCACATCGGCTTCACCAATAATTTCAGGGTCAATTTTGGTTGTTCCTTTGTCAATAATTTTATTTTCTATTGCAAACTCAATATCATCTTGATTTTTTGTGATAGCCGATACATTAAATCCAATATTTTTAAGTCCTTTAGCGTAACTTCCACCCAAAAGGCCTAAACCGACTATCAAAAAATTAATATCTTTTATAAGTTTCATTACGTATTTTCCTCCTTGAGGATAATGCCTAACTTTTTAATTCTATCAAAAAAGTCAGGTAGGCTTTTATTAACTGCTTCAGCGCCGTAAATTCTTCCACCGGTAATTGTACAAAGCAAGGAAATCGCCATAACAATTCGGTGATCGTTATGACCCGAAAGGGGTAAAATCGGTTTTTGTAACTTGCAAGGATATACCGTAACCAAATCATCCTCAACATCCACTTTGCAACCAAACTTAGCAAGTTCTTCAGCCATTGCACGAGAACGGTCACTTTCCTTAATTTTAAGACGTTTTGTGCCGGTTAAAACTATTCCGTTCAAAGCAGCCGACACAGCCATTAACACTGGGGCTAAATCAGGACAATCGGAAATATCAACTTTAGGGCAACCCTTTTGTAGCATAGGAAATATTTTTTTATAAACCCTATCCCCTTGCACACTTGTTTCATCCAAACCTTTAACTGCAACGTTTCCACCAAGCAAATTAAATGCATCAAAGAAAGCAGCATTTGAATAATCGCCTTCAACAGTTAAATCACGGTTTTTAAAGGTTTGTCCACCCTTAATATACATTGTGTTTTCATCAATTTTGCTAATTCTAACACCAAAATCAGCCAATGCCTTTAAGGTCAATGCTAGATATGAAGCGCTTTCGCTTTTACCTTTAATATCAATTACACTCTCGCCGTCAAGCAAGGGCAAAGACATCATAAGACCACTAATAAACTGGCTTGAAATATCGCCACGAACAGTGTATCTACCACTGCTCATTTTGCCCTTAATTGTTACAGAGTTATAGTCTTTAACAAACTTAATTCCTTGTGCTTTGCACATTTCCTCATAAATACTAAGGGAGCGTTCAAACAAACGAGGTGTTCCTTGAAGGACAATTTCCTCGTTCTTTAGCATACAAAAAGGAATAATAAATCTAATCGTGCTTCCACTTTCACCACAATAAAGTTTATTGCTGTTAAGTTCTTTTTCTTGTGAAAGGCCACCTATTGTTACGGTGTTTCCGTCAATCTCAATATTAGCACCCAATGCCTTTAAGCATCCAAGGGTTGCCTTAATATCTTCCGAAAAATCAATATTTTCAATAACGCTTTCCTTAGTATTAGCGCCACAAATCAAATACCTGTGAGCCATACTTTTGGAAGGTGGCGCTATCATTTCGCCAAAGGCAGTGCTTTTTTCTATTGTAACTATCATTTATTATAATCCACCAAAAAATCCATTGCTTCTAAATATCCGTCTATGCCTTTGCCTGTTATATTACTAGCACAAGCCATTCTCAAGAAACTTATTTGTCTAAAATCTTCACGAGTTTCCAAAGCCGAAATATGAACCTCAACTGCAGGTAAACCCACCGATTTTAAAGCATCCAACAAGGCAATACTTGTGTGCGTATAGGCACCGGCATTAATAACAATACCATCAAAAACGCCATAAGCTTTTTGAATTTCATCAACCAAATCACCTTCGTGGTTTGACTGATAAATCTTAACCTCGGCCCCAATTTCATGAGCGTGGTTTTCAATTTTTTCGCAAAGAGTTTTATAATTTTCCTTGCCGTAAATATCGGGCTCTCTAATGCCAAGCATATTGATATTAGGCCCGTTAATCACTAAAATTTTCACCAAATATTACCTCTTTTATGTTCTTAACATTTTCTATAACATCATTAGTGCAATTAATAATGTAATCAGCCGAAGATACATAAATATCGTATCTTTCCTCATATCGCTTTTTTAAATCTTCTATGTTTGAAGATAAAGGTCTATCAGGAGTGGTAATCAAATCCTCAATTTTCTTATCAAGAAATACTACCCTGCCATTTTCCTTTAAAAGATGAATGTTTTTTGGATTTAAAACTGCTCCACCACCCGTTGCAATAACAAAACCTTGGTTTGAAGAAACCTTTTTAATAATATCGCTTTCAATTTCACGAAATTTTATTTCGCCAAAAGTTTTGAAAATTTCGGGGATATTTCTTCCCTCTTGCAACACTATTTCATCATCGGTATCAATAAAGCCTTTTCCCAATTCACTTGCCAACGCTTTACCGATGGTGGTCTTGCCACTACTAGGCATTCCGATTAAAACGATATTTTCTTTTTTTCTCAAAAGTTTAGAAAAAATCTCGGTCATTTTACATTTTTCAAGTTCAGTTTCTAAAAACATTTCACTTGCAAAAAAGGCTTGAGCCACGAGCATTAAAAGCCCACCAACAGCCTTAATGCCTTTAAGTTTTGCATCCACAATAAGTGCCGAATTCAATGGGTTATAAACCACATCCACAACGCCTTTTAAATTAGGAAATTTATTGATATCAATAGCACTATCACCGATGTTGGGATACATTCCACAAGGGGTTGTATTAATAATCACATCAGCGTCGGTATGGCAAAGATATACTTCATCATAGGTTATAAGTTTTTCTCCACCATTACGAGAAACACGGAAAATTTCCTTTGCCCCTAAAGACATTGCAACAGCTTTTGCAGTTTTGGAAGTTCCACCACTGCCTAAAATTAAAACTTTCTTATCTTTAAATTCAATACCTTCCTTTAAAATAAGTTCTTTAAGTCCCAAAAAGTCGGTATTAAACCCACACAATTTGCCATTTCTATTGACAATTGTATTCACAGCACCAATTTCTCTTGCACTGTCGCTAATTTCATCTAAAAATTCAATTACAGTTTCCTTGTAAGGAATAGTAACATTAATAGCCTTAAAATTTTTAGAACAAATAAAATCTTTAAGGTTTTCGGGGGCAATTTCTTTTAGTTCATATTCATAATTACCCAAACTGTTATGGATTTCTTTTGAAAAACTATGACCTAATTTTTCACCAATTAAACCATACTCCATTATAAAGCCATCCAATCCGTGCCAAATCTTGCCGCCAACATATCACAAAGGGTAATTGCAACAATACTATCAACCACTACCCTTGCACGATGTACGATACAGGGGTCGTGTCTGCCCTGGGCCTCTAAAACAACATTGGAATTATCACGAATATCAACGGTATTTTGCTCTTTGCCAATGGTGGGAGTAGGTTTAATTGCAGTACGGAAAATAATCGGCATACCGTTTGTTATTCCACCGTTTATGCCACCGTTATTGTTGGTAGCAGTTTCCACGGCACCGTTGTTTGCCACAAAACTATCGTTAGCCTCGCTGCCTTTCATATCGGCAATACTGAAACCTGCACCAAATTCAACTCCCTTTACGGCAGGAATTGAGAACAAGCCGTGGGAAATCATACTTTCAATACTGTCAAACCAAGGTTCTCCCACACCTTCAGGAAGACCGATAACAGCCGTTTCAAGCACACCACCAACGCTATCAAGTTGTTCTCTCGCTTGGAGAATTTTATTTTGCATTTCATCGCCTTTTGCACTATCCAAAACAGCAAAAGTCATTTTATTTAAAACATCAATATCGGTTTCATAATTTTCAAATCCACGGTCGCAAACACCGGCAATTTTTGAAATATGGGTGCCAATTTTAATTCCCTTCTTTTGCAAAGCGCTAATTGCAATAGCACCTGCTGCCACCAAACCGGCAGTAACACGACCACTAAAATGGCCACCGCCACGATAATCTTCAAAGCCGTGGTATTTTGCATTAGCAGTAAAATCGGCGTGGGAAGGACGCATTTTAAATCTAATTTCACTGTAATCAGCCGATTTTATGTTCTCATTTGGAATTACAATGCAAATTGGTGTTCCGGTTGTTTTACCCTCAAAAACACCACTTAAAATTTTAAATTCATCCTTTTCGGCTCTGGGGGTTGAAATATTACCAACAGGACGACGAAGGGAAAGTTGGCTACTGATAAAATCATTATCAACCTCTAAACCCGGTGCCAAGCCATCAATTACAGCACCAATTGCTTCCCCGTGGCTTTCACCGAAAAGGGTTATGGAAACATTATTTCCAAAGGTATTTTTCATTATTTAACACCTCTTATAAATTCCTCAATCGCAAGTTTTTCCATTTTCCATTCGCCGATTTTAGAAACATAAACCACCGTTACATCCTTACCGTCAGCCTTTTTATCGTGGAAAATTGCTTCAAAAATTTTAGGATTATTAAAATCAAATTCAGTTGGCAAATTAAGACCTTCCAAAACCTTTATAAGTCTTGGTCTAACATCATTGGAACACATTGGAATCATTCCAAGTGCCACTGCCTCACCGTGATATATGTCCTTAAAATCGGAATTTGTTTCAATGGCGTGAGCCAAAGTGTGACCGAAATTTAAGATTTTTCGAAGACCAGTTTCTTTTTCATCTTCTTCGACCACAAATTTCTTAATCATCAATGATTTTTCAATTATGTACTCAAAATCAAGTTGACCCTTTTCAAAATATTCAAACAAATCATTATCGCTTGTCATTGCCATTTTAACCGACTCGGCAAGTCCGTTAGAAATTTGGCGTTTATCCAAGGTTTCAAGGGTATTGCAGTCAATAACAACGGCCTTTGGTGGATAAAATGCGCCAACCAGGTTTTTGTATCCTTCAAAATCAATGGCAACCTTGCCACCAACCGATGAATCAACCTGAGACAAAACGGTTGTGGGGATATTGTAAAAATCC
>JAZNLZ010000040.1:0-2811 GCA_045579365.1 Acutalibacteraceae bacterium
GGGCAGGTAAAACAAAACTTTGTTTTATCCAAAGCATTGTCGTTAATATCCACAATAGGATATGCCTTAAAGTGAAGTCGGCGATAAAACTCGGGATTTTTGGTATCACGAAGCAAGGATTTGAAAACATCCTCGTTGTAACAAATCTTAAGAAGTTTTCCACAAACAGTGCTGTCATCAACTGCCGTGTGCATTTCATAACCATCGGTGCTGACACCGAAAAATTCAGCAGCAAACTCCAAAGATACCTGATTTTTGTTTTCATATCCCTTTTGACGCATTTTCGCCTGAACCATCTTTTGAAGGTCAAGGTAAAAATTCATATTAAAGGAAACGCCTGCATCTTTAAGAAGTTTCTCATTTTCCACAATGGTAAAAAGGTCGGAGTCGCTCCAGGTCATTGTGACCTCAGCATCACGGGAAAATTCGTTAAACAACTTAACTGCCTGCTCCAAAGGAATACCTGCAAGCATTTTTTCGGTGGTAATGCCTGTAAGGGTTGCAAATCTACCCGTAACCCTCTTTGAAAGGGCTGAACGAATTGTAACGCTAAAACTATCAATAATATTAAAATCACTATCTAGTTTAACGGCGCCAATTTGCAAAATTTGATTTATGAAACGCTTCTCTTTTTTATAAAAGACATTATCCCATTCAAGGTCAAAAATTACATATTCCATTACTTTTTCCTTGATTCTGCTTTCATTCTTTCTTCTTTGTTCAAAATCCTTTTGCGAAGTCTAATATTATTAGGTGTAATTTCAACAAGTTCGTCATCCTTGATAAATTCCAAAGACTGCTCTAAACTTAGTCTTGAAGGTGGAACCAAACGCAAAGCATCATCCGAACCCGAAGCACGGGTATTTGTCATTTGCTTTTTCTTACACACATTACACACGATATCATCATTTTTCGGGTTTTCACCCACAATCATACCCTCATAAACAGGCACACCGGGTCCAATAAATAGTCGGCCACGGCTTTGGGTGTTAAACAAACCGTAACCTGTGGACTCACCTGTTTCGTGAACGATGATAGAACCGGTTGAACGTTGTTCGATATCACCCTTATAAGGCTCGTAACTATTAAAAACATGGTTCATAATTCCGTTGCCGTTGGTATCGGTTAAGAATTGGGAACGGTATCCCAAAAGTCCACGGGCAGGAATTAAAAACTCAAGGTGGGATGTACCACCGTCACGAGTACCCATATTTTTAATTTCAGCCTTACGGGTTCCAAGGCGTTCCATAACGGTACCCACATATTCCTCAGGAACCTCTATCATCAAAAGTTCAATAGGCTCCAAAAGATTGCCGTTTTCATCACGTTTGTAAATAACTTCAGGAGGAGAAACCTGAAACTCATAACCCTGACGGCGCATGGTTTCAATTAAAATTGAAAGGTGCAATTCTCCTCTACCCGAAACCTTAAAGGTATCGGCACTGTCGGTCTCCTCAACACGAAGGCTAACATTTGTCATAACCTCTTTAAACAAACGGTCACGCAAGTTTCTTGAGGTTACAAACTTACCGTCCTTACCGGCAAAGGGAGAATTATTAACCATAAAATTCATTGCAAGGGTGGGCTCATCAATCTTAACGAAGGGCAATGGTTCAATGTGAGCAGTGTCACAAGCAGTTTCACCAATTTCAAGTTCGCTAAGTCCTGCAACCTGAATTATATCGCCAACCTGCGCACTTTCAGCCTCATAACGTTTAAGGCCTTTATACATAAACAATTTTGCAATTTTAACATTGGTGCTTGTGCCATCCTTATGGCAAACAGCAACACTTTGACCCGATTTAACGGTACCACGAATAACACGGCCAACACCAATTCGGCCTAAATACTCATCATATTCAATGTTAGTAAAAAGTATTTGTAAAGGCTCGTCGATTTCGCCTTCGGGTGGGTCAATTTCATTAACCATAGCCTCAAATAAAGCCTTCATATCACTGCAAGGTGACTCGGGATTAAGGGTTGCGTAACCATCACGACCACTTGCGAAAACAACGGGGAATTCAATTTGGTCTTCATCGGCACCAAGTTCGATAAACAAATCCAAAACCTCATCCACAACCTCTAAAGGTCTTGCCATTGGACGGTCAATTTTATTAACAACAACCACTGCCTTTTTTCCTAAAGCCAAGGCTTTTTTTAGAACAAAACGGGTTTGGGGCATACAGCCTTCGAAAGCATCAACAAGAAGTAAAACGCCATCTACCATTTGTAGAATACGCTCAACCTCTCCACCGAAGTCAGCGTGTCCCGGAGTGTCAACAATGTTAATTTTAACATTGCCGTACATAACACTTGTATTTTTGGAAAGAATTGTAATACCTCTCTCTCGCTCAAGGTCGTTAGAGTCCATTACTCTTTCATCAACATTTTCATTATCACGGAAGGTTCCACTTTGTTTTAAAAGTTGGTCAACCAAGGTAGTTTTACCGTGGTCAACGTGGGCGATTATTGCAACATTCCTTAAATTTTCTATTTTAGCCATTTTCTCGACTCCTTTTTTCTAACGCTAATATTTTACCACCAAAAAACTCATATTGCAACGATTTTATTCACCGTTTTTTTATATATAATAATATTATTTTAAAATTTTTCTTTACATTTGAAAAGTTTTGTGTTAGAATACTAAGGCTGATGTGAAATCGGCATACCTAATACTATGCTTTGGGTGTCTGCCCGACTTTTGGGAATCACTATGACCCATGGCTTGGTTTTTGGAGTAAATATTAAAAGAGGTGAAAACAATGACAAAAGAGAAAAAGCAACAGATTATGGTTGAATATGCAACTCACG
>JAZNLZ010000041.1:0-38392 GCA_045579365.1 Acutalibacteraceae bacterium
ACAAGGAGGGAGCGAAGCGGAAGAAAACAACCTAAATGGTTGTTTTCGCCGACGTGGGCAACGAGCGCAGCGAGGCGAAGAGTGCGTTGCACTCGAAAAATCCCTATTCCCCAGCCAAAAAGCACTAACAAAAGTTAGTGCTTTTCTTTTTTTTATCTGATTTTATTTAAGGATTCGAAAAAAACTTATTCTCAAAATATGGGCGCTATTAAAATTTGGGTTGACAAAGAAACAGGCGTGAATTATTTATATCGCCAAAGTGGTTATTCGGGTGGAATGACTGTTTTGTTAGATAAGGATGGCAAGTCTGTTATAACCCCTATTATTAAATAACAAAGCAAAGTATTAAGAAGCACTAACTTATATGGTTAGTGCTTTTTCTTTAATTCGTACAAAATTGTTGCAAATATGAGAAAATTGTGTTTTAATTAAACTAAGGAGGAGATTTTATGAAATTCTTAAAGTTAAAATTTTTACCTTTCCTATTAGTTTTTGTTTTACTTTTGTCGGTGGTACCCACAATGATTTTTTCTGCCGCTGGTTCTGTTACTGTTTCAACCGAGCAGGAACTCAAAGATGCTATTGCGACCATTCCCGAAGGCGGCTCAGGTGAAATTACAATCAAACCTCTTGACACCTCTTTTCTTATTATGCAATTAAGCGAAGGCTTATATATTGAAAATAAGGATGTAACCTTTAATCTTGAAAATACCAGTCTTACAACCGGTATTGATGAATACGGTTATGGTGCTCCGGTAATTTTCGGTTTTGGCGCTAATATTACAATTAACGCTGACGAAAATTCAAGTATGGAAACTTGGGGACATACCGGAAATTATGGTGTTGTTGCAATCAATAATGACGGCGACTTTAACGAAGCAACACAAACATTTCCAAAGGAATACACTCTCACAATCAACGGCGGCAGTTACACCTGTACCGATGAAATCCCCGAAGACCACGAGCCCGACTATGTATTCGGTGCGGCTCCTGGTGTAAATATAGTCCTTAATGATGTTATTTGCTACGGCAAAGTTACAGCATTTGCTATGCCCGGTGTTAACATCAACACACCCGGTAAGCTTACCATCAACAGTGGTAAATTCTCTAATGATATAACCGAATATGCTACGGAAGGAAAATATTGTGGTCAATTCGGCGAGTATTACTATGTTCGTGAAAAGGAATTGTCTGAAAGGTTTGCAGCAGTTGTTCCCGACCTTAAAATGACTCTTAACTGTGTTAAACCCACTGAGGTTGGCGACACTACATTCCTTATTGCTGAAAATTTCAATATGGAGCATTATCCTGAATTTTACTTAGACCCCGAGACCTTCTCAGAAGATTTTTCTACCTGTGAAATTGTTTACGCCGAGAATACCGGGAAAGAAGAAAAGCACACTGTAGCCATATCTTGGGTTTATGATAATAAGACCAAAGAAGCCGTTGATACTATTTTAGAAAATCTTCCCAAGGGCGAAGATTTGGGTGGCGGATATTATATGCCCTATGTATTCAAGGTTAATGACCTTGAGGTTATTAACTATTGGCTCACTTGTAGCGAAGATAACGATAACATTAATGCCCTTATAAGCTACTCTGACGAATTTAAAAAATATATCGGTTATAAAAATTTCCTTGTTGATATAAGAATGGGCGATGCTGACCATTTCTACACCTTTGCCGGCGGAATAGCCGACTTTAAGTATGACGGTACTATTTATGCTGCAAAGCATATGGAAGTTCAGGCCGACCATATTTTATATGTTCCCTCTAATACCGCTGATACCCCTGAAGCAGTTCTCGATGCTGCAAAGAAAAGAATTAACGAATATGTTGGCGAGGGCAAGGTTAAACTCGAATATGTAAACACTGTCTTTGGTATGATTGATGAAGAACATTTTGCAAATACCGGTGCTCATCTTGACCCAAATGATGAATTGTTGCTTGGTGTTGACGATATAACTGCTGATGATTATTGTTATAAGGCAACCATCAATGATATTGTTTATTACCTCGTTATCAAACGTGACGATGCAAAAATCGTAACTCCTGTATATCAAAATGTTGATATAGATTCTAATATTGCAGTTTCAATCCTAGATGCGTCCGTTCCGCTCGACACAAAGCTTCAGGTTGAAAAACTTACTGAAGGTGACGAATACGACAAGATTATCAATACACTTGATGTAAAAGAAAGCGAAACTTTTGATATTAAGCTTCATTCAGCATCACTTGATGACTACATCACAAAATCCGAAAAGGATACATTTAAAGTTACACTCCCCATTCCAAGCGACTTTGAAGGAAAAGACTTAGAAGTATATTACGTTGATGCAGATGGCGAGATAGAGCCTCATACAGTAGTTTTAAGCGAGGATGAGAAGTTTGTTACTTTCACAACAAATCACTTTAGTATTTATACTTTAGCTGAGAAAAAAGCTGTAAGCGAAGAGACAAATAAACCCATTGAGGAAGATATCCCTAAGACAGAAGACACTTCAAAAAAAGAAGATGTCAAATCACCTCTCACCTCAGACAATAGAAACTTTAACCTCTTACCTATCGCTACAATAATCTTGTTATGTGCACTCACATTTAAAAAGTTCGCATGCGAAACAACTAAATAAAACCTAAATACCACCGTTGAATCAAAATGTTCAACGGTGGTTTCTTTTGAAAAAGTCTATAAATTCTACTAATTAAATCACACCGTAGGTGTAAATGTAATCAACACGAGGTGTTGTATGTAATAAAGCCGAAGATACACCTTGCGGTGATAACATACACGCATACGCTCGTTGCCACGTCGCAAAAACAGTCCACCGGACTGTTTTTTTATTGCTCCTTGTTCGAATCCCTCTTGTAAATAAAATAAGAAGTTGCAAACTAATGTTTACAACTTCCTTTTTGGCGCAGACGGAGGGATTCGAACCCTCGTCCCTCAGGGGGCATCATGATTTCGAGAATTTGACAAAAAATTTCAAACAAAAATAAACGGTGTCAAAAGTGGTGTCAATAATTCCAAGAAAATACTGTAGTTATGCGATGTTTAGTGGTGTCGAAAGTCTTAAAAGTTATGGTACAAGCGACTTTGCTAAAAACCGCACTTTCGTGGAAAATCATTAGAAAAAGGGGTAAAAACCATTAGAAAAACTATTTTATATTTATCCCCAAAGCCACAAAGAGAATTTTGAAATTTTCACAGGTTTCTTTGCTTGGTATTATGTCCCCATTTGAAACTCTGTCCATAAATTCTTTTGCTGCTAATGTTTTTGTTTCATCAGTGCCATCATATTTTGTGCTTAATTTATCATTGTCTTCAGAGGAAATAAGTGTTTCTATTGTGGCACGATTTTTCTTAACAACATTAACATCCGTTGCGGTTTTCAAATTTACGAAGTACACATTATTGTCATCGGTTAAATTAGTATCCTTTACGATTCGTTTATACTCGGTATATCCTTCTTCATCGTAATCTAAAACTGCTTTGAAATTACAACCCCAGCCAATTAGTATTGAAACAACACGATTAACATTTCCTACACCTGCACATGGTATAATACTTGGCCTGTCCACATCATCTACCTTAAAATGGTTCATCATTGCAGTTAAGTACATACTATCAGTAATACCTTCTACAACAATGTTGTTTTTTTCATATTGTGGGCCGATATTATCTTGCAAATCCATACCCAATGCAGTAATTAATGGCGATAAGGTTTCTAATCTATGCTTTTTATTTAATTTGTAATAGTAAACCGAAGTATAGATATTAGTAAAACCATTCTCGTTCTTTTCTACGGCACGAACATTATAAACATTATTTGGGTTAATCATAAATGGCGAATGAGTTGTATAAATGACTTGATTTCCCGTTTCGCATAAATGTTCAAATAGTTCTAATACCTTTTTCTGTGCTCTTACATGTAGATACACACCTGGTTCATCAAGCAGGTACAGAATAGGCCTTTCAAATGTTGCCTTGGCTTTTGTTTCTATAAAAAGACTAAAATACCATTTTAAACCGTTACTTCTTTCCGAAAAATTCATATACATATCGTCAGTCAATATAAAAATCTTAACTGTACTTCCTTCTAAAACAAAGTCAATAGCGATTTTTTCTTGCTGATAAAATTTTTCGTTAAATTCATCTACAAGTGCATTTATTTTTTTTACAACTTTATTCCAAAATGTTCTTTTGGCTGCTTCCGTTCCTCCTTCAAAGGCACCAAATAAAGTATCCTTTTCTACACCTGCCGCAAGCATTAAATTGATAAATGAGTTATTGCTAACTGACAAATCTTTAGTTTCTTCATACAGTTTCTTGATATCGGTATATGGATATGAATTTTTTAACTCATTATCACTCTTGCGATAATGCAATTGTGGAATCAAATTGTAATAGTTTGAAATAGATTTCTTAATAATATCTATTGATTCCATATATTCTTTTTTGCTATCAAGTGGCGATGTATTAATTGTGTTTTTTGCACCTTGTAAATCAGTTAATATAGTTGAATATAGTTTTTGAGATATTGTATGTAGTTTTGCGGTTTGATTTTTGAGTGAGGAAAAATGTGACGAAGCCAAGCCTAATTCATTAGAGGAAACAACTGATAACACTTTCTCTATATGAGTGTTTAAGTTAACATCATTAGATATTAATGATGATAAACCACCCTCCATAGTAACTTGTGTTGCACTATAACTTAAAATCGTATCACCTTCGGCAGAAGGGAATTTTTCTTTATCAAATGTTGTGAACGATAGTGTAAGAATTATACTGGGGTTATCACTTTGACCTCTGGTTTTATTATTCACGTATTCAGTTCCCAACGGAAGAAATAGATTTTTTATGAGTCCTATTGATTCTAAAATATTACTTTTGCCTGATTCGTTCTTACCAATCAAAGCAGTAACAGTTTTATCAAAAAAGACCATATTATTTTCTGTGTTTATAGATTTAAACTTATTAATTTCTGCAGATTTAATTATCATAATATACCTTCTCAACATAATATGTGTTTTTATTTATTATAGCACTAAACATTCTTACAGTCAATTTTATCCATATTTCGATATTTAATATATAAATCACTTGCTATAGGTGTCGAAATATGTTATAATATAGAAAACAATTGAATAGCACATAACATACTGAATTTTAACTTACATACAACTCTGACGGGAGTTTTGTATGTGAGTTTTTTTTATTTTTCTCCTTTCATTTTGTTGTTGCTTCCTAGTGGCAAAAGAGTGTGTGTAATTTTCCAAAGACAATTCCTCCTTCATTATCAGATGTCGGTGTACTAGGCAACACCGAGTACATAAAAACAAAAGGAGTATGTTATATGCAAAGACGAGACAAATTTCTAATTCTAACTTTTGAGCAAGATGCTTACGGTAATTTTACCAAATTGCCATTTCCTTATGGCAGTTCGGTAACTATTGAAGTCCCAGAAGGAACTAATATTGTTATTGAAAAAGAGCAGTTAGGCAACACAGTTAAAACTCACCTGTTTGGTGTTGTAGAAAGCAGGTGATGTAATGAGGTTTAGTTATATAAGGGTATCCTCAAAATCACAAAAGGATAATTCTTCGCTTAAAGAACAGCGAGAAGCAGTTCTTGCTGCGGGAGCAGAAGAAGTTATTGAAGAAGTTTTCACTGGTGGTACAATCAAAGACCGTCCGTTGTTCTCTCAATTAATTGAAAGACTTCAACCTGGCGATGAATTGATTGTATGTAAATTAGATAGATTTGCAAGAACTGTATCCGAAGGAAGTACACTTGCACAGGAACTCTATGATAAGAACATTAAACTTAATATACTCAATATGGGTGTAATTGAGAAAAATGCAATTGGAACCCTGTTACTCCATGTCATGCTGGCCTTCGCACAATTTGAGAAAGATATGATAAATTCTCGCTGTCAAGCAGGAAGAGAGTACCATCGTAAACATGACCCGAATTATAAAGAAGGACGACCAAAGAAATTTCATCGGGAACAAATCAATCTCGCTTTGTCATTGCTTGACGAAGGTAAGAGTTATAGGACTGTTTCCGAAATGACTGGCATATCAAAATCAACGATGATTAGAGCAAAAAGAAAGATTACTTTTGACACTGAATTATGACACCGTACAAACCCAGTATTTACGGGATTTTAAAATCGGTGTCAAAAGTTAAAATATTTGACACTCTAATAATGCCCCGAACCGCAACGGTCGGGGCATATTTTCTTGAAATAAAAATGAAAAACTAGAACCTTTTAAATATCAATATTTTTTATTTAAAAGGAGAAATTAAAAATGTGTAAAGTAAGACACGGAAGCATTGTATTCGCAAATATCCCTTATAACGAGCATAACCCTCATCAACATCACGGACCGCATTATTATATTGTAGTTTCGAACCCCCAAGCCTGCAATTATAGTCCTGTGGTTCAAGCAATTCCACTTTCTTCAAACATAAACCGTCGGCTTCCAGTTCAAATTGAAATTAAGTCTGATTGTTTCCCCAAAAGAAGTTTCGCATTGGCGGAGCAACTTACATTATTACCGAAGAATATACTTGAAGAAGGTCGCTATTGCGGTACATTAGAAGCAAGTCAAATGAAGACTTTACAGAATGCTATCAAATTACAGTTATCGCTCGACTAAAAGCAAAACCCACGGTTCGTCCCGTGGGTTTTGTCTTTACTGTCCGTTTTTTGGTACTCATAATAATTTATAATTAAAAATGTTAAAAGTTAATTCTTCAATTTATCGTATATTTTCTTTGCGAAATCGAAGAAAACTATTGCGAAGAAAAACAAAATATGATATAATATGCAAAAAGGAGATGATGGTGTGGCTTTTTGTTATAACAAATTGTGGAAACTTCTAATAGATAAAGGAATAAACAAAACAGACCTTCGAGCAATGACTGGGATAAGTCAATCAACAATGGCAAAACTTTCAAAAGGAAAAAATGTTAATACCGATGTTTTAGAAAGAATTTGCCTTACCCTTCACTGCGGATTAGAAGACATTGTGGAAATTAAAGAGGAGACACAACTATGAGCACAAATAATTATAAAAGAGTGTATGACGATAAGTGGAATTTCAAAGGCGGAAGTATGAAAGAATTAGTTCACGGTCTACACCCGTACCCCGCAATGATGATGCCTTTAATTTGTCGTGAAATGTTAAACACCTATGGCAAAGGAAAAGAAACTGTGTTTTTAGACCCATATGTTGGCTCTGGAACCACACTTGTAGAAGCACAGTATTACAATGCAAAAAAGGCATATGGTGTTGACCTAAACCCGTTGGCAATTTTGATTGCGAAAACAAAGACAGAGAAAATTAACTTGTCTATTGTAGAAGAAAAAATCAAAACATTTGACACCTTTGTAGATAATTTATCTGATGAAAAGGTTGTAGCCCCTGAATTTTCTATTAGAGATTCGTGGTTCAACAGTAACACAATAAAAGAACTTGCTAAAATCACTGCTTTTGTCAATTCGATAGAAGATGAAGATATCAACGACTTTTTCAAAACATCTTTATCGGAAGTCATTCGCCTTTCTTCTGAAACTCGAAACGGCGAATTTAAGTTATATCGTATGTCAAAAAAATCCTTGGAGAAATTCAACCCTGAACCCATAAAACTCTACAAAGAGACAATACTACGAAATCTTGATATATTAAAATCGGTTAAATATACTAGAAATACTGAAATTAATCTCTTTAACGAATCTACTTTTGATTTGCCCAACCATAAAGAATTATTAAATAGTGTAGATATTATTGTGACTTCACCACCTTATGGTGATAGTCATACAACAGTGGCTTACGGTCAGTTCTCTCGTCTTTCTAATGAATGGCTTGGCTTTGATGGTGCAGGAACATTGGATAGAAGATTGCTCGGCGGGAAGAAAGTAGTTGATAGAAAGTTTGATATACCAGAATTGGATACGGCAATAGAGAAAATTGCCGAAGCGGATAAGAATTTTAACAGAGATAGGTGCTGGGAGGTAGTTTCCTTTTATAATGATTATGAGAAATCAGTAGAAGCCGTTGATAAAGTGGTAAAAAAAGGTGGCTATGTTGTTTATGTTGTCGGCAATAGAAGAGTTAGAAATATCGAACTACCGCTTGATGTTATAACTTACAAAATGTTTGAAAAATTGGGATACGAGCATATTATTACACATGTTCGTGATATCTTAAACAAAAGAATGCCATCAAAAGCCTCACCGCAAAACGAAAAGGGAGAACAAATCCCAACCATGACAAATGAGTATATCGTTGTTATGCGAAAGAAATAAGAAAACTGTCGGGTGTCATGCCCGACAGTTTTTTAATATGTATCTACGGTACCGTATTTTAATAAATGTTCTAATTTCATTCTGAATGCTGTGCCGTGGTCGTGGGTTCTGCCTTTGTTTTTGCCAGAAGCATAAACCCCTATGCGAATATCTATCATTAAATCGCCAGTTTCTATTGCAACAAGCATTTTTTCTAGGTTTAACCCCGTCAATATGACCATCTTCGTGAAACGAACATATCTTTTACCGTTTTCGACTTTTTCATCTCCATATACAATGGCAATCTTTTTTAATTTTTTTGATAATGCCTTTGTGAGGACTGAAAAATTCCAGTTAATTTGTTTCCCTGTAATTTTATCTTCTAATATTTCATCGGTAGCCATTTTCTTAACTACCATCCATAATTTTTGAGATTTTTTATCAACCTCAACTTTGAAACAGTGTCCGCCTCTGTGTGTATTAAATTTATGCCCTAATGTTGTATTTAATACTTTCTTACCAGATTCGGGTTCTATTACACCATATGTCTCTCTTAAATATGTATTTACACCTCGTGGGGTTGGTGCTTTTGAGAAAAGCGATACCATAGATGAAGTTATGTTTCTATGTGCTTTAAGTTCAATCCCCTTATAGTCTGCTTCGTGTTTGTTATTTTCCTTAACACCAATCAAATCTTCAAATGTATTACCTAAACATTGGTCTCCATGTCGGTGAGTTTCAATCCATCCTTTTGAACGAATTTCATTGAATTTAGTAACCAATTCTTGTTGCGGATTTATTGTCATAAAAGGAAACCTCCTAACTTTATTGATTTTCATATAGTATATCATAAAAGCAGTTATAAAACAAGCCTTGATATAAAACAACGCTAAATTAGTATTCAATTTTTTATAAAAGGGCTTGGCACCGATACTAAAATATGGTATAATAAAGAAAACAAAATAATACATATTTCGATACTATGACCTACATACATTATCCCTATTGGATTCTGTGTGTAGGTCTTTTTTGTTTCCTCCACCGTGCCTGTACGGGTTTAATATAATTCCTCCTTCAATAATTCCTCCAATTACGGAGCAACAGGCGGCTCCGTTCTACATAATTAAAAATGATAGGTAAGAAAGAAGGAAACGATTATGAGAAAAACCATTGAAGCAATGTTCTATGATAACCTGTCAATCAGTGGTCGCAGCCTTAATAAAAACGGTGAGTATTATAAAACTGAACGTGAGGTGTGTGATGTTGCCGTGAAACTGGAAGAAACTCTTACACCGCAACAGAAAGAGATATGGCAGGAATACACTGCTCTTTCTATGAAAGCAAACGACTTGGGATGTCGTGATAATTTTATTCTTGGTTTCCGAACCGCAACCTGCTTATTGGTAGAGGCACTTGCCGACACCAGCGATGACGAGAGTTTTCCTATTGCGGGGTGATGGTTATGAAGATGATTAAAATATTATACCGAACTGTCGCCGTTCTGCTTCTTGTTGCGACCTTCACTTGTATGTTCTTGAATTATAGCAAGGAAAGAAATTCAGGCGGTTACACGGGTGTAAACTCCATTATGAGTAATAGTTCGAAACAGTGGGTTATTGATAATTTCGATGAATACGAGACTTTTGATGATTTGCTATACAATGGTATGACACCTTTCGTACTCAACAACTTTGTTTATGATAGTAAGTACAATTATCGGTTTCCGTTGCAATCATTCAACTTTGAACTTTTTCAAAATGTAAAGTGGCACGGTGTTTGTTTTCAATTTGCCCAATGGGCTAAATCGGTTGTATTAGAATGGTCCAACCACAAAGGGATTGATGTGCAATCCTATATATTTGATGTCGAGTTAAAAGGTGGCGGAAAACATTCATATAATTTCTTCGTATGTGACGGAAACACTTACTGTGTGGATTTCACCGAGGCACTAACACTGTATAATAAAAATAAGCCCTATGGAAGGGCTGTAAAGAACATTGGAAAGACCTCGATGTATTATTATGCCGAGATTTATTATGAGGATTATATTTATAATGTCTATTAAAGGGGGTTCGGTATGACTATTGTTTATTTTCTCGTTCCTTATGTAATTATTCTTTTTTCGGTTATTATGAGAAGCAATCTGACGGCATATTTTGGACTTTTAATGCTCGGTGTACTTGCTGCTTCTCATATGAAGCATAAGTGGCTTGCGGTGCTTCTGATGACATTACAGGCGGTTATTTCCGCTGGTATTATATATCTCAACATTAATGATTACACCCAGTCTAATTACCTGCTTTTCATAGGAACAATAAGTATCATAATGCTTGTCTCGATGGGATTTGAAATGATTATCGATAGGAATAAGCACGGTCAAGTTTCTTGATTTAAAGCAGATAATATCGTATGCTTAAATCATAGCAATCGGGGTATGCTGTCTTACTGCTTTTGGATTTTTCGTTTTATTTTCTTCTTTAATAATATTTTAAAAAAATGGGATGCATAAAACCTACCGTTTCCCCGAACGGTAGGTTTTTCTTATAAAAGTTTTTAAAATTAAGCCATTTTCATTTTTGAGAGATTGGGTCGGCTAAAATTTTTAAAACTTATTTATATTATAATTTCAATAATCAGTTTAATCTAAAATCGACTTTTTTATCTTTTAAAGACGAGAATAAATGTAATTTAAAAAACTTTTTCTTACTGATACTATCAGATTTAAAAAGTTTGCAAATTTTATTGAATTTGAACCCCAGAAAATTAAAAACTGATAATTTTAAAAACTATTTTTAACATTTCACCCTCCAAGGGAAAAGATGGCGACCGCAATTCTGCGGCCGCCAACATTTTTTCGCAAATTTTTATGAGGTTTTAAATGTTTTTTGCCATCTTCCTGATGGTGATGCTTAAAAAGTTTTCAATTTTACGGGTATTTGAACTTTGAGAGATGAAATGCAGCATAATTTTCAAAACTCTTTTTTTACAAAATTACAAATAATAAAATCCCGAACCCTCCGCCAATTCTATACTTTAATAAAATCGGTTTTAATTCTACTGGCAAACATAAATACAGCAACAAGCACCGTAATCATATCTTGTAATTTGCCGTTGTCGGCAATTTCAACACCATAGTTATTGTAAGATAGATAATTCGTTTCTTCAATCGTTAATTCTCGGCTATTTTCAATATCTGTGCGAACCGTATCGTCAGAGAGCAGTTTATCCAACCAACCATCATTCCACAGGTCGTAATTCTCAAAAAAGTCGTATACGAGAGCATTCCTTTTCTCAAAGTCCCTTTCGCTATCGCAAAGGGCTCTTATCATAACTCCGCAATCAAAAACAGAGGACAATAATTTTTTGGGGTTCTTTTTGGATTGGTCTGGGCATTGATAATAGGACATAAGTGCCGACATACAACAGTCCATTGCATAATAACCGTATTCACGGGTTTCGGTTTTAGGATGTGCGGGGACGGTATCAAGAACCGTGTTCAGATTGTGGATAATGCCTTCAAATAAATTGGAATTGATATTCATTTAAACACTCCTTATTTTTAGTGTTTAAATTATAGCGCACAGTTTATGAAAAATCAGCCATATGTTTTAAAAATATACGATTTTAAAATCGTCTTTCATAATGCATTAAAATAGTGGGAGGTTGGGTGGCAAAAGTATTTTTCTACCCGACTATAAAATTTCGTCAAACGATTAAAAATTTTTACAGACGATTAAAAGGCATTTTACCCTATATAAGGTACTGTTTTGATATTTTTAAGCAAAACTCTTATATTTGATGTTTAAAATGGATGGCTTTTAAAAACATTTAATTGTATTTTTTTAAAAATACAATTAAGGTTTTTATCAAAAAATCTCTCTTTTTTAGAATTATGTTTGTCGAACAGGCGGAAGGTGCTCGGACCATACTTATAACCATATTTAGGACCATATTTTTAACTATACCTATAACCATATTTTGACACACAAAAAACTCCGACGAAATCGATGTCGGAGTTTTGCTCTTTTATGAAAAAGTTTTTAAAAATCTCTGGGTTTCGGACTCTCAAAATTTTTTTAAAATTTATTTTTGCGAAAAAATTTTCAAAAAACATATGGTTCTCGTCTCTCAAAAATCAAATTCCCGCAAATCTTAAAAACTTTTAAGAAATTGCCGTTTTTGATGCACTTGAAATTTTTCAAAAAATAGTTTAATCGTTTGAAAAAACAGTGCAAAGGAGGTGAAAATTATGTTAGATACAATTAATGTATCTATTCCAATGTATGTTGAACCGAGTGAAAGAACAATTGACTGGGAGGCAGATGTTTCTGACAAAGGAACCGCTTTTATATACAAATTGGTGACATTGCCAAACGGAGCGACAATTTATATAAGGTATTACTTTACACATTCGCTTACACTTTCATTCTCGGCTTCAAGAATTCAAAATGGCGACAATGCCATAGCATATAGTTTTGATAAATCTAATATTGTTAAGAAAACAATATTAAAGGTTATATCAGACGAACTCGGTATCACCAATGTAAAATTATCCGATTTTTTAGTTTGTCGGTTAGACATCAATCGAGACTTTGTTTGTGATAATGAAAAAACCGCAAATGAACTTGCGGCATTCTCAAACAAAATTTTACCATTAGGGTACGAAAAAAGATTTAACTACAATACAGGTCTTACTTCCCAGACACGAAAAGGTAGAGGGTTTCGTGTTTACCGAAAAGATAAAGATAAGAAGAAAAGACAAGATATGAACCCCACGGTTCGCTTTGAGTTTCAAATGGATAAAAAGATGGTCATCAACATTTTAGGATACCGTCCTAATCTAAATGAAATTCTTTCAAGACAAGTTACAATTGAAAAAGTATGGAACAATGTCTTATCTATATATGCACTCGATAAAAGAATTCTAAACCGCCGAGAATTGCACAAATTCTCTTTACAGGCAAAGGTATTAACTCCTACCGAAAAAGAAACCCTCAAACAAATGAATGACCGTCCATCCTTTGATGATAAAGAACAAAGAAGATGGCAACTTAAAGTAACGCATAAGTTGAAAGCACGGGGCATTTGTCCTTATTCCTGCGAAGTTCCAATTGTTCTCAAAGTTAATGTTTGCACCACGATTTTGAATTTACAAAGAAAGAAGAATAGAGAATGTACTATATGCAAACAGCACCTGCTCTCTACAATTATAACTTTACGAGATACCAACAAAAAAGTCAAGAAATGGTATCTCGATTCATCATAGGTTTTATAACATATACTCACTTTGTTTCAGCGTTACGAAAGAAAGGCGGGTTATATTGTCTATTTCAAGGCTATTATTGCTTACTTTTTTAAATTAGTAATGCTTAATAGTCTATTTCGTCATGCTTACACTTCTTTAAGATAAGGGGTCTTGCCCTTCGGGCAATCCCCACCAACCAACCATCGTATTACATAATTCAAAGGAAAGGTAATATTATATAAATTGCCCTGTGATTTATTTTCGGTTTTTTAATGGGTTACTATTAGAATGATAACATTTCTTACTTTGAGAATTATGAAAAAGGGACGGGTGGATAAGTAAATGTTGATAAAAAATAGAATTATATTATCTTTAACCCACAGGGTAGAAAATAGTATAATTCTCAACAATGTGTTATAAATTACTGAAAAAGTTTTTCATTTTATTAGAATATGAAGGCTCAAAAAATCGGAAACCGTCTAATTTTAAAAACTTAATATTTTCGTTGCAAAAAATACTCAAAAAACCTCCAAAAAAATTTTTTTAAAAAATTTTTGAGGCAAAAAGTTTTTAAAAATTTCGCTTTCCCGTCTCTCAAAATTTAAGTTGCGGAAAATTTTAAAAACTTTCGCTAAAAACCTAGTGTTTATGCGGGTTCGAGTGCTATTGACAAACTGTTTTTTTTGCATTATACTTTGCTCACAATCGTAAGAAATCGCAGCGATTAACATAATAAAAACATTTATCCGAGGAAGATGCTATGCTTTGAATTAAGTATGAAATAACTACATAACAATTTATGTTTTATACCCATACCTATTAGGAGTATCATCTTCAAAAAGGTATGGGTTTTATTATGCCCGATTTGTAATTACAGTAAGTTCTTGATTACTTTGCCGCATTATGTTTTCAAGAGTTAATTCGTATCCACCTTTTATTGTCTTATGTCAAGAACGTTAGGTGGGCGGCGCCAAAATATTATTTTAAGGAGGTCATTATATGGCAACATTAGAACAGGTAAGAAATCATAATCACAAGAGTTTGAAAAAGTATCCTGATGTCTTAACTGTACCACAGGTACAGCAGATATTATCGGTTGGACAGTATTCTGTGTATAAACTCATCAAAAACGGCACTCTACATTCTTTGAAGGTAGGACACGGTTATCGTATAGTAAAGCAATCACTTTTAGATTATATCTATGGGGGCGAGTTAAATGAAACTGCCTGAAGTTAAAAAGGTTACGGGTTCGGTTCAACCCAAAGCAGGTTGTTGGTATGCTGTTTTATACTATACAGACCTTAAAACTGGCAAAAGAAAATACAAGTGGAAGAAAATCGCTAAAATTAACGAAAAGAACCGTAATGGTGGTATTTCGGCAAAAAGGGCAGAAGAAAAACTTCAAGAAATGATTGCCGAACTAAATGCACTACAAAAAGCAGAAATTGAAAAACTCTCAAAGTTTGAAGGTATGACAGAAACCGAACTGCATAAGTATCACAAACGGAATATGGACTTTTATGAGTGTGTTGTTGATAACATATTCAAAAGAAAAAATACTCTTTCACCTTCAACATATAACTCATATTTAACCATTGCTAATGCTCAAATAAAACAGTTCTTTCACGGTAAATACAGGTTGTGTGATATCGAGACTATTGTTATAAATAATTTTTATTCGTATTGCTCTGAAAAAGGCTTAAAGAATAGCACAATTAAACGATATCGTTCTTTGATGAATTTTGTATTAGATGAAGCACGAAAGGAAAAAGTTTTACCCGAAAACCCTGTTGCCGACTCTAATTCATTAAGTTCTACATTACCTCGTATAAATCCTTTTAATAGAGATGAAGCGGCAAAACTTATGAAAGGTATTGGCAAGATGGACGATGATATGAACATTGTCATTGCATTGGGTTTGCTTTATGGGCTTCGGCGCAGTGAAATTGTTGGATTAAAATGGTCTTCGATTGATTTTGAAAATAAGACTATTTCGCTTACAACATCAATTCTCGAAGTGCCAAAAACACACGAAGAAGAAACTATTAAAAAATGCAAAGGGTTTGTAAAACTGTATCGTACCAATGGTAGCACATCGTTGATTGAACGAGATTTGCTTAAAAGCGAGGATAGTATTGCTGTTTTTCCTTTGTTTGATTTAGCAGAAGAATTATTACTAAAACAAAAAGAGCGAATTGAGGCAAATAAACTGATTTTCGGCAATTGTTATGATAAGCGATTTTATGATTTTGTTTGTGTAGGAACTGATGGTACACTTCTTCGTCCTAATTATATTACTGACCATTTTGGAGTGGTTCTTAAAAGAATTGGTTTGAGATATATTAAGTTCCACGCTCTCCGTCATACGACAGGTACGTTGCTTATGAAACAATCGGGTATGAACTTAAAACTTATACAACAATACCTTCGTCATTCGGAATCAGGTATTACAGCAAAGTATTATCTACATCCTGATGTTGAAGACATTGAGCAAACGGGCAATATCTTCGTCGGCACAGGCATTTTTGATAATGTAGTCAATTCCAACAACACAGAACTTGAACGGCGAAAGCAAATCGCCGAGAAGGTAGGTGTAATGTAATCTATGGAAACCGAAAAAATTATATCGCTTGAAGATATGTATAAGATGCTACATATCAGTAAGCGAAAAGCGAAGTATATGCTTGATAATGGTGTAATACCTTGCACCGACACAGGCAAAAAAACACATCGTTATCTTATTAAGAACTGTGATGTTTTGAAATTTATTGAGAGTGGTGCAGTATTTGAGTATCCAGAAGGGATGTTTGGTTCGGGATACAAAGCGAAGAAAACACAAGCAAACTGCTTTGCGATAATCGATACTGATTTTGCACGAGAGTGGTACAATCGGCAATTTCATAGCAAAAAAGATATTCTAACCTTGAGTGAAGTTAGAAATATGACGGGTTATACCAAAGAAACAATTAGAAGATGGATATTATGTGGTGACTTACAATGTGTGGAATATTTTAATACACGAGTAGTTCCGAAGACCTCCTTGCTTGAATGGATGTCTTCTACTGAATATTTATCAAGAGTTAATAAGTCTGCTGTTCAAATTGAGCAGATGAATGCTATGTTAAAAGAAAAGCAGCAGGCATAATAACCTGCTGCTTTATATATCTGGCGGAGAGTTAGGGATTCGAACCCTAGGTTGGCTCATCACCAACACGAAATTTCGAGTTTCGCACCTTCGACCACTCGGACAACTCTCCGTGTTAAGCAAAAAATATTAAATTGTAAGTGGAAAACCATTAGAAAAATCATTAGAAAATATGGCACTTTCCAAAGTAGTGTTCAAAAACACTGATAAATAAAGGGTTTGAAAGGGGTTACCAAAACAAACCGAAAGTATTTCGAGTCATGTCCGTTATGACCACTTCGATACGTCTGCAAATATTAAAAGGTAAAAACCCTTTTAGACAAATCAAATTTGGGAAATACACCATAACGGACTGTCCGTTATGTCCTGTTGTGGTACCCAAAACTTTTTTAACTTCCGTTAAAAGTTTTGACCACTGCCACTCCTTATGCCTCGCTGCATCTGCCACCGGCAGCGCTCGGCAACGTCCCCACTTCGATACGTCTGCAAATATAAAGACTGTCCTACGACAGTCAACTATTTAATTATATTCTATTTTTGAAGTAAAGTCAATATGTATGGGAAATATTTGTAACATCTCACAAAATTATACAAATTACACAAAAGTTATTAAATTTTTATTGACAAGTTAGTAATTATGCATTATAATAAAACCAGAACAAGAGAGGAGGAGTAATAAGAAATTATGAAGAATGACACTCCACCCGTTCAGCTAAACCAATCTTAAAGAAAGAGTTGAGTCCAATGAAGTAATTTAAAAAACCTAAAATATTTGAAGAAAGTGAGTCCAATGTAAAAATTACTATATTATATTTTGGGTACCGCAAGGGAATTACATAGAAATCCTTATTGGTGTGATTTAAATGAAAATTAGGATAAATCAAAATAAATAATTAATTACGGGTGATACCAATGTACTTATCAACTTAGAAACTCGGCTTAAGCAAACTTTGCGTTTAAAATAAACTTTGTAAAGAAAGAGTTTTGAAAATCAATCTACTGCTTTGACAGGATATAGGCTATAAAAGTCGAGTAAAAAGAAAAAGGAAAATTAAATATGGATGAAATAATATAAAACGGTTGTAATTCACAAAAAGAATTACAACCGTTGTTTTTATATTTTAAAAGCCTTGGGGTTTTCCCAAGGCTTTTTTCTATCCGAACAAAATATCAAATGTTTCTTTAATGTACTGGCTGGTGGATACTTCCCTACTTTCGGGCGAAACGAAGAGAGCGTAACACAAGATAGCAACGGTTAAAAGCAAAAGAATAGACAAAATCATAATGGGGATATTAAATTTTTGTACGCCATTCTTTTTAGGTTTGCTTTTCTTAACCTTCTTTTCAGACTCTTCAATCTCTTCTAATTCCACAAACTCGCTTTCTTCCTCAATCTCGTCGGAGAATACTTCCTCATTTTTGTTAGAAATAAGTTCATTAATAAAGCTATAATCGAATTCCTTTGGTAACTCTTCTTCAACTATTTCGGAAGACTCGTTAATTTCCTCGGCAGCTTCCTCCTGTTGTGACTCTTCTGCCTCGGTCACTTCAGCCTCTTCTTCAATTTCATCAACAGCATCGGTTTCTTCGGTCACTATATCATCAATAAGTTCGTTAACCTCAGCCTCAACAGCCGGTCCGGTCACGGTTTTTCCATCGGTTAATTCTTGAGCGCAAACCTCTTTGATATACGGATGAATTAGGTTTTGCATTATGTTTTTTCTAATATCCTTATTTTCCGAAAGCAAAATTAAGGTTTGAGGACCCTGCTCTATAATGCAACCACCGAAAATACCATCCGAACTTACAAGGGGTATGGAATCTTTTAAAATTTCAATTTCCTCTTCCCCACTAATTGAATACTGTTTAGTATCTAATTTTTCCAAAGGACGGTTAATAGCTTGACTACATGTTTTAATCAATCCCTCTTCGCCGAAAAGGGCGCCTGTAATCATAATAACACGACTTCTTGAAACAGCTCTTACAAGATGATTAACAAGGGTTTTTCTATCAGGTGATTTATCGGTCAATAATCTCATACGGCAGCAACCCGAAAGGTTAAATTCCATTTCGAAATCGGTTGCAGTATTGTAATAAATAATATCTACCTTGATATTTTGAAACATTTAACTTGTCCTCCATTTAATTCTTCTATAGTTTTAAAAAGGATAATTGATATTCCTGTCATCATACCATTTTTTGGGGAATTTTGGATTTTTATTAACGGCATATTTATATGATTTGGTTGATGTTTCGCCTTCTCTTAAGCGCCTTGCCATTACAACTAATCTTGCACCGTCAAAGTCATCACAAGAAGTGATAAGGGTTAAATACTCATCCTCTATATTCACGTCTATTGAGGACTGAACAAAACTTCTTGTCTTGGCTTCAGTTATCCATTTTTTAAATATTTTATTGCTCGAAAAGTCTTTTTGACAAACATTAAAAGAGGTGTCTCGGTCTTTATTTGAGTCGATAACAAACACTGCAAAAACACGATAATTATAGTCTTCTTGGGTCTTTGTTAAAGTAATAATTGGATTTTCTCTTATAAAGTTTATTTTTCGATATTCATGTAAGGTTGAAAATAAAGAACCATCTTCTTTAGTGTTGCCATACACAACAATATTTCTATCGGAAAAATCAGAATTGCAATCCAAAAACAAAGTTCCGTAATCGCTTTTCTTTCCCAAAGCATTGTGGTTAAGATAATATTCATTATCATTGGTTTGATAAATTGGATTATTAACTTCAGTATTTTCAATCTTAATCCAAGCAACAAAATCGTTATTTTCCTGTTTTAAAAGCAAATTACCATATTCAAGAGAAAACATTTCTCGTTCTTGGTTTATAATCTTTCTCTCGGCATGATTTTTACCGAAATATCCCATTGAATAAATACAACTACTCACAATTCCTATTATACATAAGAAAAAGATGATTTTAACGATAATTCGTGATATATTATCGGTTTGATTTGGGATGCTTTCAACAAGAAAATTTTTCAAATCGCTTAAAAATTTATTTTCTTTATATCTTGCCATATTAATCTATAAATGTGTATTCGGTATTGGCAATAGCTTCTTCAATTAGCCTGTCAATATCCAAACCTTCCTCTGCTTTCTCACAAAGTTCTACTGTGGGACGGGTTTTGGGATGTTTAGGGGTAAAAACTGTGCAACAGTCTTCATAGGGTAAAATAGATGTTTCAAAAGCATCAATTTTACGAGAAATTCTAATAATTTCTTCCTTATCCATACCGATTAAAGGTCTTAAAACCGGTACGTTAGTTACAATATCGGTTGTAACTAATGCCGGTAAGGTTTGACTTGCAACCTGTCCCAAACTCTCACCTGTTATGAGCGCTAAACTGCCACTGTTTCTTGCGATTTTTTCAGCAATACGCATCATCATTCGTCTCATAATAAGGGTGAAATATTCTTCGGGGCAGTTGTTGGCAATTTCATCCTGAATATCGGTAAAAGGAACGATAGCAAGATTAATGCTTCCACTATATCTTGCAACCTTTGAAAGCAAGGTTTTAACCTTCATTTCAGCCCTTGCACTGGTATATGGAGGACTTGCAAAGTGGATGGCGTTTAATCTAAGGCCACGCTTTGCCATTGTCCAAGCAGCAACAGGGCTATCAATACCACCTGAAATTAATATGGAAGCAGTACCTGCAGTCCCCACAGGCAAACCACCTGCGCCTGGGATTTGTTCGGCTCTAACATAAGCCGAGAAATCTCTAATTTCCACATTAACAACTACATCGGGATTATGAACATCCACCTTTAAATGATGGAATTTAGATAACAAAGTTCCACCTAACTCACGGCAAATTTCAGGGGATTTTAAGGGAAACTTTTTATCCGAGCGTTTTGCTTCAACCTTAAAGGTTTTAACATTGTTTAAGGTGTTTGCCAAATATTCCACCGACTTGGATAGGATATCTTCCATTGTTTTTTCGCAAACACAAGCACGGCTGAAGGCTGAAATACCGAAAATAAGGCTTACCCTTTTCAACGCTTCCTCAAAATCAAAATCATCATCTTTAGGCTCAATATAAATTGCCGACTGGGCTTTTCTAATTTCAACCTTACCTAAATCTTTGAGTCTTCTTCTGATGTTTTTTATCATTACATCCTCAAAGGTGCATCTATTAAGACCCTTTAAGACAAGCTCTCCATTTTTAATTAATATGATTTCCTTCATTAATTTGACCTTCTTAATCTTTGTGTTGCCTCTTTCAAGGCAGAAACTAACGCATCGATATCTTCTTTGGTGTTGTGATGTGAAAGGCTTATTCTAAGGGCCGAATCGGTTTCAGCTTGACTTAAACCTAACCCCTTTAAAACATAACTTTGTTCGCCTTTGGCACACGCACTGCCCGAAGAAACGAATATATTCTTTCTTTCAAGAAAATGAAGCAAGGTTTCGGAACGATAACCCACAACCGAAATGTTTATAATATATGGCAAAGCATTCTTGGGCGAGTTGATTTTAATAAATCCACTGTCTTTAAAAGCTTTTATTGCATAATCGTTTAAAACTTTAATTTCTTCTAAACTTTTATTTATATCCAAAAGGGATGCCACAGCACCATCAAATGCTGCAATCAAGGGCACCGACTCGGTTCCTGAGCGCAAACCTCTCTCCTGCCCTCCACCGGTCAAGAAAGGTTTGATTGTAATCCCCTTTTTGCAATACAAAAAGCCAATACCTTTGGGGGCAAAAACCTTATGACCACTGGCAGTTAATAAATCTACACTCAAATCCTTAACGTTAATAGGTAATTTGCCAAAACCTTGAACAGCGTCACAATGGAAAACAGCCTTAGGGCTCAAACTCTTAACGAGTTTTACTGCTTCCTTTATAGGCTGAATTGAACCGATTTCGTTATTAACAAGCATTATACTTACTAACACGGTTTTGGCAGTCAAGGCGTCTTTCAATTCATCTAAAGAAATAACACCTTCACTATCGGTTTTAAGTTTAATAACCTCAAAGCCTTTTTCTTCAAGTCTTTTAACGGTTTCTAAAACCGAAGGATGCTCAATTTCGGTGGTAATAACACGGTTACCCCACTTTTTATCGGCCACCGACATAATGGCAGTATTATTAGCCTCGGTTCCACTACCTGTGAAGATTATTTCATCGGGTGAAGCCTTAATAAATTTTGCAATATTTTCCCTTGCATCATTTAAAACAATTTCGGCTTCCATACCTAATCTATGCAAAGAGGAAGGGTTGCCCCAAGTGGTTTTAAGACAGGCATTCATATATTCAATCGCCTTATCGCAAGGCTTGGTTGTTGCGCTGTTATCAAGATAAATTAGCCTTTCCAAAAACTCCCTCTTTTCATACAATTATACAGTATACATTTTAGCACAAAAGACATCAATATACAATACCCAAAATTTCATAAATTCCACTTTTTTAAAATAAAATTTAATGGGTGTTGTGTATGTTATTTTTGGAAAATCTTTTATCGGGGACACTTCCCTTTTCATTTTTGAATTTTTGTGGGATTTACATTATTTTTAAAACAAGCTTTTGCCAAATCACCCGTTTCGGCGAAAGTTTAAAACTCACCCTCAAGGCTTTTTTAAAAAAAGAAAAGGTAAAGGATATCACCTCAGTTAAATCGGCTTGTACTGCCCTTTCAGCCACTGTTGGAACGGGAAATATTGCAGGGGTTGCAGGGGCAATTGCCATTGGTGGAGCAGGGGCAATTTTTTGGATGTGGGTTAGTGCAGTTTTGGGGATGTGTATTAAATCGGCCGAAATAACCCTTGCGATAATTTACCGAGAAAAAACAAAAGATGGATTTACAGGTGGCCCGATTTATTACATTAAAAATGGCCTTGGAAGAAAATTTAAACCTTTAAGTTTTTTGTTTTGCTTGTCTTCCCTATTGGCAGTTTTTTGCAGTGGCAACATAACCCAAACAAACTCGGCTATTATTTCCTTTTGCACCACGCCAAACTCAAAACTTTTTTGGGGCATATTGTTTATGGTGGGTTGTTATTTTGCAATTAATGGCAGTTTAAACAAAATCGCTAACCTTACCGAAAAGTTAGTACCATTTATGTCCTTGCTTTATATAGCTTTAAGCCTTTTTATTATTCTTTCTAATTTCTCCTTTTTGCCAAGGGCAATTGCTATGATTTTCGAAGGTGCCTTTAACCCAAAAGCCGTTACAGGTGGGGCTGTGGGAAGTGTTTGGACGGCAGTTTTTATTGGCGCATCAAGGGGTGTTTTCTCCAACGAAGCAGGTCTTGGCACATCGGCCATGGCCCACTCGGTTGCTGTTGATGCCGACCCAAAAGTGCAGGGTTTATATGGAATTTTTGAGGTTTTTGTGGATACAATTCTTCTTTGCACCCTTACCGGATTGACAATTCTTTGCAGTGGGGTTAAAATTAATTATGGTGCTTCGGCATCCACCGAACTTGTAAGCAATGCCCTGAATATCCAAATGGGAAACTTCGGTAACATTTGTCTTAGCGTTATGATGTGCCTTTTCGCCTTTTCAAGTATTGTGGGATGGGCGTTATACGGAAGAATAATTGTGAAATACATTTTCGGAGATTTTGGGGTTAAAATCTTTACTTTCATTTACCCTTTTTGTTGTATTTTGGGTGCAGTTTTCGGCAGCAGTCTTGTTTGGCGACTTGCTTCCCTTTGCAACGGAATTATGCTTTGCACAAACCTTACAGCAGTTTTACTATTAACCGAAAAATTTAAACCTTATTTAATAAAGGAGAAAAAAATTGAAAATAAAAGAAATTCAAAATTTGCTAAATGAAGACTCCTGCGCTTTAATTTCAAGTAATGTTAATCGTTTTTATTTATGCGAATTTCCCTCTTCGGCAGGTAACATTATAATAACAAAAAACAGTGCCACATTACTTATCGACTTTAGGTATTTTGAAAAGGCCAAAAAGACGGTAAAAAATATGGATGTTTTGCTTTTGACAAGTCTTTATAAAAATATTAAATCGGTTTTAGACAATAAAAAAATCAAAAATATTTATATTGAAACCGAGCATATTACACTTGAAACCTTAAACCGATTAGAAAAAGGGTTAGAAGAGTTTTGCATTTTAAAGGACAGTACTTTAAGCCAAAAATTAAACGAATTAAGACAAATCAAAACCCCAAAAGAAATTGAGTTTATAAAGAAGGCTCAGGCCATAACCGACAAGGCTTTTTCCCACATTTTAAACTTTATTAAGGTGGGTAAAACCGAGAAGGAAATTGCCTTGGAACTTGAATTTTTTATGCGAAAAAACGGGAGTCCAGGTGTGGCCTTTGATACCATTGTCGTTTCGGGCAAAAACTCCTCTCTCCCCCACGGTGTTCCCACCGACAAGCCTTTGGAGAAGGGTGATTTTCTAACCATGGACTTTGGCGCCGTCTATGAAGGTTATTGCTCGGATATGACCCGAACTGTTGCCTTGGATTATGTAACCGACCAGCAACACGAAATTTATGATATTGTTTTACAATCCCAACTTGAAGCCTTGAAAAACATTAAGCCAAATATCCGGTGCAAGGAAATTGACAAAATTGCACGAGATATCATAGCAAACAAAGGTTACGGCGATTTTTTCGGTCACGGATTAGGTCACAGCGTTGGCATTGAGATACACGAAAATCCTTCCTTTAACACAAAGGATGAAAGACCACTAAAAAAAGGTATGGTGATAACGGTTGAGCCAGGAATTTACCTACCTGATAAGTTTGGTGTTCGAATTGAAGATATGGTGGTTATCACCGATGAAGGTTTTGAAAACATTACCGAAAGTGACAAAAACTTAATAATCATATAAAAAGAAAAAGAGCAGTTTTCACTGCTCTTTTTCTTTTAAGGGGTTTGAGGAGAGAATTTCTCAAAAGTTTGAGAAACTATACTCAAAACGGATGCGGCTTCCGTTTGGTACAAACTTATATTACATTAAAATTTTTTCTATTTTGTTGGTATTTTGTGAACGAATTTTTAATTTTAGAATTGAATATTAAAAAATTTTAGGTCAATAATAATGATACCGACAAATGAAAGGAATGATTTACTTGAAATACGAGGAAGACCACATTTCTCGAAATGACGATAAAAAAAGCACCGGTTTAATTATAGCCATCGCTATTGCTATTATAATTGTTGCTCTTGCTGCTTGGTTTGCCCTTTCACGACTTAATTCGGGTGGTATGGGTGATATGGTGTCCGACATTAAATCCGAACTTAGCAGCGTTTATGATGATACAAAGTCCGATATTAAATCCGAGTTTAATTCCCTTACCTCCGATATTAAATCGGAATATAACGACCTTACTTCATCATATACTAGTGATATAACAAGCATCACATCTTCGGGCAGCACAATGCCGACAGGTGACAATGTTTCATCGGTACCTTACGAGAAAACCTTTACCCTGCCTTGCGAAGGAAAAATTTTAAAGGCTTTCAGCGACAAGGAATTGGTTTACTCCAAAACCTTTGGTGACATGCGACTTCACAGTGGCGTGGATATTGCTTGCAAAAAAGGCACAAGCGTTAGCGCTTGTGGTGACGGCAAGATTATCGGCATTGATGAAAGCAGTCAATACGGCACAGTGGTTTCTTTGGAACTTGAGGGAGGTATTACAGCAAAATACGCTTCCCTTAAAGACCTAAAGATTAAATTGGGCGATAAGGTTAAATCGGGCGATATTTTAGGCGTTACCACCACTGTTCCTGCCGAATGTAACGATGAAGAACATCTACACTTTGAAATTTACAAGGATGGCATTGCCACCGACCCCTTTGAAACCTTAAATTTAAATAACTAACCTGCCCTCGACCATTTCGTTTAGGGGCATTAAAAAACTGACTGTCAAATATTCTGACAGTCAGTTTTTTTAAATTAATTCAAATTTTGTTTGCAGACCGATATTTTGGGGTGTTTCGTGGATATTAAAGACCTGCCTTTCCTTTTTAAGGGCATATCTTATGGTGTTTTCGGTGCCACCTTTTTGGCCGTCATACCAAGTGATTACATAATCGCTATTATCCACCATATAAATATTTCTTTGCTGATAACAACCGGTGAAATACTTATCATTTAAAATAATAACTTCATCGGCTTTTTCCAAAACAGCGCCAAAACGTTCTTTCCAGTCCTTTGAAAAACCGCAATTTTGGTTTTTAAAGGGTAACACGCAAACCAATTCCAAAGGCTTTTTAAAGGCGTTTTTAACTGCCAAAACTGTTTCGGCCGAGATAATGTCAAAACCCATTGCCATCCCACAGTAAAACCGATTACAGCCATTTTCAGCAAGGGACAAAACCTGCTCGAAAAGAGCATTTTCAAACTGCTCGTATTCCAAACAGTTTTTATTTAATTCAAAGGGGAATTTTTCGGGCCTGTAGCCCGTAAAACAACAAGCAGTTTGGTTTTGAGACATCATTTCACCTCGCTAATAACAAATTACTGAGATATTATAGCATATTGAAAATAAAGTCGCAACACTAAAAGAAATCTAAAAAGTAAAAATCCCGCCCACTTAATGTGAACGGAATTTTTGTCATTCGTGTCCAAAAAAGAACTGGGTGAAAACCGAGGATTTTCTTATTTTTTAACATAGTATTTTCCGTCCATATATTCAAAATCATCTTCACATAAGGAAAAATACTTTTTGTTGTAACACCTACAAATTTTCCCGTCACGTTTAGAAATTACAAGATAAAACTCATCGCCTGGAGTTGAAAAGAATATGCTTGAATAATCAGCATCATCCTTTTCTCGATTTTTCCAACGAACAGATGTATAATATACATATTCACCGTGCTTTGAAAATTTTATCGTATAATATACTCTATTGGCGTGTTTTATGTGTATTTCTTCCTTTTCACGAACGTGTATAAATGTATCTTCAACAATATAATAAGGCGAAGGCAAATGTTTAGTTTTATACTTTAAAACAATATCAAGAATAGATACGGCAAGCATTATAAAAAGAATTACACCAAAAATAATGAAAAAAGTAGTTTTATTGTCTGTATGTAACCAAATTTCTAAAGCCAAAAAAATTATAAAAACTGCACCGGAAATTATTGTTTTGAAATTGAGTTTAGTTTTTTCACTTAAAAAGTTGTGTTTAGTAATTTTGCTCATTACATCACCGCCTATGTGTAGTATAGCATCAAAGCTGTGGAGGTGCAAGGGATACAAATGAAATATGGCTTGCGCCATATGAAATAATCCTTACGGATTATGAAATATTTTGCCTTGCGGCAAAATGTGAAATAAAATTCGCCTCTTAGCATTTGCGAAGCAAATATTTCATACGCGTCAGCGTATTTCATAGCGAAGCTATTTCATTCGCCGCAAGGCGAATTTCATTGAAAAAGAAAAGACAAGTCTTTCGACTTGTCTTTCTTTTTCTGGAGCTGCTAACCAGAGTCGAACTGGTGACCTCATCCTTACCAAGGATGCGCTCTACCTCCTGAGCCATAGCAGCATTTTTGCGACTTTGTTATTATACTTGATGTTTTTTATAAAGTCAAGAAAAATTTTGATTTATTTTAAAAAATACTTGCAAAAATAATATTTATATGTTAAAATTTCAAGGTAAATGCGTTGATAAAGAAAAGTAAGTTTGAAAAGCTTTAAGAGAGTGTCTGCCTTAGGCTGTGAGCAGATGTAAGTCCTTTTCTAACCGAAGTTCCCTTTTGAGCAGCAGTGCCGAACAAATAGTAAGCGCTGACGGGTGAGCCCGTTATAGGTCAAGAGAGTGTTTGCTTTCGAGCGAGAATAAACGGGTGGTACCGCGGAGATTTTTATACTTCGTCCTGTTAATACGGGGCGAAGTTTATTTTTTTGCCCTAATAAAAAAAGGAGAATATTATGAAAGAACAGCTTAATGCCATTTTACTTGATGCTAAAAATCAGGTAGAAAACTCTCAAAGTGAAGCCGATATTGAGGCTATTAGAGTTAAATATTTAGGTAAAAAGGGTGAACTTACTGCCATTTTAAAGCAAATGGGTTCCCTTTCTCCCGAAGAAAGACCCAAAATGGGCGCTTTGGTTAACGAGGCAAAACAGGAGTTAGAAACCTTAATTGCCGAGAAGAAAACCGAACTTAAATCTGCCGAACAACTTAAAAAGTTGGCCGAGGAAACTATTGACATTACCCTTCCCCACAAGGAGATTAAAACCGGTAAACTTCATCCTCTTAACACCGTACTTGATGATATGATTAACATCTTCCAGTCTATGGGATTTGATGTTGTTGACGGTCCCGAGGTTGAAACCGACCATTACAATTTCGAGTGTTTAAACGTTCCTGCCGACCATCCTGCAAGAGATATGCAAGATACCTTCTACCTTGCCGAGAATTTGCTTCTTAGAACCCAAACTTCGGCTGCACAAATCAGAACAATGGAGACTCGCAAACCTCCCATTCGTGTTATTTGCCCCGGCCGTGTTTTCCGTGCCGATGAGGTTGACGCAACCCATTCACCCGTTTTCCATCAAATCGAGGGTCTTGTGGTTGACAAGGGCGTTACCATGTGCGACCTAAAGGGTGTTCTTGAGGAGTTTGCTCACGAGATTTACGGTAGCGACACTAAGGTTAAATTCCGTCCTTCCTTCTTCCCCTTCACCGAGCCTTCGGTTGAGGTTGATGTTACCTGTAGTGAATGTGGTGGCAAAGGCTGCCGTGTTTGCAAAGGCAGTGGTTGGATTGAAATTTTGGGTGCCGGTATGGTTCATCCCAATGTTCTTAGAAGCTGTGGAATTGACCCTGAAGAATATTCAGGTTTTGCTTTTGGTATCGGTCTTGACCGTCTTACCACCACTCGTTACAAAATCAGCGATATTCGTTTACTTTTTGAAAACGATAAGCGTTTCTTAGACCAATTTTAAGGAGGTGCAACTTTAATGAAAATTTCACTTAACACTTTAAAATATTATGTTGATATTAATGTTTCGGTTGAGGAACTTTGCGACCGTATGGTTATGGCAGGTTTCGAGGTTGAAAGCATTGAAAGTGAGGGCGATAAACTCGTTAATGTTGTTACTGCCCGTATTATGGATATTAAGCCCCACGAGGACAGCGACCATTTGCAAATTTGCCAAATGGATATCGGCAAGGATGAGTTGGTTCAAATTGTAACAGGCGCTCAAAACATTAAGGTTGGCGACCTTGTTCCTGCTGCTTTGAATGACAGTTATCTCCCCTGTGGTGCCCACATTGTTAGTGGTAAACTCCGTGGCGTTCCTTCTAACGGTATGCTTTGCTCTGGCGAAGAATTATGCCTTACCGAAGCTGACTATGAGGGAGCAAGCGTAAACGGAATTTTAATTCTTAAAGAAACCCATCCCGTTGGTACCGATATGCGTGAAGTTTTGGGTCTTGATGATTACATTATTGACTTTAAAATCACTGCTAATCGCCCTGACTGCAACTGTTTCTTAGGCGTTGCCAAGGAAATCGGCGTTGTTTTAGGCACCGAATTTAAGGCTCCCGTTCCTGAGTATAAAACCGTTGGTGGCGACATTAATGATTACATCAGCATTGATGTTGAAAACTATGACCTTTGCCCCCGTTATGTTGGTAGAATAGTTAAAAATCTTAGAATTAAAGAGTCTCCCGACTGGATGCAAAAAGCCCTTTTGGCTTCGGGTATGCGACCCATTAACAACATTGTTGATATTACCAACTTTGTTATGCTTGAAACAGGTCAACCCTTACACGCATTTAACTACAATGATTTAGAAGGCAAGAAAATCATCGTTAGAAATGCGAAAGAGGGAGAAACCATCACCACCCTTGACGGTAAAGATTATAACCTCACCCCCGATATGCTTGTTATTGCCGATGGCGAGAAGCCTTCTTGCCTTGCAGGTATTATGGGTGGTAAGGAAAGTGAAATCGAAAACGATACCAAGGATTTGTTCTTGGAGACTGCTAAATTCCGTCGTGACAATGTTCGCCACACAGGTCGTGCTTTAGGTATTAGAACCGAGGCAAGTGGTAGATTTGAAAAGGGCGTTGACATTGTAAATGTGGCTTACGCTTCCGAACGTGCGTTACAACTCATCTCCGACCTTGATGCCGGTGATATTATTGATGGCGTTATTGACTGCAACCAAGGTCTTCCCGAGGATAAAATCATCACCGTTACCACCGACAAGATTATGGAACTTATCGGCGTAGATGTGGCCGATGACAAAATTGTTGAAATCCTTAACCGTTTAGGTCTTCCCACAACTATTAATGGCAAAGAGATTACCTGCCGTGTTCCTTCTATTCGTGATGATATAGAAGGCAGAGCCGACCTTGCCGAAGAGGTTATGAGAATATACGGTTATGACCACATTATCGGCACTCCTATGAGAGGCAGCGTTATGCGTGGTAAACTTTTACCCGAGCGCATTAAGACCAACAAAATTAAGAAGCTTTTAAATGCTGCAGGTGCTTATGAAATTGCCACCTATTCATTTATTGCTTCCAAGGCTATTGATACCTTAAATCTCGCCGAAGATGACGAGAGAAGAAATCAAATTAAGATTATTAATCCTTTGGGCGATGAGTATTCCACAATGAGAACTCAGCTTACAACAAGTATGCTGACAGTCCTTGCTACCAACATCAACAAAAAGATTGCTGACGGTAGATTCTTTGAAATCAGCAAACGCTTTATCCCCAAGGCTCTTCCATTAACCGAGCAACCCGATGAACTTGCTACAATGTCTATCGGTATTTACGGAAAGGATGAAGACTTCTTCACCCTCAAGGGTATGATTGAGGCAATTTGCAAACTTTTAGGTGCTCACACTCAATACGAAAGAAGTGCCGAGCCTTATCTTCATCCGGGAAGACAGGCCCTTGTTAAAGCAAACAACCAAAATGTTTGCGTATTCGGTGAGGTTCATCCCACCGTTGCATCGGCTTACGGCATTGAGCAAAGAGTTTATGTTGCTGAAATTAAGCTTGATGTTTTACTTGCAATTCAAAAGCGTAAAACCATTTACAAACCACTTCCAAAGTTCCCTGCTGTTGAACGTGACTTTGCAATGTTGGTTGACAAGGAAATCCCTGTTGGCACCATTGAAAAGGCAATTTCTTCAGGCGCAGGAAGACTTTGCGAAAGAATTGAACTTTTCGACGTTTACGAAGGCTCTCAAATCCCCGAAGGCAAGAAGAGTGTTGCTTACAGTGTGTGGCTTCGCTCAGCCGACAGCACATTGACCGACAAGGAAATTGATGAAGCAAATGCTAAGATCATTAAGAAACTTGAATCAGTTGGTGCCGAGCTTAGAAAATAATACTTGCACTTTAGGTGAAAATAATATAAAATATATATAGTATATATTAAGAGGTGTTATTAATGAACGATAGGACTATGACCTTTTCCATCGGCGACCAAACCGAACAAATTATTCGCAATACTTTGATTCAGGTTTACGATGCTTTGAAAGAAAAAGGCTACAATCCAATTAACCAAATCGTGGGTTACATTTTATCCGAAGACCCAACCTATATTACAACTCATAATAATGCCCGTAACCTTATCCGTAGAATTGACCGAGACACTCTCCTTCAATCTCTCGTTAAGTATTATTTGAGTAATTAAATTAAAAAGCTGTCAGACCAAAGGGTTTGACAGCTTTTGTTTTATATTAAGCCTCCCTTGTGCAAAGGGAGGTGGCATTTTCGTAAGAAAATGACGGAGGGATTGTATTTGCCTGTTTTTTCTTAACAATCCCTCAGTCAGCGTTGCTGACAGCTCCCTTTACACAAGGGAGCCTATCGTTCACACAATCCTTTTCGAATCTTCTTCAGAATATAAAAAAACAACAGTCAACCATAAAGGCTAACTGTTGTCTTGGCGCGCTGAAGAAGATTCGAACTCCCGACCTTCTGGTCCGTAGCCAGACGCTCTATCCAGCTGAGCTATCAGCGCAAAATACGGTCATTTTTGGCCGCCAAGATATAATACCACAAACATTCTATAAAATCAAGTATTATTTTTAATTTTTTCAAAAAAATTATCGCCATCCATTTAATACCTCTATATTACATTGAATTTATTTAAACTTAATGATATAATCTTTAAAGATACTTATACTTGAAAGTGTGTTATTATGGAATTTAATAAAAAATTACAAGAACTTAGAAAACAAAAAGGTTTAACACAAGAAGACCTTGCCGAAATGCTTCACGTTTCCAGAACGGCAATTTCAAAATGGGAATCAGGGAGAGGTTATCCCAACATCGACTCCCTTAAAGCCATTGCAACCTTGTTTTCGGTTACAATAGATGAACTTTTATCCAACACCGAGTTGCTCTCCATCGCTCAAGAGGACAACAAGCAAAAAGAAAAACACACTCGCAATTTGGTTTTCGGTTTGCTTGATATAAGCGTTGCCATTTTCTTTTTTCTGCCCTTTTTCGGACAAAAGGCAGGCGAAATGATCGAGGAGGTTTCTCTCCTTTCACTTTTAGAAATCCCCACATATTTAAAGGCAGCTTACTTCTCCTTCACAATCGCAATTTCCCTTTGGGGAATATTAACACTTGCCTTTCAAAACTGCAACTTTTGGTTGGAAAACAACAGCAAAATCTCATTAATTTTGACCATAATTGGTACTTTGATGTTTATTATAAGTTTGCAACCCTATGCTGCAATTTTCTTGCTTTTATTCCTTTTAATTAAAATCGCAACCCTTATTAAATGGTGATGACACGAAAGGTATCCCCTTTGTGACTCCCTGTTTCTTGTCCCCTTTTACTCCTTCCTTTAAAATGTATTCAGGCAAAAGCCAATAAAAAAAGGAAGGTTTTAAAATGAAGAAAGAAAATCAAAAGAACTTTTACCCGGGGGCTTGTTTTTTAATTGCGTTTGTTTTGTGGACGGTTTTGCTTCGCTTTGTTGATGTGAAACAAATCGGACCTAAAAACTCCCGGGTGGGACTATCCACCCTAAATCAATTTATCCACAACTTAACAGGGACAAATATGACGCTTTACACCATAACCGACTGGTTAGGGCTTGTACCCATCGCCTTTGTTATAGGTTTCGGATTTCTCGGTCTTTTTCAGTGGATTAAACGCAAACACCTTAAAAATGTTGATTACAGCATCTTTGTTCTCGGTGGATTTTATATTGCCGTAATGGCAGTATATTTGCTCTTTGAAACGGTGGTTATAAACTACCGACCCGTGCTTATAAGTGGGTTTTTGGAGGTTTCCTATCCCTCCTCCACCACCTTGCTTGTTATGTGCGTTATGCCAACAGCCATAATGCAATTAAACGAACGCCTTAAAAACGGAATATTAAAAAAATGTCTTATCACTCTGATAGTACTTTTCACTATTTTTATGGTGGCAGGGCGAATTATCTCGGGTGTTCATTGGATAACCGATATTATCGGTGGCGCACTACTCAGCACCGGCCTTGTAACCCTTTATCAAGCAGTTATAAATTTAAAGAAAAACTAAAAAAAGAAAACCCCGAAAACCGTGATGGTTTCGGGGTTTTTGAATACTCTCTGAATAAGTGATTATCTCTTTGAGAACTGGGGTGCACGACGTGCGCCTTTGAGTCCGTACTTCTTTCTTTCCTTCATACGAGGGTCACGAGTGAGAAGGCCGGCTTTCTTAAGAGCAGGTCTTAAAGCTTCATCGTGTTGTAAAAGAGCACGAGCAATACCGTGACGGATAGCACCAGCTTGACCGGTAACACCGCCGCCGGCAACACGGCAAACGATATCGAACTTGTCAGCAGTCTCGGTAAGAGTGATGGGCTGACGAACGATAAGCTTTAAGGTCTCAAGACCAAAGTAATCATCAATGTCTCTGTCATTGATTGTGATTTTTCCAGTACCATTGTACAAACGAACACGGGCAACAGAACTCTTTCTTCTGCCTGTTCCGTAGAGATAAGGCTTTGCTTCAAACATAGTTACTGTCTCCCTTCTTAAAATTCGTATTTCTCGGGTTTCTGAGCAACTTGAGCGTACTCAGTACCACTGTAAACGTGAAGTCTGGTAAGAGCCTTGCGGCCGATAGTTGTATCAGGAATCATACCCTTAACTGCCAATTCCATAGCGAGTTCAGGACGGGTGTTCATAAGAGTAGCATATTTAACTTCCTTAAGACCACCGATGAAACCGGTATGACGACGATAGAACTTGTTTTCTAACTTCTTGCCTGTGAGAACTGCTTTATCAGCATTGATAACGATTACATGATCGCCACAGTCAACGTGAGGAGTAAACTCGGGCTTAATTTTACCACGAAGAATATCCGCAACCTTAGTAGCTGTACGGCCTAAAGGTCTGTTAGCTGCATCGATGATGTACCATTTACGCTGGATTTCAGCAGGTTTTGTCATAAATGTAGACATATCATTAACCTCCAAATATTTGAAAACGCATTATTTTAAGCGCTTTCCTTTCAAAATCAGCCTGATTATAATACCATACCCATTTCCTATTGTCAATCATTTTTTAAGTAAATTTTAATATATTTTTAAAAATCTCTCGTTTTCTCTTAAATGCTCCGTTTTTCTCCCAAATACTCGTTTATGATTTTCGAAATTTGTGTAAAAAAAGTCCCCTGCAGCACTAATCTGCAGGGGAAAAATTAATCTTCTTCGGTTTCTTCGGTTTCTTTAGGAGTAACCCTTACCGAAATTTCCTCGGTCATAAACTCGTTAGCCTTTGTAACCTTAATGCTAAGATTTTCAATTTCAAAACTATAGCCAATTTCAGGAATACAGTCAGCCTGTTCGGTTATAAGACCGTTAATGGTTGTTGCCTCGGTTTCAATTTCACCTTCAAGGTCAAAATACTCCCAAAACTCTTCAACCAACACGTTAGTCATTACGATATAATCGTTTTCATCAATCATTGTGAACTGTTGAACTTCTTCGTCATCAAGTTCATCCCAAATTTCACCAACAAGTTCTTCCAAAATGTCTTCCATTGTAACAATACCCGAAGCTTCGCCGTATTCATTAACAACAACAGCCATGTGGAAGCGTTCTTTTTGCATGTCCTTGAAAAGAATATCAAGGTGAACCGACTCGGGAACAAAAACAGGGGTATTAATTACCGACTCACGTTTAAAGTCTTTGTTAGTTCTTTTAAGAAGATAATCTCTAACATAGAAAATACCGATAATTTTATCATTTTCATCATCCATAACCGGCATTCTGGAATAACCTTCATCCTCAATGATCTTGAGAATTTCAGCGTCGGTTGTTTCGGAATCAATAGAAACGATATCCTTACGAGGAGTCATTACATCCTCGGCAGTCATACGGTCAAGTTTGAATACATTTTTAATATACTCAATATCATCTTCATTGATGGTACCTTCATCAGCACCGGCATCAAGCATTAAAACGATATCCTCTTCGCTTACGGTTTCCTCTTTCTCGTTGGGGTCAATACCCAAAAGTCTAAGGACTGCGTTAGTAGCAATGGTAAGCAACCAAATGATAGGTCTTAAAAGTGCTGCCAAGAAGGTAATTATTCCACAAAATGTTTCGGCAAGTTTTTCCTTGTGGCGCATAGCAACACGCTTAGGAACAAGTTCACCTAAAACCAAGGTGAAGAACGAAAGAATCACTGTGATTACTACAACCGAAACAGAGTTAATAACACCTGCATTTTCACTGGAAATGCTAAATCTTTCAATTAAATATGCAGAAAGTTTTTCGCCGAAACTGTCAGCAGCGAAGGCTGAAGCCAAAAATCCGGCTAATGTAATACCAATTTGAATTGTAGATAAAAACCTTGTGGGTTCTTCAATCATTTTAAGCATACGAACGGCCTTTTTATCACCGTCATCTGCCTTTGCTTTAACCTTCTTCTCATTAAGAGAAATCACCGCAATTTCGGTAGCGGCAAAAAAGGCATTAATTGCAATCAATATGAATTGCAAAAGTAGTTGTTTTAACATAATTAAGCTAATCCTCCAAATTTAAACACAATAATAAATAATCAAAATTCAAGTTATTTTCGAAACATCAACATAGCAAAATTGCGATTAAATTTTCAATTAGCTCAATTTGAAACCAATTCCTACTTCGAGGAAGCGGATCCACAAAAACCATCTCCTTCTACAAAATTATAAATAGACAAAGTAATATTACTATAAAATACCTATTTTGTCAAATATTATCTTGCAAAGGCAGTAAAACTTTGATATTCTTTAAGTGGTGAAATTAAAATGGGAAATTTAAACAACATAAAAATTGAATATTATGATACCTTACCCTCCACCAATTCCTTTTTGAAAACTCGTGCAAAGGAAGAAGATGAAGGGTTGGTTGTTGTTGCCAATTCCCAAACCGAAGGTCACGGCCGATTTGGAAGGAAATTTTATTCCCCCGAAAACAGTGGTATATATATGAGTATTCTTATAAAACCCGAACCCCAAGGGTTTAACTCGGCCTTTATAACTGCCACTGCTGCCCTTGCCGTTTCTAAGGCTATAGAAAATTTAAGTGGTAAAGAAACCAACATCAAATGGGTAAACGATATCTTAATTGGGGGAAAAAAAGTTTGTGGCATTTTAGCCGAAGGAAGTGTGGGCTCCACAGGTCTTTTGGAATATGTGATTTTAGGCATTGGCATAAATGCCTTCTTGCCCGAAAAGGGATTTCACAAAGATATTAAGGATATTGCAGGATTTGTTTTTGATGAAAACAAACCTGATTTGAAAGAAAAACTTACAACCGAAGTTATAACTGAATTTTTTACACTTTACCAAAATAACAACCAAATCGAAATCTTGGATGAATACCGAAAAAGGTCGGCCGTTTTAGGTAAAGAGATTTTGGTTTTAAAGGGTGAGAAAAAAATTCCTGCCAAAGCGCTTTTAATTGATGACAATTTCCATTTGAAGGTTGTGTACCAAGATAAATCCGTGGAATTTTTAAACTCAGGCGAAATTAGTATTAAAATTTAAGAATAAAACAGTAAAACCCACTAAAACTACTCTAAAGGAGTGATTTTAGTGGGTTTTTCCAATAAAGAATACAGCAAGGTTGTTAAAAAACTTTCCCCCAAATCTCCCAAAATAAAAGACTTTATTTGGGCGTATTGCGTTGGTGGATTTATATGCGTTATCGGGCAGCTGTTAATGGAGTTTTACACATATTTAGAACTTGAAGAAAAGGTTATTAAGATGGCAGTACCCGTATCCATAATCTTTATCGCTGCCCTGCTTACAGGTTTAAAGTTGTTTGACAAAATCGCAAAAAGGGCAGGCGCTGGAACACTGGTACCCATAACAGGTTTTGCAAACGCCGTTGTCTCCCCTGCCATTGAATTTAAAACCGAGGGTTTCGTGTTGGGACTTGGTGTAAAGATGTTCACCATTGCAGGGCCTGTTATTGTGTATGGCACAGTGGCAAGTGTGGTTTATGGGGTTATTTATTGGATAACAACCTTGTTCTAACGGGTGGATGTGGGCATCCACCCCTACAAAATACCTGATTAAATATTCTTAAGGGATGATGTCCACATCTTACCTTAAGAAAAAGTCGAAATTGCATTTTTTATGTCGATGGTATATAATTAAAATAATAATTATTCTACACAGGAAAAGAGAATATTAAATGCAAAAAATAAAGGATTTTTTCTCGGGCAAAAAAAGAACAATATTATTTATGGCTGTATTGCCGATAGTGCTTTTTTACTATGAAATATTATTGCGCTTATTTACTGCCGATACCTTTTTGGGTATTTCAATAATTTCTACCATATTGTTTTCTTTTGCCTATGGTATGATTTTATATATATTGTTAACCGTTTGGAAAAATGCGAAACTAATAAACATTTTAACGGCTATATCAATAGGTTTATTCGCAATTATTTATTTGGTGGAATATTTTGTCTATCGCCAGTTTAAAGTGTTTTATGACATTAATACGATGGTGGGTGGTGCAGGAGATGCCTTAACAACCTATACCAAGGAAGCCTTTGCCCTTGTTTTCAGCCTTGACGGCATTTTTAAAATTGTACTCTACCTTTTACCCCTTGTTCTTTACCTTATTTTTTCAAAACATCTTATGGCAGGAATGCTATCAAATTTAAAAATCAGAATAATATCGGTTATTACTGCCATTGTTTGTTACGGTATTAGTATTACAATAATACTCACCAACTCGGTGCTGATGCCCTTATTTACAAGTCAGTATAATTTTCAAGAGGCAATGCAAAAATTCGGATTAATTACCACCTTTGGGATTGAACTTAAAAATCTTGCCTTTGGTTCTCCAAATGACAAATTCGAGCAAACCGAAACCGAGGATGCAGTCGACACTTCTGCCCCTGAAGTAGAGATACTATATAACAAATTAGACCTTGATTTAAGCGATAAAACGGGTAAAATTGGAGAAATCAACAGTTACATATCAAGCCTTTCGGCCACAAAGCAAAATGAATATACCGGTTTGTTTAAGGGCAAAAACTTAATTTTTATCACTGCCGAAGCTTTTACTGCCGAACTTATCGACCCCGAACTTACTCCTACCCTTTACCGACTTAGTCATAGTGGCATACAATTTACCGATTATTACCAACCTGCAAGTGCAGGTACCACGGGTGGAGAATATCAAAATATATTTGGTATGCTTCCAATGTCGGGTGGTATGTCCTTTAAGAAAACGGCAAACACCTATAATTATATGACAATTGG
>JAZNLZ010000042.1:0-3602 GCA_045579365.1 Acutalibacteraceae bacterium
AACATATTAAGGGTGCCTTCGATGTTATTTTTGCAGTAGAAAATAGGCATTTCAAGACTTCTTGGAACGCTACCCCAAGCAGCTTGGTTAAGAACGAAATCAACACCCTCGCAAGCCTTCATACAGGTATCTAAATCCTTAATGTCGCCCTTAACAAACTCGTAATTGGGATTATCAAGGAACATATCAACATTTTCTTGTTTGCCGGTTGAAAGATCATCAAGGCAACGAACCTTGTAACCTAAATTAAGTATTGCTTCGCAAAGGTTGGAACCGATAAAACCTGCTCCACCTGTTACTAAAAACAATGAATTTTCGGGGAATTTTAAATGTTTGTAGCCCATCTATTTTACTCCTTGTAAAAAATCGTTCTATAATAGTAATATACACTTTCTAAAAGTAACCGTTTAATATTTAAGTAATCATTATGAATTCTATTGCCTACTTCAAGTAATTTTGGGTTGTTTGTCTTTATGATTTCTTTGTTAACTCCGTCTGATTTTCTAAAATTGTGGGGATACCATAAAAACATATCCATTATTTTACGGTTGTTCATAGGCATAGTAACTTCAAAATTAAAAATGTTTTGACCTGTTGTTACAATGGTGCCCCAAGAACCGAATCTGTATTCCCAATAAAATATATCAGTATTTTCGTAGTTAAACATCGGATAAACAAACTTAGATTTTTCCATAAAAGCCTTATATGCTTTATCGCTTTTTTTCAAAAGCAGAGGTTCCGCAAAAAAGCGAGTTTGGAAAATGCTCAAATGTCTCGATGTAAGTTTTTTTGGCAACTTAATTCCATATCTTCTTTCCCAAAAGGCCCTACCTATCTCAGATGCCCAAGACTTGAGTTCTACTTCAAAATCATTTAATGTGCTCAAATAAATATATTTTCTGATTTCATTGTCTTTTGGGGTACTGATATTTGAACAATTCCGTGTAACTATCTGTTTGAAAAGCTCAAAATCATCATCATTTGAAATTGTTTCGGGAATTTTATAGATTGTATGAGGTAAGGATAACTCATGGCAAATGTTGTGCGCCGCCTCGGCATCTTTTGATTCTTGAGGTTTACTTTCAAAGCTATAGTAATAAAATTTTTCATAAACATCCGTTGCGCTTGAAAGAGTTGTTCGACTATCTACGCCACCAGACAAAGAAATTGCGGGTTTTTTCCATTTCTTTGCACATAATTCCACATTGGTTTTTACAAGTTTTGCAATACTTTGGGCAACGTCGATTTGGGTTTCGTCTAATTCAATATGTGAGGTAACAGGGTAAAATCTTTCGATTTCAAATGAATTATCATTCATTTTTAGATATAGATTTGGCCCTAATCTTGAAAAATTTTCATAGAGTGTAATGTCTCCCGGCAAATATTTACTGCCATGTTTATATGATTTACTTTTCAATAAATCTGTTGCAAATTTATTTTTAGTTGGAGCATCTATATCTTCAACAATAGAACAATTGGAAGTAATGTAGGTGTTGTCATTACATTTTCCATAACAACACATTTGCATTCCGGAGCAATCCTGAACAAAAAAGGCCTTGTCTTCACAAAAAATTGCAATTAAATGTATGCCCGTAAGTTCGCTTACTTTATCAAAAAAGTCATTTAAACTCTTTTTGTATGAGGCTATACAATCTAATAAAAGAGAATCTTCACTTATGTCCATCGAAAATGGATTATAAGCGTGACCGACTAAAAGGGCGGTTACGCCATCTGCAGTTTGGATATATGAATGTTGTTCTTTATGGACGTATAAGTTTAATTTATCGGTTATTGGCTTTATATCCCAATTTCCGTAAAACGGATAGGAAGCGATGTCAATATCGCTTCTATTGGTTATCAAATACCCTCTACGATATAAGAATTTTCTATATTCACTTTTTCTATCTAATTGTTCTCTTAGCATAAAAATGTCCCTTTTATATAATTACAATCTCCAGTAAATATATCCTGCGTTTTCGTATTGTGTACGGTCAAGAAGTCCCTTAATGTCGGCAAGAACCTTGGTGCCGTTGTCGCCTGACTTAAACATCTTGTCAAAATCAGCCTCGGTTAAATCCTTGAACTCTTCGTGGGCAACGGCCAAAATAACTGCATCGCAGTCCTTAATGTCACTCATATCAACAAATTCCATACCGTAAAGGTGCTTTGCCTCAGCCTTATCAGCAGTGGGGTCAGCAACGGTGGCAGTAATGCCGTATTCTTTAAGTTCGTTATAAATATCAATAATCTTTGTGTTTCTGGTATCAGGGCAGTTTTCCTTAAAGGTAAAACCTAAAATTGCAACCTTTGCGCTCTTAATGGCAACATCGGCTTTAATAAGGTTTTTAACAATGCTTTCGGCAACATATTTACCCATATCATCGTTAATTCTTCTACCCGAAAGGATAACTTGACTGTGGTAACCCAATTGTTCAGCCTTATAGGTCAAATAGTAGGGGTCAACACCGATACAATGACCGCCAACAAGACCGGGGTAGAACTTAAGGAAGTTCCATTTTGTACCTGCAGCCTCTAAAACCGACTTGGTATCAATACCCATCTTGTTAAAGATGATGGAAAGCTCATTCATAAAGGCAATGTTAATGTCACGTTGGCTGTTTTCAATAACCTTTGCAGCTTCGGCAACCTTAATGCAAGATGCTCTGTGAACACCTGCATCAACAACAATTTCATAAACCTTTGCAACCTCATCGAGGGTTTCTTCATCCATACCCGAAACGATTTTAACGATAGTCTCAAGACGGTGAACCTTATCACCGGGGTTGATACGCTCGGGAGAATAACCAACCTTAAAGTCAACGCCACATTTAAGACCCGACTCAGCCTCCATAATGGGAACGCAAACATCCTCGGTAACACCTGGATAAACGGTGGACTCGAACACAACGATAGCGCCCTTGGTCAAGTTTCTACCAACGATACGGCTAGCGCCTTCCACAGGGGTAAGGTGGGGGGTGTGGCCGTCGTTAACGGGGGTGGGAACAGCCACAATGTGGAACTTAGCGTCTCTGAGACGGGTTTCATCGCTGGTGAATTCAACGGTAGTGTTACGGATTGCCTCATCGCCAACCTCGTTTGTGGGGTCGATGCCCGATTTATAGGTCTCGATTTTTGCCTTGTTAAGGTCGTAACCGATAACATTTACGCCTCTCTTTGCAAATTCAATTGCAATAGGCATACCAACATAACCTAAACCTACAAGGGAAATGGACTCTTCTCTAGCTTTAATTTTTTCATACAAAGACATTTTAAATTACCTCACATTTATTTTCTAAAATATTTAACATTTTAAGATTAACCTTGTTAACTTCGAATTTTTCATCTGCGTAAACTAAACTTTCCTCGCCCATTGTTTTGATTAAATCTTTATTTTCAATAAATTTCATCATCGCAAGGCTTAGTTTTTCGCTGTCCCCCACGGGAACTAAAAATCCGTTAACGCCATCTTTCACCGTTTCACGGCAACCGTTAGTGTCGGTGGTAATAATGGGTTTAGCCATTGCCATAGCCTCAAGCACCGTTCGTGGTGTTCCCTCTCGGTAGGATGGCAGAACATATACGCTACAGTTGGCATAGAAAGG
>JAZNLZ010000043.1:0-2419 GCA_045579365.1 Acutalibacteraceae bacterium
TAATATATAGGCATTTTTACAAGTCGGTATCCGTTTAATGCAGTTAAAGTTGCATGAAAACGATATCTGTACTTTTTGCGTTTAAACGCATTTTTATCTTCAGTAATAACATATAACGGGTCGGGCAAATTAACACCACGGTAACCCTTTGCAAAAAAGCGGAACCACAAGTCAAAATCCTGACCTCGCTGGGTTCTTTTACTTACCAAATAGCCATCCAAACTGTCATAAACACTTTTATAGGTCATAATGGTTGCGTGGGCAAAGCAAGAATTGAAACGCAAATCAAATTTTGTGGGCTCATATTTACCTGTGCGCACACCATCTATCACATTTCCGTCAAAAACCTTCATGGCTGTACCAACAAGGTTGATTTCGGGATTGTTTTTGAGAAATTCCACTTGCTTTTCAAATCTTTCGGGCTCTGAAGTATCATCTGCATCCATACGGGCAACATATTTGCCCTTTGCGTATTTAAGGCAATGGTTTAAAGAATATGACAATTTTGAATTTTTCTCGTTTTTAATAAGTGTAATTTTGTCGGGATATTTTTCGCAATATTGCTCCACTACCTTATATGTATTATCGGTAGAACAGGCATCACATATAATAAATTCCCAATTTTCATAGGTTTGGTTTAAAATGGAGTCAATGCTTTTTGAAACACAGTCTTCACAGTTGTAAACTGCCATAATAACCGAAATTAAATCAGAATTTTTTGTCATATTCTCACCCTTAAATTTAAATGTTAATTAAATCGCCCAATTTTCTTTCCCATTCTTCAGGTTGCATGTGAACAAAACCGCCACCGTGGAAGAAGGTGTATTCGCCAAAATAGATTTTGCCGTTAAGTTCATATAAATCGATTCTAACATGCTTAATACCCTTTGAGAGTTTTGCGGCAATCTCCTTCATTTCCTCAAATAAAGCCGGTTTTTCAATTTCCTTGCCCGACTGGGGATGAATATTTACAATATCAAGGTGGTTGAAATCCATATCAAAGAAATCAAACTTAACGTCAATATTTCGGTCGGTAGCCACAAACATAATTTCGGGTTTTCCGTTAAAGCAGAAGAATTTATAATCCTCAATGCTTTTTTCAGGAGCCGATTCATCAATCATAAATTGCTCGGCTATAATGCAAGGCTTAATTCCCTTGTAAGGGTATTCTCTTCCTGCATAAAAGAAATCTCGTTTGAGACGCTTTGTGAAAAACTTATTCATTGCTTCTAAATCCTCTTTTGTAAGAGTGGATTTAGATGTAATAACCTTTGTACTGCCTGAATCGTGGTTGCATTTCAAAACAAATTGTTCGGGGAGAGCATCGAAATCAATATCTTCAAATCCATCCCAAGTGCCTAACAAGGGGAAAAGATATTCTTCGCCCAAAACCTCGGTTATATGCTCACGAACAGCAAATTTATCCACAAGTTTTGTATATTCAGGTTTTTGGTCATTAATCTTTAACCATTGCAATTTCTCGCAAAAACCCTTAGGGTTTTTAAAATTAATGAGTTTTCCTGTTCTTGAAAAATAAAAAAGTTGAAGATACATTTTGTTGGGCAAAAATGATAAAAGATACATAATATTGCCCCTCACATTTCGACTGAATATTTTCTTTAAATCAAACATGTTAAATCCTCGAAATTATAAATTTTCCTTATACCACTCAATTGCGAGTTTAATGCCATCGGCAAAACTGTAATCAGGGTCGTAACCCAAAAGGCGCTTCGCCTTAGAAATATCAGCATTTGAGTGCTTAATATCACCCTTACGGTCGGGACCGAAGTTTGGCTCAATATCCACATTTAAAGCCTCGGTCAAACCATAGTAAATATCAATTAAATACTCACGGCCACCAAAAGCGATGTTGAAGGCCTCGCCGGCAGCCTCGCTGGGAGCCAAACAAGCCTTTAAGTTTGCCTCGATAACATTATCGATATAAGTAAAGTCACGGCTTTGCTTGCCGTCGCCATTAATGGTGGGTTGTTCACCCTTTAAAAGCAACTTAATAAATTTCGGAATCACGGCAGCATAAGCGCCATCGGGAGTTTGTCTTCTGCCAAAAACATTAAAGTAGCGCATACCGTAGGTGTCAAGACCGTAATGCATAGTGTAAAGTTTAGCCCACTCCTCATCGCAACGCTTGGTTAAAGCATAAGGAGAAAGCAAATTACCCTCAACACCCTCGGTTTTGGGGAGTTTTGGCTCATCGCCATAAACCGAAGAACTTGATGCGTAAACAAACTTCTTAACGCCGTTTTGACGGGCAGCCTCCAACATATTAAGGGTGCCTTCGATGTTATTTTTGCAGTAGAAAATAGGCATTTCAAGACTTCTTGGAACGCTACCCCAAGCAGCTTGGTTAAGAACGAAATCAACACCCTCGCAAGCCTTCATACAGGTATCTAAATCCTTA
>JAZNLZ010000044.1:0-46550 GCA_045579365.1 Acutalibacteraceae bacterium
CGCTTACCGATTGAGCCGGTCTCATCATAGTCAACCGAGAAGTATTTGGAAAGTTCGTTGTAAATCTCGGTAGCCTCGTTTGACAACTTCTTGGAAAGAGGAAGAATTGCAGCCTTAAAGGGAGCAAGAGCAGGGTGGAAGTGCATTACAACACGGGTATCACCCTTCTCATCGGTTTCTTCATCATAAGCGTTGCAAAGGAATGCCAAGAGAACACGGTCAGCACCCAAAGAAGGCTCGATAACGTAAGGAATATATTTTTCGTTGGTTTCAGGGTCAAAGTATTCCATTGCTTCGCCTGAATGTTTGCTGTGTTGAGATAGGTCGTAATCGGTTCTGTCAGCCACGCCCCAAAGTTCGCCCCAACCGAAGGGGAATCTAAACTCAAAGTCGGTGGTAGCCTTGGAGTAGAAGCAAAGTTCATCCTTATCGTGGTCACGAAGTCTTAAACTTTCCTCGTCCATACCTAAATCTAAAAGCCACTTTTTGCAGTAACCACGCCAGAACTCGAACCACTCAAGGTCGGTGCCGGGTTTGCAGAAGAATTCAAGTTCCATTTGCTCGAACTCACGAATACGGAAAATGAAGTTTCCGGGGGTGATTTCGTTGCGGAAGGATTTACCGATTTGAGCAACACCGAAGGGAACCTTTTTACGGGTTGTACGAGCGATGTTTTTGAAGTTTACGAAAATACCTTGTGCAGTTTCGGGACGAAGGTATAAAGTAGAAGTGCTATCTTCGGTTACACCTTGGAAGGTTTTAAACATAAGGTTAAACTTACGAATATCGGTGAAATCCTTAGAACCACAGTGAGGACAAGCAATGCCTTTTTCTTGAATATATGCCATCATTGCAGCGTCATCCATTGCAGCAGGGTTATCATCCAAACCGTTTTCAGCAACATAATCTTCAATAAGTTTGTCGGCTCTGTGACGGGTTTTGCAGGACTTACAGTCCATAAGAGGGTCGGAGAAACCACCCAAGTGACCCGATGCTACCCATGTTTCGGGGTTCATCAAAATCGCACTGTCAAGACCTACGTTATAAGGACATTCTTGAACGAATTTTTTCCACCAAGCTTTTTTAACATTGTTTTTAAGTTCAACACCCAAGGGGCCGTAGTCCCAAGAGTTTGCAAGACCACCGTAAATTTCACTTCCGGGGTATACAAAGCCTCTTCCTTTGGCAAGGCTTACAATCGTTTCCATACTTTTGTTTTCGTTTTTCATAATATCTCTCCTAATAAAGATAAATATCTATAACTATTATAAAGTATATAGTACCTAAAATCCTCGCAAAAGTCAATAATGAATTGACTTGACATATTAATTTGTTTGGTTTATACTTATTGTATTAATATTTAGGAGTAATTTTAAATGGCTGATTTTTTAACTTATAAAGAGTTGCCTTTGGTTAGAAAGGGTAACGAAATTTATTATGGCGATATGGCTGAGCCTGTTGTTGTTAAGTTTGAAGTTTTATCCACAACCAAAACCGACGGTGGCGAAATCCCCCAAAAGGTTAAGGTTATTTTACTTAAAAGCGATACCGAACTTCCCTTGAAAGACAGAATTATGAAGGAAACAACAAAAGAAACCTTCTTTGATGCTTTGGACGTTGGTTTTGTATGGCTTGAGAGAGCAAACAAGAAATAAAATCAGATAATTTGGCGATGTAACCGTTATAGGTTGCATCGCTTTTTTTATGCCATTTTTTGGCGAAAAATAAATGTTTAATAAAGGCTTCAAATCGTTGCAAAAAAGGAAGATGTATGTTATAATATATATTAATTATACCTATTTTAAAGGATGTTGTATTTCGGGAGGGTAAAAACATGGCAAAAACACAGGGTCAAAAGAGGCAAAACAATATTATTTATACCATCATTACAGCAGTATTGTTATGCGTAGTTTTTTTGGCAATGGTTAGCCATCTTTATATTTCGGCAAGAAATGAAGCTGAGGAAAATCTTCACGTTCAAACCAAACAAATCAAGGATGATATTACCCTTCAGTTAATTTCCGATCGTGAAAATCTTTCAACCATGGCAAACTTCGCTGCAAAACTTTACAGCGATGGAGAAGGTTACAACTTGATGTTTGACTCCTTTAAGTCTATTGGTTTGATTGAAAATATCGGCATATTAACACCCGATAATAATTTTGTCACAAAGGCAGGTTCCATTGACCTTAACGGAAAAATCGCTTTTGATGAAGAAAAGCAAAAGGGTGCTTATATAAGCGGAAGAGTCAAAGACCTTACAAGAGATAATTACGAAATTATCAGAAGTGCTGTGCCGATTGTTGTAAAAGATGAAACGGTAGGCATTTTGTATGGCGTTATTAAGCTTGACAAAATTGGCGAAAGATATAACCGAATGGCAAAAGATTTGGATGCTCAGCTTTTCGTGTATGACAAGGAAAACGGAAATCTGGTTATTGATAATATTCATGAGACTCTCGGCAATATTTCCTTTTTGAAAGACCGTGTTTATAACGAAAACTATTCTTATGAGCAAATCATGACAACCGATAAAGGATTTACTTCATTTGTATCAGCTTACAAGGATGAAAATGTTTATATGCATTATTCCACCATTGAAGATATTGGTTGGATGATTGCAATGGCAAGATATGATTCGCAGGTGTTTGCAGCAACTGAAGAATTAGCAAGTATTTTGATGTTAGTATTTTTCATAATGCTTGTGATTATTGTTCTTTACATAATTGCACTGTTAACAGGCGAAAAACAGGTGAACAGAATAAGTGACTGCGCTTCAAATATAAGAAAAACTCTATTGGAAACTTCGGGAAATCAAGATAATATAGTTGATTCCTTAAAACAAGTGTGCGAATTTTCTCACGCAAGGTCGGCAGTATTTTTTGATACCGACGGTGAATCATTTGATTATATTTCACCACGCTTTAAAGAAGTAGTATTTACCGAAAAAGAGAAAAACTATTTTGAATCCGAATTGTTCCGGTATGCTGCCGAGCATCATCAATCAGGTGGAGCAGCTGTAAATGTTTTGAGTATTAAGGCTAATGCTCATTTGTGTAAGACCAATCAAGGATTTTATGAGTTTTTAAAAAGGGAAAAAATTTCCGAGATTTTGTTTTCGGCTACTATTAATAATGCAAATTACATTACGATTTTGGCTGTTATTAATTCAAAATACGAAAGACAGGTTAAGATGCTTGCCGAAAAAACAGCTGCTTGTTTTTCTATGGCGCTTTATAATAAAAATTATCTTAACAAAACTAAACTTGTTGCAACCACCGACTCTTTAACAGGAGCCTTAAATCGTGTTGCCTATAAAACCGATTTGATGGCTTTCGAGAAGGAAATCATTACCGATTTTTCCTGTATTTATGTAGATGTTAACGAACTTCATCTTATAAATAATAAGTTTGGACATGCCTCGGGCGACCAAATGCTTATATATATTGCTAACACTTTGAAAGAAGTGTTTTATGGCCACAGGGTTTACCGAATGGGTGGCGATGAGTTTTTGGTATTTTGCAAAAATGTCGACCAATCGGTTGTTGAGAAGAGCATTGAGATTTTCTTAGACCAACTCAAACTTTGTGATTACCATGTTGCAATCGGTCTTTCTTTTAGAACACAAAATAAAGATACCGAGGAAATGGTAAGAGAAGCAGAAGTGAGAATGTACGAAGCAAAGGCTGAGTATTATCAAAACAAAGAAAATAAACAGGATAATGTATTGTCCGGTGGGGAATATTTTCAGGTTAGGACCGGAATAAATGAAATTGATACAATGCTTTCAATTCTGAAAGAAAACTATAATGGTATATACCGTGTTTCGTTGGATACCGACAAAGCCAGAGGTATTTTAATGCCGACATATTTGAATTTAAATGAACACGAAGAGCATTTTTCCGAACTGTTCACAAGATATGTATCCGAATTGGTAGAACCGGATTATCACAGGGCGGCAATAAGCTTTTTGAACTACGAAGTCATTAAACACCAGTTAATGGAAGGCAAAATACCTAAAATCACCTATAAAAAGAATAATGGTGAATCGGTGGTTTTAAGCGTTTATAAACTTGTTGATGGAAATGACTTTGTTTCCGATACCCTTTGGATTTTTGAAAAAGGGTAGATATTCTTGACAAAGACGAATCATTGTAATATACTGTGTAGTGTGAATATTTAGCAAAATCGGCGAAAGCCGGTGACGCAAAGCCAAGAGGCTAAGGTTTTATACTATGCTAGTCTAGCTGCAATGATACAAAGTCTTTGAAAGGACTTTCTATTGTTGCAGCTTTTTTGTTTTTTAGCATAAAATATAAAGCCTAAAATATTGGCAAATTAAAAAATGTATGGTGAGGTAAGTTATAATGAGCAATAAAATTACCCGATTTTTCAAGACTATTGCATCAGAAAAGAAACCCCATTTAAGCGAGAAAAAACTTCTTAAAAAAATCAAAAACGGATTTGAAAACAACGAATTTAAAATGTATCTTCAATTTATTGTTGATAATAAATTGAAGAAGATTGTTTCGGCCGAAACCCTTTCAAGATGGGAAAGTTCCACCGGTGAAATTTTGTTCCCCGGAGCATATATTGGCGCAATGGAAAAATCCGGTCTTATTGTGGATTTTGATTATTATATGTTCGAAAAGGTTTGCTGTAAATTAAGCGAGTGGAAGGGTACCGAGTTTGACAATTTAACCCTTTCTTGCAATTTTACAAGAATCAGCATATCCGAAAAAGGATTTGCAGATAAAATAAAAGCAATTGCCGATAAGTACGATTTTGAAAGAAGAAAGTTGTTAATTGAGATTACCGAGGATTCTATCGAGAAAAACTTGATTACTGCTATGTATAACATAATCAAGGTTAAAGAGTTAGGCTTCCGTATAGCATTAGACGATATAGGAAGTGGATATACTTCTTTGGTGAGTCTTTGTGAATATCCTATTGATGTTGTAAAGATTGATAGAGAAATTCTTCTTTTAACAGGTACCGAAAAGGGCAAAAAATTATTTTTTGGTATTGTATCTTTGGCTCATTTCTTAAACCTAAAGGTTATATGCGAAGGTGTTGAGACCGAAGAACAAAACAGCTTGGTTTCATCAAGCGACTGCGATTATATCCAAGGTTGGTATTATAATAAAGCAATGCCTGAAAAGGAAGCTGAGGATTTCGTAAGAAATTACAAACCTCAGTAATGAATTTTTAAAAGATTTATATAGAAAACGGAGGTGATTAGGATGGCAAAAAAAGACAATAGAATTAAATATAATTTAGTATCGGGCGTTGTTTATCAAGTTGTCCTAATCGCACTTAGTTTTCTTCTTCCAAGACTTTATCTTGAAAATTTTGGTTCCGAGGTTAACGGTGTTTTATCTACTATAAAACAAATCTTTGTTTATATGTTCTTGCTTGAGGCAGGAGTAGGTCTTGCAACTACACAGGCCCTTTATAAGCCTGTTGCCGAAAAGTCGTATGACAAGGTTAGTTCGGTAATTTCGGCCACAAATAATTTTTACACCAAAATCGGCTTTCTCTATTCCGGTATAGTTCTTTTAATTGCAATCGTGTATGAATTTATTGTTCCAACCAGCATACCTTCGGGTGTGGTTTTTGGAATAGTTGTGTTAACCGGCCTTCCTTCCATATTTAGTTATTTTATACAGTCTAAGTATAGAATACTTTTGGAGGTTGACGGTAGAAAATACATAATAAACAACTCCGAAACGGCACTTCAAATTTTATCTAATGTGGCAAAAATTTTGGTGCTCGTATTTACCGACAGTTTGTTATTAATGCAAGCATCTTACTGTACCTTGTCTATTTTACAATTAGGATTTGTTTATATCTATGCAAAGCGCAGGTATAAATGGTTAAATTTGAGGGCCAAACCTAATTTTGAGGCAATATCCCAAAGAAAGTCGGTATTGGTTCATCAAATTTCAGGGGTTGTTTTTAACAATACCGATATTTTACTGCTTTCCTTCTTGTGCGATTTCAAGGTGGTAAGTGTTTATACCATCTATAATATATTCTTTTCTCAGGTGCAAAATTTCATAACAAGCATCACCTCGGGTTTCAGTTTTGCACTGGGTCAAATGTTCCATACCGACAGGTCTAAGTTTATGAAGGTCTATAATGTTTACGAAACATTTTACATTATGGCTACCTTTATAATCTATACATTAATGGCAGTGTTCTTGTTGCCACTGATACAAATATATACCAAAGGTATCAATGATGCGAATTATACAAATGTTTATTTGGTGCTTTTATTCGTTATAATGAACCTTTTATCCAACGGAAAGTTGCCTTCTAATCATGTGCTTGAATATTCAGGCAAGTTTGAAGAAACTCGCTCCCATGCAATTACCGAAATGGTGATTAATATTACAGTTTCGGTTGTGGCAATTTTAAAATTCGGAATTTGTGGCGCCATTATGGGTACTATTATTGCTCTTTTGTATCGTGGCGCAATGATGATTTATTATTCAAACAAAAAAGTGCTTGAAAGAAGCGTTTTTAATACATATAAAATTTGGCTTGTGAACCTAGCCGTATTTGCATTTATAATGGTGATTTTCTTTGTTGATAGTTTTAGTGGACTTTCCTTCCTAGAACTTTTAATAAAAGGAATAATTCACTTTATGTGGATTGTGCCATTGTATATTGTGGTTAATTTTGTGTTCCTCAGGGGTGCATTTAAAAACTTGTTTGAATTATGGAGGAAGAAAGCATGAGTATTCCAAAGGTAATTCATTATTGTTGGTTTGGCAAAGGCGAGATGCCTAAACTTGCTAAAAAGTGCATTAAAAGTTGGAAAAAATATTGTCCCGACTATGAAATAATTTGTTGGAACGAAGAAAATTTCGACTTAACACAAAATCGTTATATGCGTGAAGCTTACGAGGCAGGGAAGTGGGCCTTTGTTAGCGATGTTGCAAGGCTTAAAATTATTTTTGAAAATGGTGGCATATATTTAGATACCGATGTTGAAATTATAAAACCCATTGATGATTTACTTAAAAGCAAAGGTTTTATGGGATTTGATGAAAAGGGTATCGTTGCCACAGGTTTAGGTTTCGGCGCCGAAAAGGGAAATGAAATCATTGGCGAGTTTTTAAAGGATTACGATGATATTTCTTTCGTTTTACCTGACGGCAGTTTTGACCTTACCCCTTGTCCCGATAGAAATACCGAAACCTTAAAAAGACTTGGTATGGATACAGATAACACAAATCAAAACTTTATGGGGGTTGACTTTTTACCCTGTGAATACCTTTGCCCAATGGATTATTACACAGGCAAAAAGACAATAACTCAAAATACATATTCAATACATCATTATTCGGCTTCGTGGACTTCGAAAGTTACCAAAAGAACAACACGAATAAAAAGAATAATAGGTCTTAAATTGTATAATAAATTATACGGAAAATTTTTACATAAATTTAAGTGGCTGGAGTGGTAATTTTGCCCGAGAAATTATTTGAAAAATTTAAAAAGAATATACAGCCCCAGTGGAAAGTGTGTTTCTGGTCGGCAATTATTGTGGGCCTTATTGCCCATTTATATAAAATTGTAAACTGGCTTCCAAACTGGGATTCCTTGGTTTTCAGATATGATGCGCAAAATATGGTTTCCATGGGAAGATGGTTTTTGCCCGTTGCATCGGCTCCAAGTTCCTTTTACGATTTGCCTTGGATTACCGGCCTTATGGCAATTTTGTTCCATGCTTTGGGTGCTGTTTGCATTTGCAAGATTTTTGATGTAAAGAAGAATATAACTGCCGGCTTAATTGGTGCTGCTGTGGTTTCATTCCCAACAGTAACATCGGTAATGCTTTATAACTATGTGGCTGATTCTTATGCCTTGTCCTTCCTTTTGGCGTGTTTGGCTGCCCTTTTAATGACAAAGGAAAAGCCCAAGTTCGTTTTGGCTTCCCTTTTAATTGCTTTGTCGGTGGGAACTTATCAAGCCTACATAACGGTTACAATAATGCTTTTGCTTTGCTTCCTTATAAGAGAAGGATTGTTTAAAGGCGAAAAGATTAAAACTTTATTTATTAAAACTGTAAAGTTTTTCTTGACCGGACTTGCCGGTATGGTGCTTTATTACCTGGTGCTTGTGATTTTGTTAAAGGTTACAGGAACCAAACTTTTGGAGTATCAAGGTTTTGATAATGCTGCTGCATTTTCAAACTTAGATGTTTTGGGTTCATTTTTCATTATCAAAGATTCCTTTATTTCCTATTTCTTTGATTTTTCAAATGGTTTAAATGTATTTAATCTTTTAAATATTATAATTTTCATTTCAACCTCTTTGCTTTATTTATTTGAGGTTATTAAAAATAAATTTAATGTTTCAAAGCTTTTGGTGCTTTGTGTTGGCACTCTGCTTTTGCCGATTGGTGCTAATGTTTTAGTCTTTTTAAATAGCAGTCTTGACTATCATAATCTAATGAAGATGGGATTTTTCATCTTTTACCTGTTCTTCATTTTAGAGTACGAAGACGCCGATTTAAAAACCGAAAAGGCAAATAGGGTAAAGTCTTGGTTTGTACTTTTGGTAACGGCTGTTTTGATTTTTAATCAAATAATTATCGCTAATATCAGTTATCATAAAATCACTATGGCTTACGAAAAATCTCACGGCACTTTAATTAGAATTGCCGACCGTATTGAGCAAACCGAAGGCGCAAATGAGTGCGATAGCATTTTGGTTTTGGGTGCATTAGAAGGTAGCGAAGCGTATAGTTCCAACATTTCTTTGGATATGACAGGAACTACCGATGAATATATCTTGAGAGCCGACGACGAAATCGTTGGTCAAAGTGTTTTAACCAGCGCATTAAATGACTATTGTGGTAAAGATTATAAATTTGTTTCGGGTAAAGAAAAAACTGCACTGCTTAAAAAGATAGATGCAGACGGTTTGAAAAACTGGCCCCATAAGGATTCGGTTTTTGTGACCGATGATGTTATTGTTATTAAACTTGGTGAGGAAAGGTAGATTTGGATGATATATTTCTGTGCAGACGATTATGGAATATCAAAAGAAAGTAATAGTCGTATAGAAAAATGTATCCAAAAGGGTATTTTGAATAAAATAAGCGTCCTGCCAAACGGCGAGTTGGAAGATTTTAAAGAGCGCTTATCAAAATATGATGTTAAACTATCTTTACATATTAATTTAGTTGAGGGAAAACCTTTATCGCCAACGCAAGATATTAATTTGTTGGTGAACGATGAAGGAAATTTCAAATATTCTTTTATAGGACTGCTTTTGCTTTCCCTTTCCTTTAATCGAAAAGAATTTAAAAATCAGTTGTATAAAGAAATTAAAGAACAAATTGTTTTTTGGCAAAAGAATATGGGTGAAAATCCTCTTTGGATTGACAGTCATCAGCATACCCACATGATACCACTAATTTTTAAAACCTTAATGCAGGTAATTAAGGATGAAGGGGTGGATGTGGAGTATCTTCGAATCCCCAACGAGCCTATCTCACCCTACCTTTTAACCCCTTCGGTATATACCGAATGTAGTTTTAAAGGGCTAATAAAACAGTGGCTTTTAAAGCTTTTCGCCCTTGTAAATAATAAACAGTTTAAAAAATCAAAGATTAACACAGCTCAGTTTATGGGAGTAATGTTCTCGGGAAAGGTCACCTGTGAAAGGATTAAAAAGGTGCTTCCACGTTATTCGAAAATCGCTGGGAAGCAGGGGAGAGATATTGAGATAGCATTACATCCCGGATATTTAGAAATGGGCGAGTCTTTGATGGACGGTTGCAGGACAAGTTTTAAAAAGTTTTATCTATCGCCCGGTCGAAAGATTGAGTACGATACACTAAATAATTTTAAGTTTGAATAAATCTTAGAAAGAAGAATGAAAATGCCTTACATTGAAAGCGACAAAGTTGATGAAAAAACCAGAGTCAAATTAGAGGCTTTGCTTGAAAAATCCTATTTGTCTTATTGGAGAAAGAAAAGACTTTTTGACATATTTTTTGCCACTTTAATTTTGCTTTTCTTCCTTCCACTTATGGTGATTATTGCCATTGTTATATGTATTGATGACCCAAGTGCAGGTCCTTTCTTTAAACAAAAAAGAGTGGGAAGACACGGCAAGGAATTTTATATGTATAAATTCCGTACCATGCGTCCGGGCTCGGAAAAGCATATTGATGATTTACAAGACCAAAACGAAATGCAAGGTCCTGTCTTCAAAATGAAGGATGACCCGAGAATTACAAGGGTTGGAAAAATTTTGAGAAAAGTTTCATTAGATGAACTTATGCAGTTTTTCAATGTTTTCAAGGGCGATATGACCTTGGTGGGACCAAGACCTCCTCTACCAAGAGAGGTGGCATATTACACCGATTATCAAAAACTTCGTTTACTTGTTACACCCGGAATTACCTGTACTTGGCAAATCCATAAAAATAGAAACGATGTTCCCTTTGAAGAATGGGTTGAAATGGATTTAGATTACATACAAAATAGAACCTTCCCCGGTGATATTTTAATTATGCTTAAAACACCAATTGTTATGCTTAGTGCTACGGGAAGATAAACTCTTTTGCAAGGAGAAAAAATATGAAGGTTGCCATGATTGGGCATAAGGTGGTCCCCTCCAGACGAGGTGGAATTGAAAATGTACTTACCTCTTTGTGTCCTATATTAGTTGAATCGGGCGTTGATGTTACCTGTTATAATCGCTCGGGTCAAAAAATTGAAAATGAATATATTGGCACAGTAATTGATAAAAAATATCGTGATGTCAAAATTAAAAAGGCTTGGACTCTTAATGTAAGGGGTCTTTCGGCAATGATGGCTTCCTTTACCGCGGCAATAAGCGCAACCTTTGTGAAGTATGATATTATTCATTTTCACGCTGAAGGTCCTTGTGCTGCGATGTGGATTCCCAAAATGTTTGGAAAACGCTGTGTTGCAACGGTTCACGGACTTGATTGGCAAAGAGAAAAATGGGGCAAAGGTTTTGCTTCAAAATACATTAAATTCGGCGAGCGTGTGATGGTTAAATATGCGGATGAGATTATTGTTTTAAGTGAAAGCGCTCGTGATTATTTTAAAGAAACCTATAATAGGGAAACGGTGCTTATTCACAATGGAATAGAAAGACCTATAAAAAAGGATGCCGAAAAAATCACCGAATTATACGGTCTTTCAAAGGACAGTTATATTTGTATGGTATCAAGGCTTACTGCTGAAAAGGGCGTTCATTATCTTATTGATGCCTATAACAGTATCAGCACCGATAAAAAACTTGTAATTGCCGGTGACACCAGCGACACCGATGAATATGTTGAATTATTAAAAGAAAAAGCTAAAAATAATCCGAACATTATTTTTACCGGATTTATTTCGGGAGATGTTTTAAAAGAAATTTATAGCAACGCTTATTTGGTTGCTGTTCCTTCTGATATTGAGGGCATGTCTTTAAGTCTTTTGGAAGCCTTGGCAAATGGAAATGCAGTTTTGTGTTCCGATATTCCTGAGAATACATTGGTGACCGAAGACAAAGCAATGCTTTTCAGTAAAAGTAATGTGGAAGATTTGAAAAATAAATTACAAAAAATGTGCGATGATGAAAGCATCGTCAATGATCTTAAAAATGGCGTCGATGAATTTATTCTTGGCAAATATAATTGGCAAGATGTTGCGACTGCCACATTAAGTCTGTATGACAAGGTTATGAAATCTTAATGAGAGGAAGTTTATTTAATGAATAGACATAAACTTACTGAAAAAGCCAAGAAAAGAAAGGTTTTTAGATTCTTTTTAATAAGTTTAATTTTTGTTGGAATTGCAGCCTCAATCGGAATTGTAGGTTACAGTTATATGGAAAATCAAAACTTTAAGGAAACCTTCTACTGTGTTAGCAGTCTTAAAGTTAATAACAAAATAAGGGTTATTCAAATTTCCGATTTGCACAATGCAACTTATGGTAAAAACAACAAAAAGCTTATCGATAGAGTTAAAAAGTTGAATCCTGACTTGATTGTTTATACAGGCGACTGTGTGGATTCTAATACCAAATCGATTGATGATGTTGTGGAGTTGTGTGAAAAACTCGCAAAGGTTGCACCTTCTTATTACATTTACGGAAATAACGAAGTTGAGAAGTATTATGATACACTTTTGACCCAAGAAGCTTTGGATAAAAAGTTTGGGTTCAATGATGAAAACCGTGATGCTAACAAACTTTTAGAAATCACCGATCCCTTAACCGAGAAACTGGAAAGCGCAGGGGTAAAGGTGCTTAAAAATAGTATGGACACTATAACCGTTGGCACAACAAAGGTTGATGTTTATGGCGTACTTACCTCAAACCCATCGGCTTTTTGGTCTTATGGTGGCGATAATTTTGATAAGTATATTTTCACAAATGAAAATAATTTAAAGATAACCGCAATTCACGAACCTTTGGTTTTTGAAGAGTACACGCCTGATACATGGGGCGATTTGTTACTTGCAGGACATACCCATGGTGGAACGATTAAAGTACCGATACTTGGACCATTATATACCCACGATGATGGATTTTTACCTGCTAGAGGCGGACATTTTGTTTACGGAAGATATGATGTTCAAGGAAGACCATTGATTGTTAGTTCGGGACTTGAAAATAGCAATATTTTAAGAATTAATAATCAACCGGAAATCGTAATTGTTGATATTAACAAGTTTTAATTAAAGGAGTGTAATATATGTATTTATCACTTTTACAAAAAGTGCCCATTGCAGTAGCAGCATTGTTGCTGTTAATAGGAGCTTTGGCAATATATTTTCGTTCAAAAAATGTCACACAAACTGAGTTTGTTAAGATATTAAAGGGAACAAAGTATCTTCAAATTTGGGTAATTATTTTTGTGATTGCTTTTACCGGCGTTTTTTCAGTTTTCAATCATTTTAAATCCAAACAATCGGTTATGGCAGTAATTGCCCTTAATTATTCCGAGGCTTCAATGGCGCAAAATTCCAATGGTACCAGGTATAATATGGCTGAAATTATTTGCGATGAAGTTGTTGAAAAGGCTATTGAAATGGGTGCCTTTGAAAAGGTTACAGTTAAGCAATTAAAAGAGTGCTTGTCGGTTTATCCTTATGTTCAGGGCGATGTAAACGATAAGTCTAATTATCATATTTCAACCGAATTTGTTGTTGAGTATCATGCTTCAAAGCATACCGAACATTTAAGTGCTGAAAATGTAATTGCCTTAATTTCAAGTGCGTATAAGGAATATTACATAGAAAAATACACCAGTAAATTCAATCTCACAAAATCGGAAGATAAACCCGATTTTACCAAGATGGAATATATGGATATTGTGACCTATTTAAATAAGGAAACAACGGGTATTTTAAACTATTTATACGGAATGGCTGAAAAAGGCCCCAGTTTTGTTACTGAAAATAATTCCACATTTAATTCCATAGCAGGTAAGGTTTATCAGTTTAAGGAAACTCAAATCGAACAAAACTTGAGTTCACTTATTTTGCAGTATGGTATTGCAAAGGATAAGTCGAGTTATATTGATAGACTTTCTTATCAAAACAAAAATACCGATTTTAGTATGCAAAAGAACTCGGTATCTTTTAAACTTTGTAACGATGCTATTGCTATGTATTCCGAGGAAATGACCAGAGTTGTTTTGGTTCCAACCTGGGATGGAAGCGGAAAATATTATATGGGTAGAACAAAGGTTGGTATTGATGAGTTGTCTGTAATGGCCACAAATTTCAGCGATAGTGTTGCTACCAATAACAAAGAAATCATGAATAATGAACTTGTGATAGAAAAAATGTTGTCGGCATCTAATGAGAGTTCTTCAAAAATGCAGGCCGATGCGTTGATTGCATCTATTGACAAGAGCATTGATGACTTTACCATGGAAGCAATTAAAGCTGGTAGAGAATATTCAAACTATAAAATGAATCAATGTATCGCTGTTAGTATTTCAGGCGTTTCCTTATTTAGCGAATTGAAAATGATTGCTTTGTTTGCAATTTTTGCTTATGTTGCTGCAATGGTATTTTCAATTTCTAAAAAATTCCCCAAATCATAAACAAAACCACATAGGAAGGTGACAAAATGAAAAATTTTCAAATTATGCGATATATAAAAAAGATTTTGCCGATTATTGTGGTTTTATGTATGGTTGCTACTTATGCAATTCATGTCAAACTCAAAAATTCTAACACATATGTAGCATCAGAAGTTATTCATTACAATGACCCTGCAGCAGAACAGGGATTAACCCCAACAGGGTCTAAACTTGATGTTAATGAGATAAAATCATCGGCGGTACTGTCAAAAGTTGTTGACAGAATGGGACTCACCGGCATTTATTCGGTTGATAGTCTTATTTCAAGAATTTCAATAATTCCTCTTCCCGATGAAGATAAAGTGGCTCAAAAAGAGGCAAAGCTTGAAGAGGGCGAAGAGTATATCTACGAGCCAAGTTCTTATATAGTTTCTTTCACGGCCAGAAACAATGAGGGCGCTGATTTTGCCAGAACTATTCTGGATGAAACCTTAGATGTGTATTTCGCTGAATACAGTCAAAAATATGTTAATGTTGCTCCGGCTAATAACGTAATCGATGATATTGAAAACGGTAATTACGATTATATTGAAATGTTAGAAATGATTGATACCGGAATTATGGAAACATTAAATACTCTTTATCAAAGAATGGATCAAAATCCATATTATAGAGCAACCGGCACCGGCGTTTCCTTTAACGATTTGGCTGACGAGTTTAACTATTTAAGAAGTGTTAGACTTTCATCGCTTTTCTCTAAAATTTATAAAAATCAAATTACTAAAAATAAAACCATTTTAATCTCAGACTACACAACAAGAATTGATAACAACAATATATTAAATACAAAAGAAGAAAGTATTATTATTGATACTGTTGATGTTATTGATGCCTATGTTGAAAAGATGAGAGAGTCAGGAAACACAAATATTACCTATGAGTATATTCTTGATAATGTTCACGAGCGTAATTTGGTTGATGGCAATGGTAATCCCATTGCGGCAGGAGACCAAACCGTAACTTATGATGAACTTATCTACAGTTGGAGAGACCATAACGAAAATAAGGAGTATTCAATTATTGATACTGCTTATTGTCAGTATATTATTAATACATTTACCTCTTGTACTGGTGCTTGTGGTAATAGTCAATGTCTTTCTTCCGACAAAACCTGCGCTCAAATTCATAATGATAATTATGAACAATTAAAAGAAGAAGTTGATGCTGAAATTAATGCTCTCGTTGCTGATTTAACCGAGCTTTATAATTTAACCATGCAAACCAACGATGAATATAACGAATATCTTGGTGCAAGTTATATTTCAGTATTATCTTCAGCATCGGTTAAGCCCAGTGTTAACGTGACCCTTTACACCATGATTGCTTTCTTCTTCCTTATTATCCTTTTCTGTGGTGGTGCAATTGTTTTAGGAAGACTTGGAGACATTATAAATTATGTTTTCTATACCGACCATCTTACCGAGCTTAATAACCGAGCATACTTTGATAAGTACCTTAAAGCAAAGGATAAAAAGCTTTTGGATGACGGAACGGTTTATTGCATGGTGGATATAACAAATCTTGGTGCTATTAATACCGAACATAACCGTCAAGTAGGCGACGATATTATTAAGATGTTTACATCTTATTTGAAAGAAGCTTTCGGCAAAACAAAAGCTGAGTTTATTTATAACGGCAAAGGAAGTTTTGTTGTTTTAATCGAAGATTCCGATTATATTACGGTTGAAGATATTTTGAGATTATTTAGTCTTAGACTTGATGAACGTGAAGATTATCAAGATGTGAAGATTGAGTATAAGGTTGGTATTGCCGAAACCTTTAAAGAAAATCAAACTGCAAGAAAGTTGCTCTCAGAAGCGATTAAAAATAAAAAGGAATTCGTTTCCGAGAATTTAGAAAAATAGTTTTAAAAATTTGAAAAGGAGGGCAAATGAATATGGAAAACAAAGTAGTTACTACGGCACTTAAGGGATATTTTATCGCAGTAGCAGTGCTTATGTACTATTTCCTTACCGAAACCATTAATCTCGGTATATTTGTTACCTATCGACATGCGTTTGCCCTCGTTTTATTCGTATCTGCTTTCTTTTGCTTTTTGTTTAAACCAAATATCGCAAGGGGAGCATCCTCCCTTAAAGCAACCTTTATTTACTGTACGCCCCTTATTGTTACAATTTTGGCATCCCTTTTTATATGGTTTGTGGGACAGGTGGATACCGAGGTTATCTCACGTGGATTATCGGGTGCTTTTGTTTATAACAATATGATTTCCTTCACCTTGGCTGCAGTTGCATTTTTATATATATTCGGTGAAAAGGGAATTTGGTATAACCTTATTGCGATTTTGATTTCAAATATGCTAATAATTTTTACCGTTATTCTTCAAAATGGAATTGGCGTTTTCTTTTCCGAGTTTGTAAGGCTTATTGTAACCTTTGCAGGTGAAACGGGTGAAGTTATTGTTCAAGCCGAAATTCACGAACTTGCCTTTTGTCTTGGCGCATATTTGATATATATGTTATTTGAGTTTAGGAAAAATATAGTCTTTTACATTTTATTGGGGCTTACTTCTTTTTGTTTCCTTGCTGCCTTTAAGCGAATTGGTATTGTGGCCATTGTGGTTGCATTAGCCTTTGGCTGGTTGTTAAAATTAATTGCCAAATTTAGTGAAAAAACTGCAAAAAACCTTACAATTATATTTTCATTAATATTGGTTGCAGTGTTAATAGGATATGTTGCAATTATAAAACTTGATGTATTCACCCTGCTTGAAAAGGCCGGAATTGATACAAGTGGCCGTGATGATATTTATAATGCGGTTGATAAATTTTATGAGTTTTCTCCTCGGTTTTTAGGCAACGGAATCGGATTTTTGACCTATCAATTAAGTACCAATATGAATGTTGGCGTTTCCTCGGTTCATAATGACTTTTTACAGTATTTTATTGACCTTGGATTTTGGGGATATATTTTGTGGCTTGTTTCAATGACAACCGTAAGGGTTTGTTATTTTGGCTCAAAGGGTAAAACTGATAAAGCCATTTTAGCCTTGGCGCTTACGGTATATCTTGTTATAGTTTCATCCACTGATAATACTATGAACTATCCACTTATTACTACTGTATTAGCGATTTTAATGATAGGTCACGGTTTTGATGAACATGTAAGAAATACCGAGAAGAGATTGTTCGGATATGTTTCGGATGCTAATAAAAACCCAGAAGGGAAATGGTTGCTATGAAAATATTAATGGTAAATAAGTTTCTCTATCCCAGGGGCGGCTGTGAAACCTATATGTTGAATTTGGCCGAAGAACTAAAAGCCAAAGGACATCAGGTTGAGTATTTCGGAATGTATGACGAAAAAAATACAGTTGGAAATCCCCTTGGTTTGTATACTACCAATATGGATTTCCATTCCAAGGGTTTAGGAAGATTTCTTTATCCCTTTAAAATAATTTATTCTCGTGAAGCGTATAGGAAAATTTCAAAGGTTTTGGATGATTTTAAACCTGATATTGTTCATATGAATAATATTAATTTTCAGCTAACACCATCGATTATTTACGCTATAAAAAAGCGTAACATCCCTCTTGTTCAAACGGTTCACGATTATCAAATGATTTGTCCTAACCATCTTTTATATAGTTTTAAGGAGACAAAACCCTGCGAAAGATGTATAAACGGGTCAAAGTTTAATTGTTTGAAATATAATTGTATCCACGGTTCAAAGGCCAAAAGTTTAATCGGTTCTATTGAAGCTAAATTATATTCGTGGCTTAAGACATACAAAAAAGTAGATTTGTATGTTTGTCCAAGTAGGTTTTTGGAAAGCAAACTTTTAAGCGTTTCGGATATTTATTCGGGCAAAACCTTTGCGATACATAATTTTATTGAAAAGAAACCTTTACCCCAAAAATCAGAGGGCGAAAAACCTTATGTTGCTTTTGCGAGCAGACTTTCAAAAGAAAAAGGGGTTACACTTTTATCCGAAGCGGCAAAACTTTTGCCCCAATATAGATTTGTTGTGGCAGGTAACGGCCCCGATGGTGAATGTTTAAATAATATCCCTAATGTGGAAATGAAGGGCTTTGTTACAGGGGATGAACTTATTTCCTTGATAGCAAATGCCAAACTTATGATTTTGCCGTCGGTTTGGTATGAAAATTGCCCTTTGAATATACTGGAAACCCATTCTTTTGGCGTTCCTGTTATAACAATGAATAGTGGTGGTATGGCCGAACTTATTGAGGACGGTAAAACGGGAGTGCTAATAAATCAGCCCACTGCTAAGGAAATTGCCGAAGCAATTAAAAAATGCTTTGAAGATGAGGAGTTTTATAACTCCTTAAAGAAAAATTGCGAAAAAATGCCCGACCAAATTATTGAGGTGGGCGAATATTGCGATATTTTATTAGGTAAATATCAAGATATTTTAAATTAAGAGGTGAAAATCGTGGCATTGCCAAAGGTTAGCATTGTTGTACCTGTGTATAATACTGAGAAATATCTTAAACAATGTATAGAATCCTTGACTTCCCAAACCCTTGAGGAAATTGAGATTATAATTGTTGATGATGGCTCCAAGGAGGAATGCGCCCTTCTTTGCGATGAGCTTTCTAAAACCGATGATAGAATTAAGGTTGTTCATAAGCAAAACGGCGGTTTGGGTTTGGCTCGAAATACAGGTATAGAAGTGGCAACCGGTGAATACATCGGCTTTGTGGATTCGGACGATTATGTTGATGTAAAAATGTATGAGTCCCTTTACAAAGCAGCAACGAAAAATGATGCTGACTTATGCTTGTCGGGAATGAGTTTTGTTGGGGGAAACACCTTCAGCAAACCGGGTGATTACATAGAGAAACATTGTTTCGATAGAGATACTATCTTTGAAAAAGAGGGTATTAAGGAACTTCTTTTAGGTGTTGTTGGTGCATTGCCCCACGAACCTGAGGATACTCGATACGGAGTTAGTGTTTGCAAAAATATTTTCAAGACTGCTTTATTGAAGGGTGAGAAAATTCAGTTTTTCTCCGAGCGTAAAATCATTAGTGAGGATACGCTTTTTATGACCGATTACATTAAATGTTGTAAAAAAGCAGTGGGAATTCACGGAGCATTTTATTGTTATAGAAGAAATGATGCATCCCTTTCAAAATCCTATAAGGCTGACCGTTTTGAAAAAGTATTAATCTTTTTCTCCTGCCTTGAAGAGCATTTGAAGGATGTATTTAAAAAAGAAGAATACGAGTTGTATTTAAACCGTTTAATTCAAAGTTATGCCCGAGTTGTGGCATCTCAAGAAATTGTTTACGCTGAGGATAAAAAGACAGGGTATTCTGCCTTACGTAAACGACTTAAAGAAATTTCCACAAACGAAACAGTGGTTGCTGCACTTAAAAATTACCCTTGGCATAAATTGCCGAAAAAACAGGCTGCATTTGCCTTTGCAATGAAGTATAAATTTTATTTCTTGCAAAAATTAATGGTGATACTTAGATCAAGATAGGAGTTTAAAGGATGCTTTTTTCAGTAATCGTACCGATATACAAAATTGAAAAATATCTTTCAAGATGTATAGATAGCATAATTGCGCAATCTTTTACTGATTTTGAAGTTATCTTGGTTGATGACGGTTCACCTGACAGATGTCCTGAAATTTGTGATGAATATGTTTTGAGGGACAAAAGAATTAAGGTTATACATAAGGAAAACGGTGGTCTTGTTAGCGCAAGACAGGCAGGTATTAAGGTGTCATCGGGAGATTATATTTTCCATCTTGATGGTGATGATGCCCTTTGTGAAGATGCCCTTCAAAGTGCTTATGAAATTATAGGCGAGTACCAGCCTGATATTGTTTCCTTTTCTTATAAACGCTTTGTTGATGGTAAAGTGGGGGAGGTAGTCCACGATCTGGCCGATGAAGGCTTATATGACAAAGATCTTTTGAAGGAAAAAATTTATCCTCACCTTTTGTCCGATGAAAATATGAACCATATATTCTATTTTTCTTGGGGCAAGGCCATAAGGCGAGAAATTGCCATTAAACATCAACTTAATGTGAATCCGAAAATTTCTTTGGGAGAGGATTTAAGTTGCGCTGTGCCTTGTTATTTGGATGCTAAGACCGTTTATATGAGTAAAAAGCCCATTTATCTATACACCATTAGAAACGACTCTCTTACAAACGATTTTAAGACAAGCCAAATTACTCAAATCGCCGATGTGGTTGAGGGACTTCGCAAATTAGATGTTTTAAAACCCGATGATTTTGAGGCCCAGATTTCCCGTTATTCCTGCTTTATGTGTTTTGCTGTCTTGGCGTTGGCAGCCCAAGGAAATCATTTTTCTTCGGCTAAACCTATTAAAGAACTTATAAAGAATTCTTTACACAGGGAAGAAATCAAGAAGGCGAAGTTTAAAAATATTACCATTAAAAGCCGAATTGCAATATTTTTGATGAAAAAAGGCTGTATAAAACTGGCGTTTTATTTCCTATATTTATGCAAAGAAATTAAACGTATCAGAAAGGGTGAAAAAAGTGAATAAATCACCTAAGATTTCTTTGATTATGAGTGTTTATAATGGTGAGGATTATTTATCCGAAGCTATTGAAAGTGTTATAAATCAAAGTTTTACCGATTGGGAACTTATTATAATAAATGACTGTTCTACCGATGGCACAGGGGAAATTCTTAGTAAATACGAGTCCCAAGATGCAAGGATAAAGGTGCATACAAATGAAGTTAATTTAAGGCTTCCTTCTTCGCTTAATAAGGCTTTAGAATTAGCAAATGGCAAATATATTGCAAGAATGGATGCCGATGATATTTGTTTGCCCGACCGACTCCAAAAACAGTATGATTTTATGGAGAATAACGGAGATGTCGCCTTGTCTTCCTGCCGATTTATGACCCTTAAAAACGGGGTTGTTTCTTCGGGTGGATGTGGAGCAAAGGTGGATTTTGAGTCTATTAAGGCGCTTCTTTTGGTCACAAATCCGATTTTACACCCCGGTATTATTGCCAAAGCAGATGTGATTAAAAAATTAGGATACAATAAAAACTTTACCTGTACCGAGGATATGGAGCTGTGGACTAGATTTGTTTTGGCAGGTGAAAAGGTACAAATTTTACCCGAGTATCTTATGATTTATAGATTACACGATAAACAAATCACCGAAACAACCTTAGAAAAACAAAAAACGGAGATTGCTGCCGTTCAAAGAAATTATCTTGCAAAACTTTTGGAACCTATGAGTAAGGAAACAGAAGAGTTTTATGTAAATGGAATTTATTTCAGGAACACTACCGATGTTAAAAGGTTTTGCGAATTTTATCGTTGGGCAAAAGCCATCAACCGTAAAAATAAAATGTTAGATAAAGAAAGTTTGAATTATGCTTTGTTTGAAATTTTAGCCGAGCATAAAAGGAAAGGGATGTCCAAACCAGACCTTATTAAAGCCATGCTTTCTTTTGGGATTTTGTTCCTTGTAAAAGAGTTGCCTGCTCGCAAAAAACGAGCGAGGAGAGATGGTCTCGCTTGTATTGAGGCTGCAAGAAAAATAGGATATAGGCAATCAGCCGGTAGTTTGGAATTTCCGATTTTTTCAAAACAAGAAATTTAGGAGTTTATAATATGCCAATACTTGAAAACCCTTATGTGATTATAGCTATTTTTGCCTTTTGTTTCATTTCACTTACGACAATTGGTGTGCTTTTTGCTGTAAAAGGTGCAAAAGTTGCTGAGGGAAATATTGAAAACGATTTTGTAAGTATAAGCAGGGTTGAAAAAGATTTTAAAATTCTTAAAAAACATGCCTGTGATAGATGCGTTATGTATGTTAATGTATCATCGGATATCCCTAAGGATTTAGTTTCCGGTAAGGATGTTTTGGTGAAAATTAAAGAAATTCTCCTTGATGTGTTTTTAAAAGAAGATAGTGTCATTTCCATTTATGACGAGGAAGATTTTATTATTCTTGCTGTTTTAGATGAAGATGAAGTAAGAAAAAGAACCGAATTTTGTCAAAGTGAATTTAACAAATGCCTTTCAAAATACGGTGCATTAAATGTTATCAATATTAGAATTGGTGCTTATTTCGTTGTTGGTTCCGGCATCACGTTTGATGAGTCAATTAACCGTGCGAAACAGGCTTGTTTACTCGCTAAAAACGAAAATCGTGCTTACACTCAATGGGATGCAACCAGTGGAAAAGCCCTTCAGAAAAAAATTCAAATTGAAAATAATATTGAAAAAGAAATTGATAATAATCGTTTCTTCCTTGAATATCAACCTGTTATAGATGCCAAAACAGGTAAAATTATCGGTGCCGAGGTTTTGTCTCGCTTAAATTCCGAAAATGGTGTTTTACCTCCGGGCAGTTTTTTGTCAGCTGTTGACTCGGTTGGAATTAACGGAAAATTTGATTATTATATTTTTGAGAAAAACTGCAAATGGATTTCTAACGATAAGAAACAACGAGAAGGTTATAAGTACACAATAAATTTCTCAAGAGCAACCTTGAGTGAGCCTGAGTTTGTGGAAAAAATTATGACAATCACCGAAAAATATGACCTTAAAACATCCTGCTTGGCAGTGGAAATTTTGGAAGATAAAAATTTGACAGGTGAAGCAAAACAACAAATGATTGATAATTTATCAGCCCTTAAAGAAAAAGGAATTTCTGTTTTGCTTGATGATTTTGGCAGTGGCTATACAACCTTCGGTGATTTGAAAAATCTTGATGTTTCTATTGTTAAAATTGACAAAGACATTACACAAGATGCAACCACCGAAACAGGCTTTATCATACTTAAAAACATTATTAGTACAGCACAAGGCATTGGCTTCAAAACCCTTTGCGAGGGTGTTGAAACCAAGGAACACGAAGAAGCAGCAATTAAAGCAGGGTGCGATCTACTTCAAGGATTTTATTATTATAGACCTATGCCGGTTGCAATGCTTGAAAAGTTGTTTGATAACAACAAACAGGAAGGTTAGGAGAGATTTAAATGTTATCTGTAATAATTCCGGCCTTTAATGAGGAATTATCTATTGATAGAGCCTATTATACAATTTCGGGCATTTTAAAGGATGCTGATATTGATAATGAAATTATCTTTATAGATGATGGCTCAACCGATTCTACTTACGAAAAAATCAAGGCCTTATCCGAAAAGGAAAGCAACATAAGTGGACTTACATTTTCAAGAAATTTCGGAAAAGAAGCAGCAATTTCTGCAGGTCTTGCCAGTGCAACGGGGGACTGCGTTGTTGTTATTGATTGCGATTTGCAACATCCACCCGAAAAAATTGTTGAGATGTATCACTTGTGGGAACAGGGTTTTGAAATTGTTGAAGGTATTAAATCCACAAGGGGTAAGGAGAAAAAGGTTCACGGTTTGGCAGCAAGAAGCTTTTATTCAATTATCAGTTCCATGGTGGGATTTGATATGTCAAACGCTTCGGATTTCAAACTTTTAGACCGTAAGGTTGTGGATATTTTAAACCGAATCCCCGAAAAGAAGGGCTTTTTCAGGGCGATTTCTTTTTGGGTTGGTTATAAAAAAGCAACGGTTGAGTTCGATGTTAAGGAAAGAACGGAAGGTACTTCCAAGTGGAGCGCAATTGCCCTTATTAAATATGCCATTTCAAATATTTCAGCCTATTCAACTGCCCCAATGCAAATTGTAACGGTGTTAGGTTTTATAATGCTGTTTATAACAGCTATTTTTGGCGTTTGGGCCCTTGTTGATAAAATTTCGGGTCGTGCACTTGAAGGTATGACAACCGTTATCATCATCTTGATTTTCATTGGTAGTATAATGATGATAAGCCTTGGCATTATCGGTTATTATGTTGCTCGTATTTACGAAGAAATTAAGGGCAGACCGAAATATATTGTTTCGGCTTCTTGCAAGAGTAAAAAAGATTAGTATATTAGGAGGTGTAGTATGGAAAGAAATGTCCTTGTTGATAAACTAAAAGGATACGCCTGTTTTCTCGTGCTTTTCGGCCACGTGATTATGGGAATTAGAGTGGCAGGAATAAATATCCCCCAAGTTTTCGAAGGGATGGAGAAGTTTATTTGGTCTTTCCATGTTGCACTTTTTATGTTTTTGAGTGGCGTTGTTTATAAAGAAACAGGCGAGTGGAAGAGTAAAAAAACGAGACACGGTTTCGTGTTACATAAACTTTTAAATCTTGGTATTCCTTATGTTGTTTTCTCGGCTGTTTATATATTTATAAACAGTTTTGTGGGTGAAACAAATACTAATTCTTCGGTTTTGGATATTTTAAATATTTGGAAAACCCCTGTCGCTCAGTACTGGTTTTTATATGCGCTTTTCTTCTTGTTTTGTATTTGGGTCTTTCTTTCGGGCATTTTAAAGAATTGGATAATTACCCTTATTGTGGTGGCACTGGGTTATTTGTTACCTGCTTTTGGAATAGGTCTTGGTAGTTTCGACGTTGTGTTTTATACTGCTTTGAGTTTTGGAATTGGAACATTTGTGAATTTCTCAAAACTTTCCAAGCCTAATATTATTATTAAAATAGCCGTTATTGTGGCTCATTTGGCTGTGGGCGTTTGGCTAATTGTCTTGGGTAAAATCGAATCACCGATTTTCAAGGAAGTAATGACCTTGTTTGGAATATATGCAAGTATAATGTTTATCTCCTTGCTTCAAAATTTAAGTGTTGTTTCAAAATTTCTTTTGTTTATGAATAAATATTCCCTTCAAATCTATTTGTTACACACTATTTTCACGGCAGGAATAAGAATTATTTTAATGCGTTTGAGTATTACTTCTTGGGTGATACATATAATTGTGGGAACTCTTTGTGGAATAGTATTTTCTGTTTTGGCAGCCGTTATCGCAAAGAAAACAAAGATTTTAAATATTTTCTTTTTCCCCACAAAAACATATAAACAATTAAAAACAAAAGCCTAAAAAGGCATAAAAAAAGAGAGAAGTTTAAACTTCTCTCTTTTTGTTTTAATATAATTCAGAAGAAAGATAACGGCTTCCGTTATCGGGAAGGACAAGAACAATATTTTTGCCCTCATTTTCTTCTCGTTTGGCAAGTTCAATTGCAGCGTAAAGTGCAGCGCCACCCGAAATGCCGATTAAAAAGCCTTCAAGTTTTCCAAAATCACGGGCAGTTAAAAGGGCATCATCATCACTAACGGCGATAACTTCATCTAAAATATCCTTATCTAATACCTTGGGGATAAATCCTGCGCCAATGCCTTGAATTTTGTGGGCTCCCGATGTGCCTTGGGTTAAAACGGGGGAAGACAAAGGCTCGGCCCCAACAATTTTAATATCAGGGACATTCTCCTTCAAAAATTTTCCCGTACCTGTGATGGTTCCACCTGTGCCGATGCCGGCAACCAATATATCGGCTTTGCCTTGGGTGTCCTTCAAAATTTCGGGACCTGTGGTTTTATAATGAGCTAAAGCATTGTCGGGGTTGGAGAATTGGTCGGGAATAAAACTGTTTGGGATTTCTTTGGCCAGTTCTTCGGCCTTTTCGATAGCACCTGCCATACCCTTTGCACCTTCGGTTAGCACCAATTCGGCACCGTGGGCAACCATTAATTTTTTGCGTTCTTCCGACATGGTTTCAGGCATTACGATTATTGCTTTGTAACCCTTAACGGCTGCTGCCATGGCAAGACCAATGCCTGTGTTACCCGATGTGGGCTCAATTATTACCGACTCTTTATTAAGGAGTCCTTTTTTTTCGGCCTCTTCAATAAGGGCTAAACCAACACGGTCTTTAACGCTTCCTGCAGGATTAAAAAACTCAAGTTTAGCCAAAAGTGTGGCCTTGAGTCCAAACTTGTTCTCAATATTATTAAGTCTTAAAAGTGGAGTGTTTCCCACTAATTCTAAAACTGAATTGTAGATCATATTATCAAAACCTTTCTATTTAATTATATCGCAAATCTTCAAAAAATCAATACTTGTGTAATTAATGGTAATAATATACATAGGTGATTAAATGTACGCAACGGTAAAAGAGTTTGAAAAGGTTAATCTTTCGGGTGACTTAGAAAAGGATATAGCACTTTTTAAGGATATTTTTAGAAAAGAGGCTATTTTAAGGGTTAAGCGAATTAAGGTTAGAAATAGTGTGAGTTTTGACTGTGCCTTGTTGTATTTTGACGGTATGGTGGATTCTAACCAGTTAAATGAGGGGATTATTAAACCACTTATAACGGTTGACCGAGAAAACGAGTGTATCTCGTTGGCCGATTTTATTGAAACCCAAATTTTGTTTTCAAGGGACATAAAAAAGCAGACAAAGGTATCGGATATTTTAAACGGTATAATGTTTGGTGAAACCCTTTTGCTTATTGATAAAAGCAAAGAGGCGCTTAGCGTTGATACCAAAGGTTTTAATTTGCGCTCAATTAACGAGCCACAGGATGAAAGGGTTTTGCAAGGCCCCCGTGAAGGTTTTGTGGAAAACGGACTTTCTAATATTGCCCTTATTCGCCGTAAACTTCAAACCCCCGACCTTTGTTGCGAGATTATGAGGGTTGGGAAACGTAGTAATACTCAGGTTTTTATTTGTTATTTGGAAAGTCTTGCCGACCCCCAATTAATTAGGAATTTAAAGGAAAAGATTTCGAAAATTAATATTGATGGAATTTTGGATACAAACTATATTGCCGAAAATATTAAGGGGCATAAATTTTCGGTTTTTAAAACAACGGGAACAACCGAGCGCCCCGATGTGGTGGCTGCAAGACTGCTTGAAGGCAGGGTGGCTGTTGTTGTTAACGGAACTCCCGTTGTTTTGACGGTGCCTTATTTGTTTTCGGAGAATTTTCAGTCGGATGAGGATTATTACCTAAATTTCCTTGTTTCGTCGGTGGGTAGAATTTTAAGATATTTGTCCTTCTTTTTGGCTATAAGCATTCCGGGGGTTTTCATCGCCCTTTCTTCCTTTCATCGGGAACTTTTGCCAACGGCTTTGGCACTTTCGGTTTCAAGCCTTAGGGGTGGGGTGCCTTTTGCTCCTTTGACCGAGTGTTTGATTATGATTTTTGTTTTTGAAATTCTAAAGGAAACAGGGGTGCGAATGCCCCAGTCTTTGGGTCACGCTTTGAGTATAGTAGGTGGCTTGGTTGTGGGACAAGCAGCAGTAGAAGCGAGAATAATCAGTACCCCAATGCTTATCGTTATCGCTATTAGTGGCATTGCAGGACTTATGATTCCAAGACTCAGGGGAGCGGTTTTTTATCTTAGAATAATTTTTGTGCTATTAAGCGCTTTTTTAGGTCTTGTTGGATTTTTTGCAGGGCTGAGTATTACAATAATTCATATCTTTTCCCTTAAATCTTTCGGGGTTGATTACACCGTTTCTTTAAGAAAATCAAATTTTCAAAGCCTTAAAGATACCTTTTGGCGTGCCTCTTGGACCAATATGATTAAACGACCCGATTTTAACCGAAATATTATAAGGAGTAAAAAAAGCAAATGAAAAAACTTTTGTGTTTGTGTTTGGCTTTAAATTTTGTTTTCCTTTGTGGATGTTCGGTTAAAGAGGCAATTACATCGGACAAACAGGAGTATATCGTCTCGGCTTTGGGGTTTGATGGGGAAAAGGGCAATGTTAAAATAACGGCCGAGGCTATCGTGATAAATAATGATGACCTAACCGAAGATAAATTGACCGGACTTTTTTCGGGCGAAGGCAAAACGGTTGCCGAAGCCTTTGAAAAGATAGTTTTTTCGGCCACCCAGCCCTTGTCTTTGGGGCATAGCGCAGTTGTGATAATCGGCAGGGAACTTTCATCGGCGCATTTGGAAGATGTATTTTCTTTTTTGGAAAGTCAGGAGAAAATTAATATTTCAATAATGCTTTGCGCTGCCGACTCGGCCTTTGAAGTTTTAACTTCTAAACCTATTTCATCGGTGGCTGTGGGATATGACATTATGAGTATGGTGGAGGTTAACGAGGAGAGAAGGGGGACCCTTTTTAAAAACCGATTTTATGAGGTTTTGTCCTTAAAATCCAAACCACAAGGGACCTTTCAATTGCCTTTTTTAAAGGTGAAAAAAGGAGAAATTTCAGTTTCGGGAATTAGCGTTTTTGAAGGGAATTTGCCGACCGAAAGGATAGAAAACCAAGAGATACCCTTGTTTTGCTTGGCTCGTGACTCACTTTCAAGGGGTGAGTTTGTTTTAAACGGGGAAGTTTTCAAGGCTGACTATTCTTCGGTGACCTATAATTTTTCGCTTAAAGAAAATTTGGAAATCACCCTGAATATTCACCTTAAAACTAAGGGTGATAAAAACCTTTTAAAACGAAAAACCGAAAGTTTTTTAAGGGGCTATGATATTTGTTCGCTCGGGAATATAATCAGCCAAAAGGAACCCGGAATTTGGGAGAAAATTAAGGACAATTACAACGAAATTTATAAAAATGCAAATATTCGGGTGAATATATATGAATGAAAAAACAGTGTCTTGGTGGCATATAATTGCCCTTTCGATTCTTTATGTTTTGGGAAATGGGATTTTGATTTTCCCACTAAAGGGGACCGACCAGTTCGGGTTTACGGCCTATTTGGTTTCTCTTTTGCTTTTAATGGTGGCTTATTGCATTTTTAACATCATTATAAGTAAATTAAGCCAAGCGCCCAAAACCGTTTTTTGTAGTCTTATAATAGTAATAAGTGTGGCATCCTTGTTTATAGGTGCAAAGGCGTTTTTAGGTATCGTAGATTTTATGTCTGAAACTATGCTTCAGGGAGTGCCAACATTTTTTATTAGTTTGATTTTTGGAATAACGGCGATTTATTTTGCACTTAAACCTTTCGGTAGTATTTTCAAATTTTCCCTCGTAACCTGCGTTTTTGTTGTGGGGATAATTTTGTTTTTCTTTTTAGCACCAATGGAAAAATACGAACTGAGAAATATTTATATTTTTCGGCTACCGAATTTAAATTCTCTTTTGCCCCAAGTAAAGGTTTATCTTTTAAATCCCGTTTTGCAAAGTTTAAGTTTGCCCTTGTTTTTTTATTTATATTTCGGCAAAACCTGTGGGAAACCTGCGTTTGTGGGTGTGACTCTTGGGGGAGTGCTTTTAGGATTGTGCCTTTTGGCACCCATATTGCTTTTTGGGGCGTATGTTGGGGGTGAGTTCGCCTTTCCATTTAGCAGCGCTGCCGAAACGGTAACGGTGGGAAGACTTTTCACAAGGCTTGATGGCTTTGTTTTCTTTGTTTATTTTATAACCTGTTTGGTGAAAGTTACGGTGTGTTTAAAGGTGAGTTTGGCTTCACTTGAAAGGTTAAAAGAAGGGTTTGGGAATAATCGGTTTAGTGCTTGAATACATTGGTTTTAAGGGCGCGAAAAAAAATTTAAAAAATTGAAAAAAATGCTTGACAAAGAATAACACTTGTGTTATTATAATGTTCGTCGCCGGTGAGTGATACAAGTTAGCAAGCCAGCGCAAGCCAGCATGTGGGAGCATAGCTCAGCTGGGAGAGCATCTGCCTTACAAGCAGAGGGTCACAGGTTCGAGCCCTGTTGTTCCCACCATTTTGGCCTGGTAGTTCAGTTGGTTAGAACGCTAGCCTGTCACGCTAGAGGTCGTGGGTTCGAGCCCCATCCAGGTCGCCACATTTGCCTCTGTAGCTCAGTCGGTAGAGCAGAGGACTGAAAATCCTCGTGTCGTTGGTTCGATTCCGACCGGAGGCACCAAACTGATGCGGATTTAGCTCATCTGGTAGAGCGCCACCTTGCCAAGGTGGAGGTAGCGAGTTCGAGCCTCGTAATCCGCTCCAAGAGGACGCTAAAAGGTTGACTTTAGCGTCCTTTCTTTTTCAAAAAATTAATATGGTATGGCACCATGGCCAAGTGGTAAGGCAGAGGCCTGCAAAGCCTTTATCCCCAGTTCAAATCTGGGTGGTGCCTCCAGAAAAAGAAAGACACGCGAGAGCGTGTCTTTTCTTTTTCAACGAAATTCGCCTTCGGCGAGTGAAATTTGGCTTCGCCAAGTGAAATAGCTACGCTGTGAAATATTTGCTTCGCAAATGTTAGGAGCGAATTTCATTTCACATTTTGCGAAAGCAAAAAATTTCACAATCCGAAGGATTATTTCATATCGCATAGCGATATTTCATTACATACAATGCTTCGCATTGATTTATATTCGCTTTTATGCTATAATTCACTCAAGGAGATGATTTGATGAATACTAATGTGAGAATTAGAAGAATTATTGCTTGGATTATAGATTGGAATTTATCTGGGCTGCCTTGCTTGTTATATACGACCATATTTATGGATGTCTTTAAACGACCTTCATTTCAAAATATTGGTTACATATTAATTTTTATGCTGTTAGTATTTCTTTATCCGGTTACTTTTGTATTTAGAGATGTAATTTTTAAAGGTCGCAGTATTGGAAAGCGTATTTTCGGCTTGTATGTTTTGGATAAAAACACTAATGAACCTGCATCTATTAAACAAAGAATAATTAGAAATTTATTTTTCTTTATTTATCCTGTTGATGGTATTATTTTGATTGTTACTAAAGAGTCAATAGGAGATAAGGCAGTTAATACAACAGTTGTAAAGAAATAATTCGGTTTTCAGGCATATTTCATTCGTGTCATTAAGTTCAAAACACCCAAACGAAAATCCGTTCTCTTTTGAGGACGGATTTTTTGTTTGTATTATTCACTATTCATTTTTCATCATTCATTATTCATTAACTGGGAACGGATTTTCGAATGAATAATGAATATTGAAGCCGCTTCGCTGATGAACAATGAATAATTATTGCGGCTTCGCCGCTTTCATGCTATAATACACTTAAAGGTCGGTGATTTAATGAATTCTACAAAACAAAAACAAATACTAATCATGCTAATTTTAGCAGTATCCTTTTTGATTGAAGTTCCTTTAAGAACAGTAATACTTTCAATTTTATCATTTTCGCAACCCTTGGCTTATATAGTAACAAGTATTATTTTTTATGTTGCTTTAGTTGGGTGCTTTTTAATTGCTTCAAAACCTAATATCAGTTCGAAGTCAGTTTTAAAATCAATTTGTTTAGCACTTGGATTTTTTATATTTGAACAAACAATATCAGTGTTTTTATTTAGTGAAATTATTGCATTAGTATATGAAATAATCAGAACTCTAATTATATTTGTTGTTATTCTCTTAGGAAGTCGTTGGTTGTTAAAAACCAAACTCAATTTAAATAAATCAAGTTGGATTATATTATGTGGTGTGTTTGTTTTGAGCGCATTGTTTAATATTTTAGAATATATTCGAATTATTACGGCAATTCAAAATATGGGAAATAATTTTTTCTCATATTTAAGCATACTAACACCATCAAATAGTGTTTACAGTATAGCGGCAAAGCTTTGCACATATATTTTTACTCTAGTTTTATTTACACAAAATAAAGATTCTAATAATATTCAAGATTAAGAAATTCTTCGGTTTTCAGGCACATTAAATTCGTGTCATTAAGTTCAAAACTCCCAAAAATCCCGTTCACGCAGGTGGATGGGATTTTGCTTTTTTCTTGCACTATATAGTCGGTATATGTTATAATAAACTAAATAAAACCCACCAAACTGAAAGGAGTTTTATATGGACTACATTCTTAGGACTTTCGGGTTATCTAAAAAATATAAAAAGCAATTTGCAGTAAATCAAGCTGATATGAATATTGCCCGTGGTGATATTTACGGATTTGTTGGAGAAAACGGTTCGGGTAAAACCACCATCATCCGTTTGATTACCGGGTTAATTTCTCCCTATTCGGGCAATTTTGAATTGTTTGGCGTTGAAAATAATTCAAAGGGGATAGCAAAAGCTCGCCGAAAGGTTGGCGCTGTTGTTGAAAGCCCATCTATATACCTTAATATGTCGGCTTTTGATAACCTTAAAATGCAGTGTATGCTGCTTGGAATTCCTGCCGATGAAAGAATTGGCGAGATATTGGAAGAAGTGGGTTTAGGCGAACTTTTAAAGGATAAAAAACACGCCGGTAATTATTCACTTGGTATGCGTCAACGACTAGGTATTGCCATGGCGTTAATCGGCGACCCTGAATTTTTGCTTTTAGACGAGCCGATGAACGGTTTGGACCCTGCAGGTATTGTTGAAATAAGAGAGTTGATTTTAAAACTCAACCGTGAAAGAAACATCACTTTCCTTATTTCTTCTCACATTTTAAGCGAACTTTCCTTGGTTGCCACCAAATATGGCATTATTTCAAAGGGACATATTATAAAGGAAATCACTGCAGCACAGTTGCAGGAAGAAATGCTTAAAACCACCGATATTACTGTGGATAACCCTGAGCAGTTATACGCTGTGCTTGAAAATTTGGGTTACGGCGAAAAGATTTCGCCCATTCCAAATGGCGTTCGCTTTGCGGGTGAGTTGAATTTTAACCAGATTTTGTCTGCTGTTATAGCTCAAAATATTAATATCACTGCTATAAACTGCCACGAATCCAGTTTTGAGGATTATTATCTTGAAACAATAGGGGGTAAACAGGCATGAACAAGCTTATAAATTTAGATTTTAAAAGATTTTTTAAGGATAAACTTTTCTTGGTTGTTTGCATTTTGGCTGTTGGTTTTGCCGTTTTAACACCCTTTTTATATGTGGTTATATTCGGCAATATGGAGGATTTAGACCCCATAACAAAAGAAATGCTTGCAGGATATGTTACGGCCAAGGGTCAGTTTTTCAGCGCTTTTTCTTTTGGTAACAACTTAGGGTTAATTGCACCCTTGCTTATCGGTATAATTCTATTTAAAGATTTTAGTTTCGGCACAATTAGAAATAAGATTATTGCCGGATATTCCCGTCCTTCAATATTCTTATCAAACTTTACGGTTTGTTTCATAACCACATTTGGCATTGTGTTGGCCCACGCTTTGTTGACCTTGGGAATTTGTTTGTTCTTTTTTGATTACCAAACAACCCCCTTCACGTCTTCGGACTTTTGGTATTTTTGGGAGTCCTTGCTTTTCCAAATGTTGGTTTATATGTTTGTTTCGGCATTTGTAAGCTACCTTTGCACCACCAAAAAGAATATGGGAATAATGATAGTTTTGTATATCGCTGTTGTGTTTGGTTGTTCCATGATTGCAGGCGTTTTGCAAATTGTACTCATAACAATCGGTGCACAACCTGATATGAAAACTACGATGGAAATCATTGAGTTTGTGCAAAGAATTAATGTATTTAATTCGTCGGCCACCATCGGCCTTGGCACTTCCTATAAATTGGAGGATGTGTGTTATTATGTGATACCTCCAATTGTAGGCACAGTGGGTTTGCTAGGCTTCGGTGCATGGAGATTTTCAAAAATAGATTTGAAATAATTTTTGTCGGCAAATATTAATAGACTTAAACCTCCCGAATATTATGCGTTCGGGAGGTTATTTTTTAAACTTTACAAAACTTAAAAAACGGGATTTTTGTGTTAAGTGGTTTTGTGAAAAATGTCGATTTAAATAAATATGGCAGGTTTAAAGCAGAAAACTATTCCATTATTGAAAAAAATATGATAAAATGTAAAATGATATAAAAAATCAGCATATTATTAAAAAGGTGATGTGGATGGAAAGTTTTTGGAGCTCTGATGTGTGGGGTAGTATTAATCTTATCGGCACATTGTTATTAAGTTTATTGGCTGCAAATGCCTTAAAAAAGAATATTAAGATATTAAAAATTTCTCTAATACCCACTTCGGTTTTGGCTGGTATTCTTTTACTTATCGTGGCAGGTATATATGATTTAATTACCAAAGAAACCTTATTTGAAACCCAATTTTTTAATTACAGTGGATATAACATTTTGGAAATAGTTACATATCACACATTGGCACTTGGGTTTATTTCTTCAACCCTTAAATCATCAAACAATAAATTCACAAAACAAAGAACCACCGAGATATTTAATACGGGTGTGACTACAGTATCCACATATTTAATACAAGCCATTTTTGGTTTGGTTATCACCATTATTGCGGCTAAGATTATTACCGGATTTTTCTCTGCTGCCGGTATTTTGTTGCCTTTTGGATACGGTCAAGGTAGTGGTCAAGCTTTAAACTACGGAAATATATATGAAACGGAATTTGGTTTTGATGGTGGCAAAAGTTTCGGGCTAACCATCGCTGCCTTAGGATTTTTAAGTGCAAGTATTGGTGGCGTTATTCACCTTAATTTACTCAAAAGAAAGGGTAAGTTGACCGTTAAATTTAAGAGAACAAGTAGTGTATTAACCGAGGAAATTGAGGGTAAAAACGAAATCCCAATGCAGGGGAGTATTGACAAAATAACAGTTCAGGCTTGTTTTGTTTTTGCTGCTTATTTACTAACATTTTTGTTTATGAGATTGCTTGGTAATCTTTTGCCCGGTATGCGATCGGTGATTTATGGTTTTAACTTCATTTTGGGTGTACTTTCTGCAAGTACTTTAAAATTAGTAGTGTCTTTTTTAAGAAAAAAGCGTATTGTTAAAAAGGAATATATAAATAATTTTCTTATGACAAGAATCAGCAATTTCTTTTTTGATCTTATGGTTGTTTCGGGAATAGCTGCCATAAGGCTTGGTATTCTCGGAAAATACTGGGGCATTATGTTGATTCTCGGCCTTGTGGGATTAGTTGTAACCTATGTATATAACTATTTTGTTGCTAAAAAGTTATTTGCTGCTTACTCGGAAGAACAGTTTCTTATGATGTATGGTATGTTAACCGGCACTGCAAGTACAGGAACTATTCTTCTTCGTGAAATTGATGGTGAGTTTAAAACACCTGCAGTTGATAATATGGTCTATCAAAACTTCCCGGCAATTGTATTCGGTTTCCCAATTATGCTCTTGGCTACATTCGCACCCAAGAAACCTATTTTAACCTTGATTATTTTGATTGTATTTTTGATTTTTATGAACTTGCTTTTATTCCGTAATATGATTTTCAAGCGCAAGAAAAATATAAACGAAGAAGAAAAGGAAGTTGCTGAAACAAAGGCTTAATCCTAAAAATTAAAAACTCCCGAATGCGAAAGTGTTCGGGAGTTTATTTTCACTGGTTACCTATTTATTTTTAATGTTTAATATACCCCCCTATTGACAATATACCCCCGTGGGGTATATTATGTATTTGGAGGGATGATTTATGGATAATTGTTGCAGTAAAAAAACTAAACGAAGTGATGACGAGAAAAAGTTAATCATTAATAGACTCAATAGAATAAGTGGTCAGGTAAACGGAATAACTAAAATGGTTGAAAACGATGCTTATTGTAATGATGTTTTAATTCAGTTGTCTGCAGTTAAAAATTCCATTAAAAGTTTATCAACCCACATTTTAGAAAATCATTTGTATATGTGTGTATCAAGGGATTTGGAAAACGGAGAACTTGATACCATTGATGAACTAATTAGTTTATTTAAAAGATTTAATCAATAGGAGGTGTCAAAATGGATAAAATCGTTCGTTGTGAAAAGTGTGGCGCAATGGTTAAGGTATTAATCGATTGCACCTGCGAAAATTGCGGCATTAAGTGCTGTGGCGAAACCATGAAAGAGATTACAGCTGAAGAAGCTAACAAATATTTAGAGAAGTAATGTTTTCGCAAAAAGGGTCCGTTCATTTTAGGTGAACGGACCCTTTTGTTTATATGCATTATTTATAATGATTGTAGTTTATCGAAACGCGAAAAAGCGCTTCGATAAGCCACTTTTCAAGTGGCTTTGGCAAAATCGAATTTACAAATTCAATTTTGCACAACACTCATTGCAATGGATATGAACAAATTTCAAAAGAAATTTGTTGCAAAATCTAAGATTTTGTGTCGAAACATTTTGTTTCGACTAATCATAACCATTATAAATCGCCCTTGACTTTAGGGTATTTATATAGTAAAATATTCATAATAAATAAATGGAGATGAGAAAATTTTGGGTTGCCTTGATTTTTGCGTCTTTTTTTATTTTGAGAGAAAAGTATTAACTAACGGAGGTGTCCCGCGATGGCTGAATTTATTAATAAAATAACACCATTGTTTGCGGAATTTGGGCCAGGTATGGTATTTATAAGACTGATGGCTGCAGCTTTAATGGGTGGTCTTATTGGTTCTGAAAGAGGAAGACACGGTCGCCCTGCAGGTCTTAGAACCCATATGCTTATTTGTATTGGTGCTGCTATGACATCTCTTACAAGTGTTTATTTAAGTGAGTTAGGCGCAACAAGTGATATTGCCAGAATTTCCGCTCAGGTTATTTCCGGTATCGGTTTCCTTGGTGCCGGTACTATTATGGTTCGTAACAGCTCAGTTATCACCGGTCTTACAACTGCTGCCGGTATGTGGGCAACTGCTGCTATTGGTATTGCTGCCGGTTACGGTTTCTATTGGGGCGCTATTTTTGCCACCCTTATTTGCATTATCAGTGTTACAATGCTTGGAAAAGCCGAAAGAAAACAAAAAAGCATGAAGAGTACATATATTGAAATATCTGATATAAATAAAACTCAAGAAATCGTTGATATGATTCAAAGTTTCGGCGAACAATTAATCACTTATGATATCATCCCTGCTAAAAGTGGAATCAGTGGTTACGTTGGTATAATGTGCGCTTTTAAAGACGAAAAATGCCATAAGGTGTTAAAAGAAGAAGTTGGCGCCATGGAAAGCACCGTTATGGTTGTTTGTGACGTTAATGTTTAATTGTAATTAAAATCAAAAACGAGGTGATATTCACCTCGTTTATTTTTGCTGTTTTTTTGCTAATCTTAGATATATAGTATTTATTGTTTTTTTGCTGATTTTTTCTATTTGCACTGAAATTTTTTCAACATTAAGAAGTTTAAATATGAATATTCGTATTTTATCAATGAATATACAAGTGATAAAAATTGTTAAGACACTGAAAATTATAAATAAAGTTAATGATAGAAAGTTAAAGTTGCCGATAAAAGTATGTATTTTCGATATTAAATGATTTCTAATATAACTATTATCATGTATTAAGTAGACTGAAAAAGCAGAAGAAGCAAAAAATGAAATTGTTTTAGCTGACGAAGTACTACAGCTTATTTTTGAAAACAAGCATAACAGAGCAATCGCCATTAAAACTATAGTTGGAGATACATAATTTACAAGTTGGCTACTACGATTTTCCAAGAATGAAATTCTTGAAAATTGTAATGCAAGTTTTGAAAACCAAGTGATTATAAAAGATACTAAAGCAATGATTAACCACCATTTTCTTGAAAATAGTTCGTTTAGTTTAAATTTTTTAATAATTGCACCTATTAAGTATATAAAAATAAACCAAATTAGGCTGTATCCACCTAAGATCGAGAATGTATCATAAAAGGTAGAGATAATACTAAAAAATAAAATAATGATTAAAAAAGTAAATGCGTGTTTTAAATTTAACTTTTGGACAAGTAGATTTAGCAGTGGAGATAGCAAAAATAATCCCAAATAAGCTGAGAAAAACCAATAACTTTTTAATAAGGTTGGAAAAAGGCTCTTTACAAGTCCTTTTAATCCAAATGGTGCAATTCCTAAAGATGTGAAATCGTCCAGTATTAAAACAAACAACCCCGTTGGTTTTCCGACGGGGTTGTTAATTATTGGGAAATTATTTAATTTTCTCGAAATAAGGTAAATCGGCAAGGGTAACGGGCAAGGAGATTTCTTTTCCACCTGTATATTCTTTTCCGTCAAATCCACGCCACTGGCCTTCGGGTAACTGAACTTTTCTAACAGTTTCACCCTTATTGATAACAGGAGCTACCAAAAGGTCTTCGCCCAGCATAAAGGTATCTTTAACCAATTCGTAACCACAATGGGGGTAATTATATTCAAGTGGGCGTAAAATCGGTTCGCCGGTTTTAACAGCATCGTCAACCAACTTCAAAATTCTATCGGCAGAATTGTTGTGAAGGTCGTGGGCTGCCTTAATGAGAGCCATGTGTTCTTCATCAACCGATTCCCAAGGTGCCCATGAGAACTGCATCATGGGGAAAAGGGCTGAACATTGAGCCATACGAACGAATAATTCATCATCAACCATTGTTCCAAGGGCTCTATCAAGCCACTCGCCACCACCAACCATATCGGGGCAAATGAAGGGGTGACCCAATAATCCTTGCACGATAGCATTGGGGATAAGGGAGTTAAGACCATCGTTTTGCCAGGAGTGGCGCTTGTCTCTTAAACGCTGAATACTACGTTTGCCGCCACCTTTGAAGGTGTCCTTATACTCGTGATAACGATATTTTGTTCCAAAATCGTTCCAAGCAATATTTCTCTCGGTGGGTGTGAAATCTTCGTTGGCTTCACCGTTAATTGGATTGTCCCAAGTATAGTCCTCAAGGGAGCCACCATCAAACTTAAAGCCATCAACACCGTAGTCATCCATAAGCTTTTTAAGTTGGCTGTCAAGAAGGTCACGGTCGCATTGCTTGGTAAAGTCAAGAATAGCACTCATACCGTTCCACCACTTAATAACTGCAATTTCGCCATCTTTTGTTCTTAAAAAGTGGTTTTCCTTGCAGAAATGGGGTGCGCTGTGACGAACGAACCATAAACCGTTGGGCGAAACATAAGGTACTATCCAAAGCATAACCTTAAAGCCCATTTTATGAAGCTCATCAATTGTTTCCTTGGGATTGGGGAATTTTGCATCATCAAAGGTCCAATCGCCGTAGGATTTTTGCCAACCTTCGTCAATGGTTAAAATACCGGGTTTAAAGCCGTTTTCGATAATTGATTTTGCATAGCTTAAAATGTTTTTATCGGTTTGGTCGTATGTAAACTGCATCCAGGTATTATACTGAACCTTTTTGAAGAAATCTTCTTCAAGAAGGTCTCCACAGGGTGGGAAATATTTTTTCATAGCGCCTAAATAGGCATCTTTAAGGGTAGAACCGAAACTCTCCACCGTAACATCTTCGCCATCAATGAAAAATGTACCGTCTTTAATTTCGCAGTTAAAGGGGTTTTCGGACCAAATGCATCTGCCTTTGTTTGAAATATACATAGGCATTGTTTGGTTTGAAGCCCATTTTTTAAAGCGTCTTGTGAGTTCAGTTTCTTTGTTATATGGTGCAAAACCACCATCGTTTGAACTGCCTCCCCAAAAATATTCGCCTTCGAGCATTTTAATTTCGTAGTTCATAAATTTTCTCCCTATTTCAAATAAAATACTATTTTTATTATAATATACATACTTATTATTTCAAGGGTAAATGTTACTTAAAAATTAGGTGAGTTTTGTGTTGAAAAAAAAGATGATTAGTGATAAAATTAATTTAAGTATAAGATGTTTTGGTAATGGGGGATATAAATGAAGAAACTTTCAAAACTTATAGCATATGTTATGGATAAGTCTCGAGTAAAGGTCACTTTATCCGCCGTGGGTATACTTGTGATTTTGGTTGTTTGGGGAGTTTGGCAAGAAAAAAACATAGGTGAAGCTATATTTGATATTTTAATTTCTCAAGATGCTTTTTCATTTTTATCTGCTTTTCTTATAACAGTTATTATTGCAAAAGGTTTTTCACGATTTGAAAAATATAGTGAAGAATCTTTCAAAACCGAAGATAATCATCATAAAATAATAGCACAGTACAAAGAACATAAAATAGGCCAAACCCAATACAATAACTCTTTTATTGAAAAGAAAGGTGAATACCTTCTTTTAACACATGTTCCTACGAAGAAAAACAAGAAATCAAATGAAAATGATTCTAATGCAATTAACAAGGCGAAAGAGAATAAAGTTGTAGAAAATAAGGCGGAAGGCAATGAATTTCCCCAAAAGATTAAAATGTCAACTAAAATTAAAAACAAATATGATGAGGGTGAGTTGTGTTTAGCATCCTTAAATGTATTTGCAAATATTTCAGGAGATACTGAGATTAGTTTTAATGATAGCAATCGAAAACAAGAACTCCCTACCTTTGTAATTAATAATGCCGATGAAATATTGCAGGCGCACAAAAATTCTATAAAGAACAATTCTACCACAGTTAGACTTGATGATTTTGATTATAACAATAATGTTTTAGAGTTAACAACGTCCCGTTCTACATACTACAATATGCTTGTAACAAACCGTTGTATGGATTATAAGTTTGCAAACGGACTTAGTATTCGTGAAGTTTATGAGTATGACGATAAAATTTGTCCTATTGAACATTCAAAACTTGGCAATCAAATAGGTATTAACGGTCTTATAATTACTAGTGATGATTATATTTTGGTAGAAAAACGTGGTCACAATAAAAGTACCTGGAAAAACAAGTTTGCGCAAAGTATATCTTTAGCGTTAAAACTTAATGATTTAAAACTTGATAGAAGAGAAGTTTTAGATAATAGCACGGTAACTGCGCAAGAAAAACTTAAAAATATAATTAGTGAAACCATATATAAAAACTTCGGCTTAACTCATGAGGATTACGAAACATTTACTATAAAACAAAATTTCTTAGGCTTGGCACGAGACCTGTTGGAAGGTGGAAAGCCTAATTTGTATTTCTATGTTAGAACAAAAACGAGTGCTGCCGAGTTAAAGAAAACTTTAGAGTATAAGGTATCAAGTAAAAAAGAAGGCGAGTATGTTATCAAAGACTCGAAGTTGGAGTCGGATTATTATTTAATTCCCCGTAGCCAAGTTAATGTTGATTTTGATTATAAAATGGCCTTATTAAGAAAGAATATTTTAAAGGTACATAGAAGAGTTTCTTCTCGCTGCGGCCGAATGGTTGGATGTTGGGAAAAAATAAAAGAAATTAAGGATAATATATTTAATCCTAAATTTGTACGCGAATGTGGCGAGGCATTGCTTGTAACCCTTGCGTATATGGAACTTTGTTGGGATAGGATAGATAAAATAAAAACGGTGAAAATGCAAAAGGAAAGCAAAACAATCTTGTCTTTTGGCGAAATAATGTTGCGTTTAACACCAACAAATTCTATACTTAATTCTGACGAATACAATGCTTGTTTTGGTGGAACCGAGTCTAATGTTTTGGTGGCATTGTCAGGCCTTGGCAACTCCACAAGATATTTAACAAAACTTCCCGATAACAGTTTGGGACAAGCAGCCTTGAAACATCTTAAAAAATACGAAATTGATTGCGATAGTATAATATCCCAAGGCAATAATATGGGTTTGTATTTCTTGGAAAATGGAAATACGACCAGAAATGTCATTTATTCCAGAAAACATTCCGAGGTTACAACCTTAAATGTTGGGGATTTTAATTTTGATACTGTTTTTGAAAATGTTAACCTTTTCCATATAACCGGTATCTCTTTTGCCTTGTCACCTTCATCCCAAAAACTTTGTTTTGCATTTTTGGTGGAGGCCAAAAAGCGCAATATACCGATTAGTTTTGACTTTAATTATCGTGCAAAACTTTGGAGTGTGGAAGAAGCAGCTATAGTTTATAAAAAGATTATTCCTTTTGCAGATATTGTTTTTTGTAGTTCTAAAGATTTAAACGTTTTTCTTGATATAAGGAGAAGCGATTTCTTTAATGTTTATGGCGATAAACTTTTGGTTGTTCGTGAAAGAGAGATAGTATCACCTGATGAGCATATAATTAAATCGGAAGTTTATACTAAAGATGGTAAAAAAGTCGGTTGTGAAAAGAAAGCCCGCATTTTAGAACTCATTGGTGGGGGAGATGCTTTTGCAGCAGGTTTCATTCACGGATATTTGAATTTTGACGGTGATATTAAGAAAACCCTTGATTTTGCAACAAATTGTTTTGTGATTAAAGCAACTGTTGAGGGCGATGTTCTTTATATGTCGGAAAAACGAATCAATTCTTATTTTGAATCTTCATTAAAAGGTGGTAACGAAGATGAAAATTTGTCTTAGTATTGCTAAGCGTGATAAAGAATTCGAGGGTATGATAAAAACCTTAAGTCAGTTTGCTGAGGTTGAGGTGGTTGGACTTTCGGATTATTCATTGGTGGATGTGGATATTTTTATCGGCAAGCGTATGTCTAAAACTGCGCTCAAAACAGCCAACAAACTTAAAGCAGTTTTTGCTTATAAAACAGGTGTGGACGATTTCCCACTTGCCGAAATGGAAAAAAGAGGAATTATACTTGTAAATTCCCATGTTGACGCCGGAATAATTGCCGAGTATGCCTTTGGTCTTAGTATAAGCCTTGTTAATCGTATTACCGAGTGCGACAAAAAACTTCGCCGTGGAATATGGTATGACCATACAAATCCTTTCTGGGAAAGCTTTTTCAATATGAGAGTGGGTCTTTTGGGATTTGGTCACATTGGTAAAAACATAAATGCAATATTGAAAAGAAACGGTATAAAAGCCTATACCTTAAATCGTGGCAAGACAGTTGAGGATATTGAGGTTGTGGATAGTCTTGAAGAGTTGTTTAAAAACAGTGACCTTGTTATACTTTCATTGCCTAAAACTGCTAATACCGATAATGTAATCAATGAAGATACTATCAAACTTCTCAAGGGTAAATATATTGTAAATGTGGGTAGGAGTAATAGCATTGATCAAAAGGCGCTTTATGATGCTCTTAAAAATAAATATGTTGCAGGTGCTGCAATAGATACTTGGGATAAAAAACCCAGTGGAAAACAAATTTTGCCACCTTCTGACCAACCTTTTACAGAACTTGAAAATATAGTATTGTCACCTCACCAAGCAATTAAAACAAAAGAGGGACATCAACGCTATGTTAAAGATATAACCCAAAAGGTAATTGATTATATTAATACGGGCGAAGTTACCGATAAGATTGATTATAAAAAAGGATATTAAAAAACGGAGTGGATTTCCACTCCGTTTTATTTTGATGTTAATATGCGATTTTTGCCTGTTCTTTTGGCTTCATACAGTGTTTGGTCGGCAATTTCAAAAAAGGTCTCGCTGTTTAATCCGTCGCTATATTCGGCAACTCCGGCAGAAAAAGTGAAGGAATTGTTTGCAAATTTGAAGGTATGTTTTTTAAATTCAGTTAATATTTTTTCCACAATGATAACAGCATCGGGCAATTTCTTTTTTGAGAACAAAATGGTAAATTCCTCGCCACCGTAACGGTATGATGTGATGGTTTTGTTGGAATGTTTTTTAAGAAGTTTGCCAAGGAATTTTAAAACCTCATCGCCATCATCGTGACCGTATGTATCATTAATTTTTTTAAAATCATCAATGTCGATAACAGCAAGGCATAGGGGAGAGTTGCTGCCGATGTATTTAATTTGTTCGTTAAGTTTGGCTGTAAAAGAAGAGTAGTTGTAAAGTCCAGTTTTTTGGTCTCGCAACACAGCTTCCATTAATTTGTCGTTTTCTTCGGCTTGGTTCTCTATTGTCTCATAGGTTTGATTAGAAAAATTAATAGATATAACACCACAAATATAAGAAATGAATAAAAAACCAAACAAAATAAATAAATTAATGGCTGTACCCAAGGTCATGGAGTTGTCCAATAAAAATGCGCTACCAACAGTTAAAATAATAAAGGTAGATGCGATGAAACAGGTATTTAATAATTTTTTGCTATTAAATACTGTTGAAAGTATGAAGGGGAAAATAAAGGCGCAACTTGTTACCATATATTCTCTATGTACTACTGCCACAACAAAAGAAGTGATTAGTGCTGCAATGATGATACTTGCGTTTTTCTTTTCACGGCTAACCTCAGGTTTATTAACGATTAATCTTGCAACCGTGTGGGTGAGCATATTGACTATAATAGGAAGTACCACATTAAACCACAAGTAATGGTTTTTAATTGATAAAAATTCAATTTTTGCAAGAATTAGTATTATGTATCCTATAATTTCAAAAAGCGAAACAGTGATAACTGTTATGGCATGACCATTGGTAAGTTGTCGCCTGAATCTATCTTGTAGTGCTTGGTTTTCCATAGAAAATTCGCCTCGCCAATTGATTTTTAAATATTATATCATATTTTATTTCAAAAGTAAATTCTTCCCGTGCGATTTTAAAATATTGCATTGTGGTATAAAAACAGCGAGGTGAATTTCACCTCGCTTGTGCTTTATTTAATTTCAAATTTGGTATCGCAATTAGGACATACGCCTTTGGTTTCGTTTTTCAAGAAAGATAGTATTACACCACACTTGGGGCAAGCACAATCAATAAAATCTTCATCGGACAACTGATTCTCTTCTTGCCATTTTCCTATCTTTTCTGCTTCGCATTTTGCTCTTGCAACTGCTTCTTGTTGTGCTTTTAGTTCGGCTTCACGCTTCATTTTCGCCTCGGCTTCATGTTTTGCATGCACCTCTTTTGTAGTACCCTCTTTGTCGCGCATAGCATGGACATCTTCGACCAATTGGCCGAATGCATACATAAGCCAAGATCCCACCCAAGCGACAATTGGACCACAAATTAAAGTTAGAATTCCGTGTGTAATATAATCGTCGTCGTTAACAATCAAAACAATACCGGTTATAATAGCGCTGATAGCCTCAACAATGAAGAGCCATTTCGCCCAATTCTTGATTTTACCACCTATGTTTTCGTACAAATTATCTAACATAAATCAAACCCCCATCGATTTTTCTTTATTATATCATATTTACTTTCAAAAGTAAATGTAATCAGTATAAATTCCATGAGTTACAAATAATAACATCACAATTTGAAAATTTTGTTGTAGGGGTGGATGCCCACATCCACCCACTTGGATTTGCCAAATCTTATCCGGACGATGTGGGCATCGTACCCTACGAAATGTGATAAGGAGAATTTATATATGAAAGCAACTGGAATTGTTAGAAGAATCGAGGAATATGGTATAATAGGACAAACATCGAAAAAATTGCATAAACACTAGGATTTTCGCTAATTTTTGCTGGGCTCGGATTTGCATAAATTTGAGTGAAAATCTGCTGGTTTCGACTTAAAATGCGAAGGGATGGACGTTTTTTGCTGTTGCGTTCGGCTAAAACTAAATATTCAAACTGTTACAAAGCCGGATGAACTATAGACTTATCCGTTTATTTAAACTTGCTTTTTAAGCAGATATATGTGGATGAATTCCCGCACTGAATTCCACTTCAATTTGCACTGTAGAATTTACAAAGTTGATTTTTTTATGGACTTATCCTTCTAAAGACTTGACGAAATAAGAAAAGCGTGCTATAATACAAAAAATCAAATAGTTGTAATTACATTAATGGATCCAGCTGTCTGCAGAGGAAGCTGGATCCATTTTGTTTTTAGGCAGTAAAATCGACTAAATATAAAAGGAGATACAATTATGGAAGTTCAACTTCAGGAGCTTATTGAGCAGATTAAGAAGGATGGTGTTGAAACCGCTGAAGCAGAAGCTAAGGCTATTGTTGAAGCGGCAAAGTCAGATGCCGAAAAGATTATTGCTGATGCACAGGCACAGGCAGATAAAATCTTGAGCCTTGCAAGAACTGAAACCGAGCGAATGACGAAATCAAGTGAAGATGCTATTCGTCAGGCAGGTCGCAATCTGCTTATTTCTTTCAGGGAAAGTGTAACGAGAGAGCTTAATGCTATCGTTAGCGAAAATGTTACTGCTGTATATTCATCGGATGCATTCGCAGGGCTGATTATCAGCATTGTTGAAAATTGGGCAAACAAGCCGGATGCAGAAGATATCGCGGTGATTTTGAATACTCAAGACCTTAAAAAATTAGAAGAAACATTACTTGCAGCTCTTAAGGAAAAAATGTTAAAGGGTATTACTTTGAAGGCAAATGATAATTTTGACGGTGGATTCCGCATCGCTGTCAATGACGGCAGCGCATATTACGATTATTCGGCAGAGGCAGTTGTGGATATGCTTTCAAATTATCTTAGCCCTAAGGTTACCGAGCTTTTGAAAGAGGCGAAGTAATAACCTATGGCTGAATATTATTTAATATCGCAGTTGCCGTCTTTGGATGGGATAAGTGAAAATACTCCGCTTCCGATTACCGAAGAACGATTTGCAGAGCTTTGCAACCGTTTTTTAGGAAAAAGGGCGCAGGAAATGCTGAGTAAGCTTACCCTATCACCTCCCAAAAACAGCGAGAACTCCGGCTCTGCATTGATTGATGCCTGGAACGAAAGCGAGCGAAACCTTCGGTTTGCTCTTGGTAAAGTTCGGGCAGAGAAAATGAAGAAGCCATTCGATACAGAGAATAGAATTTTTCCGGTGGAGTATATCAAGGCAGCAAACGCGGCAACGGAAATCGAAAATCCGATGGAAGCAGAAAAATATCTAAACAGTTACCGTTTGGAAATCTTAGAAACGCTAAGGCCTATGGATAGCTTTTCCGAAGATTATATTTTCTACTATGGACTAAAACTAAAATTGCTTCTTCGCATAAGGCAATTTGATACAAAGCGCGGAGAAATAGCATACAAAAAAATATACGACT
>JAZNLZ010000045.1:0-3987 GCA_045579365.1 Acutalibacteraceae bacterium
TAATGCTTCAATTTCTTTTGAAGGTTATAAGAATGTTTGGGCTGTTGGAACCTATCAAACCACAGTAACAATTAAATAACTTTAAGGGGAGGGAATAGCCTCCCCTTAATTCGAATTTTGTCATTTTTTTCTAACCTGAATAAAATGTTTTTAGGGAGGAATTTATATGGCAAAATATATATTTTTGGCTGTTTTGATTTTTTTGGCAATTTTAGGATTGTCCGAAATTATACATATAACTAAAAAGTGGATATTATCTTCGCTGAAACGTGGCAAAAGGATAATCATTCTTGTTGTTTCCAATAATGATTTTCACAGGGAAATTTTAAATTTATACTTTGATTTCAAGTGGCAAGGAAATAAACTGGCGCAAGAAATATTTGTTGATAATTCTAATATCAGCAACGAAAATAATGATGAATTTAATAACTTGATTAACAAAACGGGTTTTAAAATTTTAAAAAACACTAAAGTTTAGGAGGCAGAAAAATGGGTGATAAAATGAATTTTACCGAAATTAGTGGTACTGTCCAAAAAATCACCTATCAAAATTCTGCTAATGGCTATACAGTGGCTTCGGTTGAAACCAAGGATGAAGAGATTACGGTTGTTGGTATTTTGCCCTTTTTAAATGAGGGAGATACTGCAAACTTCATCGGCGAATATACCCTTCATCCAACCTACGGTCAACAATTTAAGGCTGTGGAGTTTAAAAGAATAATCCCTCAAAATCAAGCCGATATTTTAAAATATCTTTCTTCGGGCGCCGTTAAAGGTATTGGACCTGCAACTGCAAGACGAATTGTTGAAAAATTTGGTGAGCGAAGTCTTGATGTTATTCAAAACAACCCCGAAGAGTTGGCAACCTTAAAGGGTATTTCTTTGGAAAAGGCTTTATCTTTAAGTAAAGAATTTGCAAAACAATACGGTATAAGAGAAATTATGTTTATGCTTTCAAAATATGGCGTTGGTGCTGACAGGTGCTTAAACATTTATCGCCGTTTTGGCGAAAGGTCAACCGATGTTATTAAGACTAACCCATATACCCTTTGCGAGAAGGGAATAGATTTTCCTTTTGAAACGGCCGAGGAACTTGCCGAAGAGCTGGCAATTGATAAGAATAGTGAATTAAGGGTAAGCGCCGGTATTGAATATGTTCTAAGGCGTAACCTTAGTAACGGTCATACCTGTTTGCCGAGAGATAAGTTTATTAGCGTTTGCTGTAGCCTTTTGGAGTGTAACGAAAGTACGGTTGATATTTGTTGTGACCGACTTATTGATTGTTTCAGACTATCTTCAAGAGTTGTGGGAAAAACCGAGTTTATTGCTTTGCCTGAGTATTTTTCGGCTGAGCAGTATATTTCGGCCAGGTTGCTTTCCATTAAGGGAAACATTGATAAAACAATTAGGGTTGATGAACTTGAAATAGAACATGTTGAAAACCGATTAAATATTAAGTTTGAAAATTTACAAAAACAGGCAATTTTTGAAGCGTTTGAAAATGGTATTTTGGTTTTGACAGGTGGACCCGGGACAGGTAAAACCACCACACTCAATGCCATAATTAAACTTTTCGAAAATCGTGATTTAGATATTGAACTTGCTGCTCCTACAGGTAGGGCTGCTAAGCGAATGACCGAACTTTGTGGTAGAGAAGCCAAGACAATACATAGATTGTTAGAGGTTGAATGGAGCGAAAACGAAGAACGTTCTTTTGCTCGAAACGAAAGAAATCCTCTCGATTGTGATGTTATAATTCTTGATGAAGCCTCAATGATAGATGCATTGCTTTTCAGCGACCTTTTAAAGGCGCTTAAAAGTAGCACAAGAGTAATAATTGTGGGGGATTCCGACCAACTTCCAAGTATTGGTGCAGGTAATGTATTAGGCGATATTTTGGCGGCTGATATTTTCCCTGCAATTCGCCTTAAAAAGGTTTTTCGCCAAGCTTTAAAGAGTAAGATTGTCACTAACGCTCATGCGATTATTAACAACCAAGAAGCCGATTTTAGCGATAAGAATTCCGATTGCTTTTTCTTAAGAAGAGGGGACAAGTATTCTACCGTTAAAACAGTGCTTGAACTTGTGAGTGAGCGTTTACCTTCGGCTTATGGCATTGACCCACTTACTCAGGTTCAGGTTTTGTGTCCCACAAAACTCAATGATACAGGTACGGTTAACCTAAATAATTTAATGCAGGAAAAACTAAATCCTCGTAAGGGTAAAGAACCTCAGCTAAGCTATAAAGGTTTTTATCTTAGGGTTGGGGATAAGGTTATGCAAATCAAAAATAACTATGATTTGCAGTATAAAAAGGATAACGGCGAATACGGTACGGGTATCTTTAATGGCGATGTTGGTTATATTACCGACATTGACATTAGGGGTGGTATCCTAAAGGTTCGTTACGATGATAAGGTGGCAACCTATTTTTCGGAGGACTTGTCACAACTTGAATTGGCTTATGCAGTTACCGTTCATAAAAGCCAAGGAAGTGAATACGATTATGTTGTCATTCCACTTATGGATGTGCCAAGCAAACTCAAGTATCGAAATCTTTTATACACAGCAGTTACTCGTGCTAAAAAAATGCTTATTTTGGTGGGCGACGAGTCGGTTTGGTATGCAATGGCTGCAAATGACCGTAAAACCTTAAGATACACCCTTTTGACCGAGTTTTTAAAGGAAAAATCTCAATATGGATTTTATTAAGAAGATAGTTACAAGCATTTTAGATGCGATTTTTCCAAACAAATGTATTGCTTGTGATAGAATTATTCCAAAAGGTGAAAGTTTGTGTGATTTTTGCCTTGAAAGTTTAGAAAAAACAAATTTTGATACAAGATGCAAGGTTTGTGGAAATCCCAAGAATTCTTGTAACTGTAAAAGTCATGTTTTTCATTTTACGGCTGCAACATCACCCTTTTATAACGAAGGTGTGGCGCAAAAGATTATGTATGCCTTTAAGTTTAATCGCAAAATTCACTTTGCAAAATTTATTGCTGAGCGAATGGCGATTTCGGTTAAAAATGATTTTTATGGTGCCTATTTTGACTGTGTCGTTTATGTTCCACTAAATTTGAAGCGTGAACTTAAAAGAGGATATAATCAAAGTAGGGTATTAGCAAAGGAACTTTCAAGCATTTTGAATTTACCATTGGTTGAAAATGCTTTGGGTTGTAACGAAAAGCGTTTACCACAATACAAAGCAGAGAAAAAGGAACGTTTTGAAAATGTTAAAGGCATGTTTTATCCAAACATTTCTCTAAAGGGCAGAAAGGTTTTGCTTGTAGATGACATTAAAACTACAGGTGCAACTTTGGATGAATGTGCAAAGGCGTTATTTAAAGCAGGCGCTGTTGATGTGTACTGCGTTACAGGACTTATTTCTAAAGGAAAAAACAAAAAAAGGTAGGTTATTATGGCAACAGATATTGGTATTGATATTGGTTCTTCTAAAACCGTAATTTTTTCAAGTTCAAAGGTGCTTTTTGAACAACCAAATGTTGTTACGGTTGATAGCGACACTTGGTTGCCCGTATATTTTGGTGAAAAAGCAAAGCAAACTCAGGGTAGAACTCCCGAAAGTTTGATGTGTATTAATCCTATTGAGCGTGGAGTAATTTCGGATTATGAAATTGCTGAAATTATGCTTAAAAATTATATGACTGAGTGTTTGGGCAATAAAATTTTAAGACCAAAGATAATGGCAACTTTACCTGCCGGTCTTACTGAACTTCAACATCACTCTCTTCAAAATGTTATTGAAGGTGCCGGTGGCCGAAATGTATTTATCATTGAAAGTCCCTTGGCTGTGGCCTTTGGTTTGGGTCTTGATTTTACCACACCCCATGGTGCACTTATCGTTGATGTTGGTGCAGGAAGCACCGATATTGCTGTTGTTTCAATGGGTGGTATTTCGGTTTGCGAGTCATTTAAGACTGCTTCTTTTGATATTGATAATCAAATTATCAGATATGTTAAAAG
>JAZNLZ010000046.1:0-12540 GCA_045579365.1 Acutalibacteraceae bacterium
CTGATTTTCTTGACAATATAAATGGAGAATTATCGTCGGTTTCAGGCCTTACTTATAGAAAAGATGGGGAGATTATAACCATCCCTGAAAAAGAATATACTGATACTCCACCATCGCCATTTGTTAATGAATTTTTTGAAAATCTTAATGGTAGAATTTCTTATATTGAAACCACAAGAGGATGTCCTTACCGTTGCGCATTTTGTCTTTCGGGAAGATGCTCTCCATTGCGATTTTTTGACCTTGAGAGGGTAAAAGAGGATATAATCCGTTTGGCGACCAGCGGCACACAAACGGTGAAATTCGTTGACCGAACATTTAATGCCAACGAAAAAAGGGCTAACGAAATTTTGAGATTTATAAAAGAAAACCACGGCAAAACAATACCTCAAAATGTATGCTTCCATTTTGAAATTGCAGCCGATATTTTAAGGGAAAGCACCCTTGAAATTTTGTCCTCAATGCCCAGGGGCGTTGTGCAACTTGAAATTGGAATGCAGTCCTTTAACGAGCAGGTGCTTAAAAACATCAACCGAAAAACCGATACCAAAAAGCTCATCGCAAACATTAAAAAACTTATGAGTTTTAATAATATGCACATCCATATTGACCTTATCGCCGGTCTTACGGGTGAGGATTTTGAAAGTTTTAAAAACAGTTTTAATATCGGTTATTCCCTTAAAGCGCATATGCTTCAAATGGGATTTTTGAAACTGCTTTACGGCGCCGATATGCGAGAAAACAGCGAGAAATATCCTTGCACATTTAACACCGAACCACCTTACGAGGTAACATCCACACCTTGCCTTTCTTTTGATGAAATTAAGACCCTTAAAAACTGCGAGGATGCCCTTGACAGACTTTATAATGGTGGCAGATTTTTATATACATTAGAATATCTTATAGATGAGGTTGGTATTGCGCCCTTTGATGTTTTTAACGATTTTGGAAATGCCGTTAAGGGAGAGAAGATGCGCCTTTCCGACTATGCTGAAGAGGTTTATAATTTCTTTAGCACAAAGTGCGACAAGGATGTTTTGCGAGAGAAAATTCTTTGCGATTTGCTGTCTTGTTCTTCTTCGGTGCAAATTCCCGATGTTTTGAAAATCAAAGACCCACTTTATAAAAAGGTCAAAAAGTATTTCACCGAAAATGTTAATAAAAACATAAAAATTGCGATTCTTTACAGCAAAAACCAAATCTTTGCAGTGGACCAAACCACACCCAAAAACCTTCACAATAGATTTGAAGGCAAATTTTACGATATGAACGAATTACACTACTGAAAATAGAGTGTAGAAATTATTCGTAGTTGGCAAATTAAAATCCTTATTTATAGTTTTTTGCAAGGGCGAGAATCACGCCGAGAGGGAAGCATATTAAAGCGATAATAAAGGTTAAAATTCCGTATTTAGATTTCATTTTAAAAACTCCTTATTCTTTTATGTCTTTATTTTAACACGGACGGTGTCCCATAAAACGTACTTTGCAATAAAAAACTCGGCTAAATTTAGCCGAGTTTTTTAATTTAACAATTTGTGTGATATTCTATCGCCTTTGAAACGAATTCTGCTGTGCCGTCACCATTTTTATTGATGTTGGTTTTGAAACGTTCATCGGCGACATACATAAGGCCTAGACCTGCGAGAATTTCTTTGGTGCAGGTGTAATAGTTTTCAGTAATGTAGTCTTGAAGTTCTTTTACGAGTGTATGAGCCTCGTTAGAATCGGCAGTGTTGCCGGTTTTCTTACACTCGGCAAATTTAGCGAAGACTGCCATTAGTCCATCGTTTATACTTTGCATTTTTTCCTTGGTGTAGATTGCTGTTTTTTGGTGATATTCTTTGTAAGCCTCGGTTTCTCCAAAGCGTTGTTTTACTTCTAAATCGTAATTATTCATAGCACTTTCCTCACTTTACAACCTCATACGGCCAGTCGATGATGCCGCCGAATTCTTTTACGTTGGTGTAGCCGAGTTTAACAAGTTCGTCCGATGCGATTTTACTTCTTCGGCCACTGCGACAGTAAACGAGAATTAAAGCATCCTTGTCGGGGAGTTCCTTTTCGGCGCGATTTGCGATTTCGTACTCGGGGATTAAAATTGCATCTTCAATATGCCCCTCGGCAAACTCCTCGTCGGTTCTCGCATCAATGATTATATAATCCTTTTCGGTGTCCATAATTGTTTTGGCTTCTTGGGGAGTTATTTGCTCGTAAGTGAGTGTTTTTTCTCGGGTTTCTCCACAAGCAGTCAAGCCGAACAATGAAAGAGATATTAAAAGCATTATAATTAGTCCTCTCAGTTTTTTCATAGTATTTGCACCTCTTTAGTTAGTATAACATTTTTTAAAAACTTTCTCAATACCTTATAGCGTCTTTTATAGGGGGGTGATGCCTACTTCGTCCCGAGAATAAAAAGCAAACGGGTGGATGTGGGCATCCACCCCTACAACATTAAAAAAGACGGCGAATAATCGCCGTCTATTTTTGTGATTTTTTAATCTTCTATTATTTTAACAAGTTCGTTTAAATCTTTGCGTTTCTTTGTGCGTAACTTGTCATTAGCCGATGCGTAACCGAGGGTGATAACAAGTCGAACAGCACCGTCCAAATCGCAAATTTCGCGAATTGTTTTATCTTCCAGCCAACCTAGAATACAGGTGCTAAGGCCTTGGGCGGTTGCTTCGGCGGTAATGTACGCCGAAACTATGCCTATATCTATCGAACGGTAATCGTTATGCTTGGCTTTTGCTGCGAGTGCTGCAGTTTTAACATAAGGCATTTCGGATACCACTAGCAAAACAGGAGCATCGGTTGCGAATTTATTCATACCCATTCCTTGTGTTGCTTTTGCAACCTTTTTTGCCGTCTCACCCTTGCAAACGGTTATCTTATAAGGCTGACCGTTACAAGCAGAAGGGGAAAGCCTTGCAACTTCGAGAATTTGATCAAGTTTTTCGCTTTCCACTGCGCGAGTAGCATCATAACTGCGACAAGATTGTCTATTTTCAGCAATTTCTTTAAAATTCATATTTAACTCCTTAGAATTTTTTACTGTTTTCTATGTATGTACGATACATCTCAACCACTTGTTTGTCAAGGTTTTTGTGTGTTCTTGTAGGGGACGATGCCTACATCGTCCCGAAAAAATCAATCGGGTGGATGTGGGCATCCACCCCTACTGTTTTTAACCTTGCTCGTAACCCTTTGGCAAATGCTGTCGGGTGTGGCATTTTCTTTCCAATCGAGAGAATCAACATTAGATACGAAAGTACTATCTTGTACAACTTACATTAATATGGTATACTGTATAAGGAAAAATTATTTTCATTTAAGGGGATTAAATATGAAAAAAGTTATTTCTATATTATTATTATTGATTATTTTAGTATTTTCTTTAGCTGCTTGTAATAAATCAAATAACACTTCTTCTGAATTGGATACGGGTTCTCAAAATGATATTAGTATTGTGGATGCCTCATCTCAAAACAACACAACCTCTAATAAAAATTCAGAGAGCGAACAATCATCAAGTGAAGAAGAAATTAAACCGCAATCGTCAAGTGAAAGTCCGAGCAAAGATGAAAATAGTAACCCTTCAACGCCTACACATACACACTCTTTTTCTAATGCTACTTGCACCGAGCCTAAAAAATGTTCTTGCGGTGCTACGGATGGTGTGGCATTAGGTCATAAATGGAATGAGGCAACTTGCAAAGCACCAAAAACTTGCAAGGTTTGTAAAGTTACAGAGGGTGCTATTGGTACACATATTATAGAAAATGGATTGTGCAAATTTTGTGGTCAACCTATAGTTGTATCACCAAAGAATTTAGACAAAACAAAAACATATGTGCATATTACTAAAGTTGACGATATCGATACTGGTAGGTATGTTTTTACAGATGTAATATCCGTGGATTCAATAGGTTTTTCAGAATGGTTACACATTGGAAATCAAGGGCTTTTTTCTTCGAATATATATGATTTTACTAATTTTGATGAAAAAATCAACTATAATGGGAAAGATTATTATACTATTGGTATCGGTGGGACAGGAATAGGAATTACCTATAAAATTACTGAAAAAGAAATTATTATTCGTGATGAATATAACCCTAACGAATATGCAGTTTTAAATCTCTTATCTGATGGTAGTATTAAGGTGATTTCTAAGACCAATAATTTTAAAGGGAGTTGGGAAACTCAAATTGGTTGGATTTATAAACCTACACGAACATTTTTCTAAAAAGTTAAAAGACGGCGATTATTCGCCGTCTTTTATTTTACATTGTGTTCCATCATGTTTAATTTCGTAATTTTTCTTTAAAATCAAATCGCTTATGAACACAAACTCATAACCCTCATCTTTAAGGCATTTGAGGATGTTTGGCAGCGCTGCAGGGGTGTGGTCGGCGTCGTTATGGAACAAGACAATACTGCCGTTTTTAACCTTGTTTGTAACCCTTTGGCAAATGCTGTCGGGTGTGGCATTTTCTTTCCAATCGAGAGAATCAACGTCCCACTGAATTGTGTGCATTTTAAGTTCGTTCATGGTTTCGATTAGCGCGTTGTCGTAGTCGCCGTAGGGTGGTCGGAGTAGGGTGGGGGTTATGCCGGTTATTTCCCTAATTTTTTCGTTGCAGCTTAAAATTTCATCCTTCATTTGTTCCTTTGAAAGTTGGGGCATGTGTGGGTGGGTGTTGGAGTGGTTTTGAATTTGGTGGCCTGCTTTATGCAAGGCTTCCACCGATTCGGGGTATTTATCCACCCAAGCGCCTACAACAAAGAAGGTGGCAGGAACATCATATTCCTTTAAAATTGAGATTAATTCTTCGGTATCGTCATTTCCCCAAGCGGCGTCAAAGGAAATGGCGATTTGTTTTTTGTTTGTTTCCACGCAATAAATGGGGAGCAGGCGATTTGTGTTGGCAAAAACGCTGACCGAACCCAAAATAATAACCGAAAGGGATAAAACAATGCAAATTGCCAACATTAGCTGTTTTTTAGTTATAACTATACATTTCATATAAAGCACCTCGGTATCTAATATGATAAAGAGTTTGTACAATATGAATGTTAAATTTCTTGACAAAGATATCCAAAAAAGGTAAAATGAAAATATATAATTTTATTTGTTGGAGGAAACAAATATGAAAAAGTTGCTTTGCATGTTACTTTCTATTTTTATGTTAGTAACGGTTTGTGGTTGTAAGGACAATAAGAAACCCCAAACGGACGATTTTGATGATGCAGGCGCATACGATGCCGGTGCATTTGATCAAAATTCAGGTGGTTCGGGCGATACATCCGACGATGCTAATACCGGGGATGTAAACAGTGGAACTAACGATAATAAGAACAATTCCACCACCAGCAGTGGTTCCAGCAGTGTTCATATTGATATCAATGATATTGGTGGAGGCTCCGGAAATTCCGGTAGCTCAGGCGCAAAGGTAGATTACAAAGGCGGAAAAGTTACCGTTATCGGTTTGGCCGGAACAATTGACAAACTCGATTCCAGTGCTATAGCTTACAAATCGGGTGAAACAATTAATTTCACATTAAAAGCTAAAAGTGCTAAAAATACAGTTGAGGGACTTCAAATTAGCTATAAGGCTACTTATGAAGATGGAACTCCTACTCAAACAGGTATATTAGATTGCAATAAAGATGGTAAGGTACAAATTAAACTTACCCCCAAGGGTCCCGGATTTATCAGCATTACTGCAACTGCATGTGTTGGTGGTCAAGAAGTTTCGGATGTAGCAACATTTAACGGTGGTGTTGGTGTTGATGTTGACAAGATTACTACCAAAGATGCTGCTCCTGCCGATTTTGAAAGTTATTGGAAAGGCAAGGTTAGTGCTCTTCCTGCACCAACCCTTGTTTCAAAAGAATTAATTACAAAGGGCGACGGATACGAGGTTTATAACGTTAAAATTGCAGGTCCTGATGACACGGCTGCATATGCTAAACTTAATGACGGAGTAAAGCATGATTTCGCTTCCTTTGTAATGGCTGTTCCAACAGGCGGTGGTTCATATCCTGTTGAGGTTAAATATTTGGGCCATGGTGTTGATAACATTACCAGCCATACCGGTTCTGCAAGTAAGATTATGATTACCGTTTCGGCTCACAGTATTGATGCTTATAACGCCAGCAGCACTTATTGGAATACATACAAGAATTGTTTAGATTCATATCAAAACAAAGATTTTGGTGGTCAGTCCTATTTCGTTAATATGATTTTGCGTGATTATCAGGTTATTCGCTGGCTCCAGCAAAATGATTTGGTAACAGCTGCAAAATCTAACGGAAGCATTTCCTTGACCGGTGGAAGCCAGGGTGGTTTCCAAAGTGTTGCTGTTGCCGGACTTTGTGGTATGAACGGAATAAGCGTTTCAAATGCTAAAGTAAGCATTGTTTGGAACTGTAATTTATCCGGTTACTCAAATATTAATATTGGAAGTTGGCATACTCCTTACAACCAATACACAAAGTATATTGATACAGTTTATTTTGCTCCTTATGTTAAATGTAAGGTTACCATTGACCCGGTTGGTTTAGGTGACGATATTGCACCTCCTTCTGCAAATATGGCACTTTACAATGCGCTTAAATCGGCAACAATTTTCTTTAATCAAAACTATGCTCACGGTTCGGGTGGAGAAACTCAAACAGAGTATAAATTAAGCAAATAAATCAAATGGAAAAGAACTGCAGTGTAAAACTGCAGGTCTTTTCTTATGTAGCAGAGTGTTATACTTATTGTCTTACAATGTGGGGCTCTTGGTAAGAGGTGCGAACCACCTTTAATTTTCTTCTTCTAATATGTGCAATTATCTTTCTTTCAAAGGCTATAAGACGGTCCTCGTGGAAGAAGCACCAAAAGAGGGCGATTATAGCAGAAAGCTCGAAAATTCTAGTTAAAATTTGAATAAAAGTCATTTCAATTCCTCCCGAACACTTGTTCGATATTTGAATTATATACCATAATTCGACCTTTGTCAAGTGTTTTTTAATTTATTTTACAATTGCATTTTAACAGGGGCAGTGTCCCTTATTCAGGACAGTGATTTTTTACTTGTAATTATGGTAAGAATATAGTATAATTATAATGATTATAGCTTATCGAAACGCTGCGAAGCGCTTCGATAAGCCACTTAAAAAGTGGCTTTGGCAAAATTAAATTTTACAATTTAATTTTGCACAATACTCATTGCAATGGATATGGACAAATTTCAAGAGAAATTTGTTACAAAATCACCGATTTTGTGTCGAAACAAAAATGTTTCGACTAACCATAACCATTATATAGATTAATTTGGGATATTATATATTTTCGGAGTGATACTAAAATGCTTAGCGCTTTGATGAGCAGAGAATTAGATTTTGTTAGTGCGATAATTTATATATTATCAGCATTGGTTGTAATGTTTCTTACTTTACCTATTCACGAGTTTGCTCATGCTTTTACTGCCGTAAAGTTGGGGGATAATACCCCACGTTGGCAGGGAAGACTTACAATTAATCCTTTCGCTCATATTGATTATATTGGTTCGCTTTTTGTTTTACTTTTCGGTTTTGGATGGGCAAAACCCGTTCAGGTTAATCATTTGAATTTTAGAAAGCCTAAAAGGGATATGGCAATTGTTGCCTTGGCAGGACCACTTTCAAATATTTTAATGGCGTTGATTTTTAATATTTTAATTTATCTTTTGTTGGCGTTAAGCTTATTTGAAGGTGTTTGGCTTTATATTATTTTGTTTTGTAAATTTGTGGTACAAATCAATGTATCCTTGGCCGTCTTTAATTTAATACCGATTCCACCTTTGGATGGTTCAAGAATTTTGAGCGCATTTTTATCCGATAGGGCATACTACAAGCTTATGCGATATGAAAGATATATATACTTAGGTCTTTTACTTTTGCTTTTTACCGGTGTGTTGGATGGGCCCATAAACTTTTTATCTAGCGCTGTTGTGTCCTTGCTTGATATTATTTGTAACGCTATTTTCAGAATTTTTATTTAGAGGTAATTTATGTCGCAAACTGTTTTATCTTATAAATTGGAGGGCTTTGAAGGGCCTTTGGACCTGCTTTTGCAGTTGATTGCCCGAAACAAGCTTAATATTTATGATATACCCCTTTTGGAACTTATCGACCAGTATATGGAGCAAATAAGGCTTCTTGAGGAAGACCAAATGGAGGTTGGAAGTGAGTTTCTTGAAATGGCATCTCGCTTGCTTTACATCAAGACGGTAAGTCTTCTTCCTAAGCACGAGGATGTTGTGAAACTCAAGGAAGAACTAACAGGTGAACTTCTTGAATATTTGGTTTGTCAGCAAATGGCAGGTAAACTTTCTAAAATGCAGGGTGGATTTGATAAATTTATTCGCAAACCTTGCGAATATGATTTTGATAAGACCTATGAACTTATTCACGATAAAGAGTTGATGTTTTCTTCTTATCTTTCGGCTGTGGGCAGAGGCAAACGAAGAATGCCTGTTAACGATACACCCTTTAGAAGAATTGTTGCGAAAAAGATTGTTTCGGTTTCTACTAAAATTGTTTTTGTTATTAGAAATCTTTTTGGTGGTGGCAAAAAGAGATTACATACTCTTTACAAAACTGCCCAAAGTCGTTCCGAATTGGTTGCAACATTTTTAGCCGTTTTGGAACTTTGCAAGGCTAATCGTGTTAAAATTGAGGGCGATGGCGAAGATATGGAAATTACACTGATTAAGGGGCATAATAAAAATGAACAATAAAGAATTAATAAGGGCTGTCGAAGCAGTTTTATTTGCCTCGGGCGAGCCTATGAGTATTGAAAGATTGGCGCAAACCTTTGAGGTTACACCTGAAAAAATAGTTAAAACTGTGGAAAGTTTAACCGAGGAATATGCTGAAAACGGCAGTTCTATTGTAATTGTTAGACTTGAAAATACATATCAAATGGCTACTGATGAAAAATATGCTGAGTATATTAAAAAGGCATTTGATATTAGAAGACGCACACCACTTTCTTCTGCTGCTTTAGAGGTTTTGGCTGTTGTGGCTTACAACCAACCTGTAACAAAATCTTTTATCGAGCAGGTTAGAGGTGTTGATTGTTCGGGTGTTGTTTCTACCCTTGTGGAAAAGGGACTTATTGAGGAGCAGGGAAGACTTGAACTTCCCGGCAAACCCTTGCTTTACGGAACAACCAAGAACTTCTTGAGATGTTTTGGAATTTCCGATTTATCCGAACTTCCCGAACTTCCCAAAAATGAAAATGTGGTAAATGATGTTGCCGAACAACTTTCCATGGCAACCGATGAAGAAAATTAATTTAGGTGGAGAAAATTCATGATGAGTGATAATAGCATTAAATCAATAATCGATGTTACAATGGATAGGCTTAGAGCTTTGGTTGACGCTGATATTGTTACCGGAAGTCCCATTGAGGTTGGTGGAATGACCCTTATTCCTGTATCTCGTGTATCTTTCGGTATGGCTTCGGGTGGAAGCGATTTCCCATCCAAACGTGGTCAACTTTTCGGTGGTGGCGGCGGAGCAGGCGTTACGGTTGTTCCTATTGCTTTCATGGTTGTAAACGGAGATAATGTTAAAATGCTTCCCGTTTATAACGAGGTTACAAGTTTGGAAAAGGCTATTACAATGGCGCCTGAAATTATTGAAAAAGCCAAGGAACTTTTCTCTAAAAAGGAAGATAAGTAATAATAAATAACACTCGCCTAATAAAATTAGGTGAGGTGGTTTCCTTGAAAAAAGCAGTTTGTATTTGTTTAATATTATGCTTTTGGAGTTTCGGTTTTAAGGTGGGAGCGATTTCCACTTCGGCCCGTGCTGCTATTGTTATTAGTGGTGATACGGGCGAGGTTATTTACAGCCAAAATGCCGAGGAAAAACTGCCAATGGCAAGCACAACCAAAATTATGACTGCACTTATCCTGTGCGAGCAGGGTGATATGGAAAAGGTGATTACGGTTACCGACCAAATGGTAAGGGTTGAAGGCACCTCCATGGGTCTTTTGGCAGGGGATAAGGTAAGTTACAAGGCACTGCTATACGGTATGCTTTTGGCATCGGGCAACGATGCTGCAAATGTTACTGCTTATGCCTTGGGTGGTACCATAGATGGCTTTGTTAAAATGATGAATGACAAGGCAGAGGAATTGGGACTTTTAAATACCCATTTTGAAACACCTTCAGGTCTTGATGGGGATGAGCATTATACAACTGCCTATGATTTAGCAATGCTTGCAAAGGTTTGTATGGAAAACCCCTTGTTTTACGAGGCCGCTTCTTCAAAATCGGCAACCTTGGAGTATGGCAACCCACCCTATAGAAGAACTTTGACAAACCACAATAAACTTCTTAAAACTTATGATGGCGCTGTTGGGGTTAAAACCGGTTTTACCAAGAAATCGGGACGGTGTTTGGTCTCTTGCGCCGAGCGTGATGGCAAACGGATTATTGCCGTAACCTTAAAAGACCCTGATGACTGGCAAGACCACGCAACCCTTTTGGATTATGGATTTTCTAAGGTTAAAAGGGTGGAAATTTCCCCTGAGAAAAGGGAATATGAAATCCCTGTTGTTTCGGCAGCGAGTGAGAGTTTAAGGGTTAATGTTGATGATTTTTCGGTGAATACCCTTGATGAAAAGGGTTTTTCTTATGAAATAAATTTACCTGCCTTTGTTTATGCCCCAATTAAAAAAGGCGAGGTTATTGGAAATATTACATATTATAAAAATAATGTGCTGATTGAAAGTCAGGAAATAAAGGCGACCGAAAGTGTTGAAAGTAATGCTCCTAAAAAAGATTTTTGGGACAGCACTTGGGATAATTTTAAATATATTTTTTTGAAAATTTGGGAGATATAAATGAAGGATAATAAAATCAGATTGCAAAAGCATTTGGCCGAAAGTGGCGTTGCTTCTCGCCGAAAGGCCGAAGAATTAATTGAACTTGGTAAGGTTAGGGTAAATGGCCGTGTTGCTAAAATCGGCGCAAAGGTTGACCCTAAGCGTGATAAGGTTACCGTTAGTGGTAAAACCGTTGTGCCAGTTAATCAAAAGGTTTATATTATGCTTCATAAACCCCGTGGTTTTGTTACCACCTTGAGTGATGAGCTTGACCGTAAGACGGTGGCTGATTTGGTTAAAGATGTGGGAGTTAAGGTTTTCCCCGTTGGTAGGCTTGACCGTAATTCCGAAGGCCTTTTGATTATGACTAACGATGGCAATTTTGCCAACGCTTTGACCCATCCTTCGGCCCATGTAAACAAAACCTATCGTGTAACCGTTAAGGGCGAAGTTGCCGATGAAAAACTTATTAAACTTCAAGAAGGCATTGTGCTTGATGGAAGAAAAACCTTGCCTTGCGATTGTTTTGTTGCCGAGCGTAAAGCCGATAGAACGGTTTTGATTTTCATAATTCAAGAGGGTAGAAATCGCCAAATCAGAAGAATGTGCGAAGAGGTTGAACTTGAGGTTATTCGCCTTAAACGTACCGAAATTGCGGGTGTTAAACTTGGTATGTTGCCCCAAGGCAAATGGCGCCCCTTAAATGAGCGTGAAATGCGCCATTTAACAAATGTAAACACCGAAAGGAAGGATGGCTAATGCTAACCCTTTCGGTACTAAATGATGCTAAAAGAGTGAAAGAACTTTTCACACAATGTGGCATAGAGCAAAGCGAAAATTCGGCTTGTTTGTTGGCTACCGACGGTAAGAAGGATTTTGGTTTCAGCCTTTTTGATATTACAAAGGAGAAAATGGTTATTAAACACATTGAACCTTTGGAAGATTTAGGTTTGGCTGACGGTATTTTGCGCAGCACCTTGCATATAGCCTGTGAAAGATTTGTTATGAAGGCTTATTACGAGGATACTGTGCCTGAAAGTTTTTTTGAAAAGTTGCAGTTTATTAAGGATAAAGAGGAAAAGAGTCTTAATATAGACAAGCTTTTTATAAGCTGCTGTAATTGTAACAAGGAGGGATAATATGTCTTTGCAAGAATCGGGCGAGATGTATTTGGAAACTATATATATACTGTCTAAGGAGAGCGACTGTGTTCGTTCTTTGGATGTGGCTGAATATATGGGATTTTCAAAGCCCAGCGTTTCAAGGGCAGTTAGCCTTCTTAAAAAGGGTGAGTATATTACTGCCGATGCAAGGGGTTATTTGCACCTTACCGAGGCAGGTAAAGAAGTGGCCGAGAAGATGTTTGAGCGACACACGCTTTTAACAAACTTTTTGGAAAAATTGGGTGTTGAAAGCGACACTGCCTCCCGTGATGCTTGTAAAATGGAGCATCACATAAGCGAGGAAACCTTTTCGGCTATTAAAAAACATGCTGAAAAATATATGGGTAAATAATTAAAAGACAGCAGAAATCTGCTGTCTTTTTTAGTGGGATTACGGGCCGATGTGGGCATCGGCCCCTACGTATTAATTTTCGGTTTTTGGCTTTTTATAACCACAATCGCATGTTGTTTCGTCAAAAGGCAATATTTTTCCACAACCCATG
>JAZNLZ010000047.1:0-2141 GCA_045579365.1 Acutalibacteraceae bacterium
ATGGCTACGATCCGACTTATTACAAGGAGCAGTTTGACAAATGGGGTGGAAATTGGAATGCGTCGTTTATCCGCTCGTACAAAGAAAAGGCTCTTGGAATGTTCAAGCACCTTACAAATTGTATTGAAAAGAGCAACGCAGGATATGTTTGGGATTGGAATGAAAAAGGACTTATTGGCAAGTTTGTCGGACTTGTTCTTGGTGAAGAGGAATACAAAAATTCGAGTGGAGATATCAAAACAAAGCTCGTTGTCAACCAAATAAAGACGATTGAGGAGATACAGAAGGGCGATTTCAAAATTCCTACATTGAAAAAGTTGCAGTTTGAAGAATATGCAACAACCGACCCGACGTTTGTGCTGATTGACAACTCATCGGACGATTTACCCTTTTAGTTAAGCATTAATGGTTTAGGGGTATAGAGACATACCCCTTTACACAAAAATTGATTTTAGGGGGTATTTTGCTTGAATTACAGGCAATTATACGCTATTAAAAAAGCAAACAGGGAAAGAATATTGAAAGCCTGCCCGAACTGCCCTGAAACAAGTGGGATATATTTTCTACTCCGTGAAGAAGATGGGTTTAAGTTTGCATATATAGGGCAAAGTGTTAATCTCTTACAACGATTGGCAGACCATTTACAAGGGTATCAGTATATAGACCTATCAATTAAAAAACACGGACTTTGGAGTGAAGAAAACCAAACAGGGTGGAATATTCATTTTTTGGTTTTCCCAAAAGACCAACTTGACGAGCAAGAACAATATTATATCAAAAAATATGCAAATGCAGGGTATCAATTGCGGAATATAACAAGCGGAAGCCAAGGGCAAGGGAAGAAAGGTTTAGGCAACGCCAAACAACCAAAGACCTACACAGAGGGCGTTGTTCAAGGCGAAAAGAATATGGCAAAACGGATAAAACATTTATTTGATTTACACCTTGATTTTGCACCAAAGAGAAACCCACCCACAGTAACCCAACAGAAAGCCTTGCAAAAATTACAAGACATATTCGACAGTACAAGTCAGCCGTAACACACGGCTGATTTTTTTGTGAAAATTTGAAAATAACACTTGACTTTGTATAAAAATAGTATTATAATGGTATTAAACAATAAAGAAAAGGGGTTTTAAAATGAAAGGTTGGGCAGAAGAACACTTGGAGGTTGTAGCTGAAAGAAATGCAGATTTGTGCAGAGAAGATTTGCAAAAGTTTAGAACTCGTATGTTTTGGCTCGGCTGGAAAGAAAAGGAAATAGACCAAATGATAACACATTTAAAGAGAAAGGGGGTTGTTTAATGAATTGGAAAAATTTTTTAGGCGATGAACTGTTTGAAAAAACGGAGCGTTATTTATCGGGCAGAAAAATGACCATTGCGGGTTTTATGCGTATGTTGGTTGAGCGTTTTTTTGAAAGGGGTTAAAACAATGCGTATTTGGTCTTGGCAACTGCTTCCATATTTGAGTGAGGCACAATTTAAAGGGCAGTTACGAGAATTAGTTCTTATTATGAGGACTTGGCGTGATACAGGCAAAACAAACCATTTACTTATTAACAAGGTTATGGAATATCCGAAACAGGATTTAGGCGGTTATTTTCTTGCTTATAGAGAAGAATACCAAAAACGATATAATAAAGATGTTTCTTCAAAAACAAACGAAGAATTTTATGAGTTTTGTGAGGGACATTCAAATAAAAACATTTTCTCCGATTGGCACAACAAAGAATATTTGCGAGTGTGCGTTTGTAACCTCTACGAAAAATATCATTTTGGCGTAGGTAAATCAAAAATCACGCAAACAGAATGGAATAGGATTTTGCAAGGTTATAAGGAAATTACAGGCGAAGAATATCAAATTTAACAAGGGGCGGTTTTGTGGAATATTTCAAACACGATATAAACGCAAGCGAAGATGATAAAATTTGTGAACTTTTAGCCAACGGCGGATATGAAATGTTTGGCTATTATTGGCGATTTGTCGAATATCTTTATAGCAGAGGCGGTTTTGTCTATAAAAACAAACTGAACAGTGTAGCTTGGATTTTACACATGGAAATAGACAAATTAAATGATTTGATTTATAAATTCGGATTGTTTGTTGATAGCGATGAAACCATATATTCAAAAAGAATA
>JAZNLZ010000048.1:0-19556 GCA_045579365.1 Acutalibacteraceae bacterium
TATCAAGAAAATCAGGGAAAGTCCACTCCCCTTCACCCGAAAGGACGAAATCAATAAAATCGTATTTTAAAAGAACATCTTTTGGGCGAAAAGCCACCTCGGGACCACCGAGAACAATTTTGCAACCCAAATTATCCTTAACCAAACGAGCAACTTCAAGTGTTTTGGTGATATTCCAAATATAGCAAGAAAAAGCCACAACTTTTGGGTTCTCGGCAATAATTTCACGAGAAAAACTTTTCATATCCCCGTTAATTGTGCTTTCCAAAACCGAAACATCATAAGGTTTTTTAGAAAACTCACGAACACCTGCAAGCAAACACCAAGGAGAAAGCGAAGCGTGTACAAACTTAGAATTAAGACAAGAAATAATAACCTTCATAATTTTCTCCTTTCAGCAATTTTAACTGTAAAAATTGTATCACAAATCAACTATAAAATAAAGTGTTTTTTACACTAAGAAACAACATCAAGCACGACGGAACACAGCGCAAAATCTCCTAATTGTATAAATTATTAAAATATGTTATAATCAATTCAACAATTATTTATGGTGATGAAAATGATTAGATTTGCAAATGTTAAGGATATTCCGAAAATACTCGATTTGTTGGCACAGGTTGATTTAGTGCATCACAATGGCCGACCCGATATTTTTAACATTGGAACAAAATATAACGCTCAAGAACTTGAAAAACTAATGCAAGACAAAGAACGCCCCATACTGGTTGAAACCGATGAAAATGATATGGTTTTGGGTTATTGTTTTTGCATTTTAAAACAGCACAAAAACGACTCGGTTTTGACCGACATTAAAACCTTATATATTGATGATTTGTGCGTGGATGAAACCTTGCGTGGCAAACACATTGGCAGCAAACTTTTCCAAGCTGCAATGGAGTTAGCAAAAGAAAACGGTTGCTATAATGTGACCTTAAACGTTTGGAGTTGCAACCCATCTGCCCTCAGGTTTTACGAGCGTTTGGGTATGACCCCACAAAAAATTTATATGGAAAAAATATTGTAAAAAAACGGGAGGGCGTGGAAACCCTCCCCTACAATTAATCTCAACAAATTCCACTTTACAAGATTTATGGTTTTTGGTATAATTTAATTAAAGGGTTAAGCCCTAATTTAAGGAGGAAATTTTATGGGATTTTTTGCTATTTTAGTTTTAATTTTGGCCGTTATTATTCTTTGTTTAAGAATTGTTCCCCAAGCCAGTCAACACGTTATTGAACGTTTGGGTAAATACTGCAAAACTTGGGATGCAGGTCTTCACTTTTTAATTCCTGTTATCGACCGAGTTGCAAAGCGTGTAACCCTTAAAGAACAGGTTTTGGACTCCCCTCCCCAACCCGTTATTACCAAAGATAACGTTACAATGCAAATTGATACTGTTGTTTATTTCAAGGTTTTTGATGCAATGTTATTCACTTATGGCGCCGTTAATCCCATAAGCGCACTTTCAAACCTTACAGCCACCACCTTGCGTAACATTGTTGGTGAGTTGGAACTTGATGACACTTTAACTTCCCGTGATACAATAAACGGAAAAATGACCGAAATTCTTGACTGTGCTACCGACCAGTGGGGCATTAAGGTTAACCGTGTTGAACTTAAAAATATTATTCCACCTGCCGAAATTCAAAATGCAATGGAAAAGCAAATGAAGGCCGAGCGTGACCGTCGTGAAACCTTGCTTGAAGCCGAAGGTCACAAAGCTGCAGTTATAACCCGTGCCGAAGGCGACAAACAGGCTATGATTTTGGCTGCCGAAGGTGAGCGTGATGCTCGCATCGCCCGTGCCGAGGGTGAAGCTAAAGCAATCTTACTTGCCAAGAAGGCTGAGGCTGACGGTCTTGCTGCATTAAAGGCTGCAAAAGCCGATTTAAGCGTTTTGGAACTTAAAAAGTATGAAGCATTGGTTGCCATGTCTAATGGCAGTGCATCCAAGATTATCGTTCCCACCGATGCAGTTGAGATGACAAAAGCGAACGTACTTTTCTCTGAGACCAGTGGTCTTGGTGATGTTACCGACCCTGCTCCCCAAAAGGCACCCAAAAAGAAAAACGACCCCTGTTGTGATTAATTAAAAAACGGCTCCAAACGGAGCCGTTTTTTTGTTATAACAAATCTAAAATTTCATCCTTCGGTCTATAACCTACCGAAGTTTTCACAAGTTTGCCTTCCTTTACCACAGCAAACATTGGAATACTCATAACCTGAAACATCTGCGCAAGTTTGGGTTCATCATCAACATTAATCTTGCCAACAACAATATCCTCACGCTCTCTCGAAATTTCCTCAACCACAGGTGCCATCATTTGGCAAGGACCACACCAATCGGCATAGAAATCAATCAAAACGGGTTTAGTGGATTTTAAAACCTCGTTTTCAAAATTTTCGGTTGTAATCTTTAAAATAGCCATAACAAATCCTCCGTTACAATAACTTTTTATAGTCTTCTCCAAAAAGTTCATCGGCAAACCAAACCTTTGAAACGGTAAATCGTTTGCCCTTTAAATAATTCAAAATTCCTGCATCGGTCTTGAAATCAAACATAAGGCTATAAGAATAAAGCGCCTGTTTATCAAAACCTTTTTTTCTATCCTCGGCCGATTTATTATACTTGCCCTCGCCTAAAAGTGGATGGCCGATAGATGCCATGTGGGCTCTGATTTGGTGGGTTCTTCCCGTTAAAAGTTCAATTTCCACCAAGGACAAATTGTTTTTACTTTGCAAAACGCGATATTTTGTTCTAATCGTCTTATTATCGGCAGTTTTGTAATTTTTAAGATAAACTTGGTTTTTACTCTCGTTTTTCTCCAAAAATCCTTCTAAAATATCGCTTTTCTTTTTAGGAACACCGTGAATTACGGCAAGATAGCGCTTGTCCATCTCACGGTATTTAATTTTGTCACACAAAATTCGCAAAGCCTCGGCATTTTTGGCAGCGATTACAATTCCACCTGTGTTTCGGTCAATTCGGTTAGCCAAAGCCGGTGCGAAACTGTTTTCAGCCTTAGGGTCATACTCCCCTTTTTTATACAAATAATGCTGAATTCTATCTATCAATGTATTAGTATACTCATTTTTATCGGGATGAACCAAAAGACCTTGCTTTTTATCCACAAGCAAAATATTCTTATCCTCATAAACCACATCAATATTAGAAGGTGCCGACAAAAATGAATATTTTGGTTCTGCCTGAGCGAAAAATTCATCATTAACATAGGCCGAAATCACATCGCCCACATTTAAGCGAGTGCTTATTTCACCCTTTTTGCCGTTTATTTTAAAACGCTTTGTACGAATATATTTAAACATTAAAGAAGAAGGCAAGGTGGGACAAATTTTAACAATAAACTTATCAAATCTTAAACCTGCATCATTTTTTGTTACAATAAATTCCTTCATTTATATCTACCCTTGAAAATAACTTAAAATTGTTATATAATATCACTATATTTTTAAAAGGAGGTGTCCTTAAATGGCAAATCAAGAAAATCCCCACAAAGACCATCGTAAACACGTTCGCAAGGAGTTTTTGGCAAATGGCTTTTCGGATGCCACGCCTCCACATAAAATTTTAGAATTGCTGCTATTTTTCGCAATCCCGAGAAAGGACACTAACATAATTGCACACGATTTATTTAATCGCTTTGGCAGTATTTCGGCTGTTATGGAAGCCTCGCCGGAAGAACTTATGCAAGTTAAAGGAATTGGCGAATCGGCTGCAACCCTTATTAAACTGCTTTTACCTTTATACCGTAAGTATAACAGCGAAAAAGGGGTTAAAACCTCACAAATCAACAGCATTGACCAACTGGGTGATGCTTTACTTAAAAAATATATTGGTTACACAACCGAGGTTTTCACCATTGTCACCCTAAACAGCAAAGGTTCGGTAATTGCCTTTGATGTTGTTGGTGAAGGTGATGTTTCATCCATCGGTGTTTCTACAAGAACAATCGTGGAAAAGGTTATTGAGAGAAAGGCTGTGGCTGCTGTTATTTGCCACAATCATCCAAACGGCAATGCGCTGCCAAGCAACGCCGACCTTGAAAGCACAAGGCGTTATGTTACTGCCTTAGCCCACATTGGCGTTCAATTACTCGACCACATTATAATTGCCGATGATGATTGGGTTTCTCTTTACCAAACACCCGATTATTCCCACATTTTTAAAGTTTAATTTCCCAATAATAACGGCGACGACTTTCGGGAAAGTCATCTAAAACGCCGTGTTCAGGGTCATAGAAAACCCCATCAAAATATAAAGACCAGTGCCAACATTTAGGAGTTTCCAAACTTAAGAAACAAAGTTTTGGAAGTTCCTCTTTTTTGTTTATCTCCACTCGTTTGTGACTCACAGCAAAACCTTCACCCTCCAAAAAAGAAAACATTTCTTTTAAGGTGGTTTCTCGGTCGTTATTTAAAATCTCCACAACTTCGGTTGCGGTTTTGCCCGTCACCATTGAAAGAACGGCTTGGCCACATTGAAGAGGCGTTGGCTCAAAAATATGTTTAATTTCCATATCTATCTTGAAAGGTGAATAAGCAACACCGAAACATCGGCAGGGCTAACACCCGAAATTCGGGAAGCTTGACCGATATTTGCAGGTCGGATTTTATTTAACTTTTCAACTGCTTCAAGGCGCAAACCGTAAACATCGTTATAATCAATGTCGGCAGGGATTAGTTTCTTTTCAAGGCGTAACATTTCGTTAACCTGAGCTTGTTGACGGGTAATATAACCCTCATATTTAACCTCGGTTTCAACCTTTTGGCAAACGCTTCGGGGAAGTTCAGGTCTTTCCTTATCAAATGGCGCCAACATATCATAGGTAAGTTGTGGTCGCTTAACCAAATCGGCAAGGCGCATTCCCGTTGTCATGGGTGCTGTTCCCTTTTCCTCCAAAAGTCGGTTAAGTTCCTCGTTTGGACCTAAGAAGGTGGTATTTAAACGCTCAATTTCCTTTTCTTTTTGCGCTCTTCTCTCCAAGAAATCGGCATAGGTTTCTTCACTTACGAGACCAATCTTATGACCGATAGGCATTAATCTTTCATCGGCATTATCCTGGCGAAGAAGCAAACGATATTCACTGCGAGAGGTCATCATACGGTAAGGGTCCATACAACCCTTGGTAACCAAGTCATCAATCAAGGTTCCGATATAGGATGATGCACGGGACAAAATCAAAGGCTCCTCACCCTTGATTTTAAGGGCAGCGTTAATACCGGCAACAAGACCTTGGGCTGCTGCCTCCTCATAACCCGAAGAACCGTTAAACTGACCTGCACCGTAAAGACCGTCTAGTCCCTTCATTTCAAGGGTGGCAGTTAAAAACTGAGGGTCAACACAGGTATATTCAATAGCGTAAGCATTACGCATAATTTTAACATTTCTAAGACAAGGAATGGTCTTATAAAGGCTGACCTGAACCTCCTCAGGCAAGGAGGAAGAAAGACCTTGGAGATACATTTCCTCGGTATCTTCGCCACAGGGCTCAATAAAGAATTGATGCCTTGGCTTGTCGGCAAAACGAACGATTTTATCCTCAATACTGGGGCAATATCTAGGTCCAATACCCTCAATTTCACCTGCATATAACGGTGAACGGTTAAGGTTTTCTAAAATCACCTTTTTAGTGTCATCGTTGGTATAAGCAATATGGCAAACAACCTTGTTTTCGGGGTCTTGCTTGGTTGAAAAACTGAAAGGAACGGTTTGCTCATCGCCACCTTGCACCTCAAGGGCTGAGAAATCAATACTATCACGAGCAACACGAGCAGGTGTTCCGGTTTTAAAACGGCGCAAAGGCACACCCATTTTTTCAAGGCAACTTGAAAGGCCGATGGTGGCAAAACTGCCGTCGGGACCCGAAGCATAATTCACTTCGCCCACATAAATTCTACCATCCATAAAGGTTCCCGTTGCAATAATAACAGCCTTGGAAACAAACTCGGCTCCCAAAGAAGAAACACAGTGCCAAAGGTCGCCTTCTTTATAAAGTTCCACAATTTCGCATTGTTTAACATCCAAGTTTTCTTGGAGTTCAACCTGATGTTTCATATAGCCACTATAAGCACGACGGTCAATTTGGGCACGCAAGGAATGAACGGCAGGACCTTTACCTAGGTTAAGCATACGGCTTTGCAAGGTAAATTTATCGGCAGCCTTACCCATTTCACCACCCAAGGCATCAAGTTCACGAACAAGATGACCCTTAGCAGTACCACCAATGGATGGGTTACATGGCATATTACCAATCCAGTCCAGACTCACCGTAAAAATTATTGTTTTAAGACCCAAACGGGCAGGTGCCAAAGCAGCTTCAATACCGGCATGACCTGCACCTATAACGGCAACATCATATTCACCGGCAAAATACTTTTTAATAGACATTTTTTCACTCTTTTTTAGCTTAATAATTTTTGCTGACGAATATCAGCGCCCAAGAACTTATTGGCGTTATAGTGGCCGATAAGACGGGAAGAAACACGGGGAGAATATTTAATCTCAATTTCCTTCATTGTAAGGTTTGTGTTGATAATTGTGGGTTTGCCACTTAAAATTCGGGTGTTTATAAGATTATAAAGCACCGATTTTGTAAGCGATGTAATCATTTCGGTACCCAAATCATCAATAACAAGTAAATCGCAATTAAGCATCATATCATAATTGCCTTTACCCTCGCCCGAAAACTTTTCGCTTTCTACCATTGAAAACAGGTTTTCAGCCGAACCGTAAATTGCCATATAACCCTTTTCTATAACACCACTAACAATTGCAAGTGTAAGATGGGTTTTGCCAAGACCTGCGCCACCTGTGAAAAGAAGGTTTTCACTCTTTTCTCCGAAATTTTCAACATAATCACGGCAAAGTTTTAAAATAGCTGTCATTCTTCTTTTGGGGTTTGTGCCATCAGTATCGGTTTTATCGGCATAATATTTCAAATCAAAATTATCAAAACGACAGTCTTTTAATGGCATTTCACGACCAAGTTCTTCGGCCATAATACGAGCCGCTTCTTTTTTGATGCAGTCACAAATTTTGCCACCAACATAACCGGTATCGCCACAAAGGTCACAAAGATTTTTTAAAGCAGGGATTTTCGCCTTTTTCAAAATTTCCTTTTTCTCTTTGCTTAAAAGTTTTGATTTCTCTTTAATGCTTTTAAGAAGTTCCTTGTCCCCTGCCAATGTAGCAAGACCCAGTCTTGCGCCCAAATACTTTAGTTCGTTTTCAATTTCCAAAAGTCTGGGTTCGCTTTGGTGCAAAGAACCGAGCATTAATTCGCGCTCAAAATCTTTTCTTTTAACAGCCTCTTTTTTATTTTCAAAGGCCTTTTTGTATGTATATTCACGATTTATCATAACTTATCAATCCTTTGAATTAATCATCTTTTCGTAAAGGTCAATATCATAAGAAGCAAAGCTTTCCTTCTCGGGCTTTTCTTCAATATCTTCAGGTTTTTGGTATCCCTTTTGGTGCCAACTTTCAATTATCTTGGCAACATAAGGAAAGGAAAATTTGGACTTTTTATTGACGCACTCATCATAAGCCAAACTAACTAATTCCTTGGAAATTTTCCACTCATCAAACCACTTGGTAACGGTTTCGCTCTCCTTGGCACTTGGTTTCCTTTTTTCAAGACCAAAAATTGCCGAAGCCATTTGCCAACATTTCTCCACCAAATCCATTTTGTGAAGTTCTTCATCGGCATCGGCAATATTGTCAATTTCCTTGTCAATAAGTTTAAGACAAATATCCGAGATAAACGGAATTTTATCCTTACCCTTTGATAAGGCATACTGAATAACCAACAAAATAACCGAAACATCAAGACCTTGGTCATCATAAATCCAAACCAAATCACTGGCCTCGTTGCTCTTCAAAACTCTACCCAAACGCTTTTCGGTTTCGAGTAGTAAAAACTGAATTTTGGGGTCGGTTTGACTCTTTTTAGCAATATCGTTTCTTGTGGGTTTAGTAATCTTTTTAACAGGAGTTTTTCTTTGTTTTTCCACAACCACAGGAGCATCTTTAGGCAACAAAACACCGGCGTCTGCCCAGTAAAGCAACGCCTCTTTTATTTCGTATTCGCTAAGACTACACTCTTCGGCAATTTCCACAGTTTCAGGGTCTTTATACATATTTCTCAAAACATACAATAAAACCTTTATATGCTCAGGTTTTGAGAACTTAAAATAATTATCTACCACCGAATTGGGAACGGTGAAAACCCCTGAAAGGGACTGGGGATTAATATAATAATCCATACTCTACTCCTTAAATTTAAGATACAGAATCATTATAGCACATTTACCTTATTTTTGTAAATAGTCTAAAATAAAAATCCCCGTCATAAAGACGGGGATTTTACTTATAGAATCAAGAACAAAACAACAACCAAAACAAGGGTTACAATTGCCGAAATGTAAAGTATTCTAAGCAACTTTTTGTAATAACCTTTAGAACGAATTGCCAAAATAAGAGAGAGAACTAAAACAGCTAAAGGAAAGATTAAGAACATTATGGTTAACATCACTTTGGAAACCGTGTTAGTAAAACCGTCATCGTCAAAGAAACCATAGTCATCATCATAATAGGCTTCAATGCACTCACCGATTTTATTACAAAGATTTTCCTCGGTAATTTCAAAGGCTAAAATTTCGGAATAATCGGCTATATTAAAATAGTCAAAATCTCCAAGGTTTGCCTTTTCATAGTCGATGAAGTAATACTTATCTTCGGTTGTAATAAGCATACCTTTTTCAGCTTTGAGTTCACATTTATCGGTTGTGGCATAAACACGAAACTCGTGATAATTATAATCGCCGATTTCCTTTGTGAAAAGATTTATTTGCTTGCCGTATAGTTTTTCTTGCATTATTGGCAATTGATTATCATAAGGATATTCAAACTCAATTTCACCATACTGCCACTCATTGCTAACCAAACGGTCATATTCACTCACAAGACTATGTTTTAAATATGTTGCATTTAAGGAAGTGCCATCACCGAAATTATATGTTGAGTAAACGACAGCTAAATCAGAACTTATACACAACTCCACATCTTGAGTTTTTTGTTTCAATTCATCGCTCATTGAGAGTGCATATTGAAACTCATTATATCCATTTGTTTCCATTTTCTTGGCATTGAATAAAGTGTAATATTCACCGTTAACAAACAAGCCTTCACGTTCATTCTCTATGTCAATCTCATATACAGTGTCATAGGAAAGTTTCGGCGGTTGGTCTTTTGTTTCCGGTCCCACAGGTGTTGTGGCGTAAGCTGTTACCGAGGAAATACAAAATACTGCCAAAATTAAAGCTAATAATTTTTTCATTTTTATTTCCTCCTTTAAGCTAGATTTAACTTTTTATCCATCATCCAATACTGCAAAATATACAGCATTACACAACACATAAAGCAAAATACTACTGCGCAAACTAAAACAATTATAAATACCCATTTAAGCATTGAATCTTCTAAAAGACACAATTTATCAAAAACTGCCGGAATGCTAAACATTGCTAACATTTGCATCACAAATGTCAACACAGAATTAACACCGTAATAGATACCGATTGCCGTAATAACTCTTGCCCTTTTGGTTAACAATGAAGCAAAGGTTATACAAGCAAATAATAATAATTGGGTGAAAAGTGCACCTAAAACACCTAACACAATACCCAAAATTATATAAACGGGCAAATACCAACCAAGCTGTTTAACCAACTCACCCAAAATTTCAAAAATAAACTCATAATTTTTAATGTCAAAAATTATATCGGGCAAACCAACGGCATACATTGTGAAAATATCGAAGCAAACTACAAAACCTGATACTGCCAATGTAACAATCGCCAAAATGATTTTTGAATTTAATATTTCCGATATCTTAACGGGCAAAGTAAAGGTTAAATATCCTTCATCGGTGTAAAGATTTTTATAAAATCTAACATAAACCAAAACAAGGGAGACAACCGAAAAAGCAATAATACCAATTACAGATAATACTAAAAGAATAGTCGCTGATGCATCCACTACTGTGGGAAGATTTCTACCCACATTTAAAACGTTAATACATCCACCGGCCAAGAGGGACAAACCAAGGGAAGAAAGGGCTGCAATCCACCAAAGTTTGAAAACCGATGCAAAATCATATTTTAAAAGTTTTCTTAACATCTGAATACCTCCCTAAATAACATATCAAGCGATTTTCCACTCTCGTTTCTTGCCTCTTCGGCATTTCCCGATTTCAAAATATTTCCACCGTAACCTAAGAAATAAAAATCATCCAAAACCTGCTCCACATCGGTAATCAGGTGGGTTGTGATTATAATGGAAGCCTCGGGATTATAGTTTGAAACAATTGTACTTAAAATGTATTCTCTCGCAGCAGGGTCAACACCGGCGATAGGTTCATCAAGAAGGTAAAGTTTAGCATTTCTTGACATTACAAGTACAAGTTGAACCTTCTCTTTTGTTCCCTTAGAGAGGGTTTTAAGTTTGCTTTTGGGATTAATTCTAAGGTCGGATAAGAGTTTTAAGGCTCTTTCTCTATCAAAGTCGCTGTAAAAATCCTCAAAAAAGTCAAGCAATTCAAGTACCTTCATTTGAGGGTTAAAATATGTACGTTCGGGCAAATAGGAAACCACTGCCTTACTTTTTTCGCCAACGGGATTTGAGTCCACCAAAATTTCACCACTGTTTGGTTGTAAAAGACCACAAATCAGTTTAATCAAGGTGGATTTGCCACAACCGTTAGGTCCCAAAAGGCCGATTATCTTTCCGGCAGGAATTTCAAGATTCATATTATCTAAAACAGGATTGTTTTTCTTATAACATTTAGTTAAATTCTTAATCTCTAAAACATTCATTTCATTTCCTCCTCCAAAATTGAAATAATGTCTTGTTTGCTAATTGCCAAACGGTTTGCTTGTTCTAAGAAACTGTCAATAAGTACCTGTGCCTGTTTTTTACGGCAAGACTCAATTACTGCCAAGTCTTCGGTAACATATCTTCCCATTGTTCCTTTTGAAATAATAATTCCTTCATTTTCAAGTTCCGAAAAGGCGTGTTGCACTGTGTTGGGGTTTACTGCTGCCTCCAACGCTAATTGGCGCACACTGGGAATTTGGGTTCCTGCAGTGTATTCACCCGACAACACCGACATTGTAATTCTCTTCGCAATTTGAAGATAAACGGGACTATCTTGTGTAAAACTCCAAGCCATCAAATCACCTCTTTGTATTACTGTGCTATCACAATAATACAGTATCTTTTTGTATTTGTCAAGAAAAAATAAAGAGTGCCCTTTAAAAGGACACTCTTTTTTTAAATTTGTTTCATGAGTCTAATGTAAAACTCAACTGCTCTTTCAAGCGTTTCAACACGAATACGCTCGTTGTTGCCGTGGATAGTCGCTCTCTCCTCGGCAGTTAAATCCATTGCCGAGAATTTATAAACCTTGTCGCAAATATTAGCATAATGGCGACTGTCGGAACACTGCACCATTAAATAGGGTGAAATTTTGTCAATCTTCCAGGTATCCACCACAGCCTTAGAAACCTTTTTAAAGGCATCACAGTCAGTTTTAGAAACGGGGCTTGGGTTCATACCTTCAATAAGGGTTATCTCCACATTTTCATCATTTACAGTTTTCTTTAAATACTCTAATGCCAAGTCCATATTATCCTCGGGTTTAAGGCGCATATTAGCCACAAAAGAAGCCTCGGGAGGAATAACATTTGGTGCCTTGCTTCCAAAACCTTGGGTAAAGGCAACGGTGGTACGCATTAAGGCGTTTAACTCCCCACCTTGTTTTTTACAAATAAGGTCAAGCACACCACTAAAAAGCCAAAGATTTGAAAAAATCATTCGGTAAACAAAACTTGAATGTCTGCCCAAATTGTCAAACATTAAAGCAACCGGCTTGGTTAAATGACTTTTAAAAGGATTATTTTCAATATTCACACAAGCCTTAGACAAGATGCCTATGGGAGTGTGTGGCTTAGGTGCCGAAGCGTGTCCACCACCACTTTTACAGGTGAATTTAACATTCATAAGACCCTTTTCGGCAATACCCACAAGGCCAATTTGGCCCTTAACACCGGGGAAAACATTTTCCACAACAGCGCCACCCTCATCCACAACAAACTCAGGTGTGATGGAATTTTCTTTAAAGTAGTTAACAATATTAACAGCGCCCTTGCCGTTAATTTCTTCTCCACCCGAAAAGGCAAAATAAACATCATTTTCGGGAACAAAACCTTCCGAGATTAATGTATCGGCCGAGAAAAGTACACCGTTAAAGGTAACCTTTGTATCAAGGGTTCCCCTTCCCCAAATAACGCCATCAATAAGTTCGGCGCCAAAGGGTGGTTTATCCCACATTTCTTCATTTACAGGCACAACATCATAATGAGCCATTAAAACGGCAGGGTTGCCCTCCTTTTTGCCCTTCCATTTAAAAAGCAAAGCTCTGTCAGGCAACTGGGTGAAGGAACAAACCTTAAAAACGTTGGGGTAAAGTTTTGGCAAGGAATTTATAAGTTTTTCAAATTCTTCGTCATCCTCAAGGGAAGAATCAGCGTAAGAAACGGTTTTAAATCTTATTAATTCTCTTAAACTTTCCAATGCTTTTTCACGGTCAAATTCCACATTTTCATTGGAAATATCCACCCTTTGATTAGGCTTGAAATTTAATGTTCTAATTAAAATCACGCCTAAAAGAAGTGCAATTAAGGCTAAAACAATATAAAGGGCTAACATTTAAAGCATACCTCTTTTATACATAATTCTTGCAACAGCAACGGTAAACAACACGCCAACAGGCACCATAATACCCACTGTTCCTGCATTAAGGGCAGGTACGAAAATAAACAATACAAGCATTAAGATTATGGGTGCAATGGAAAGTTTTGCGTTTTTAGAAATAAACACAACTGCCAAACCACCAAAAAGGGCTGGTAAAATCATATCAAAAGCAGGGGTTAAAACAGGACTGTTAATAACGGGAGCGATAACACCAATTAACACAACGCCGATTAAAATTATAAGGGTTGTAACAATGGAAGAAACGGCAATGGAGATGGTGGAAATAATTTCCCCTTCCTCCTCGTTTGCCTTAACACCTGCACGTTCCATTGCATCAACAGCGCAAGGAAGTTTTAGGTTGGAAATGTTACCTGTTACAAAGGAAAGATATGTTCCACCGGCACCAAGCATGGGAATATAGGTGAAAATCTCAATAATTCCCACAGCCCAGTACATAGGAACAGTGGCGAACATTGCCTTTGCCAAGGCATCCCACTTAGGAACAGCGCTAAAAACAATACTAACAGCCACAGGGAAAGCAAAAACAATAAGACAAAGGGCAATTCCCCAAATTTTACCGTCACGATGAACCGACTCTAAATAGGTAAGATTCTTTTTCTTCATTTTCTTTCCCTCCTTATCCTAACCAATTTGTAAATGGTATCGCACTTGCCATACCTGCAACTAAACTTATGGGAAGGGCATAGTCGGTGAGCCAACGGATTTTAAACTTTGTGGAAAGTCCACCACAAATTGCCATTGCTATTGCCGAAACTGCCATTACACAAACGGGAATAAGTCCCGAAAAATCGTTCTTGAAAACCAAGGTTACATCACAGAAAACATAACCCAAGAATGCAGAAATCATACCGAGAAACATTGCATTATTGAATATTTCTCCCCATTTTTTATCCTTCATTCCGATTTTACTGATACCACTTTGAACTCGTTTGGTAAGGAAAGGCACCAAAATAAGTCCTGCCGAAATACCCACCGTCATAACCCAAAGAACGGTTATGAAAACATTGGGGTCGGTGATTTGTGTTCCTGCCGGAATGCCAAGTGCAGTCAAGGCATTGTTTGCCGCAACTGTTTCGTATGTAATAGAACCGATTATTGAAAGTCTAAGCCAAGGAAGGGCAATTCCAAGACTTTTTGATAAGGCAATAACACCCACCAAAATTGAAACGGCAGGGGCTATTGTGAAAACAGCCGAAGAACCGATTGTTTTGTTTATAACCTCTTTTTTAATTCCAAGTTCTTTTGCCCGTTTTAAAGCACGAACAAGGAAAAATACCGACTGACCCAAAACGGTCAAAATAATAAGTCCTACCATTATAAAAACAATAGGATGATTTACGCTAAATTTCATATTAACTCTCCTTTGCTTTTGTAATTCCTATTCTACCATAAATTAACGTTTTTAACAACCAACAAAACTAATATTTGAAGAATTATAATAAGTGGTATCCCTATCATAAATCGTTTATGGCGAGTTTTGTGGCGAATGGTTTTCATTGTTAAGTACATACCAACACTTCCACCTATTAAACAAAGGGTAAAAAGTGTGCTTTCGGGTATCCTAAAGCCCCCTGTTTTCGCTCGGTGTTTATCGATAACACAAACAATGGCCGATATAATATTTATAACCAAAATATAAGCCGTAAAAGGCATCTTATCACCTCACATTAATTGTATAAAAAAACAAGGCTTTTTTCAAGCCTCATTTTTTTCAATTTGCCTTTTGAGTTTCACAATAATTCGCTTTTCAAGCCGTGAAATATAAGACTGGGAAATACCCAAGGTATCGGCAACTTCGCTTTGTGTATATTCATCATAACCGTTCATACCAAATCGCATCTCCATTATTTGTCTCTCCCTTGGGGGTAATTCACCCACAAACTCAATTAACTGGCAACGTTCATCCTCCATTTCAACATCCCTGCCAACCTCATCGGCATCGCTCCCCAAAATATCAGAAAGTAGCAGTTCGTTTCCATCCCAATCCACATTTAAAGGTTCATCAATTGAAATCTCATTTTTTTGGTTAGAAGTTTTTCTAAGATACATTAAAATCTCGTTTTCAATGCAACGGGATGCGTAGGTAGCAAGTTTAATGTTTCTATCGGGACAAAATGTGTTGACGGCCTTTATAAGACCTATTGTTCCTATCGAAATTAAATCTTCAATTCCTGCTGTTACATTGTCAAACTTCCTTGCAATATATACCACAAGCCGCAAATTATGTACTATAAGGGTATTTCTTGCCTCGTCGCTGTTTTCTTTAAGCAACTCCCCTTCCTCATCAGCCGATAAGGGCGGTGGCAAGGTTTCGGGTCCGTTTATGTAATATGTGGGCGAAATAAGTCCTAATTTAAACAGGATTTTATTAACTAATCTTTTCAAAAATTTCATCTTTACTACCTTCCAGTTCTAAAATTTTCGGGTTTAAAATAAGTGAGTAATCTTCCTTAATGGGAGTTTTGGAAATTGCCAAAATGGGGTTCCAAAGGGTTAGTGTCCGTTCCTTTAAATAGACATGGCAAAAATCGCACCTAAACCCTTCCAAAATGCTTTTGCCCGATATGGTATTACAAGGCACAGTGCGATATCTTGTGGCGAGTAATGGGTCTTTTGTAACATCCAAATCACCAAAAAGAGCCACGCCCACTGCCCTGTCCCCGATAATTATTTCAGAATCGGACATTATATCGGTTATACTGTTTCCCGTGTCGATAATAGCCGCCACTCCCACACTTTTTCCCAGAGCATATATGGTCACATTGCACCTTGCGGCTTCTTTGGAAGAAAGGGCGAAGATTTTTGAAAAAATCATATACAAAAAATATCCGAGAACGGTTGCGCCCACCAAAACAACGGGAGAAATATTAAAATAAACCACCGAGTTATTAATTATCATACCCTTAGGTTTAAATACCTGCCACAGGGCAGTCATAATTCCCCCGTAACCACAGGTGACAATAAAAAGGGTAATAATCGCCCTTACGAAAAATTTAAAACTTTTAAATCCAACACAAATTAAGGTCATTACCCCACTCATTAAAAGATGCACTAAAATTTCTATTAAAAAGGTGGATGGTGGTAAAAATATGTAAAAAGAAAACAAGGCACCTGCTACTGCCGATAAAACCATTCTCCAGGTTTTGGGTGAGACTTTTAAGATTTTAAGGGTTACCTTTAAAAGAAAATAATCCACAATTAAATTAACCACAAAAAGTATATCGGCATATACCACCACAAGCCCCACCACCTTACCTCTAAATTTTACCACCTTTTACTTATGAAATTTGTCAAATAATAGAGTAAATTTCAAAAAAAATTTATAAAAAAAGAAACTCCCTTTCGGGAGTTTCTCAAAATGAATTATAAATTCAAACTTTTAATTAACCCAGGTAATGCTTTTTCAAATTTAACCCCATACCAATGATCTGGGTCGTCGGCAGTTTTCTTCATACACTCCAAGGTGTAATCAGCTGCGATTTTAACCGACTCATAAACATCTTTACCACAAAGCAATGCGCCGGTGAAAGCAGCAGTATAAATATCGCCTGTTCCGTGGAAACTCTTTTCCATACGCTCATGCTCATAATATTTATTTTCGCCGTTTTCTCTGATAGCAATACCGGTCTTGCCCTCGTTATAACCAACACCTGTTATAACAACGGTTTTGGAGCCCATCGCTTCAAGTTTTACCATAAGGTCATTAATATAAGCCTCATCGTAATCTTCCTTATACTCGGTATCGGTTAAGAAAGCAGCCTCGGTTATGTTTGGAAGTAAAATATCAGCGCCATCGCAAAGCCTCTTCATAGCGTTAACATATTCCATATCAAAAGCAGGGTAAAGTTTGCCGTGGTCAGCCATTGCAGGGTCAATAACCTTAACACAACCCTCAGCGCCGGTAGTTGCCATAATATTTTTAACATAATCAACCTGTTCTTTGCTGCCTAAATATCCTGTGCAAAAAGCATCAAACTTAATGTTTTCTTTAACCCAATGCTCGTTGATGGCAGGCATATCATCAGCCAAATCACGAACGGTAAAACCACTAAAGCCACAGGTGTGGGTTGAAAGAACTGCCGAAGGGAGAATAGCTGTTTCATGACCACAAGCCGAAATAATTGGCAATGCAACGGTCATAGAACATTGACCAACACAAGAGATATCTTGAATTGTTAAAGCCTTTTTGTAAGACATTTTCATCATCCTTTAATTTATATTGATTTTAATTTAGATTGATGGTATTATACTATATAAGTGTCCACTTTAAAATAGCCAATTTTAACTTTTTTTGAAAGGACAGTTTATATGCTTTTAAACTTTGCCCATCTTGACTTAAACGAAAAAGGCACCCTTTATATTACACTTTACGAAGAAATAAAATCGGCCGTTTCAAACGGCATAATTAAAAAAGGTGAGCGTTTGCCATCGGTAAGAGAGGCTGCAGCTCAACTTGGAATAAGCCGAACAACGGTTGAAAATGCATATACTAAACTTTGCATTGAAGGAATTATTGAAAGCAAGCCACAAAAAGGATATTTCGTTATCGGTATTCCTGAAACCTCGCCCAAAGCAACCCTCTCCCCCACACCCAAAACAGTAATAACCTACGATTTTTCCAGCCGTTCTGTTGACAGTGAAAATTCCGATACCGAACTTTGGAAAAAGTTAGTTCGTAGTGTTTTGTGGGACTCGGGCGAACTTAATTCCTATGGCGACCCACAAGGCGAACTGGGTTTGCGCAAAGCCCTTGCCGATTATTCGTATAAAGCAAGAGGAGTTACCACAACTGCCGAAAATATAATCATCGGTGCCGGTGTGGGCCCATTGTTAAATATTTTATGTGGTCTTTTAGGTAGAAAAATCAAGGTTGGTTTTGAAAGGGAATTTAAAGAAGCACAACAAATCTTTGAAAGTTACGGAATTGAGAACTTTGTACTTAAAACTGATAAAAACGGTGTGACCGAGGAGTCGCTAATTAAAAATCAACCCAGCATTTTATTTTTGCTTCCTTCTTCACTTTCAAAAATCAGCCCCACCTCCATTTCGGTTCGCCGAAACTTTATTAGGGACTGGGCAAAAAAGAATAATTGCCTGATAATTGAGGATGACTACAACGGCGAATTACGTTATACTGCCCGAAGCGTTCCTGCCTTTCAACAAAAATCGCCCCAAAACACTATATATATAGGTAGTTTCTCAAAATTATTGCTTCCAAGCGTTCGTATTGCCTATATGGTTTTGCCCGATTTCTTAACCCAAAAACTACATCAAGGGCCATATATCTATAACCAAACCTGTGGCAAAATAGAACAACTGGCATTAGAAAAATACATTTCCACAGGCGCTTTGGAAAAACATCTTAAACGATTAAGACGAGTATATTACAATAAAAGCCAACTTTTGATAAATGAGTTAAAAGAAAATTTTAATAATATTAAAAGCATATCTCTTTTTGAGTCTTCATTAACAATTGAAGTTGAATTTTTGCAAGATATAAATAAGGATATCGCAAAAAAACTGATAGAAAACGGAGTTAAACTCTCTAACTTCAAAAATCCAAACACCATTTCCCTGTGTTTTAGTGGAATTCCTCTTGAAAAAATCCCTGATGGAATAAAATGGATTAAAAAAATTATATAAAACTTGTACTTTTTTGTTGAAAATAATATTTATTTGTAATATACTATAAATTGTAGATATACATATACGGTATATACTATATATTTATTTCGGAGGCAACCAAAATGTTCAAAAAAATCCTTAGTTTCACCCTTGCAACCCTTATGATGCTATCCTTTGCAGGATGCGGAAAAGAAGAAAACACCGATGTTAAACCTGATGATACTTCTTCCGTTTCCGAGCCTAGTGAATATATTAATCCTTTAACCGGTGAAACTACCGACAAAGAAATCGCTTTACAACGTTCTGTTGCAATTATGATAAACAATATTTCTATCGCTCAACCTGTTCAAACCGGTTTGAACGATGCTGATATTATTTACGAAACCGAAGTTGAAGGTGGAATTACCCGTCTTTTGGCCGTTTTCAAGGATTTGAAAAACGTTAAACAATTCGGTACCGTACGCTCTGCTCGTTATGCTTATGTTGATTTAGCTGCCGGCCATAACGCCGTTTATATCCACCACGGAAAAGATGTAGAACATGCTCAACCCCATTTTGATGTTGTTGACCGAATTGAATTACAAGTAGGCAATGGCGGTGCAAGAATTCCCAACGGTCTTTCATCCGAACACACTTTATATGGATATGGCGACAAACTTTGGGAAACCATTAAAAATAACGTTGCAAACCCCACTTTAACAAAGGCTGAAAACCCTTGGGTTAATTTTGAAAAAGAAGATAAAGCCGTTACATATAAAAACACTGCCCAAAGCGTAACCGTTCCCTTCTCTTCATCTTACAAAACAACCTTTAAATACAATGCTGAAACAGGAAGATACACAAGATACTTTGGTGGTACCGAACGTAAAGATTACAATACCAAAGAGAGTGTTACTGTTAAAAACGTGTTTGTTTTAAATACAACCATCTGCGATTTTGCAAACTGCCAAGAAGCTGCTAAAGGCAAATCTGCACACAAGGATATTAGATTAACATCAGGAAACGGTTACTATTTCGTAAACGGTACCTATACCAAGATCAAATGGACCAAAGGCGATGCAAAAGACAGCTT
>JAZNLZ010000049.1:0-91290 GCA_045579365.1 Acutalibacteraceae bacterium
ATTCTTTTGCCAATTCTCTTTCAATTAAATCTGATTTCACAAATAATTCAAGCCAATATTCTGTTTCATAACATTCCTTAAGCGAAATTTGAAGTTTAGCAATAAAATCAGGTTTTCCGTGTGCATAGTTTGCCTCGTGGATGTTAGCGCCGATTGAAGTTGCAGAACGCTCTAATTGATTAACGAGAGAATAATGTCCTTTTATATTTTCGCAGAGTTTTATAATCTTAATAGAAAATTCCATTGATAAGTCAATAAGTTTATTTTCTTTCAAAAATATCACCTCTAAAAATATTATAGTGTATTTAATGAAATATTGCAATGCAATATGAAATAATCCTAACGGATTATGAAATATCTCGCTTTGCTCGATGTGAAATAAAATTCGCCGTTAACATTTGCAAAGCAAATATTTCATACGCGTAGCGTATTTCATAACGAAGTTATTTCACTCGCCGCAAGACGAATTTCATTGAAAAAAGCACCGACAAAGTCGATGCTTTTTTCTGGAGCGGGTGATGGGAATCGAACCCACACGACCAGCTTGGAAGGCTGGGATTCTAGCCATTGAACTACACCCGCATATTTGGAACAAAAGATATCATATCACAAAGTATTTTATTAGTCAAGATATTTTTTTAAAAGTTATAACAAAAACTTGACAAAATCATATCATGGTGATATACTAATTAAAACTTAAATGCGTTGAAGGAATTATTTTTAGTATAATGCAAGTTTTAGAGAGCCGTCGGTTGGTGAAAGATGGTACTGCAATGCTTAAAAAGTCTCATTCCCGAGCAGAATGGCTGAAAAAAAGTAAGCTGTTCCGGAATGCTCCGTTATCATGGCAAGAAGCTTGTTAGAGCTTTACCGAGAGACCGTTAATTACGGTAATCAGGGTGGTACCGCGAAGAATTTTCGTCCCTGAGATTGCAATAAGCAGTCTCAGGGATTTTTTTATGAGACTGACACTAAAGGAAAGTGAGAAAATTTTTATGAAAATCCAAATTTTCGACAAAACTATGTCATCCAAAAACCAAACTTTCAGCTTTAAGGAGAAACTTGAAATTGCCCGTCAACTTGAAAAGTTAAATGTTGATGCTGTTGAACTGGGCGCTATCGAAAATCCTGCTGCTGATATGTTGCTTGTTAAAACAGTGGCTTCTTTTGTAAAAAACAGCGTGATTTCGGTTGGCGCAGGTTACACCGAGGAAAGCCTTAAAAACGCTTTGACCTCCCTTGCAACTGCAAAACATCCTCGCATCAGAGTTGAGGTTCCCGTTTCCACTGTTGGTATGGAATACACCTGCCACTTAAAGGCTCCCAAAATGCTTGAAATCGTTTCTTTCTTGGTAGAAGAGGCTAAAAAGCAATGCGCTGATGTGGAATTTTGCGCTTTAGATGCAACAAGAGCCGAAGCCGATTTTTTGAAGGAAATTATTCTTGCTGCTTGTGAAAAGGGCGCAAATATTGTAACTGTTTACGATAATGCAGCCGAAATGATGCCCGATGACTTTGGTGCCTTTACCCAGAATATTATGTCCTACATCCCCGAAGGTGTTGCCTTGGGCGTTGGGGCTGACAATAAAAACGGTCTTGCTGTGGCTTGTGGTATGTCTGCCGTCAAAAAGGGTGCCACCGTTATTAAAACTGCCGTTTCGGGTGACAGTATTGCCCTTGAAACAATGGGTAACATCGCTAAAAACTGTGGCCCAAAAAACGGTTTTGAAAGTGGTCTTAAATATACCGAAATGCACCGTATTTTAGTACAAATCGGAAGAATTATCACCAACGCCCAAAACGAAAGCAGTGTTGTTACCTCGGTTAGCCACATTGAAAGTGGAATCAACCTTAACAAAAACGATACCAAGGAAACCGTTTTGTCTGCCGTTTCACAATTAGGTTACGATTTAACCGAAGAGGACAGCGCAAAGGTTTATGAAGAGTTTTTGCGTGTTTGCGAAAACAAAACCGTTAGCGCACGTGAACTTGATGCCGTTGTTGCCAGCGTTGCATTGCAGGTTCCACCTACCTACAAACTTGTAAGTTATGTTATTAACAGTGGTAACATTATTTCCACCACTGCTCAAATTACAATGGAAAAAGACGGAAAACAACTTCAAGGCATTTGTCTTGGTGACGGTCCTGTTGATGCTGCCTTCTTGGCTGTTGAGCAAATTGTTGGCCACCATTACGAACTTGATGATTTCCAAATTCAGTCGGTTACCGAAGGTAAACAGGCTTTAGGTTCGGCTGTTGTTAAACTTAGAAATGGCGGAAAACTTTATTCCGGCACCGGTATTTCATCCGATATTTTGTCGGCCAGTGTTCGTGCTTACATTAATGCCGTTAACAAGATTGTCTATGAGGAGGCGTAAAACTTGAAATACTCATTTTTAACCAAAGGTTGGCACAATAACACCTTTGATGAGTTTTGTGCCGTTGCCAAAGACCTTAAATTTAAGGGTATTGAACTTCATAATATTCACAATCGCCTTTTCACCGACAAGGATGGCGCTTTCCACGATTACACTTCGGCTCAAACCCTTCGCAAACTTTTTGAAATGGAACTCCAAATCCCTTGTATTGATACCATTTGCAATTTAGCCGATGGTTCAAAAGAGGCTGAAAACATTAAGGAGATTGAGGACTGCATTAACATTGCTTCCAACCTTAAAATTCCTTATATCCGTATTTATGCCAGCGAAAAGGAATACACCGAAGAGAAAAACCAAAATGTTGCAAACATTATCACCAAGGTTTTGCCTAAGGCAGAAGAGAAAAATGTTTGTCTTCTTTTAGAAACCAGTGGTATTTATGCTGACACTTCAAAACTCCGTGCAGTTTTGGAAAGTTTTGCAAGTGACACCTTGGGCGCATTGTGGGATATGTATTCCCCCTACTTTATGTGCGACGAGCAACCCGAAACCACCATTAAAAATTTGGGTGCTTACATTAAACACGTTCACATTAAGGATGCAATAAAAACTGCCGATGGCACCGAATTTTGTCTTATGGGCGAGGGTGAAACCCCCATTAGCGAAATGATGCAGGCTTTAAGAAGTGTAAACTTTGATGGTTTTATCTCTCTTGAGTGGGACCCCAAATGGTTTGAAGAACTTGATGATATGGAGATTATTTTCTCCCAGTTCGTAAACTATATGAAACAGTTTAGCGACACTTCTAAGAGCGACAATTCCCTTTACTATAACCGTGCCCATACAGGCCGTTACGTTTGGGAAAAGGACCGTCTTATTGACTGCACCTTCTCGGAGGTTCTTGACCGTATGGTAGAAGAATTCCCCGACCAATATGCTTTTAAATATACAACACTTGATTACACAAGAACCTACAGCCAATTCAGAGATGATGTTGATACCTTTGCCCGTTCCCTTATTTCAATGGGTGTTAAGGCAGGTTCCCACGTTGCTGTTTGGGCTTCCAACGTGCCCCAATGGTTTATTGCTTTCTGGGCAACCGTAAAATTGGGCGCTGTTCTTGTGACCGTTAACACTGCATATAAAATCCACGAGATTGAATATCTTTTGAAACAGTCGGACACCCACACTCTTATCATGACCGAGGGTTCAAAGGACTGTAACTACGGTGAAATTATTGCTGAACTTTGCCCCGAACTCAGCACAACAAAGGTAGGTTCTCCCTTGCACAGCAAGAGACTTCCCTTCCTTAGAAATGTTATAACCGTTGGCTATCGCTTAAAGGGTGCCATGACTTGGGAAGAGGCTGTTGCCCGTTCTTCACAAGTGCCTGTCAGCGAAGTTTACCGTATGGCTTCAATGGTTGACAAGGATGATGTTTGCAATATGCAATACACTTCGGGAACCACAGGGTTCCCCAAGGGTGTAATGCTTACCCATTATAATGTTGTTAATAACGGTAAATACATCGGTGACCGAATGGAACTTTCCACTGCCGACCGAATGATGATTCAGGTGCCAATGTTCCACTGTTTCGGAATGGTACTTTCCATGACATCTCCCATGACCCACGGCGCCACCATGTGCCCAATGCCTTACTTCTCGCCAAAATCTTCTTTGGCTTGTATCAGCAGTGAGCGCATTACCACATTTAACGGCGTTCCCACCATGTTTATCGCAATGATGAACCACCCCGATTTTGCCAAAACCGATTTTTCACATATCCGTGTTGGTATTATGGCAGGTTCTAACTGTCCTGCTGACCTTATGAAGAAAGCAACGGTTGATTTCAATATGAAAGAAATCGTTTCGGTTTACGGTCAAACCGAGGCTTCCCCCGGTTGCACAATGAGCAGTTTCTTTGACTCATTGGAGGTTCGTACCGAAACCGTTGGTTCGGCATTTGCCAATGTTGAGTGTAAAATTATCGACCCCGAAACAGGTCTTGACTGTCCCGACGGTGTAAACGGCGAGTTTGTTGCCCGTGGTTATAACATTATGAAGGGTTACTACAAAATGCCCAAAGCCACTGCCGAGGCTATTGACAAAGATGGTTGGCTCCACACAGGCGACTTAGCTTGTCGTGATGAGAAGGGCAACTACCGTATTACAGGCCGTCTTAAAGATATGATTATCCGTGGTGGCGAGAATATTTACCCCAAGGAAATTGAAGAATTTATCTACACCTGCGACAAGGTAAAGGATGTTCAGGTTATCGGCGTACCCGACAAACAATATGGTGAGGAAATTTATGCTTCGATTATCCTTAAAAAAGGTGAAACCATGACCGAGGATGAAATGAAGGCTTATATTGCTGCCAATATGGCACGACACAAGGTTCCTCGTTATGTTGAATTTGTGGATGCCTTCCCCATGAATGCAGCAGGAAAAATTCTCAAATATAAAATGCGCGAAGATGCAGCAAAGAAATTAGGACTTGATAACTAATGTTTAAGGACTATTATGTAATTGATGCCCATTGTCACATTTACCCCGAAAAAATTGCTTCTAAAGCAGTTGCAGGCACCGATAATTTTTACGGTGTTGTTTCGGCCAACAAGGGCACCATCACCGACCTTTTGGAGCGCGGTAAAAAGGCGGGTATCGACCACTTTATCGTTCAGTCGGTTGCCACCACCCCAAAACAGGTGAAAAGTATTAACGAATTCATTTCGGCAAGTGTTAAAGAGTTCCCCGACCTTTTCACAGGACTTGGAACCCTTCACCCCGAAAGCGAAGATATTGTCGGCGATATAAATCATTTGGTGGAATTGGGGTTAAAAGGTGTTAAACTACACCCCGATATTCAAGCCTTCAAACTGGATGATTACCGTTGCCTTAAAATCTACGAGGAATGTGAAAAGCGAGGCCTTATAATGCTTCTCCACACAGGAGATAACCGTTATGACTACTCAAACCCCAACCGACTTCTTCCCTTACTTAAAACCTATACCAATTTAAAATTTATAGGCGCCCATTTTGGTGGGTATTCTATTTGGGATGAAGCAGCCGAAAGTTTGAGTGGAATTGACAATTTTTATGTTGACTGTTCCTCTTCTTTCCCCTTTATAGAAAAAGCGCAAGCCAAAGAACTTATAAAGCGCTACACTGCCGACAAGGTTCTTTTCGGCACCGACTATCCAATGTGGGATGCATCGGATGAACTTGAATATTTTTTCTCTTTAGGTCTTGACTCTAAAGAAATTGAGAGTATACTTAATTTAAACGCAAAAAAACTTTTTAATTTGGAGTGAAATTAAATGAGCAACTACAAAAAGGGTACTCAGTGCGTTCAAGGTGGTTACACACCCGGTAACGGCGAACCCAGACAAATTCCTATTATACAAAGCACAACCTTTAAATATGCAACAAGCGAAGATATGGGTAAACTTTTCGACTTGGAAGCAAGTGGATATTTCTATACCCGTCTTCAAAACCCCACCAATGACAGTGTTGCTGCTAAAATTTGCGAGTTAGAGGGTGGTACTGCCGCAATGCTTACCTCTTCGGGTCAGGCTGCATCCTTCTATTCTATCTTCAACATTGCTTCTTGTGGCGACCACATTGTTTCTTCTTCCACAATTTACGGTGGAACCTACAATCTTTTCGCCGTTACAATGAAGCGAATGGGCATTGAGTTTACCTTTGTCAGCCCTGATTGTTCCGAGGAAGAGTTAAACGCTGCTTTCCGTCCCAACACAAAGGCTGTTTTCGGTGAGACCATCGCTAACCCTGCTTTGGCTGTTTTGGATATTGAAAAGTTTGCAAATGCAGCCCACAGCCACGGTGTTCCCCTTATTGTTGATAACACCTTTGCCACCCCCGTTAACTGCCGACCCTTTGAGTGGGGCGCAGATATTGTTATCCACTCCACCACAAAGTATATGGACGGTCACGGTGCAGGCGTTGGTGGTTGCATTGTTGACTCGGGTAAATTTGACTGGACCAAATACCCCGAAAAGTTTGCCGGTCTTTGCACACCTGATGAAAGTTACCACGGCGTAACCTATACCGAGCGTTTCGGTCTTGGCGGCGCATTTATCACAAAAGCCACCGCACAGCTTATGAGAGACTTTGGCTCAATCCAATCTCCCCAAAACGCATTTTTACTAAACTTAGGACTTGAGAGTCTTCATCTTAGAATGAAACGCCACTGCGAAAATGCTCTTGCCGTTGCAAAGGCATTAAAGGATGATGACCGTATCGCTTGGATTACCTGCCCCGACTTAGAAGGCGACAAGTATTACGAGTTAGCTCAAAAATATTTACCCAACGGTGGTTGTGGTGTTGTTAGCTTCGGTGTTAAGGGTGGCAGAAAGAATGCTGAGGCCTTTATGAAGGGTCTTAAAATTGCTGCTATTGAAACCCACGTTGCCGATGCTCGTTCCTGCTGTTTGCATCCTGCAAGTGCTACCCACAGACAAATGAACGATGCCGAGTTAGAGGCTTGTGGCATCTCGGCCGATTTGGTTCGTTTCTCTTGTGGTATTGAAGATGCCGAAGATTTGATTGCCGACATTAAACAGGCTTTAGATTCGGTTCAATTTTAAGATAAAAAAAGAAAAGACTCGATGAATTTCATCGAGTCTTTATTTTTATTCTATTGTTTCGCCTTTAATTAACTTCTCAGCTAAATTCACAATTTCATTTAATGCACTTGCAGTAACTTTACCCATATCTATTCCATCAACGGTTGTTTGATATCTGGTAGTGTTGACCTTTGTGAATATGATATTTGTTTGGGTTCCATCGTGATATTTCACCCTAATTGCAATATCAGGAGTTGGGGTGATACTTTCGGTTGTGTGATCTTGGGTGGTAATCGAAATACACTCACGGTAGAAGTTTTGGAAATTGGAAGATTTTAACTTTTTATCGCCATTATAAGTTACATTATATGGTTCTTCCTCGTTATCTCCGTTTGACGAAATAGCAAACTTATAAGTTTTGTCTTTTGTTTCAAGTGTATATTCTGCAACATCATCAATGTTGGCTGTGAATAATACATTTTCATAAAAATCAACAGCAGTATAACTTGGCAACACACCAATATTAGAAGCCGCCACTTTATGAATAAGTTTGCTGTTTGTTGAAACAACGGCATAATCACCATCTTCTTGAAGGGCGAATTTATAGGTTATGGTTTTGTCCCCAACCGTCATTGTGGTAACTAAATCGGGATTATCAAGACCAACCTTCGCAAGGGAAGCAGCACTTACATCATAAGCATAAGCGCCTGCCACTAAAATTCCATCTTGATAATGGGGTAAAACATTTTCAATTCCCTTTGCCAAACGTTTTTGAGGTGATACAACCAAATATCTATAATACTCGGAAATTGCATTATCCTCATTTTTAACGATATTAACGCTTTGTGGGAAGTTCTTTCCACTAACAATTAAAGAATCAAACTCTTCGGTTTCGGTGCCAAAACCTTCAATGTTATCGGTATTGGCAAAATCCAAAATATCGAAGTTAAGGGCCTCGTAAATGCTTTCGGAAACAAGATATACTTTATCTTCTATACCGAGATAATAACCACTGTTATCAAGAGATTTTTCACCCAAAGTGATTTTGTAAGATTTTCCGTCTTTAAGGGTGATGGTTGCCTCAATAGCGGGAGTTTCTAGTCCACACTCAGCAGCAGTCTTTTTGGTAATCTCTTGACTGGCTTTTATATCGGTAACTGCCGTAACAACACTCTTAATACTGTCCGAACTGGTGAGGTCTTTTGCAACCTGTTTTGTAATCCAGGTTGTTACATCATCCTTGGTCTCGCAGTAAATTTCGGTTGTTCCACCGGCATTTAAAACGGTAACATTATTAACATCAGCAACATCTACCTTTTTAACACTTATAGTGTTATCGGGTGTTGATGAAGTAGTTGTTCCATCATCTAAAACGGGAATAAGTTTAATGACAGCCACCGTTGAACCGATGAGTACGCAAAGCGCCAAAGCACCTGCCAAAATTTTTGGCAGGACTTTTTTCTTTTTCTTGTCGGTATCGTTGTGAACGGTGGGGTCGGAGAATATAGTGGAAACTTCTTCTATATCGGTTGTTTCTTCGATATCATTTGTTTCCTCTATTTCATTTATTTCTTTTTCGGGAAAATCAGCCATTATGCGTTCCTTCTCTTAATAAATATTACGGTTCCGAGCGCCAAAATTGCAATAGGAATGATAAACATAAATACAATCATAACAACTCGTGCAGAAGACTCAGTTACCGATTCGTAAAAACTTTCGTTAGTAATGCTCTTGGTTACAAAGGAAATTCCGGTATCACCCATATTGGAAGCACGGTCGGTCATGGCAAGTGCCAAGTTTTTGTTGGAAACGGCTTCGGTTTCATTGTAATCGGACATTAAGAAATAACTACTTGCGAAAACAGTTACTGTGCTTTCAATAAGATTATTGTCATCGTCATAGGTAACTTGACTTGATTCAACAATAAGTGAATAAGGACCTTTCTCGGCCTCTTTTGCGCCGTCCCAATTTGCTGAAACACCCTTAGGCGCTTTTACAGTAGTTTCCATAGTTTGAACAACAGGAATAGTTTTTGAGTCTTTCTTATCATCCCACAAAGACTTAATGGGAACGTTGTTACCTGTAAGGGTAAGTTTCATTGCCGATAAATCTTTGATCTTGCCGGTATTTTGACCAACAAAGGTTACGGGGTCATCAACAACGTGACAATTGTCATCGGTTTCGTAAAGAATACCATCGCTAACTTCAATTCCCCACTCGTTCAAATATGAATAAAGGGCAGTAAGATAAGGAGCCGAAGCATCGGCAAATACGATAAGTCCTTTTTCTAGTTTGCCGTCATTCTTTAGGAAGGTTGCAATTTCATTAAGTTCAGACTCAATAAAGTCTGTTGTGGGGGCAGCAAGAACCAAAACATCATAGGTGTTTGAAATTTTTCCTAAAACAGGAGTAGTAATAACATCAACCTTATAGTTGTTCTTTTTAAGAAGATCGATATAACTTGAAGTAAGGTCAACCGTTGAATGACCGGTATAAACAGCGACCTTTACATCCTTATCACTTAAAGCATAAGCAATAGCACTGGTTAAAGCTGTTTCAATATTGTTACCGATGATTTCAGCAGTAGTGATGCCGTAAGCAGCGTAGGTGGTATCCTCACGGAGTTCGTAAATATCACCGTAACCTAATTTCTTAAATCTTACGGTACCATCCTCACGAGTATTTGAAACAATAATTCCACCTGCTTCTAAATCTTCAGTACCATAAACAGATGCAACTTCGATAAACTCGGAAGACTGGGTATCCATAAACTCAACATTGATTTTCTTGTTGTAGTCACCATATTTTTCAATGAGTTTAATGGTTTGGCTGAAATATGATGTTTGAACGGTATCTGACATTACATTGTAATACTGTTCACCGACAGCAGTAGCATAATCAGCATAAATCTCTTTGGTTGCGCAAATGATAATGTCAATCTCTTCGTCGATAGACTTAATATACTTAATATTACTTTCAGTAATTGAGTTTTGCTTTTGAGTAGTCATATCAAACTCTAAAATAAAACGGTTGCTAAGAGCAGTAACCAAAACGTTAAAAACAATAATTCCAACCAAAACTATTGCAGTTAAGGCGATGGAATATCCACCTTTTTTAGCAAAAAGAGTGTTTTTAAGAAGTTTTTTATCAGCATTCTTTTTCAAAAATTTGAAGTTCATCTTTAACACCCTCCTTTAAGACCATCTTCTCTTTTCAAGTGAACGAACACTTAAAAAGATAAATGCAGCAATAATACTTACAAAATAAACCACATCGGTTATTTTGAAAACATTTTCACCGAAACTATTAACAGCAGTAATAAATCCCGCCTTTTCAATAAGTACAACATAAGCGGAAACTATCTTTTCTAATATTTTTCCAAAAAAACTTTCGCTTCCTTCAGGAACAGGTATTATCGATACAAAAATCGGCATAAAAATCACTATAATATTTATAACCAAGGTTAAAATTGCAGAAATTGCAGGACTTTCGGTAAGGCAAGAAATAAACATACCGATTGCAATTAATGCGCCACCTAAAAGTAACATTCCAAGCAAGGAATAAAGATAGGACAAAACATTAACACTTACCTTTGAAGCAACAATAATTTCAAAAATAACGGTGGGTGCAAAGCATAATGCGTAAACTGCAAAGGCTGCTAAAAATTTACCAAAAACAATGCCACTTAATTTAACGGGGGCAGTAATGAGAGCTTGGTCGATTTTTTGACGACGGTCATCACTCATAAGTCGCATAGTCAAAACGGGCATCAAGAAAGTAACAACTGTAATCATTTGCAAATTAACATTAGCAACATAGGGCGACCCTACAGAATAATTGAGAAAATAAAAAAACAAACCCAAAAAGAAATAAAAAGCAGCCAAAACTATGTAGCCAATAGGTGTTGTGAAATAAGCCTTAACTTCTCTTTTAAAAATCGCAATCATTTATGCTTCCTCCTCTTCTGCGATATTAGTATCGATTCCCATTATAAATTCTTTAGCTTCTTTAACCTCCATATCGGTAAGGCGAAGGAATATTTGCTCCAAGGACAACTTATTGTCATTTAACGCCAAGAGTTTTCTACCTCTTGAAACAACACGGTCGAAAATATCAGCACGAATATCTTTACCGTCTTGAGGCTCGATAAGATAGTCATAGCTTCCACTTTCCATTTGACCCATCGATGTAACCGATTTAACACCCTTAACCGATTTAAGAGCCGAAAGCACCTCGGATTCGCTACCGGTGATTCTTGCAAGTAAGGTCTTATTGTCGGACAAATGTTGAGCCAAGTTTTCAGCAGTATCATCAGCGATAATTTCACCACGGTTAATGATGATTACTCTCTTACAAACTGCCTGGATTTCGGACAATATGTGGGAAGACAAAATAATGGTATGGTTTTTGCCAAGTCTTCCAATCAAATTTCTAATTTCAATAATTTGTTTGGGGTCAAGACCAACGGTAGGCTCGTCCAAAATAAGTACATCGGGGTTGCCGATAAGGGCCTGCGCAAAACCAACTCTTTGGCGATAACCTTTTGAAAGGTTTTTGATAAGGCGATTTGCCACGTTGCTAATACCCACCAAACGCAAAACCTCGTCGATGTGAGGTTTTCTGGGGAACTTAACCTTCTTAAGATCGTAAATGAAGTTTAGATATTCTCTAACCTTCATATCTATATATAGAGGGGGGATTTCGGGGAGATAACCGATACGGCGTTTTGCCTGTTCTGGGTAATCCACAATATCAAAACCGTCAATCTCAACCTTTCCCTGAGTCATGGAAAGATAACCGGTTAAAATATTCATAATTGTAGATTTACCGGCACCGTTAGGTCCCAAGAATCCGATAACTTCGCCTTTTTCAATGTTGAAACTTACATCTTCAACTGCAAGATGTGTTCCATACCTTTTACTTAGGCCTGTAACATTAATCATTTTGTTTCCTCCTAAAGTCACTTTATATCATAAGTATAATACCAAAAAAGTACTATACTTTTTTTAACAAACTGTAAATTTAATCTTTTACTTTGTCGGGGGTTTGGGCCACGAGTATAGCCACAAAAACCAAACCACAACCAAGCAATTCTCTTGTTGTTAAACCATTGCCCGAAATAAGCCAACCACCGAGGGCTGCGAAAACACTTTCAAGGCTCATGGTAATTGAAGCCACTGTGGGTTCGGCAAACTTTTGACCCACAATTTGCAATGTATAAGCCACACCACTTGACATTATGCCAAGATAAAGAATTTGGGGAGATGCAGCAAGGATATTGCCGATTTGAATTTTATCAAACTCAAAAATCAGCGCAAGTATTCCCGAAACAACTGCTGCCACCAAAAACTGCATAATTGAAAGTTTTACACCACCGGTAATTCCAACGAATTTATCCACCGACATTATGTGTAAAGCAAAGGCAACAGCGCAAAGAAATATAAGAAAGTCGCCTATGTAAATTCCGCTGACTCCCTTTGAAAAACAAAGGAGATAAATACCCGATATGGCGATTACAACACCAAGTAAAACAGGAACTCCTACCTTCTTTTTCAAAAAGATAGACAAAATAGGAACTAAAATTACATATAACGCAGTTATAAATCCTGCTCTTGCTTCACTTGCAACTCCCTTTGGATAGGCTGCAATTCCAAATTGTTGGAAATTAATTGCCACCGAAAGGCAAAGACCACACACTAAAGCACAAATAAAATATTGCTTTTTCGTTTTGGGGCTTTCAGGGAAAAATCTTTCTTGTTTTCTTCCTGTAAAAGCCCAAAAAAGATATAACACTAAGGCGCCGATTATCGAACGCAGGGCGTTGAAGGCGAAGGGTGGTACCAAAGTGGCAGCGCCACTTTGAGCCACAAAGGCCAGTCCCCAAATTACTGCGGCAACCGTAAGGATTAAGGTACCCTTTAAATTATTATTTTTCATTATTTGGTTCCTTCATGCTTAAAGAAATTCGCTTTTTGGCAACATCAACGCCGATAACATAAACTTCAACAATATCGCCAACCTTTAAGACCTCTAATGGGTGCTTAATAAATCGGTCGCATATACGGGAGATGTGAACCAATCCGTCCTCATGAACGCCGATATCCACAAAAGCACCGAAATCGATAACATTTCTAACGGTACCTTTAAGTTTCATACCCACAGTTAAATCTTCCAAAGACATAACGTCTTTTCTAAGCAAGGGTTGGGGTAATTCATCACGAGGGTCTCTACCGGGGCGTATCAATTCCTTGGTTATATCCACAAGGGTTGGAACGCCGATACCCAATTCCTCGGCAGTTTTTTGGAGTCCACGAGTTTCCACAATCTCGGGAAGGGAAACCACCTTGCCGTTTTTAACATCACCGGAACTAAAACCACAAAGTTTTAAAAGTTGTTCGGTTGCCTTGTAACTTTCGGGGTGAACCGAGGTGTTATCAAGAACATTTTTACCGTCTGCCACCCTTAAAAATCCTGCGCATTGTTCGTAGGCTTTGGGACCTAATTTCGCAACCTTTAAAAGTTCTTTTCTATCGGTAAAACGGCCGTTTTCTTCACGGTAAGAAACAATATTTTTAGCAACGGCAGCGCCCACACCTGCAACGTGGGACAAAAGTTGCACCGATGCAGTGTTTAAATCAACACCCACCGAGTTAACGCAGTTTTCCACAACACCGTCAAGCGCCACCGTCATTTTAGCCTTTGGCATATCGTGTTGATACTGACCAACACCAATAGCCTCGGGGTCAATTTTAACAAGTTCGGCCAACGGGTCTTGAAGTCGCCTTGCAATTGAAACGGCGCTTCTTAAAGACACATCATATTCGGGGAATTCTTCGGCTGCAAGCTTAGATGCCGAGTAAACACTGGCACCTGCTTCGCTTACCACCATATAAGAAAGTCCATCGTTTAATTCCTTAATAACCTCGGCTGCGAAAACTTCGGTTTCGTGACTTGCAGTTCCGTTACCAATGGCAAAAACCTCTACCGAGTGTTTTTTAACAAGGGCCTTGATAATAATCTTGGCTTCTTCTACCTTGGATTTGGGTGGAACGGGGTAAATTACAGCAGTATCAAGCACCTTGCCGGTACCGTCAACCACTGCCACCTTGCAACCGGTTCTGTAACCGGGGTCTAAACCTAATGTAACCTTGTTTTTAACGGGTGGTTGCATTAAAAGTTGTTTTAAGTTGGTTGAGAAAACCTTAATTGCGCTTTCACTTGCCCTTTCGGTTAAGGTAGCACGAATTTCCCTTTCAATGGATGGGAAAATAAGACGAGAATAAGCATCTTCGGCAGCCTTAACAACCAAAGGTGTAAAAACCGAACCCTCTTTAATGTGGTTCTTGGATATGATAAACATTGCCTTTTGGGTATCAAAATCAATGCCTACTTTTAAAATGTCTTCCTTTTCGCCACGGTTGATGGCAAGAATTCTATGGTCGGGGATTTTAGAGACAGCCTCGCTGTAATCGGCGTACATTTCGTAAACCCCTGCATCCTCCACAGCCGATTTAACATTTATAATACCGTGGGCCGAACAAACAAAACGCATTCTTTTTCTAATGTCGGCATCATCGGAAATTTTTTCGGCGATAATGTCTAAAGCGCCACCAATGGCATCCTCGGCAGTTAGGGCACCAAGTTCGGCGTTAATATACTCGGCAGCGATTTCTTCCACCGATTTTTCAGCTTCACCCTGGGCGTAAATAATATCGGCCAAAGGTTCAAGACCTTTTTCTTTTGCAACGCTTGCCCTTGTTTTCTTTTTCTTCTTGTAAGGGCGATAAATATCATCAAGTTCGGTTAGGGTTTTGGCGTTTTGAACGGCCAATTGAATTTCCTCGGTCAAGACGCCCTGTTCTTCAATGGATTTTAAGATTTTTTGTCTTGTTTCATCCATATTGCGAAGGTATAAAAGTCGCTCCCCCAGTTTGCGCAAAACTTGGTCGTCAAGGCTTCCTGTTGCCTCTTTACGGTAACGGGCAATGAAGGGAATTGTGTTTCCTTCGTCAATGAGTTTTACTGCATTTTCAACCTGAAACGCTTTAAGTGAAAGTTCTTCGCAAAGTTGTTTTATTAAATCCACCGAGGTTACTCCTTAAACGACAAAATAATCCTATTAATTATATCATATTTTATAAATTTTAGCAATTAATTTTTGGAATTTTTTTAAATATTTAACCACATAAAATCGGCGCAAAATAATATGGGTGAAAAAAATGAAAACAATAAGAACTTTAAGCAAAATCTTGTTTTTCGTGCTTTTAATTTTAGATATCGCCGTCTTCGGCGCAGTTTTTTATCTTACCGACTATATCGGGGAGGATTTTAAAATAAAAAAAGGGGAAAGTTTGAATATAAACTCCCCCTTGCCCGTTACGGCAGTTTACAACGGAAGTCAGGTGGATTCCGGACTTACAAATAAGCAATTAGGTTGTTTTAATGTTGACCTTAAAATGTTCGGAATAATCCCCTTTTCAACGGCTCAGGTGCAGGTTGTGGACCGAATGCACGTGGTGGTTCTGGGTAGGCCTTTCGGTATGAAACTTTACACGAAAGGGGTTTTGGTGGTGGATACCACCGATGTCCCCACCGAACAAGGCAACCTTAACCCTGCGAAATTAGGTGGAATTCAGGTTGGGGATTATATTTTAAAGGTCAACTCAAAAAAAATCTCCACAAATGAAGATTTACTAAGCATTGTGGAGAACAGTAACGGTCAAAAATTGGAGTTTTTAATCTTGCGAAACGGCAAACAAATGAGTCTTTTTCTAACCCCCGTTATTTCCAAAGAAAACGGACAATACAAAATTGGCATTTGGGTTAGAGACTCATCGGCAGGAATCGGCACACTCACCTTTTACAGCCCCATGACAAACATCGTTTGTGGCTTGGGTCACGGGGTTTGCGATGGGGACACGGGTGAACTTTTAAACCTTGAATCGGGCGAAATGGTAACGGCCGAAATTTACGATGTAGAAAAGGGTGAAAAAGGCACAGCAGGGCAACTGAAAGGCAGATTAACCTCGGAAACATTGGGGGATATTCTCCTTAACTGCGAAGGTGGAGTCTATTCGGCAGCAACCGGCAAATTCACCTTCGAAAGTTTAACCGAAATCGCCCTCAAAAGCGAGGTTCAAAACGGCAAAGCCCAAATTCTTTGCACGGTGGACGGCACCGAACCTCAACTTTACGACTGTAAAATAAGCGTTAAAAAGGGCAATTTCAACGCCAAAACCCAAAATATGTTGGTATTAGTCACCGACCAAAGACTTTTGGACGCCACAGGTGGCATCGTTCAGGGCCTGTCGGGCAGTCCCATTTTACAAAACGGAAAACTGGTAGGCGCCGTCACCCATGTTCTTTTGGACGACTCCACAAAAGGCTACGGAATCTTCGCCGAAAATATGCTAGAAAACGCCCAGTCGGTTTGCGACCAACAATTAAAAAATGTTTCTTAAAAAAACACCCCCAATTAATTTTGGGGGTTGATTTATTTTTGTTGTAATTTTATTTATATCGTGTATAATGGATATTAGAGACATTTTTTGTTTGGAAGGAGTAACTGCAAATATGCTGAATTTAATTCCTAAAGTAAAAACTTTAAATTTTAAGGACGGCTTTTTAAGCAAAAAAGCCGTTTATTACAGCGATATTAATTGCGACAAGCGTGTGCTAAAAGCCTTGGAAAAACTCCCCTTCGCCCAAGATGGCGCAAAACTAAATATTGATATTGTTATCAAGGGCCAAGACCGAGAAGGTTACGAGCTAACCATTGATGAAAATGGTATTCAAATAACTGCTGACTGCACCGAAGGCACTTTTTACGCCATTCAAACATTGCGCCAAATTTTCTCCCACGAAAAAGTCCCTTATCTTTACATAAAGGACGAGCCCGATTTTAAATACCGTGGTTTTTACCACGATGTAACCCGTGGCAAGGTGCCTACCGTGGCAACCTTAAAATCCCTTGTTGACCAAATGGCTTACTATAAACTTAATTCTTTGCAACTTTATGTGGAACACACCTTTGAGTTTGAGGAGTACAAAGATTTAAACGAGAAGCTGGGTTACCTATCCAAAGAAGAAATCAAGGAACTTGATGCTTACTGCGAAGAGAATTTCGTTGAATTTATTCCTTCCCTTTCCACCTTCGGTCATTTGTATGAACTTCTTATTCAAGACAAATACAAGCATTTGAGCGTGTTAAAGGGATATGAAAACCCGAATTTTTGGTATGCAAGAATGCACCACCACACAATTGACCCCTTAATTCCCGAAAGTTTTGAGGTTATAAAAAGTCTTATCGACCAATATATCCCCAATTTCAAAACCGACTATTTCAACATTTGTTGCGATGAAACCTTTGACCTTAAAGAATACGAGAAAAAGGGCGAAGATGTTGGAAAAATCTATATTGATTTTGTAAATAAAATCATCGGGCATATCGAAGAAAAGGGCAAAAAGGTTATGATGTGGGGCGATATTCTACTCAAACACCCCGAAACCATTGATGTTTTACCCGAAGATGTGCATTTCTTGTATTGGGAGTATGGTCCCGAACCCCACGAAGAAAATATTGAAAAATTTGCCAAAGCAGGCAGAAAGCAAATCGTTTGCCCGGGCACTAGTTCTTGGAGCCGACTTTGCGAATGGGTTCAGGTTGAGGAGAAAAACATTTCCCTTATGGCCGAATACGGTTACAAACACGGCGCATTAGGTGTGCTTAACACCAACTGGGGCGACTGGGCAAATCCTTGCAGCTTGGAACTTGCAATGTACGGTTTGGTGCTTGGTGCCGAGAAGTCTTGGTCGGTTAAAACCCAAGTGGACGACGATTTTTATAATCGTGTAAACTTTGTTTTGTTCCAAAAAGAAAACGGCATTCAACTCCTTAAAGAATTAAGCAAAATTCACGAGCTTGTTTCTTGGAACTCATTTGGCAATAACTATTTTGCCTATCGTTACGGTGGGGATATCGAGCGAAAAGAGTGCCTTTTAGAAAGCACCGAGAACATCCAACAAAAATGCCAAGACCTTATTAAGAAAATAAAGGCCGAAAACTGGGTAAACGAAGAAATTTATCAAGAAATGATTATCTCAGCCGAAGGCATTTGCTTAATGGCCGAGTTAGAGGCAAAAATGTCGGGTAAAGAGTGTGTTCGTTTGGTTGACACCAAAGAATGGCTTAATAAATTTAAAAACAAATGGCTACAAAAGAACAAACCCAGCGAACTTTTCAGAATTGAAGAAATGTTTACATACTTGGCTGAAAACTGATTTTTTGGCATATAAAAAAGCTCCCTTTACACAAGGGAGCTTTTGTTTTTATTCTTCCACAAATTCGGCAATATCTTCTATGCGACAATGTAAAGCAGAACAAATTTTATCTAATGTTTTGGTTTCAATATTTTCATTGGCTTTTAGTCTACGAATGGTTTTACTATCAATTCCACAACTTTCTCTTAACTTATATGTTGAGAATTTTTTCTTTTCCATTGTAGCCCATAATCTATCAAAAATTATCATATTTATTCCCCCTTGACACATCTTATTATGGGGGTTATAATCCTAAATATTAAGGGGATATAATCCCCATATAATTGGGGATGGCTTTTTGATAAAACGAATTGTTATAGCAGGTTGCCGAGATTACAACAATTATAATGAAGCGAAAAAATATATAAGTTATTATTTGAATGATATACGAAAACAAAACAATATCGTTATCCTTTCAGGTTGCGCCACAGGTGCCGACGCTTTAGGAGAAAGATACGCAAAGGAAAATGGCTTTAAAGTTGAAAAGTACCCTGCAAATTGGGAAAAATACGGCAAATATGCCGGACCTAAACGAAATAAAGAAATGGCAAAAAATTGCGACTATGTTATATGTTTTTGGGACGGAAAAAGTAAAGGCACAAAATCAATGATTAACCTTGCAAAAGAATATAAAAAGCCAATTAGAATAATTAAAATAACACCATAAAAACAACCCCCAAGGTTTTCCTTGGGGGTTTAAGTTTTGCATATTTTATTTTACTTCGTAGCCACCAACGGGACGGATGGACAATACGTGGCAGTTGCCCTTGCCGAAGATTTTTTCTGAATATTCCTTAAAGGCTGCAACCTTTTCGGTGGGGATGTAGCATTGAACTGCACCTGCGAAGCCACCACCGTGAACACGGCAAGCACCCTCTTCACCCAAGAAATCCTTGGTGAAGGCAATTCCCAAAGGAATACCCTGCATTGAAACATCCGAAAGGGAGTAAAGGTTTTGTAAATAGTCAAAAGAAGACTGACCTGAACCGTTAACGAGTTTTAAGAAGCCGGCAAAATCGCCCTTTTTAAGAGCAGTTTTTTGATCTTCAACTCGTTGTTGCTCGTGGAAGAAGTGGAAAGCACGAAGAATTGCACGGTCGCCACATTTCTCACGAAGTTCGGGAATTCTTGAATAGAATTCTTCTTCACTGGCATCTCTTAAAAACTCAACGCCCAAAGCCTCACTAATGGCCTTACACTCAAGGGTGATGCCTGCATAATCGGCAGTAAGGTTGGTATGGTCGCCACCTGTTTCAACGAAGCAAAGACTGTAACCGTAACCTGTGATATCAAGGTCGATACTCTCGGTAATGGGGTTTGCAGGGTCGTTGAAATCAGCGTATGTAAAGCCGCCCATACTACTTGCCATTTGGTCCAAAAGACCACATGGTTTGTCGAAATAATCACGCTCAGCAAACTGACCGATTTTAGCAATTTCAATGGGAGCAATTTTATTATCAAAGAACATACCGTTCAAAATTGTGCCGATAAGCACCTCAAAAGCAGCAGAGGAAGAAAGACCTGAGCCTTTAAGCACGTTAGAGGTGGTATAAGCGTTAAAGCCTTTAAGCTCGCAACCGGCCTCCACAAACTTGTGGCAAACGCCACGGATAAGAGCAATAGCCTTGCCCGACTCGTTTTCCTTTTTAGCAAGGTCACCGATTTCAACACAGTCTTCAGGGTAACCTTCGGACTTAATACGGATTATGCCATCCTCATTTTCCGAAACAACGGCGATAACATCCAAGTTAACACTTGCTGCCAAAACGCAACCGTGTTGATGGTCGGTGTGGTTACCGCCAACCTCGGTTCTACCGGGGGCAGTAAAGAAACGAACCTCGCCCGAGTTGGGGTAAAGGGCAGCAAAACTGTCGCAAGCGTCAGCATATCTCTTTCTTGCAATTTCGGTCTCGCCATATAAAAGACGGAAACTGTCATCAAATTTTCCATCTAAAACAGCAGATTTGATTTCATTAATATTCATATCTTACACCTCGTTTATTTTACAAGTGCTAAAGTATCTCTTGCAATTGCGAGTTCTTCATTTGTGGGGATAACATAAACACTAACACGGCTATCATCGGTTGTGATTTTGTTTTCGCCTCTGAGTGCGTTCTTTTCAGCATCGATTTCCAAACCTAAGAAGGTTAAGTGTTCGCAAACCTTTGCTCTTAAATCCTTATCATTTTCGCCGATACCACCGGTGAATACAATAGCGTCAACACCATTCATTGCAGCAATGTAAGAACCAACGAACTTAGCGATTTGGTAACGTTGCATATCGATTGCAAGCTTAGCTCTCTCGTTGCCTTCGTTAGCAGCAGCAACAACATCACGGTTGTCGTTAGAAACGCCCGAAACGCCTAAAACTCCCGACTCTTTGTTGAAGATGCGATTTAGATCAGCAGGAGAAAGGTTTTCTTTCTCAGCAATGAAGGTAATAGCCGAAGGATCAAGAGTACCTGTTCTGGTACCCATCATAAAGCCATCAAGAGGAGTGAAGCCCATGGAGGTATCCACACACTCACCACCGTTTACAGCAGTAATGGAGCAACCGTTACCTAAGTGACAGGTGATAATCTTAAGGTCTTTAATATCCTTACCCATAACCTCAGCACATCTTTTGCTTACAAAATCGTGGGATGTACCGTGAGCACCGTATTTTCTTACCTTGTAATCGGTGTAATATTTGTAAGGAATGGGGAACATATAAGCTTTAGCAGGCATTGTTTGATGGAAAGAGGTGTCAAACACTGCAACCTGGGGCTTCTCGGTTCCGAAGGTTTCGATACAAGCCTTAATTGCCAAAACGTGAGCAGGGTTATGCAAAGGAGCCAAAGCGCCCAACTCGTCAATATCATTAAGTGCCTCGGGAGTGATGATGCAAGAACCCTTGAAGATGCTGCCGCCTTGCACGATACGGTGACCGATAGCGCTGATTTCATCAAAAGAGTCAATAACCTTTGCATCACTCTTAGTCATAGCGTAAACAACGGCCTGAAAAGCCTCACTGTGGGTAGGCATTGGAGTTTCAGCCTCATAAACACTGCCGTTATCAGCCTTGTGGTTAATACGGCTTCCTTCAACACCAATTCTTTCGCAAAGACCTTTACAAAGAACTTGCTCGTTTTCCATATCAATAAGTTGATATTTAAGAGAAGAACTTCCTGCGTTAACAACGAAAATTTTCATTTGCTTTCCTCCTTGCATAAATGCAAAAAATATGTTAAATTATTCTTATATATAATACTTTAAATTCCCATAGATTTCAAGGGTTTTTCGCAAAAAAGAGGTGAAAAAATGGCAACTGTCGGTATAATTGCAGAATTTAACCCCCTGCACACAGGTCACGAGTACCTTTTGGCTCGTGCAAAAGAGTTAGGCGAGGTGGTTTGTGTTATAAGTTCAAACTTCGTTCAAAGGGGTGATACTGCCATTGCACCCAAGGAAATTCGGGCAAAAGCAGCCCTTTTAAAAGGCGCCGATTTGGTTGCCGAACTCCCCGTTTTTTGGAGTATGTCCACGGCCCAAAACTTCGCTCTTGGTGGAGTTAGCAGTCTTTTAAATTTGGGGTGCGACACCCTTGTTTTCGGCAGTGAGGAAGGCGAAATAAAACCCCTTTTGGAGATTGCTGACATCCTTTTAAGTGATGATTTCCCCCTTGTTTTAAACCGATATTTGAAGGATGGCATCACCTTTGCTTCGGCTCGGCAAAAGGCCTGCGAAGAACTTGGTTGTAAGACAGGGATTTTAGATAAACCCAACAACAATTTAGGCATTGAATACATTGTTGCGGCCAAGAAACTTGGCGCAAATTTGGAGTTTAAAACGGTAAAACGCCAAGGTGCCGACCACGACAGCCGAGAAGAAAAAGACTTCGTTTCGGCCTCCCTTTTAAGAGAAAAATTACTGGAAAACGACCGAGATTTTTGCCAAAAATATATGAGCGCCGATGTTTTGGATTTATTCTCCCCCGACAACCTTTCGGACATTAAAAATATTGAAACCTCCATCCTTGCAGTTTTAAGGACAAAAACCTTGGAAGACCTTAAAAAACTGCCCGATATTAGCGAAGGGGTGGAAAATAAACTTTTTTCTGCAATAAAGGTTGCAACCGACCTTGAATCTTTGTATAATGAAATAAAAGTTAAGCGTTATCCCATGGCTCGAATAAGAAGGCTTGTGCTGACCGCATTTTTGGGACTTGATAATTCATTTTTTATGAAGGAAGTTCCCTTTGTCCGTGTACTGGGATTTAACAAAACGGGCGAAAATGTGCTTAAAAAGGCCACAAAAACCTCAAAAGTCCCCATTGTAACCAAAGTTTCGGACATTAAGGACACTCAACTTTTCGGGGCCGAAAATCTGGCGACCGACCTTTACGCTTTATCCCTTAAAAAACCACTGGAAAGTGGAAAAAATTATACCTTTAAACTTATTAAAAATTAAAATTAACATAAGAGGAGTTTTAAAAATGGTAACTTTAAAAACAGTTGACAACTACAAAGATTACGGCAAATGCGTGGAACTTTCCAACGGCGTTATCACTGCCCTTGTTACAGTGGAAATCGGTCCCCGTATCATTTCTTTTGGTTACACCGGTGGCCAAAACTTTATGAACGACAACCGTGTTTTACTTGGTGGAAAACCTGAAGACAAGCCTTATTCCGACCTTTTTGGAGAAGGCAAGCATTGGGAAAACTTAGGTGGCCACAGAATTTGGTTATCCCCCGAAAGTTATCCCGAAACCTACACTCCTGATGACAAACCTTGCAAGGTTGTTCCCACCGATGACGGCGCAATCTTCGTTTACGCTGAGGACACCGAAATTGCCGTTCAAAAGGAAATGGAAATTAAAATGGACGCTGATGACACCAATATGCAGGTTATTATGCGTATTAAAAACATTAGCGAGGAAACCCGTGAGTTTGCCGTTTGGTCTCTTTCGGTTTGCGCTCAAAACGGCACCCTTATTCTTCCTATGAACACTGTTGACACCGAACTTCTCCCCAACCGTCAAATCACCTTCTGGCCTTATACCGACCCCAAGGCACCCAACTTCTATTTCGGCAAGAAATACACAACCGTTAAACAAATTGCCGAAGGTGAAGAATATTGTGCTAAAATCGGTACCGATTTAAACTGTGGCACTGCCTACTATGTTTTGGGTGATGAAATCCTTTACAAAACCTATAACACCGAGCACCCAACTGCAAAATATCCCGATGGAAACTGCTCTTTTGAAACCTATGTTTGCAACGCTATGATTGAGTTTGAAACCTTGTCTCCCCTTAAAAATATTGCCAAGGGTGAAACCCACGAACACATCGAGCGTTGGAGCCTTTGCAAAAAGCCCTGCGATGTTGATTTTGAGGATGACAATTCAATCGACAATTTGCTTTCAAAAATTTAAAAAATACTTGCATTTTATATATTAATGTGTTATACTGTGCTTAGTTTTGAGAAAGGTGAGTGGTGAAAGCCACTCACTTTTGTTTTCTCGTTGTATTTTAAAGGAGGTAAAACTTTGGCAAATGTAGCAGAAAAAGTCTATTCTTTGATTGAAGAAACGGTTAAAAACGAGGGTGCTACCCTTTGGGATGTTAAGTTCCTTAAAGAGGGTGCCAACTGGTACTTAAGGGTGTTTATTGACAAACCTGACGGTATCAACATTGATGACTGCACCAACGTTTCCCACGCCATCGACCCCGTTATTGACGAGGCAGACCCCATTGACAAGGCTTATTTTTTAGAGGTTTGTTCCTGTGGCATTGAGCGTGAACTTACTAAAAACTGGCACTTTGAAGCCGTTAAGGGCCAAAAGGTTAAGGTTAGACTTTACAAAGCAATAGATGGTAAAAAGGAATTTTCGGGAATTTTAACCGAGGTTGGAGAAACAATTGTTATTTCCACCGAAAACGGGAATTTAAGTTTCCAAAAGGCCGATATTTCCAAGGCTTACCTTGACGATTTTGAAAATTAATTAATATATTTTGTTTGGAGGAAAATAGAAAAATGGCAAGACAAAAGAAAGTTACTAAAAAAGAAAACGATTATTCAGAGTTTTTTGAAGCATTAAAACTTATGGAAGAAGAAAGAGGCATTCCTCAACAATTTATTGCTGAGAAGATTGCTGACGCTATCGTGGTTGCTGCCCGTAAAGATTACGGCGGAAATGAAATTGTTTCCTGCGTTATTGACCCCGAGAAGAAAATCTTCACCGTAACTGCAAGAAAAACCGTTGTTGACGATGTTTTAGATCCTTACACCGAGATTTCCAAAGAGGCTGCTTGTGAGATTAATCCAAATGCTATTGAAGATGGATTTGTTGACATTGTTTTAGACCCAAGAAAGTTTGGCCGTGTTGTTGCTCAAAATTCCAAAAACAACTTCCGTCAAGGCGTTCGTGAGGCTGAGCGTGGTCAAGCGTTGGCTGAGTTCCAAAGCCACAACAAAGAACTTCTCACTGCCCATGTTGAGAAAATCGACCCCAAAACAGGTAATGCAATCCTTACCATTTCGGGCAAAGAAGCAACCTTACCTAAGGTTGAGCAGGTTCCCGACGAGGTTATTTCCGAAGGCGACCACATTAAGGTTTATGTTGTAGACGTTAAGGAGACCGAGCGTGGCGCTCGTGTAATGCTTTCTCGTACCCATCCCGGTCTTGTTAAGCGTTTGTTTGAAACCGAAGTTCCCGAAATTTTCGATGGAACAATCGAAATCAAGGCAATCTCCCGCCAAGCCGGCTCAAGAACCAAACTTGCTGTTTGGTGTAAAGATCCCGAAGTTGATGCTGTTGGCGCTTGTATCGGTCCTAAGGGTGCTCGTGTTAACGCAATTGTTGAAGAACTTAAGGGCGAGAAGATTGACATTGTAAAATACAGTGAAAATCCCGAAGAATTTGTAGCAGAAGCTCTTTCTCCTGCAAAGGTTGTATCGGTTGAAATCCAAAGCGAAGAACCCAAGGTTTGCAAAGCAAAGGTTCCCGAGGCTCAACTTTCCTTGGCTATCGGCAACAAGGGTCAAAATGTTCGCCTTGCTGCTAAGCTTACAGGTTGGAAAATCGATATTCACCCCGAAAGTGGATTTTTCGGCGAATAATTTAAAAATTAAGGTGCTAATATGACAACAAAAAAAGTCCCAATGCGTATGTGCATTGGCTGTAGAGAAATGAAACCCAAGCGTGAGCTTATAAGGGTTGTTAAAACCCCCGAAAATGAAATAAAGTTGGACCTTACAGGCAAACTAAACGGTAGAGGTGCTTATGTATGCCCCTGCAGTGACTGCCTTAAAAAGGTTAGAAAGCAAAACGCCTTGGCCCACACCTTTTCCATGAAAATTGACCCCGAAATTTACGACGGTCTTGAAAAGGAGTTGGAACAAAGTGAGCAATAAAACCCTAACCCTTTTAGGATTTGCTTCCAAAGCAGGCAAATTAGGTTACGGATTTTCGGCTGCTTTAGAAAATATAAACGGTGGCAAATCAAAACTTATTTTGACAGCCTCCGACTTATCCCCAAAAAGCCAAAAGGAAGTTTTGTTCCACGCTGAAAAAAAGGGTATCCAGGTTTTAACCCTTGAAAATACAGATATTTTTTCGTTGTCGAACGCAATCGGACATAAATGTGGTGTTGTTTCCGTAAATGATGACGGCTTCGCCAAAGCCATAAAGGAGGATTTTCTTAATGACCAATAAATACAAGCTAAGTGATTTGGCCAAAGATTTCGGCGTTAAATCCAAGGATATTATTGATATTATTTCTTCCCTCACAGGAAATGAGAAAAAATCAGGTGCTACCTTAGATGAGACCGAAATTGCATTGGTTTTCAATAAACTTACATTAGACAATCAGGTTAAAAGTTTTGACGCTTATTTTGCCACCGGTAACGATGCAAGAGAAAAAGCAAAACAAGACCGTGAGGATAAAAAGAACAAAAAATTAGCCGAGCAAATGGCTATTTTAGAACAACTCAAGGCTGCTGCAGCTGCTCAAAGTGGCGAAAAGGCTCCCGAAGAGAAAAAAGAAGAGAAAAAACCCGAACCCAAGAAGGTTGAAAAGAAGGCTGAGCCAAAACCCGAGGTTAAGAAGACTGAAAGTAAGCCCGAAGTTAAAAAAGAGGTTAAGGCCGAAGAGCCCAAGAAAACCGAAACCAAGAAGCCTGAGCCTAAGAAAGAGGCTAAAAAGGAAGTTAAAGCCGAGGAGCCTAAGAAGGAATTCAAACCTTCCGATCCTAATCCCTTCGTTTCTAAAAAGAAGGATAAAACTCCCGGTGTCGCTCCCAACAGAGGTCCTGCTGAAATCAGACACGTTGATACCCGTACCTCTAACATTAACATTGATAAATACAACGAGAAATATGAGTCCATTGCTCCTGCAAACGCAATGAAGGACAATTATTCCAAAAAGCAAAAGATTAAGCAAAAATCTCAAGATTACCGTCGTCCTCAAGGCGCTAAGCGTGAAACCGAGGCAGACAAGATGAGAAGAATTCAGCTTGAGCGCATCAAGAAGACCCCCATCACCGTAACCGTTGGTGAGGAGATTACTGTTGGCGAACTTGCTGCTGCAATGAAGAAAACTGCTGCCGAGGTTATTAAGGAATTAATGAAACTCGGTATGATGACAAACGTTAACCAGGTTATCGACTATGATACTGCCGAGATTGTTGTTACCGAAATGGGTGCAAAAATCCAAAAAGCAGTTGTTGTTACCATTGAAGAACAAATTATGGACGTTACCGAAGATAGCGATGACAACCTCAAGCACAGAGACCCCGTTGTTGTTGTTATGGGACACGTTGACCACGGTAAAACCTCCTTGCTTGATGCTATTCGTGACACTGCAGTTACCGACACCGAGGCCGGTGGTATTACACAACACATCGGTGCTTACCGTGTAAACTGCAACGGCAATGACATTACCTTCCTTGACACACCCGGACACGCAGCATTTACCTCCATGCGCCAAAGAGGTGCCATGGCTACCGATATTGCTGTCTTGGTTGTTGCTGCTGATGACGGTATTATGCCCCAAACCATTGAGGCTATCAACCACGCTAAGGCTGCAAAGGTTCAAATCATTGTTGCAATTAATAAGATGGATAAGCCCGAGGCTAATCCCGACAGAATTTTACAACAACTTACCGAGCATGAGTTAGTACCCGAAGAGTGGGGTGGCGACATTATTTGCGTTCCCGTTTCGGCTAAAACTCACATGGGTATTGATAACCTTTTGGAGAACATTCTCCTTATTGCTGAAATGCAAGAATTAAAGGCCAACCCCGACCGTAAGGCTCACGGTATTGTTATTGAGGCTAGACTTGACAAAGGTCGTGGCCCTGTTGCTTCCTTGCTTGTTCAAAACGGAACACTCAAGAGTGGCGATATTATCGTTGCGGGCACTTCGGTTGGTCGTGTTCGTGTTATGACCAACGAAAACGGTGTTTCCCTTAAAGAAGCAGGTCCTTCTGTTCCTGTTGAGATTACAGGTCTTGCCGAAACACCTAACGCAGGTGATGTTTTCGACGCTGTTTCGGATGAGCGTTTGGCTCGTGAACTCGTTGAACAAAGAAAGCAAAAGGCTAAAGACGAGTTAAACAATGCAAAACAAAAGGTTACACTTGATAACCTCTTCCAGAATTTAAGCCAAGGCGACCTTAAAGAACTTAATGTTATCGTTAAGGCCGACGTTCAAGGTAGTGTTGAGGCCGTTAGAGAAAACCTTATTAAACTTTCTAACGAAGAGGTTAGAGTTAATGTTGTTCACGGTGGTGTTGGTGCCGTTAACGAGTCCGACGTTATGCTCGCAGGCACTAGTGGCGCTATCATCGTTGGATTTAACGTTCGCCCCGATGCCGTTGCTGCTGCAGCTGCCGAGAGAGACGGTATTGATATGAGAATGTATCGTGTAATTTACGATTGTATCGAAGAAATTACTGCCGCTATCAAGGGTATGTTGGCTCCTAAATACCGTGAAAACCTTATCGGTACTGCCGAGGTTAGAAGCGTTTACAAGATTTCCAACGTTGGTACCGTTGCCGGTTGTTACATTACAAACGGTAAGGTTAGCCGTAACTGCGAAATCCGTTTGGTTCGTGACGGTATTGTTATTTGTGAAGATAAGATTGACTCTTTGCGCCGTTTCAAGGACGATGTTAAGGAAGTGGCTCAAGGATACGAGTGTGGTATTGGTCTTGAGAAATTTGCCGACATTAAGGAAGGCGATATTTTCGAAGCCTTTATCATGGAGGAGTATAGAGACTAATGGCAGGGTATAAAATTAATCGTATAACCTCTGATGTTAGAATTGCTTTATCCGAACTTTTAAGAGAAATTAAGGACCCGAGAATAAGCAAACTTTTAAGCATTGTAAAGGTTGACATCTCGGGAGACCTTTCTTATGCAACCATATATGTAAGTGCCATTGAAGGCTATGAAACAACCGTTGCCTCGGTTAAAGCCCTCAAGGGTGCTTCGGGTTATTTAAGAAAAGAATTAGGTTCTCGCCTTAAACTCAGAAAAGTTCCCGAGCTTCGCTTTATTGCCGACGATTCCATTAACATCAGTGCCAATATTTCAAGAATTATTGAAAACATTAAAGAGGATAATGTGAATGATAAGGAAAACTAACGAGGGAGTAAAAGAGTTAACCCTCCGTCAAACAGCAAGGTTTCTTAAAAAGCACAACAACTATATCATTTTAACCCATGCTTCCCCTGATGGAGACACTTTAGGCTCGGCCTATGCTCTTTATTATGCCCTTAACGAAATCGGTAAAGTGGCAGAAGTTATTTGCCCCGATATAATTCCAAGCAAATACAACTACTTCGCCCGTAAAACCGACCATATCGACAAAACTCAGGCAACAGTTATTGCTGTGGATGTGGCTGACAAGAGCCTTTTAGGCGCTTTGGAAGAAGAATTCGGTCACAAGGTTGACCTTTGTATCGACCACCACATTTCTAACTCGAGATATGCCAAAAATTTATATCTTGATGCCGATGCTGCTGCTTGTGCCGAGTGTATCTTTGACCTTATTTCTACAATGAAGGTCAATATTAACGATATTACTGCAAAGGCAATTTACACAGGTCTTGCCACCGATACAGGTTGTTTCAAATATTCAACCGTAACCCAAAAGACCTTGCATATTTGCGCCTCGCTTTATGAACACAATATCGGCGCTGCCGATATTAACCGACTTATGTTTGATACCAAGTCGAAAAAGCTTATTCAACTTGAGGCTATGGTGCTTAACAGCGCCGAGTTCCATTTTGATGACAAGTGCATCCTTTTGGCTGTTACTGCCGAAATGCAGGCCGAAACAGGTTGCAGTGGTACCGAACTTGAGGGTATTGCCGTTATTTCTCGCAGTGTTGAAGGCGTTTGCGCAGGTGTTACCTTAAAACAAACCGGTGAGGATAAGTTTAAGGTTTCTCTTCGCACCTATCCACCCCTTGATGCTTCGGTTATTTGTAAAGCCTTGGGTGGTGGAGGCCACAAAGGCGCTGCAGGTGCAACCGTTACCGGTAGTTTAAGCGAGGTTAAAGAAAAGGTTCTCGCTGCCGTTAAAGAAAGTTTGGATGCTTTATGTTAGGTCTAATCCTTTTAGACAAGCCCCAAGGTATCACATCCTTTTCGGCTGTAAACGGCATTAAGCGCCGTGCTCACGAAAAACGAGTGGGCCACACAGGAACCCTTGACCCCATGGCTACGGGGGTTTTACCCATTCTCCTAGGTCGTGCTACTGCCCTTTCTTCTCTTCTTTTAGAGGGTGACAAAAAGTATATTGCCGAAATCAAATTAGGTGTTACCACCGATACCGATGATATTACAGGCAACGTTCTTGAAGAAAATCAGGTTAACATAACAAAAGAACAGTTAAAAACTGCCCTTGAGAGTTTTTTGGGCGAAACCGACCAGATTCCACCTGCCTTTAGTGCTATAAAAAAGGATGGTGTACGCCTTTATAAGCTAGCAAGAGAAGGTAAAACGGTGAATATTCCAAGCCGTAAAATTAGGGTTTATGAAGTTAACATAATATCGGAATTAAACGCCGAAAACATTGTTAAAGTGGAGTTTTTCGTTTCTAAAGGAACCTATATTCGCTCCCTTGCCCGTGATTTGGGTCAGGTTTTAGGCTGTGGTGCCACCCTTTACAGTTTGCGAAGAACCAAAACCTCTCAGTTTGACATTAAGGACTGTATTCCCCTTGATGATTTAACCGAGGAGAACATTGAAAACCACCTTTTAAGTGAAGAAATTGTGGTTTCCCATTTAAGGGAGATTTTTGTAACCGAAAAACAGGCTGTCCGTTTTTCAAATGGGGGACAGTTGAGTTTTGAAAGGCTAAATATTCCTACCGACGATTTCGGTGAAAACGAATTATTTAGAATAAAGTTTAAAGATGTATTTTTAGGTGTTGGCTTTGCCGACCCCCAAAAAAAAGAAATCGGAATTAAATGTGTGATAAGGAGTGAATTTTAATGCTGAACGCTGTGGCTTTGGGTACCTTTGATGGATTGCATAGGGGTCATTTATCCGTGCTTTCTATTCCCGACGGCTTTAACAAAACAGCATTAATTTTCTCCCTTCCACCAAAACAGGTTAAAACGGGTGATATCCACCTTCTTTTAACCCCCGAGGAAAAGATAAAGAAGTTTGAAGACTTAGGGTTTAAGGTTAAACTTTTAAATTTTGAAGAAGTCAAACACCTTTCCCCCGAGGAATTTTTGGAATTTATTAAAAAGGAATTAAACCCGAAATTAATTTCTTGTGGGTTTAATTATCATTTCGGATTTAAGGGTATGGGTAACAGCGAGACACTTAAGACATTTTGCCGAGAAAACGACATCACCTTACGCCTTTGCGACCCTGTTTGCGAAGAAGGCGAGCCTATTTCTTCCAGCCGTATTAGGAAATACCTTAAAAACGGCGAAATTGAAATGGCAAACCTGCTTTTAGGTTATGACTTTTCCTTTACTGCCCCCGTAATTAAGGGTGACGGACGTGGCAAAACCTTAGGTTTCCCCACCATTAACCAAGCTTACCCTAAAACTCTCGCCCCTTTGAAGTTTGGGGTATATCTTAGCGAAGTTACTATTGAAAACAAAATCTATAAGGGGATTACAAATATCGGAGTTAGACCCACCTTCCCCTTGGATTACATAATAAGTGAAACCTTTATTAAGGATTTTTCGGGTGATTTATATAAAAAAGACCTTAAAATCACCTTAAAGGAATTTTTAAGAGAAGAAAAAAAGTTCTCCACAATGGAAGAACTTAAAATTCAGGTTTTAAAAGATATAGAAAGGATTTAAGGAGTGTAAATATGGCAACCAAGAAAAAATCTAAATCCACAAAAAAAGCCACTGCGCAAAACAACGCCAACCGTCAGTTATTGTCGGTTATATGGTTTGCAGTTTCACTATTTTTCCTTTGTGTTGTATTTATTGAAGGAGAAAATTTGTGGCTTGGACTCCACAATATAATTTTCGGCCTATTCGGCATTACTGCCTTTGCCCTTCCTTTTTTACTGGGCTTTGTTGCAGTTATGTTCGCGCTTGACAAAATAACCGGCTCTTTTAAGGCAAAAATAATTGAGTCTGCCCTTTTGGTGATACTTGTTGGCGCTGCTGTTGATATTTTTTCTTCCCACAACGATGTTAAGTTTTGGGAGCACCTCACCACAGCCTACACAAACGGCACGGCCCTTAAAAGCGGTGGATTTTTCGGCGCCCTTATCGGCCAACCCATCTTTTTAGGATTTGGCAAAACCGGTGCTTGTATCACCATTGCGCTTTTAATCTTTGTTTTCCTAATGTTGGTTACAGGCACAACCTTAATCGCCCTTTTCAAGGCCCTTTCCAAACCGGTTGAAACGGTTAAAACTCAGGTTGAGGAGGCTTACCAAGAGGCTCAGGAAAAGGAAACAAAAGAAGACAAACAACTTAAAGTTATTAAGGGATTTGACCCCAACATTTCGGTTGACGACATCCCCAAAAAGCGCAGAAGCAAGACCGAAGACCTTGACCATAAACAGGCAAAGGTTGTTAGCACCTATTACGATGAACCTATGCCTCAAGAGGTTTTGGCCGAGGCTGAAGGCGCCGAAGATAAAGCAAACCTTGACCGTGCTTTGGATTTAGCGGAAAAAGAAGAAATCGACTTTAAGGCTGAAACGAAAGAATTTACCGAAAATCTCGAAAATGCCGAGAAGGTGGAAAATACTTATGTTTTCCCACCCCTTACCCTTTTGAAGAAGAGTTTAAACCCCGAGACTGCAACCCAAGGCGCCCAACTTACTGCCGAACATCTTATTAACACCCTTAAAAGTTTCGGTGTTGAGGCAAGGGTTGTAAACATTAGCCGTGGACCCACAGTAACCCGTTACGAGTTGCAACCTTCGGCAGGTGTTAAGATTAGTAAAATCACCAACCTGGCCGATGATATTGCCCTTAACCTTGCTGCTGCAGGTGTTAGAATTGAGGCGCCTATTCCTAACAAGGCTGCTGTTGGTATTGAAGTTCCCAACAAGCAAAGTGACGTTGTTGATGTTAGAGGAATTTTTGAGTCCCCCGACTTTGTTTCGGCAAAATCCAAACTCACCGTTGCCCTTGGCCGTGACATTGGTGGTAATGCAATTGTTACCGACCTTGCAAAAATGCCCCACGGTCTTATTGCAGGTGCCACCGGTTCGGGTAAATCGGTATGTATAAACTCAATTATTATGAGTATACTTTATAAAGCAACCCCCGAAGAGGTTAAACTTTTGATGATTGACCCCAAGGTTGTTGAACTTGGTGTTTATAACGGTATTCCTCACCTTTTGGTACCCGTTGTCACCGACCCGAGAAAGGCTTCGGGCGCATTAGGTTGGGCAGTTGGTGAAATGGAAAAACGTTACAAGATGTTTGCCGACCGTGGCGTTCGTAATATCGAGGGTTATAACAAGTTTGTTGAAGAACTCGGAGACCCTGAAATCGAAAAAATGCCTCACATTGTAATTATTATTGACGAGTTGGCCGACCTTATGATGACCTCTCCCAAAGAGGTTGAGGAGTCTATTAACCGTATCGCTGCCAAGGCTCGTGCTGCAGGTATGCACCTTCTCGTTGCAACCCAACGACCTTCGGTTGATGTTGTTACCGGTGTTATTAAGGCCAACATCCCCACCCGTATTGCCTTTGCAGTTTCAAGCCAAATTGACAGCCGTACCATTTTAGACGGAGCAGGCGCTGAAAAACTTTTAGGTCGTGGCGATATGCTCTTCCGTTTTGCAGGAGCTCCCAAGCCAAGCCGTATTCAAGGCTGTTTCGTTAGTGACAGCGAGGTTGAGTCGGTTGTTGATTTCATCAAAAAAGGCAAAACTGCCAATTATGATGATAATATTATGGTTGAAATTGAGCGTCAGGCTGCCGTAGAAAAGAAACAAAGAACAGGTTTGCCCGAAGATGGACCCGAAGAGGATTCAATGCTTAGCGAGGCAATTAGAGTTGTTGTGGAAAACGGTATGGCTTCCACCTCACTTTTACAACGCAAGTTAAAACTCGGCTATGCCCGTGCTGCCCGTATTGTTGATGAAATGGAACAACGAGGTGTTGTTGGACCTTACAAGGGCGCAAAACCACGTGATGTACTTATTACGATGGACCAATTAATGGAAATGGAAGCAGCAGGAGAAGAATAATGGCGAAAAGCTTTAATGCTAAGCTAAACAACATATTAAAAATAGTAACGGTGGCGCTTTGCGTTGCCGTTACTTTTGTTTGTGTTATTGCTGTCGACAAGGGCGTTTACGACTTTACCGGCCGAAGCGCCAACAATGATGACTCCTATGTAAGAATGATAGATGTAGGTCAAGGAGACAGTATTCTCCTTCATAGTAACGGTTATTCGGCTTTGATTGACACCGGTCCTGCCGAAAATTCTGAAGACCTAATTTCCGACCTGCACGCTTTGGGAATTGATGTTATTGATGTACTGATTTTAAGCCACCTGCACATCGACCACACAGGTGGAGTGACCGACCTTTATGACAATTTTCAAATTGAAAATCTCATTTTGCCCGGACTTTCCACATTTAGCGAAGGGATTTATTCAGCCCAGTTTGCCATTGATAAGATGACAAGAAGTGGCAAAGGGGTTTACTCGGCAAAAGAGGGTATGGAATTTTCACTGGGAGAAATTGATATCGAAATTGTTGCGAGTTATTATGACAGCGATAACGAAAACAATCGCTCCCTTATAATCAAAGCCCTGTTAGACGGCAAAAGTTTTCTCTTTACGGGGGACGCCGAAGCCAAATCCGAAAAAATGCTTATAAGCGAGAATAAAAACATTGACTGCGACGTTTTAAAGGTGGCTCACCACGGAAGCAACTCATCCACCGTTAAGGATTTTTTGGAAAGCACAACACCCGAAATCGCCTTAATTTCGGTGGGTAAAAATAACATGTACCACCATCCCCACTACTCCACCATAAAACTATTACGAGATTTCAATTGCAAAATCTATCGCACCGATAAAGACGGAAATATCACCGTTAAGGTTGTAAATAATAAAATAAAAGTAGAAAAAGAAAAATAGCTAATCACCCTCATAATTATTGATTAGCTGTTTTTAGGTTTATCTGTAAATGGGTCAAGGGCTTTGCCCTTGTCGTTTAAGGGGGTTAGGGCGACAAAGAAGATACTGCAACACATAGGTGCCTTGCCGACAAATTTAAAACTTTAGTTTTTTGTCGGCAGTTTTTGCGTTAATTCTAAACTGTCGCCCAAGGGGGAAATCGAAATTCCCCCTTAAAGGCGAATCTTTCCGCCATTTCTTTTCGCCTACATAAGAAATGGCGTGCCCTGTCGCGGCATGAGCGACAATGTGATTTATAAAAAAACGACCCCCAAAAAAAAATTAAATGGGGGTCGTTTTTAATTTTTAAAATATTCAGTTATTTTTTGAGCTGTTTGGGATTTTATTCCGTTTACCTTGCAAAGGTCATCCATTGTGGCATCTTTAATTTTTGCCACACTGCCAAAATGTTTTAAAAGAAGTTTGGCCTTTTCTTTGCCGATACCCTCAATATTCAAAAGTTCGGTGCCTTTAACCGATTTAGACCGGAGTTTTTTATGGTATCCAATGGCGAAACGGTGAACCTCATCCTGAATATTAGTAACAAGGGTAAATGCCCTTCGGTTAGATTTAATGGCAACATCTCCACCCGTTGTAGCAATGGCACGGGTGCGATGTTTTGAGTCCTTAACCATACCGAAAACGGGGACATTGATTCCATATTTTTCTAAAATGGGAAGCACAGCCGAAATTTGACCCTTGGCGCCATCAAGCAAAATTAAATCGGGCAAGGTTTTAAAGCCTTCGTCATCACTTGTTTTATATTCTTCAAAACGGCGTTCTAAAACCTCGGCCATGGAACGGTAATCATCCTGCCCCAAAAAGCCCTTAATTTTAAACTTTTTATAGGCCGATTTAAAAGGTCTTGCATCCTTGAAAACCACCATTCCTGCCACATTGTCACTGCCGGCAGTGTTGGAAATATCGTAAGCCTCAATATATCTCGGGGTGGTGCTTAGTCCCAAAAGGGTTTGAAGTTCGTTTAAAGCCGACATTTCTTTACCCGTTCTTTGGGTCTTTTCCGAAAGATTTTCGGCCGAATTTCTAAGGCACATTTCCACAAGTTTTAACTGCTCGCCAGCCTTTGGAGTAATAAAACTTACCTTCTTGCCCTCTTTTTCACAAAGCCACTCCTCTAAAAGGGAGAATTCTTGGCTCTCACCGTCCAAAAGTATTCTCGGTGGCGCTTCATTAGAAGAATAATAACGGGGCAAAAACTCGTTATAAAGGGCAGTTTTATCCTTAAATCCATCAACAAAGAAATGCTTTTTATCGGTTAATTTAAAGTTTCTGAATTGAAGCAAGGCAACACAAGCCTTTTCGCCCAAAAAGGCAGTGGCGATAACATCCTGAGCTTTGTAAGAAATGCTGACAACCCTTTGTTTCTCACGGATTTTGGTGATGGCGTTTATACGGTCTCTAAGTTTTGCAGCCTCTTCAAAATTTAAGTTCTCTGCTGCGATTTCCATTTTTTCTCGCAAAACATCTAAACTTAAAGCCTCACTGTCCCCACTTTTAATAAACTCCTTGGCCGAATTAATGCTTTCCATATAATCCTTATGGCTGACTTTGCCACGGCAAGGAGCCGAACAAATGCCAATGTGGAAATTAAGGCAAGGTTTTGAAATTTTATCAAAATCACGGTTGCAATCGGGGATTTTGAAAATCTTTCGAGCTTCATCCACCGTTTCTTTTACAACATAACCCGAATTAAAGGGCCCGATAAACTCGTTCTCTCCATCCTTTTGCTTAGAGGCCGAGATTTTGGGCCATCTTTCACGGGTGATTTTAACATAAGAATAACCCTTATCATCCTTGAGAAGAATATTATACTTAGGTTGATTTTGTTTAATAAGGGAGTTTTCTAAAATTAACGCCTCAAACTCGCTTTGGCAAAGAATATAATCAAAATCGGCCACATGGCTTACCATTTGACGCACCTTCTCGGTATGCCCCGTGCCCTTGCCGAAATATTGAGTAACTCGGTTTTTAAGGGCCTTGGCCTTGCCGATATAAATTATCTCCCCCGATTTGTTTTTCATAATATAAACACCGGGAGTTTTAGGCAAACGATTGGCCTTTTGTTTCAAAGTTATTAAATTGTCCACTAAAAAGCCACCACCCTTTCCTTTTTAGTTTATCATTTCCCGAGACCTTTTTCAAGTATTGACAAATATTTAAAAGTAGTTAAAATTAAATTAGGTGATAAAATGAACGAAATGTTTTTAAGAAGTTCCCTTCTTTTAGGGGAAGATGCAACCGAGAAACTGGCGACCAAAAAGGTGGCCCTTTTCGGCGTTGGTGGAGTTGGAAGTTTTTGTTTTGAGGCACTGGTTCGAACAGGTGTGGGGGAAATCCACATTTTTGACAGCGACTGTGTTGAAACCACCAACCTTAATCGCCAAATAATAGCCACCCGTGACACCTTGGGTGAGGCGAAGGTAGAGTCGGCCAAAGCCAGAGGTGAAAGCATTAATAAGGATGTTAAAATTATACCCCATCAGGTTTTCTATTCGGCCGAAAATTCAGCCGATTTTGACCTTTCAGAGTATGATTATATAATTGATGCCATTGACTCGGTGGCTTCTAAAACCGAGCTTATTTTAAAGGCGAAGGAAAACAATGTTCCTATTATCAGTTCCATGGGTACAGGCAACAAACTTGACCCAACAGCCTTTAAAATCGCCGATATTTACAAGACCGAGGGTTGCCCCTTGGCTCGTGTTATGCGCTACGAACTTAAAAAATTGGGTATAAAGAAATTAAAATGCCTTTATTCCCCCGAAAAGCCCATTAAACCCGAAAACGGCAAGGTTGGAAGTGCCGTTTTTGTAACGGGTACTGCAGGTCTTATAATAGCCTCTGAAGTGATTAAAGATTTGCTTGACAAATAAATAAGTAGTAGTATAATTATCACATACAGAGTAGATATTTTTGCGTTAAGTGTCCTAAAGACGGGGAGTTGCTTTGGGAACGAAGAGGTCAAACTCACGGTAAAAATATCGCATCCCGCTGACGATAATTTAAGGATTTACACCATCCTCCTATTATTCGCAAGACGGGTAAAGGAGGATTTTTTATGAACAAAAAAAGACAAGCATTAGTAAAACTTATTTTAACATCCTTGCTCATTGCGCTTAATATTATTATTGAGCGTGTACCTGCCATTAAAAGTGTTAACAACCATATTAGTTTATCGGTTATAACATTAGGTTTTGCAGCAGTTTTTTTGGGAATTGGCTACACTGTTGTAGTTGCAGCAATGGGCGATTTATTGGGCGCTTTAATTTTACCCTTCGGCGCTTACAACCCACTTTTCACCTTAACAAACGTAATAGTAGGTTTGATTATCGGTTTGGCGCTTTATAAAAAGGCAAGTATTCTCAATATTTGTTGGGGTGTTTTAGCAACCAAGATTATTGGCACCGTTTTGCTCAACAGTCTTTGGATTGCGATATTCTATAGTGGTGGACTTTACGCCTTTCTTCCTAAAGTTATCGAACGTTTACCACAAGCAATTATACTGGTACCCACCGAAATCGCAGCCCTTTTAATTTTTTATTGGGTTAAGAGTCCTATTAGAAAATTGCTTAACATAATCATTAAATTTTAAAGCCGTGGCATGAGCGACAAAAAAATAAAATGTTCATATAAAAAAGCAGTCAGTTTAAACTGACTGCTTTTTTAATTCTTCTAAATTTTCCGACATTTTAGCGTGAATCATATCACCTAACTGAACGGTATTTAACTCGGCATAATCTTCGGGTTTAATAACCTCGATAAGCCTTAATTTTACAAGGGTTTTTCTTCTTAAATAATTTTTGCTAATAGAATATGTATTCTCCAAAACGCAAACTGCAATGGGTTTACCCGACTTTAAAGCAATTTTAAATGCGCCGTTTCTAAATGGTGCAATGGTTCCATCGGTATTGGTGCGACCTTCGGGGAAAATGGCAACCGACCTGTCTCCACCTTTAAGATACTTGATGGCAGTAATAATTGTTTTGGCTGCCTCTCGGTCGTGTTCACGGTCGATAAAAAGACCCGAAAGCAGGTGCATTGCCTTTGCGATAAAGGTCAAATCCTCGATAATATCCTTTTTACCGATAAAACAAAGTCGGCTTTTTGGGAAAGCTGTGTAAATCACAGCAGGGTCAAAATCGTGCTGATGGTTACAAACAAAGAAGGTGTTTTCAGGATTTTCTAATTTTTCAAGACCATCATGCTCAACCTTAATTTTAAGCACCCAAAAAGCAATGGGTAAAGAATGGTGAAGCAAAAATCTGAAGAATTTTTCGCCTTTGGGCTCCTTTTTCAAACTTGTAAAAAGCACCATTGAAAACAAAAGTATAAATTGAAGAACTACCAAAGCCACAAAGATACCAACGAAGATAAGGGGCACTGCCCACCAACCGTAACCTTGGGTAAATAAGGGAGAAAATCTATCCCAAATTAACACTCCCACAGCACTTAAAATCAAATATAATTTACAAGCTGTCATTTTTCCACCTCAATTTTGTTTTCTTACAATAGCATATTCATCATCGAGCCTGAAATATGGGCAAGATTTATTATCTCCGCTTAAAAAACGGCACATTTCATCCTCGTCGATGGGTGCATCGCAAAAATATTCCTGTAATTCGTCGTCAAATGTGAAGTTCACACAACTGTCGCAAATACTCAATTTAAAATCTCCTTGTAAATATCGCCCTTTTTTATTCCTGTGATTTTCGCTGCCTCTTTGGCCGACATGGATGCCGATTCACCTTTATCCATCAAGCCTTTAGCAATGCTCACAGCATCAGAAAGAGTGTATTCCTCTTTAACTTCCGTTACACCCTTGACGATAAGCACAAACTCACCTTTGGGTGGGTTTATTTCATATTCGGCCAAAGCGCCACTAATGGTTGTTATAAAAACGTTTTCATAAATTTTAGTAAGTTCTTTAACAAGGGCAATTTCTCTGTCGCCAAAGACTGCCAACATATCTTTAAGGGTTGTTTGCAATTTGTGGGGTGCTTCATAAAAGACCATGGTGCGTTTTTCTTTTCTTAACTCGTCCAAATGTTCTTTACGGCTGAGTTTATTGACCGATAAAAAGCCTTCAAAACAAAATCTTCCTGTGGGAAAGCCCGAAATTGCCAAGGCAGTTGCCACAGCAGTAGGCCCCGGTACCGACTCGATTTCCACCCCTGCTTCACGGCATTTTCTAACCAAATCTTCACCCGGGTCGGAAATGGCAGGCATACCTGCGTCACTAACCAAGGCGCAAGACTCGCCCTTTAAAATACGGTCGATTATAACCCCATCTTTAAGACCCTTGTTATGCTCAAAATAGGAAACCATTTCCTTCTTAATCTCAAATCGGTTGAGAAGTTTTAAGGTAACACGGGTATCCTCGGCGGCAATAAAATCCACCTTTTCAAGGGTTTCTAAACCACGGGGGCTAATATCCCCCAAATTACCGATAGGCGTTCCCACAACATAAAGTTTTCCCATATTATAGGTAAGCCTCCTTATAAGCACCGTAAATTTCTATCATTTCGCTTGAAAGTCCACCATCTTCTTCAACATAAAGGGTGGGCTCAATTCTAAGACCGATATTACCCGAACGGCGACCCTCAACCAAAACAAGCCAAGGTTCTTCGCCCTTGCGCTGACAAACAAGACGAAGTCTTTTAGGTTCAACCTTGTATTTTGTCATAAGGCTTAAAAGTTCCGAAAGTCTCTCGGGTCGGTGACACATACAAAGTCTGCCACCCGTTTGCAAAAGTTTGGCGCCAACCGAAACAATATCCTCTAAAGTACACTCGGTTTCGTGCCGAGCCACCTGCAAAACCCTATCGGGATTTTTAAGTCCCCCGTTAGGAGCCTTGTAGGGTGGGTTACAGGTAACTAAGGTATGGCAACCAAACTCCACCTTGCCCTTTAAATCGGTAAGGTTTGAGTTTACAATCTTAAAATTTTCAATATTTTGGTCGGCCACAGTTTTACAAGCAATAACGGTAGCCTCATCGCTAATATCAACGCCCGTTGCGAAGTTCAAATTCCCCTCCCTTAACATCAAAAGGGGGATAATTCCGCAACCCGTTCCCAAATCCACCATCTTATCCTTGCGTTTGGCCGATGCAAAATTGCTTAAAAGCACAGCATCGGTGCCAAAGGTGTGGTGGTCGGTAACATAGACGAAAAAGCCCTTACCCAAGGGCTCTTTTCTTAACTTCTGGTCCATTTTACACCCTGTGGTGTGTCCTCAAGAATAATACCCATGGCCTTTAATTGGTCACGAATTTCATCAGCACGTTTGAAATCTTTATTCTTACGGGCATTTGTGCGCTCCTCGATTAAAGCCTCAATATCGCTGTCAAGAGCTTCGGTTTTACGGTTGTAAACCAAACCTAAAACGCCTGTCAACTGGTCGAAAATATCAGCACAAGCCTCTAAGGTAGCCTTGCCTGCGCCGTTTGCAATGGCAGTGTTAATGTCACGAACAAGAACGAAGATGGCAGCCAAAGCGTCGGCTGTGTTTAAATCGTCCTCCATTGCAGTAATAAATTCTTGCTTTCTTTCCTCAATAAAGGCAGGAATTTCGCCACCCTCTGCAGCATTTTTAAGGGCAAAATCAATATTATCACGGCAGGTGTAAAGTCTCTCAAGGGAGTTCTTTGCCTGTTCGATAATATCAACCGAATAGTTAATGGGACTGCGATATTGAGAAGAAATAAGGAAATAACGAATAGGCTCATAACCAAATTTTTCAGCAACATCACGAACTGTAAAGAAGTTATTTAAGGATTTAGACATTTTGTGGTTGTCCACGTTAATAAATCCGTTGTGCATCCAATAATGTGCAAACTCGCAACCGTTTGCAGCCTCGCTTTGAGCGATTTCGTTCTCGTGGTGGGGGAAAATAAGGTCAAGACCACCACAGTGAATATCAATAGTCTTGCCTAAATATCTTCCTGCCATTGCTGAACACTCAATGTGCCATCCGGGCCTTCCCTTGCCCCAAGGAGACTCCCAATAAGGCTCTCCCTCCTTGGCCGATTTCCAAAGACAGAAGTCCATTTGGTCCTCTTTCAAGGTGTCAACATTAAGGCGCTCACTGGCACCTGCTTCCAAATCCTCTAAAGGTTGGTGAGAAAGTTTGCCGTAGCCTTCAAATTTCTTTGCACGGTAGTAAACATCCCCATTAGACTCGTAAGCATAGCCATTTTCAATAAGGGATTTGATTATATCTTGAATTTGCTCGATGTTTTCGGTGGCTCTTGGATGAACGGTAGCCTCACGAACATTAAGACCCTTAGCATCGGTCCAAAATTCGCCGATAAAACGCTCGGCAACCTCGGGAACTGTAATTCCCTCGGCGTTAGCCTTGTTGATAAGTTTATCATCAATATCGGTAAAGTTTTGAACGAAGTTTACCTTTAAACCTCTCCACTCAAAATAACGGCGAAGCACATCGAAAACGCAAAGGGGACGAGCGTTACCAATGTGGATATAGTTATAAACGGTGGGCCCACAAGCGTAGATTTTAACCTCGCCTTCGGTTATGGGTTTAAATTCATCTTTAGTTCTTGTTAATGTATTAAAAATTTTCATCTGTTTACTCCTTAGGACTTTGTTGCCTTTTCAAGTTCGGCTAAACGAGCCTCTAAACTATCCATTCTTTGTTTAACCGGGTCAGGAATGTGGATTTGGTCGAGAGGTTTGGGCGCAACCTTTTTGCCATCCTGACGAACAACACGGGCAGGAACGCCCACAACGGTTGAGTTGGGTGGCACTTCTTCAAGAACAACTGCTCCTGCAGCAACACGAGAATTGTCCCCGATTTTAAAGGGTCCCAGAACCTTTGCACCTGCGCTAATCATAACATTATTGCCAATGGTGGGGTGGCGTTTGCCGGTATCTTTACCGGTACCACCCAAGGTAACGCCTTGGTAAATCAAAACATCATCACCGATTTCGGTGGTTTCACCAATAACGATACCTGTTCCGTGGTCGATAACCAAACGGCGACCGATGGTAGCGCCGGGGTGAATTTCGATGCCTGTTTTTCTGGCAGCGTTTTGGGAAATAAGTCTTGCCATAAAGAACCAACCGTGGCGATAAAAGAAATTAGCACGGCGATACATTCTTATAGCCTTAAATCCCGGATATAGAAAATAGATTTCAAGGTCACTTTTAACTGCAGGGTCACGGTCACGAAAGGCCTTGATATCTTCCTTTAGTCTTTCAAACATAAGTTGCCTCCTATTTTGAGGAATTGATATATTGCTTACTGCCGTTTAAATAAATTAAACCTGACACAGTACATAATACGGCGCTAATCCAGAAAAGTGAACAAATAACTATATCACAAACCTTAACAAACTGGGGTGCATCAATGCCGAAATCCTTAATAAGAGTGTAAGCAAATAAAGCGAGGATAATACCTGCCATTTGGCTTACGGTCTTGCACTTGCCCCAAATATTAGCAGCGATAACCTTGCCACCACTGGAAACAACGACCAAACGAATTGAAGAAACCATAAACTCTCTGAAAAGAACAATAAAGGTGATTAAGGTGATTTGTAAACAAATCGCAGGTTTGTCAGCATACATACAAATAAATCCTAAATATGCCGATGTGGTAAGCATTTTGTCAGCAAGGGGGTCTAAAAATTTACCAAAATCGGTAACAAGATTATATTTTCTTGCCATTTTGCCGTCAATCATATCGGTCAAAGAAGCGCCGATGAACAAAACGAGAGAAATTAAATAATGATAGGGGAAATTGAAAATCATTGTTGCCATAAAAATAGGGGTTGCTATCATTCTGCCTACTGTTAATTTGTTTGGTGTGTTCATACTTCTAACTCTCCTAATAAATCATAATCTAAACAGTCGTTAATTCTAACTGTCACATAGTCGCCAATTTTAAGGGGTCTATCCGACATAAAGAAGGTTTTACCGTCAATTTCGGGAGCATCCCAAGGAGCACGACCGAAATAACATTTAATGTAATCGTCCCAACCTTCAACCAAAACCTCGGTGAGAAGTCCCACCTTTTCGGTGTTTTTGTCGGCCGAAATGAGATTTTGCATCTCCATTATATTATCGCATCTATCCTGCTTGGTTTGTTCGTCGATTTGGTCGGGCATTAATGCTGCAACCGTATCTTCCTCGGCAGAATAGGTGAAACAACCTAATTTATCAAATCGTTTTTCCTTAACAAACTCGGCAACCTCTACAAACTGTTCATCGGTCTCCCCGGGGAAACCGGTTATAAGGGTTGTTCTAAGGGTCATTTCGGGAATAATTTCCCTGATTTTATCAATAACCGAAGTTATACTTTCTTTGTCACCCTTGCGATTCATTTTTTTCAAAATTTCATCGTTTATATGTTGAATTGGAATATCCAAATACTTAACGAGTTTTTTCTCCCTTTTAATAACCTCTAAAAGCGAGTCGGTTATCTTTTCGGGATATGTGTAAAGGGTTCTAATCCAGTGAAGTCCCTCAATTTTACAAAGCTCCTCGAGCAAAACATCAAGTTTTGGTTCACCGTAAAGGTCGGTACCGTAAGCCGTGGTATCCTGTGCCACAACAATGAGTTCGGTAACGCCACGAGCAGCCAAATTCTTTGCCTCGGCAACACAGTCCTCAATGGTTCGGCTTCTCATTCGGCCACGAATTTTAGGAATTGCACAATAACTGCAACAATTGTCGCAACCATCGCCCACCTTTAAATATGCAGTAAAGGGAACGCCACCTAAAATTCTCTCGCCGTTTAAATCCAAATCGGTTTTTTCGCCGTAATAGTTTTGCTGTTTGCCTTGGACGGCGCTTTTTACAATTTCGGCAATCTTGGAATTTGCGCCAATTCCAACGCAAACATCAACCTCGGGAATTTCCTCGGTAATGTCATCACGATAGCGCTCGGCAAGACAGCCTGTAACAATAAGGGCTTTACAGTTGCCGTCGGTCTTATATTTGGAGGCTTCAAGTATATTCTCAATAGCCTCGGCTTTTGCTGATTCAATAAAACCACAGGTGTTGATTATAATGGCATCAGCATCGGCTTCGGCAGGGGTTATTTCCAAACCACCGGCCGTAATAAGTGCCAACATTTTTTCGGCATCAACCTGATTTTTAGGGCATCCCAAGGACACCATACAAACCTTTAACATTTTTAATCCTCGCTAAAATCCTCTAAATACTTCTTTAACGCCCGACTTACATCACCGTAGGAAAAACCACGGCGCACCAAAGCGGCATATACCTTTTGGTAGTTTTCTTTGCTTTCAAGTTTTTGGGCGTATTTTTTCTCTATGAGTTTTAAAATCGCATCTTCTTCATCCGAATCTTTTTCTTCCAAAAGTTCACGGCAAAGGTCATAAGGCAATCCTTTTTGATACATTTTTTGCATTGCAGCTCGTTTGGAATTGCCTGATGAAAGTAGTTTTTCGCAAAGTCTTTCACCAAAACGACGGTCATCAAGGAGACCTAATTCCACAAGTTTTGCAATAACAGCGCTTGCTGCCTTCTTTTCAAAACCCTTTTGGATGAGCTTGTCAAAAAGCGCCTTTTCGCTGTAATCCATTCGGTCTAGATACCAAAGTGCTCGGGATCTTGCCCTTACATAGTCTGACTGGAATTTAAGATTTTTAAGTTCTCCGCTGTCAATTTCCATATCGGTCATTAAACTATGTTCGGCGCAAACATCCTTATCAAGCAAGACCTCTTCTCCGTTAGAAAGGACAACTGAATTCAAATGAAGTTTAGAGGGGTTAATCTCTACAATTTTCATTAATCTTCATCAACTGCAATGTCGATGTCAACCTTTTTACGGGGTCTTGATGTGGGTTCCTCGGGCATAATTTCGATTTCTTCAGTTTCGATTACTGCCTCGGGACCTTCCTTCAAGGTTGCGATAATCTTGTTCTCGATTTCCTCGGCCAACTCGGGGTTATCCTCGAAAAGTTGTTTCGCATTGTCACGGCCTTGACCCAAACGAATATCGCCATAGTAGAACCAAGCACCCGATTTTTTGAGTATTCCAAGTTCAACACCGGCATCAAGAATTTCGCCTGTGTGGCAAATGCCTTTACCGTAAATAATATCAAACTCGGCAGTCTTAAATGGGGGAGCTACCTTGTTCTTAACAATTTTAACACGGGTATTATTACCGATAACCTCGGCGCCATCCTTAATAGCCTCGCCCTTTCTAACATCAATTCTAACGCTGGAATAGAACTTCAAAGCACGGCCACCTGGGGTGGTTTCGGGGTTTCCATACATAACACCAATTTTTTCACGAAGTTGGTTAATAAAGATAGCAGCGCAACCTGTTTTGGAAAGGGCTCCTGCCAACTTTCTCATTGCTTGCGACATTAAACGAGCCAATTGTCCCACATGGCTGTCGCCCATCTCGCCATCAATTTCAGCCTTGGTAACCAACGCTGCAACCGAGTCGATAACCAACAACTGAATAGCGCCCGAACGAACCAAAGCCTCGGCAATTTCCAATGCTTGTTCGCCCGAATCGGGTTGGGAAACTAACAAGGAGTCAATATCAACACCCAATTTTTCAGCATAAACAGGGTCTAATGCGTGTTCAACGTCGATAAACGCAGCCGTGCCACCTGCTTTTTGAGCCTCGGCAACACAGTGGAGTGCAACGGTGGTTTTACCCGAAGATTCAGGTCCAAAAATTTCAACAATTCTTCCCTTGGGAATACCACCAATACCCAAAGCCATATCAAGCATAAGCGAGCCTGTCTTGATATGCTCAACATTCATACCAACATTTTCGCCCAAAAGCATAACAGCGCCTTTACCAAATTTCTTTTCAATTTGGTCCATCGCCGTTTTAAGGGCTTTTATCTTTTCTTCGTCTTCAACTCTTCTTGCAGGAGCTTTTCCTTGAACTTTAGCCATTTAAGTTTCCTCCATTATCTTTAGTACCTATAACGCATCTTCCGATGCCGTTAAGGTCGTTTTTAATTTCTATATTTAAATATCCCTTTGCACAAAGTAGGTCTTTAACCTTTTCGGCCTGTTTGAAACCAACCTCAAAACAAAGTTTTCCACCTTGCTTTATACAAGGGGTGTAATTTTCAATTATCGCTTTGTAAAATTCCAAGCCGCCGTCTTGGGCCAAAAGGGCTGTTTCAGGCTCAAACTTAACCTCGGGCGAGCAGTATTTCATCTCATCCTGTGGGATGTAAGGTGGATTACTTACCACCAAATCAAAGCTCTCCTTTTGGAACTCGGGAGTTTCAAAGATATCCCCCTTTAAAACCTTAGCATTAGAATTATTAAGCACCACATTTTCCTTGGCGTACCTTAAAGCCTCATCGTACTTTTCAATTAAAGTCACATCCGAATCGGGTATTTCAAGGTTAAGGGTAATTCCAATGCAACCGGTTCCGGCGCAAAGATCCAAAATCTTGGGCGCCTTTGTTTCGGTTAAACTTTCTATAGCAGTTTCCACCACCACCTCGGTATCGGCACGGGGGATTAACACACCCACGCCCACCTTATAGGTTCTACCGTAAAAATCCCAGTTGCCGAAAATGTACTGCAAGGGGTAATGAACCTCTCGCTGATGGACAATGGCGATTAAATTATTCTCTTCAAACTCGGTTAACTGTTTATTGTAATCGGTCAATATTTGGGTTGGGGTAAATCCTGTCACCTGCATTATAATTTGCTTGGCTTCGAAAACAAAGTCCCTAACCCCTGCTGCTTCCAACTTTTTCTTGGTGGAATTATAAGCTTCAAATATCGTCATTCTTTTCTTCCTCGGTGTTACAAGCGTTAAGGGCTGCGATAGCAATTTCTATCATACCGTCATCAGGTTCTTTAGTGGTAATTCTTTGCAACCAAAGACCGGGAGCCGAAATGATTTTTGTTACTATGTTATCGTATCTTCCACAAAGTTTTAAAACTTCGTAACCCACACCACAGGTTAAGGGAATAAGCAAAATTTTAATTGCAATCCAAACTATTGCCGAGTCATAAACTCCCTCAAACAAGATTTGAACAACGGTAGAAATTACAACACTTAAAAGAATCATAAGTATCATAAAAGATGTTCCGCAACGGGGATGAAAACGCTTTTGTTCTCTTACGTTTTCCACCGTTAAAGGAAGACCCTTTTCAAAACAAAAGATGGTTTTATGCTCGGCACCGTGGTACATAAAGGTTCGCTTAATATCCTTCATAAAGGAAACGGCCCAAACATAAGCCACAAAAACGATGAGTTTCACCGACTGTTCGATTAAAGAACGGCTAACTGCCAAAAAGTCGGTTTTAAAAAGCCACTCCAGTAAACCTACCAAATAACGTGGTAGTGCTGTGAATAACACAATTGCTAAAACCACGCCCAAAACAGCACCGATTATCATAATCACGCTAACCAAGGCGCTTTGTTTTTTCTCTTGGGTTTCGGTTTTAGGTTTAGGTTCTTCATCCAAGTCGGTAAATCCTGATTTCTCGGCCGAAAGCATAAGTGCTTTATAGCCATTTAACATAGACTCGATAAATGCCACCACACCTCTAACAAAGGGGATAGTAAAAAATTTGCACTTTTTCTTGAGATTTATCTCATGAACATCACAAAGTTCAATTTCGCCCTCTTTTGTTCTAACTGCCATTGCAGTTTTGGTGGGGGATTTCATCATAATTCCTTCAATCAAGGCTTGGCCTCCGATTGAAGTGTATTTACATTTGCTCATTTGTTTCCTCGCTTGTATTTTCGCTTGCCGCACTCAAAGGAATTTCATCCTCCGATGTTTTTTCCACTTCCTCGGGTTCGTAAAGGGGTAAAACTATGGTAACGGTTGTTCCTGCGCCTTCGGTACTTTCAATAAACAAAAGTCCCGAGTGTTGTTTAATAATTTCATCGGCAACAGCAAGACCAATACCCGAACCACGAACGGTCTTGTTTGCTTTATAAAACTTCTCTTTAACCCTATCAATATCTTGAGCAGGTATTCCCACGCCCGTATCCGAAACGGTAATTCTAACGCAGGCCTCTTCGGTGGTTTGGGTAATAAGCACCTGACCTCCACTTTCGGTATATTTAACTGCGTTATCAATGATATTAATAAACACCTGTTTCAAACGGTCTTGGTCGCCTAAAACCTCTAACTTATCTAAATTTGCATTGCAAATAAAATCAATTCCGTTTTGACGGGCAAGTTCAGCATACATATCGGCCGATTCAGACAAAATTCTTGTAACATCCAAGGGAGCCGAAACCACTTGAAGCCTACCTGTTTCCATACGGGAGAAGTCAAGCAATTCTTCCACAAGACCTGCCAAACGGTTTGCCTCGCTAAGCACCACATCAAGACCACGGTTTACAAGTTCATCATCGGTGCCAACGCTCATCTTTGCTGTTTCGCCCCAACCTCTAATGGCAGTAAGGGGGGTTCTAAGTTCGTGAGACACCGAAGAAATAAAGTCGTTTTTAAGATTTTGGGCAGCCTGAAGTTCCGAAGCCATATAGTTGATGGAATCTCCCAACTGACCGATTTCATCCTCTTTCCCGATTTCAATTCTCGACTCAAAATCACCCATGGCGATTTTTCTTGCCATATTACCAACGGCAGTTATGGGATTTACGATGGATTTAATAAAGTAAATACCCGAAGCTCCGAATATCAAAAGAACTGCAAATCCCGAAAGGGCGGACATAAGGGTAAATATGTTGCACATTTTATTAACAGCTTTTAAGGACACAATCCAACGATAAACGCCCAAAAGTTCTCCCGAAATATCATACAAAGGGGTGGAACAAACCATAATGCTTTCACCGTCTGCAGTTTCGGTTTTCATGGTTTGAGCCTTCTTGGTTTCGACGGCCTTTGAATAATCAAGTTTTTCGTGCTCGTTTAGTTGGAAACCTGTGGTGGAAACTGCCATCTCTCCATTATGGTCAAAAACCTGAACTTCCACCTTGGTCTTATAATTAAAGTTTCCTGCAATTTCAATGGCAGAGTCCTTGAAACTTTGTTTTGTGGAACCTTCTAAAACATTAAATTCATAGGCATAGTCGTTAGCCAAGGATTCAATTCTTTCATAATAAACCGAACGGAAAATCATGGAGAACGCAACAATTGCAACGGTTACAAAAATAGCCACTATTAGAAATACATTAAAAAACCAACGGGCAGTAATGCCTTTAAAATTAATCTTGTTTAAAATCTTCAAGGTTGCCTTCTCCTTTCCTAAAGTTTAGTTTATCTTAATTTGTGTTCCATTTATATCCCATACCCCAAACGGTCAACAAATGTTTGGGTTCGGATGGGTCATCCTCCACCTTTTTGCGAAGGCGACGAATGTTTACATCAACTATCTTTTCTTCACCAAAATAACCCGTTCCCCAAACCTTGTTAAGAATATCGGTACGGTCAAGGGCAACATCGGGGTTTGAAAAGAAATATTCAATCATTTGGAACTCAACCTGAGTGAGTTCAATATTTTTGCCGTTTTTAACCAAGGTACGGCGTCTTAAATTCAAGGTGAAATCGCCCAAGGTTATATCATCACTTTGTACCGGAGCCACCTTCTTGTTTTGCATTTCAACTCGGCGATAAAGGGAATCTACACGGGCTAACAATTCGGTGGGGCTGAAGGGTTTGGTTATATAATCATCGGCGCCCAACATTAAACCACTAATTTTATCCATTTCTTGGGTTCGGGCCGTTAGCATTATAATTCCCAGTGTTTCGCTTCTTTGTCTTAACTCTTTGCAAAGTGCAAAACCGTCCATACCCGGCATTGAAATATCTAAAAGGGCAATTTGAAACCCTTCAAGGTCGTTATCATAAATGTCTAAGGCTTCTTCACCCGAGCCGGCTTCGGTAATATCATAGCCAACCCTTCTGAGATTAATTGCTTCAAACTCGCGAATTGCTGCTTCGTCTTCAACAATAAGTATTCTTTTCAAAAGTTTTCACTCCTAATAAAATTTTAAATCGTTTTTAACCTTTCCCACTGTAATGCCTTGGGATTTTGCAAGATCGGAAATATAACAAACAAGGGATGTTTCTCCGTTGTTAACAATCTCAACAACATCCTCGCCTCTATACGCTCCCGCATCCCATGCACTTTTACTAACTGCCTTGATGTAAAGTAATCGGTCGGTGGAAACATTGTTTTCACTGTCAAAACCGTAAATCTCGGTTAAGGAATTTTCAGGGTCATTTAAAATCGCAATCGAACCTAACCACTTTTTAGGAATAACATAGTAGTATTTATCGCTTAGGTTCATATAGGCAGTAAGCTTTGAGGTCAGTGTTTCGCCCGAATAAGAACACCAGTCGGTCAAATACTGTTTCTCGCCTTCGTTGCCCTTTGTAACAGTAGCAACCTCGTATCTTATGGGAATTTCAATAATTCCGTCTGAGTCAATATCTCGACTTTCAAGGGTTGCCGTTCTAAGTGTCAAGGTTGTCTCCTTTGTTTCAGGATCCATAAAGGGATTTATAAGTTGTCCCTTATCAAGGAACAATACCTCGGTAACAGCACCGATACCCTTAATTTCATCAATATAAATTGCAGGTTTTCCGGTTGAAAGGGTGGAAACCACAGGATGATTTAAGGTTTTTGCTGTACTATCAAGTTCACAAGAAGAAATGGTTGTAACGCCAACCGGAGTCAAACTGTACAAGATAGCCGTGTTGCGAGATTCAGCAGGATAAGAATTAACAATAAACACTTCACGTTTTCCATCTTCATCTAAATCGCAGTAGGTAAAGTGGGTATATTGTTCTAATAAACGCTGTGAAAGTGATTTTTCACCTAAACTATATACTGCAAGTTTTCTCTCGCTCGTACCGTAAATTTCCCAACCAACCAAAATTTCATCAATACCATCGGCATCTAAATCGGAAAACTCAATACGGTCAACGCCACCTGCTGTTATACCTTGGGTTGCAACCGAAACCCATTTTTCGCCATTATTCGCAATGGCGTTTATATTCATTTTTGTTGTTTCATGTTCCAAAGTGCTGTAAAAAGCAAAGGCCTCCAAGGTGCCATCCTTGTTAACATCATGCTGGATAATAGCCGAACGGTAATTACCTCTTGAAGGGTACTCCAAGGTGTAAGAAGTTCCCACACTTTCCTTTATGGCTGTGTTAATGGGAAGAAGGTCGCCCGTAAGTTCAGGAGGGGATAAAAGTTCAGCCGTTTCGGCGCTGAAAATATCACATCCGCAAAGGGTCAAGCCTATTGAAAAACAGGCCAAAAGACTAATAATTTTTCTTACCATCGTGCTACCTCCTTACACATATTTATACATTGTAAATTATAGCACAAATACTTCCAAAAATAAAGCATTTTTCAAGGTTTTTTTGGGTAAACTTGAAAATAATATAAAATAGTGTTATATTAATTAAAAGCGAAGTTAAAATCTTCCGTATTTTTTATAAATCGAGGTGATTTTTTGCCGATTTTTAAAAGAAAATTTGCCCCATTTCTCGCCTTTTTCTTGACGGGTGGAATTTTGCTCTTATCCTTTTTAAGGGGTGGGCTTTACCCTTTTGGTTGGGGAAGTCTTTCTTGGTGCGATATGAACCAACAATTAATCCCCCTGTTTTGCGATTTTAAGGATATTTTATCCGGCGAGAAATCACTCTTTTTAAATTTCTCAAATGCAGGTGGTATGAATTTTTACGGCGTTTTTTGTTTCTTTTTGTGCTCGCCCTTCACCCTTGCCGTGGCATTTGTCGAAAAGGCCGATATTCCATTTTTGATGAATATTTTAGTTCTTTTGAAGTTGAGTCTTGCCGGTCTTAGCGCAAGTTTCGTTTTAAACTCTCTTTGCAAAGACCTGAAACCCTTCTTTTCTACTGCCCTCGGCGTGTCCTACGCCCTTTGTGGTTACGGAATGCTTTTCTACCAAAACATAATGTGGCTTGATATAGAGTATTTGTTCCCATTTATCGTTTTGGGCGCTTATAAGCTGATAAAAGAACAAAAGATACTGCTTTTAACGTTGACCCTTACCTTATCGGTGATTTTTAATTTCTATATCAGTTTTGCAGTTTTCCTTTTTGTTATCCTGTTTTTTGGAATTTTCACATTATTTAACCCTAAATCCGACAAAAAAACATACGTAAACCTTATGTTTTCAGGGGTTTTATCCCTTTTGTGTTCGGCCTTTGTCTGGTTGCCAAGCCTTTTGCAATACCTGGCTTCGGCAAGAAGTGGTGGATTTTTGGAAAACATTAAGAATTCCGCATTTTTCACCCATTACGACACAACCCTTACAATTTTGTTATGCAGTGGCATAATTTTCGGAGCTCTCGCTTTGATTATTCCGAGACTTTCCAACAGCGAAAAAGAAATTAAATTCTTAGTTTTAATTTTTGCCCTGACATCCTTACCACTTATAATTGAACCTATAAATCTTATGTGGCACACGGGCAGTTATATGTCCTTTCCTGCGAGATACGGATTTATCCCCGTTTTCATAGGATTGCTTCTGGCAGCAAAAGACCTTGAAAAAATTAAGAAGGCCCGCAATAAAAAACTTTTGGGTTGGGTTTTGGTTATCGCTTCTCTTTTACCGGCAATTTACGCCTTGTGTTTAACCTTAAACAACCGAGATATCCTTTCAGCCTATGTCAACAGTCTTTGGGGCGACCGTGAAGCACTAAGAGGTCAAGTTCTCGTTTGCAGTATTTTCGCAATTTCTTTTGGAATTATAATTTTCGCCTTAAAAAAGGGCATTATAAAACAAACCTTAGCAGGAATAATGCTTTGTGTGCTGGTGGCTTTGCAAGGTTTCGGCTGGTCGGATACCTTTATTCTCTCGGCGAAGGATAGCCTTAGCATTTACAATTATCAAAGTGTTATCGCCCTTAAAGACCAAGGGAACAAGGATGGTTTTTACCGAGTTAACACCAAGGGCAAAATTGCCGATGCCAATATGACAGGCGCTGCAGGATTTAACAGTTTGGGGCATTACACCTCCCTAAACGACAAAACCTATATGGAAACTGCCCGACTTTTCGGATACAGTGGTTACTGGATGGAAACCGAAAACTGGGATGGTAGCATTTTAAGCGACGCCCTTTTAAGCGTTGGTTACACTGCAAAAGAAGAAAACCACAACTACTCTCTAACCGAAAATCCTTATTATCTAAGCCTTGGAATTAAAGCCGATGGCAAGATTTTAAAGGAGTTACCCCAAGGCGATAGATTAACCTCTTTGGGTGTTGCACTTGAAAATTTAAGTGGAATTAATCCCGTAATCAAATACGAACCCGACAGTACGAAATATTGTACCCTTTATTATACAAATGAAGGTTACAGTTTGATAACCCAAAACGACAGCGCCCAAATTACCTACAATTTATTTGTCGAAGGCAAGCAAACAATTTATTTTGATGCTTACAACGGTTTTTCCACAAACCTGACCGAAAAAATAAACGGCGCTTTTACAGTTTACGCAAATGACAAACTTTTAATTTCCGAATATCCGGCTCAAAAGCGAAATGGCTTGTTTGAAATCGGCAGTTTTGAAAACGAGGAAGTTAACATAACACTTGTCATCAATGAAGAGTGCGAACTTTCATCTTTCGGCGTTTTCGGTATTGACGAAACAAAACTCAAAGATTTTACCGACAATGCGCAAACCTTAAATTTGAAGGAAAGCAAAGGCAAACTAACGGCTGCTGCCAAAAAGGGAAATTACTTTATTAGCATTCCTTATAAAGACAATTACAAGATTACCTTAAACGGCGAGAAAATCCCTTATAACAAGGCTTTAAACGGTTTTATTTCCGTAAATATCCAAGAAGATGGAGAACTTAAAATCTCATTTATTCCCGAAGGTTTTAGTATGGGTGTTATTGTTTCATTATTAGGCATTGTCCTTCTAATCCTTATTTTAAAACTTAATATCGCCCTTAAAAAAGCCGAAAACATTGTGTTTGGTATCTTTATCGGTGGGTTTGGTGGAGTAGCATTATGGGTTTACATAATACCCGTAATTGTGAACCTCAAAAGATTAATACTTTGATTTCAGTTAAAACAAAAAGAGAGGCGCAAAGCCTCTCTTTTTTATGTCGCTTATAAATACAATACACCCTATTTTACCACAACAAAAACCCACGCCGAAGCGTGGGTTTAAATTTTGTTAGAGATTAAATCCAACCGGGAGTATAGGTTTTACTATCATTATCCTTATCCAAGCCACCTGTTGAGCTGCTGGATGTTTGGCTGGATGATTGATTTTTGGAACTTGAACTATCGTTCTTGCTCGAGCTTTCGTTCTTAGAACTTGAGCTTTGGTTTTTACTTGAACTCTCGTTCTTGGAACTGCTTTCATTAGAGCTTTCGTTCTTGGAGCTACTTTCAGAACTGTTTGCATCAGAACTTTCAAGTTTGTCTAATGCTCCAGCATCAACGGTATCCTCGTCTTTACCGGGGACAAGCTCCACTTTGCCGACATCGGAGGTGTCTTCGTCATCCTTGCCGAAAATTTCCTCAATATCGCCACCTGTAAGGATACTGCTTTCGTTCTTGGGCTTCTCGGTCTTCTTTTTGCCACAACCGGCAAACAAAGCAACAACAAGCGCCAAAGTAACGACTACAGAAATTTTGATAATATTATTCATAGTAATTTGTGCCTAAATCGCCGATATAGGTAAGAGCGTTAGCAACGCCGGTGCAAGAATTGGTTAATACATCGCCGTTGATTACAACGTAGCCGCCTTCTTCACCTTCGTAAATTACATAAGGTCTAACAGATACGCTTCTGTCCTTATTAAGACCGGTGATAGCTAAGGTATATACAAAGAAGTTGCCAGCAGGATCATATTTGTAGTACTTTGTAGCTTGTGCGAAAACAGTGGTGGTAGCATCAATAGCAGCAAGTTCCATGCTGTTAGCAGCATTTACAAGTTTCACACCAAAGTTGTCGAAGTTGCCTTCGATGTTGTTGGTGTAAGCAAGAGCGTAACCACATCTTCTTGCAGTGTATGTGTTACCATCAACAGTGATTTGGTTAGCAGCAACTACATCTTGAGCAGAACCACCGGCAAAATCAACACGAGTACCGAAACGAAGAGTTGTACCGGAAGTAGCCTTTTGAGCACCAAGACCTCTTAATGCCTTGTATTCAAAAGTAACAGCCTCGGTACCTACTGCAACGCTGTCATCAAGAGTTTCGTTGATGTCGCAAACTTGGATGTCCATTAATGTGAAATTAAAAGCAGTGTCATCAGTAAGCTTTGTGATATCAAGGTCGAAACAAATGTCTGCCCAGTGGGTAGAACCAACGGTTACATCATCGGTAGTAATAGCGAACTTAACTTCACCAGCAGTGGTCTTGTCAAAGAACTCGCCGGTTGTGTTAGCTGCATCTTCAATAAATCTACCGGTATCATCGCTAAGAGCGATACCAGCAACATTTGGATAAGTTAAGGTAGCCATCATTGCGCCACACTCTACATCGGTAGTAACGCTAACAATGATTTTGTCGCCATTCTCATTGTAACGAGCGAGAAGGCTAACATTAGGATTAAATTCGCCAGCTGCGCTTGAGGAAATTGCAAAAGCAGTTAAACACATAGCTACTGCCAAAGCTAGAACTAAAATTCTCTTAAAGCTTTTCATTATATGTATCCTCCTATACTTATTGTCCGTCGGGGATTAAGCCGCCGCCGATTTCGTTGTCTCCGCCTTCGCCATCAGGGAAAATAGGACTTGTGGTTACAATGTCCGAAGCGGAAAAAGAGTAAATTGTGATCTCTGGAAAATCAAATCTTTCCTTCATGTTTCTATCTCCTAACAAAAAATAATTTATAAAAAGGGACAATAACACATATTGTATAGTCATTATGCCACAACTTTATCAAAATGTCAATACATCTTTTTGTATTTTTATTAAAAAACACTTCTTTTTTTTGCCGAAAAAATAAACACACTATATGTTGTGGTTTAAAGTTTTTAATTACATAAAATAATACACCGTATCCCAGGCAGGAAGGGAAGGAAAGTGGCGCATATACACCTTATAATCATCCCTGATATCCAAAACAGCCTGTGGCAAAGTCCAAAAATCTTCGGTTCGGTGATAGGCCGATATAATCATCTTGGGTTTATCCCTTAAAACGGTCTCTTTTGCCCCCTTGACAGCCCTTAATTCTTCCCCCTCAACATCCATTTTAATAAAGGTTACATTTTCTCCCTTTAAAATGTCATCAATGGTTGAAAACTCGGTCAGGGCACCAACGCCCACCACCGAATTTCGACCACCCTTCATTGAAAAATTGCCTTTGCCCGTGAAGTCCGACACGCAAACGTTTACGCAACGGATGTTTTCCAGTTCTTTTGTGTTGTTTTCAAGTTTCTTAAAGGTCTTTTTGTCGGGCTCGACTGCGATTATTCGGCTATATTCGGGGCATCTGTTTGCAAACTCAAGGGCAGTGTCGCCGTTATATGCCCCTAAATCCAAGAAACTTTCACCTTTTTGGAGTTTCAAAAAGCTTTCATAAGGCTCATCAAAATCGCTTTCGCAATCAAAAAGAAAGGAAACATCCCCCGAAAGGCGATATCTTAATATGTTCTCAAAGGTTTGTTTTGATTTTTCGTCGGCCAAAAGGGAATAAACCTTTTTAAGTTCGTCCCTTTTGCTTTGGCAAAGGTGGGAATTTAAAAGTCCATCCCCCACCACCGGCACATCGGGAGCATAAAGTTCTTGCTCCTTTGAAATTCTTTTAATGTTTTCCATAACATCGGGCAAATGGGTGCCAAAACACAGCAAAACAATCATTTGCCCAAATCGGTTTTTCAATGTGTCATAACTCTCAACGGGAAAACCGTGGAAAAGTTTGTTTCTAACAAACCCGTCCGACGCAAAAACGCCCTTAAACTCTATGCCGTATTCATCTAAAACCTTAATTATCTTGTCTGCTCCGTTACCCATACCGTAAAGAACAATGGGTTTATCGGCGCCCTTTAAATATTCCCACAAATCCATTAAAATTCCTCAATCAATTTAAAATATATATTCCCAAATTAAGGTAGGCAGCAAAGGCAACCCACAAAAGGTAAGGCACCAACAAAACACCTGCCAATTTGTCTATTTCCCAAAACTTAAATGTGGTTACGATAATTAAACCCCACATTATTAAAAGCCAAACAAAGGCAAAAAGATACATTTCCCACCTAAAAAAGATAATCGACCAAAAGAAATTAAAGAAAAGTTGAAGCCCGTAAAAAAGCAGGGCATTGTTTTTCTTATACTGGGGCCCATCGGCGTTTAAAACCTTGAAACTCGCCCAGCCCATCATTAAATAAAGCAAGGTCCAAACCACAGGGAATAGCCAACCCGGTGGAGAAAGGGGAGGCTTGTTCAAGATTTTAAAACCATCCATCCCACCCGTAAGCAAGGCCGAAAGTCCCCCAACAAGCAGGGGAATTGCCAAGGCAACCAACAGTTTTTTTCTTTCAGTTTTCATAAAATCACCCTTTTTAGTATATGACCTAAGGGGTAGTTTTAATCCTTATATATCCATCTTTCAAAGGCAGTTCGCCATTTTGCGAAATCTCGCCACAAATAATTTCTTTCTCGCACTCACCTTTATATATAACACCGTAACCGTAAAAAGCCCTTAAAATTTTGTCGGCCTGTTCCACCGTGTAATCACTTAAAACCGTACGGTCGGCGTCATCGGGCTCTTGCCAGTATTCACCCTCGCCTTGGGGTGTTGCATTTTTAAAATGGGTTTCGGGGTCTTTCAAAAAATCGCCCAAAATTTCGGGAGCGATTTTTAAAACCTTCTCTGTCAAGGTTTCCAAATTCTCGTTATAGGCCAAAGGAATTTCCCTTTGCAAAATAATGTCTCCAGTGTCAAACCCTTCGGCCAACTTGTGAAGTGTAACCCCCGAAGGCACACCCCTTAAAATATTTACGGGCATGGGCCAAGCCCCACGACCCAACGGCAAAAGGGATGGGTGAACGTTGACCTGCATCATTTTGGAAGACACAGGAATTTTTGCAGCGTAACCTGCCACAATCATCATTTGAACTCCCATTTCTTCCAAACTAAAAATATCTTCTTTCGAAACCTTGTTAAAACTTATAGGTATATTATGTTCCTTTGCAATTTGGGTAATTTTCTCTACACTGTCATAAGGGTCATTTGAAAAGGTGAAAACTTTTGCCACCTCAAAGCCATTATCAATACAGGTTTCAAGGCAAGGTGCCAACAAATCAATGCCAAAATATGCAATTTTCATAATATCACCTCTTTTTTAAGTCATATTCAAACAAAGTCTTTGAATAACTTTATAAAATCCCATATAGTTATTATCTTTAAACACGCCCGACACTAAGAAAATATTATCAATAGGCGCTTTTACTGCAGTAAAACTATAAAACTTTTGATTAAGGCAGTAAACCGTAAACTCCTTGCCACCACTTTTGGTATATGCCTTTTCAAGTTTTTCTCTTCCTTCGTTGCTGAGTGTAATCTCAACATCAACCTTACCCGAGGTTTCAACACTGCCGATACCAACTATATCATCTTCGTTAATCACCGTGTTGCCACTAGCATCCACAATCTTAAATCGATCGGAAACTTCGTACTTTTCGGCTCCCTTTTTAGCGCTGGTTTGAGCCAGTAACCAAGAAAAGAAATCTCGGTCGGAATAGGCGTAATCATCAGCATTATGCTTAACACCCTCAAGGGCAAAAAGTTCCACCATCGTTCCCCCTGCGCCTTTAATTGCATCATACATTCTTTGGGAAGCGTTAAATGACACGGTGGGGTCGGCAGTGCCGTGGTAAATTCTTATGGGAACATCCTTTAAAAAGTATGCCATACTTTCATCACCTGCACCACAAATGGGAACACCTGCAGCAAAGGTACTGCCGTAACGTTCAAGAACATCCCAAGTGGCATATCCACCCATAGAAACACCCGTTACAAACAACCGATTACTATCGCAAGTATATGTTGCATGAATTTCTTTAAGCAAATTCATTGCGCTTGACAAAGTCCCTTTTTTGTCGCCATCATAATCTCGGTCAAAAGACCACCACACATCGGTTTGGGGACAAATAATTATAAACTGAGAAGCCAAATCGCCATTATAGTTAAAGATTGTGATTAAACTCTCAAGTTGTCTTGTATTATCATTTCCCAAGGCTCCTGCGCCATGCAAATACAAAATCACAGGATAGGCTTTATCCCCCTTGTACCCTTCGGGAATATATAAAGCATAGGGCAAAGTGTTGCCATTTTGGGAATCGTGAAAAACCTTTTTAACGGGTGTTGGAATAGCACCCCACTCCTCGTAATCATAGGTTTTTGTTACGGTTTCGGGGCGTTCCTCATTTGCCACAGGCACCGTAACCTTTGAAGTTTCCGAATTACTATTTTGTGGATTCGGGGAAGAACTGCTCTGAGTGGTTTCGTTTTTGCTGACAACAGTGTTAGAAGTTTCGTTCTTGCTGTCATTTTGTGCAATATAAGGCTTGTCGTTAACGTCATCTTGTTGAGAAGCGTTGGTCTTTTTGCTGTCACCCTTGCAACCTGCAAAGCACAAAATCAAATATAAAATCAAAACAAAAGCAAAAAGTTTTTTCACAAAGCATCCTTCCTTTCCGGAATTATTATATCATATATGTAAGGTTTGGCGCAATAACCATTAAAACAAAAAGCCACACAAAAGTGTGACTTTTCTTTTTTGTAGTTTGAACTTAGTAACACTATTTAAACGTAACTAAAACTCAATTTTTTAGAAATTAAATTTAATAAAAGGAGAAGCAGGGTCGGTAATATCCCAAATTTCAGTGTTAAAATTACACGTCGAGGGCAATACATCTGTAAAACCACAATTTTCTTCTTTTACGGGATTTTCAGAAGGTATCTCATATAATTTAGTGCAACTGTCTGCAAATGCGAAAACATTAGTGAAATTAAATCTACCGTTTGGCTGATATGTTTCAATCATTCCACCAATTAATGCATTAATTCTATCCCCGTGCTTTTTATTGGTGTTTATTTTTATAAAACAGTTGCTAACATTCACATTTCCTTTTCTATTTGAAACGCCACCAAAAGCGCCCACATGGGAATAGTACATGGAATTATGCAATATTTCGCTTTGTGCAAAAATATCCGAGAAACTTTCTTCTCCATCAGCGAGAAGACTTCCCGAAATTGCGCCAACTTCCAACGAATCGCCTCGCACCTGTATTTTTGTATTACTTTGTATACGCGCAAATTCAAGTTTTGCATCATCGTTTGCAAAAATATCACCAATAATTCCACCAACGAGCAAAACATCTGTTGAAACATTGATATTTCCGTTAACAATACAATCGGTGATTTTACATTCTCTTGTTGGATACACGCAACCTGCAAGAATACCTATCTCAGTAAAATAATTGCTGTCATAAGTATATGTTATATTAACGTTTTCTAAGCAAAGATTTTTGATTTCGGCATTTCCGACTATCCCGAAAAATCCACAAGAATAATTGGCATTGTTGCCATAATCATCATACAAAAGCTTGGGTGACAGATTTGAAATAGTAAAACCTCTTCCATCAAAATTCGACGAAAAACGATGGTCACCATTTCCAATGGGCGTAAATTCCACTCCGGTCATATCAATATCAGCGCCAAGCGCAAAATATGCTCCATCGTTCAATTTGCCCGAATTGATTTTTGAGGATAGATATGTTAAGTGTTCAGGAGTTGTTATCAAATACGGATTTGTCTGCGTTCCGTTTCCACCCGAAAAATTATTATCTATAATAGGTTCAAAACTTGTCGGCACATCAGGAGTTGAAATTTGGGCTTGGACAGCATTATGATAATCATTGAGTTCCGTCTCGACATATGTTTCAATTTTACTCGGCATTTCAACATAAATCGGTGTTTCGTTATTGCTGGATGTTTCGGTTTCACTTGGTGTTTGAATTTTTGTAGGCATTTCTACATGAATTGGTGTTTCATCTGAAGTTGAAGTTTCCATATCGCCTACTGCGTCAAAATCACTTGTTAAATCATTCACGGTGCTACAACCAGAAAAAACAAACAGAAAAATCATTGCTAACAATAAACCGGTTATCTTTTTCATAAAGGTCACCTCTTAAATAAACTATATCATACGCTTTTTGATTTTGCAATATCAAGCCTGATTATTTGGTATTGATTTCATATTCTCAAAAAGTTTTGACAATATAATTATATCTGTATTACAGATAAATGTCAATATCTTTAATACAGATACCCCATAATAATTATGAGGTGATTATTATGCAGTTTAAAAATTTACGAAGTATCCGAGAAGATAAAGACATAAAGCAAAAAGACATTGCCGCGTACTTAAATGTATCGCAAAATACCTACTCGCAGTATGAAACAGGGGTTATTTCTTTAACTGCCGAGGTTTTAATTAAATTAGCCGATTACTATAAGGTTTCTGTCGACTATCTTTTGGACAGAACCAACAACCCAACTTTGCAAAAATAAAAGAGCAAGGCAAAGCCTTGCTCAAATGATTATTTTAATTCAAACATCCTTTTATTGTATGCCACCAGGTTTTTATGCTTTCCAACACTTATCACATAAAATTCATCGTCTATTCTAGCGTAATTATAAACCCCTTCATCACTCAAAGCATACACTTTAGACCATTTATAATTCAACTCCTTGTAAATTCCATAGCTACCATTTTTTGCAAAAACCAATGTATATGGTCTGTGATGATATTTACTATATAATTTGGCCGGTAATTTTTCAACAACCCAATCTTCCGTGATTTGAATGTCACCTTTTTTGATTTCCTTTTTATTCTTATAGGTTTTTACTATCTCATAGAAAAGAAACAACTCTAATATCGCAAAAAATATAATCCCAATAAATTTTAAAGCCATCATATTAGGAAGCACTAAATTTACCAAAAGGATTATACAAAAAGTCATACCGGCACACACAATAGTGTAAAGAAGAAAAACTGCCAGTGGAATCCAAAAACTAAAAGATATCGAATCCTTAACATCTTCTTGAATATTATCCATTGTCAAAATCTCTTTTTGCATTTTCACATCACCTTTAGGGGTATTATAACACAAAATCAAAATCAAGTCAAAATTATTCATTATTCATTAGCTGTGCGACTTCATTATTCATTATTCATTCGAAAATCCGTTCTTTTTTAATGAATAATGAATGATGAATATTGAAAAATGAATAATACAAACAAAAATCCGTCCTCTTTCGAGAACGGATTTTCGTTTGGTGCCGATGACCGGACTTGAACCGGTACGGTATCGCTACCGAGGGATTTTAAGTCCCTTGTGTCTGCCTATTCCACCACATCGGCGTATTTACAATAATATAATACTTTGTTTACCTTGTCAAGGTTTTTTTGAAATTTCGTACCACCCTTTTTTCGGGTGGTACGAAAAGCTTTGATTAGTCGTTTACATAGGGGAGTAAAGCCATCTGACGAGCACGCTTAATAGCAGTTGTCAAAGCACGTTGATGAGCAGCGCAGGTGCCGGTTGCACGGCGGGGTAAAATCTTAGCACGCTCAGAAATGTACTTACGAAGACGGGCTACATCCTTATAATCTATGCTTTCAACACGGTCAACGCAGAAGTGGCAAACCTTTCTACGAGTTTTCTTGTGCATAGGTCTATCGTTTCTCTCGTTCTCCATTGTTAAAGCCTCCTTATTTTAAATTTTTTAATTGCTTAGAATGGCAAATCGTCATCCGAAGCAGAGCCTAAATCGGCAAAATCGTTTACGTCAGCATTGCTGAAGCTTGCAGGCTCACCACTTGCAGCAGGAGCGCCGTCACGTTTGCTTTCAACAAACTGAACATTGTTAGCAACAACTTCAAAAGCAGTACGGTTGTTACCGTTTTTGTCGGTATATCTACGGGTTTGAATTGAACCCTCAATACCAATTAAGCTGCCTTTTTTGAAATATTTTGAAATAAATTCAGCAGAAGATCTCCAAGCAACAATATTAATAAAATCGGTTTGTCTTTCTTCTCCTGCACGGTAACGGCGATCAACAGCAATAGAAAAAGATACTACCGAAGTGCCATTTGGAGTGGTTTTAAGCTCGGGGTCAGCGGTCAAACGACCGGTTAATACAACCAAGTTAAACATTTTTTAGTCCTCCATTACTTTTTGATTACCATAACACGTAAAACGCCGTCAGTAATCTTTACGATACGCTCAAGCTCAGCGGGGAATTCGGGTTCGCTTTCGAAATTGTAGAAAACGTAGTAACCTTCAGCCTCGTCATTGATAAGGTAAGCCAAACGACGTTTGCCCCACTCATCAACGCTCTCAATAGTACCGTTCTTAGAAATAAGCTCATTAATTTTCTCTTTAAGTGCATTAGTAGCCTCTTCGCCACCTGCAACAGAGAAAATAACGCCAGCTTCGTACTTATTGGTCATTCTCTTTGCACCTCCCTTTGGACATTTGACCCTATTCATTTCAAATAGAGTAAGGAGCTAATAGATAAAAATTTCTCATTAGCACCCGATATTATATCAGCAAAGCCGACCTTTGTCAATAAAAATCTTGATTTTTGCCGTTTTTTATATATAATAAGGTATGAGAGGGTGATAATATGCTATTAGCCATTGATATTGGCAACACAAATATAACCTTGGGCGCCTTCGATGAAGCAAATCTTCAGTTCACTGCCCGTCTTGCTACCGATACTCGCAAAACTGCCGACCAATACGCAGTTGAGATTAAAAATCTTTTGTCCCTTTATTCCTTGCAAACCGAGGAAATTGAGGACTCAATTATCGCATCGGTTGTTCCTGCCGTTGGAAAAAGCATCAGCCGTGCCGTTTCCAAACTTTGCAATATCGTCCCCTTGATGCTGGGCCCCGGTGTTAAAACCGGACTTAACATTAAAATTGACGACCCTGCTCAACTTGGCGCCGACCTTGTTGCAGGTGCCGTTGGCGCTTTAGACGTTTACAATGCCCCCTGTGTTGTAATTGATATGGGCACTGCTTCCACCATCAGCGTTCTTGACCGAAACGGTGCTTTTGTTGGTGGTGTTATTGCCGCAGGCGTTCGCCTTACCCTTAAAGCATTGACCGAAAACACTGCCCAACTTTCCTCAATTCCCATTGAGGCTCCAAAATCGGTAATCGGTTCCAACACTGCCGAATGTATGCAGTCGGGGTTGGTTTACGGCGCTGCCGCTATGATTGACGGTTTGCTTTTACGCATTGAAAAAGAACTGGGCGAAAAACCCACCGTTGTTGCAACGGGTGGCCTATCTAAAGAGATTATTTGCCACTGCAGTTCTAATATTATATATAATGAGAACCTTCTTTTAGACGGTCTTCGTGTTATATACGAAAAGAACAACTAGGTAATTACCGAGAAATCGGATTACAAATATTTTAAGAACTGTACCCAGTTTTTCATTTTAAGGGACAGTATCGGAGGTAATTAAAATGACAAATAAAAAAGAAAACATTTTCCGTTTGACTCTGTTGAGTCTGTTCATAGCCGTTATCTTGGTTATGGATTTTACTCCACTCGGTTATATTATAATGCCTAGTGGATTTTCTATCACACTATTGACTATTCCGGTTGCTTTAGGCGCTGTTTGTACCGGTGTGACAGGAGGAGCAATTTTAGGCTTCGTATTTGGTGCCACCAGTTTTATTCAAGCCTTCGGCTTGGGTTTTGCCCTTGACCCATCGGCACCTATTTTATTTGAAACCAATCCATTAGCATATACAATCACTTGCTTTGTTCCAAGAATTTTAGTTGGCGTTATTGCTGCTTTAATTTTCAAAGCATTTGAAAAAGCGCATAGGGTGAATTTACTCGCTTTCACGCTATCTGCAGCAAGTGTTCCAATTCTTAACACCTTGTTATTTATGGGTTGTTTTGCTACTTTCTATAAAAACACTGTTTTAGGTGGTAAGGCTGTTATGAGTGTTGTCTTTTCAGCATTTACACTGAATTTTTTAGTGGAATTTGCTATAACCCTTATCGCAGGAGTAGTTATCAACAAAATAATTTACACTTATCTTAAAAAATTAACAAAGTAAAAAAAGAAGCAGGTTTTAAACCTGCTTCTTTTATTTTCCAACACAAAAACTACGGAAGATTTCATCGGCAACCTCGTTGGTTACTCTTCTGCCCGTTAGTTCAAAAAGGGCGTCTAATGCATCGTCAACACAAATGCCAACGGCATCAAGAGTTTGCCCTGCCATAATGGTGCCGTAGGCCTCATCCACAGCATCAAGGGCACGTTTGGCGCAGTCACGCTGACGCTCGTTTATAAGGTTTGCACTATCGGGCGAAATATTGTTAAGACCACTAATCTCTGCAACCTTTTCCTTTAATTCTTGGATACCCTTGTTATCCTTGGCCGAAATTTCCACCAAAGAAAAATCTTTAAATATGTTAGTATCAATCCGACTGTCAAGGTCGGTTTTATTTATTATTACAAGAACATTTTTGCCCTTTAAGGACTCTAAAAGCCTTAAATCATCGCCATCTAACTCTCTCGAACAGTCAAACACAGCGAGAACAAGTTGGGCTGTTTCCATTCTTTTTAGGGCGAGTTCAACGCCGATACTCTCAATAGTATCGCCGGTGTCACGAATACCTGCCGTGTCGGCAAGTCGCAAAATAATGTCCCCAAGCTTTACCGTTTCTTCAATAACATCACGGGTTGTACCTGCAATGTCGGTAACTATCGAACGGTCGGCATTACTCAACATATTCATAATTGAGGACTTACCCACATTGGGTTTGCCCACAATGGCAGTTTCAATGCCTTCTCGCAAAATCTTACCTGCATCGTAACTGCCAAGCATTTCTTCAAGGCTTTCTTTGGCGTTTTTAAGCATAAGGCTAAAACTTTCACGGTCAAGACCCTCAATATCCTCATCGGGATAATCGGAAAAAACCGAAATTGCTGCATCTGCCTTGGTTAGATGGGTGATAATTTCCTCAATCTTTTCGGCTGTTTTACCCAAATGTGCAGCACGGGAGAGTTTAAGTTGCGCCTCACTCTCGGCCGAAATTAAACCCATTATACTTTCGGCCCTTGTTAAATCGGTTTTACCGTTTAAGAAGGCTCGTTTGGTAAACTCACCGGCCTCGGCAGGGAAAGCGCCGTTATTTAAAATAAGCCTTAAAGTGTCCCTCAAAATAATGGAGCCACCGTGGAGAGAAATCTCCACAGTATCTTCGCCCGTAAAACTGTTAGGAGCTCTGAAAACCAATGCAACGCCATCGTCAATAACGCTGTCCCCATCTTTTACCTGACCGTAAGCAGCAGTGTAACCCTTTAAATCGGCCAACCTTTTGCCACTTAAAGGGAAAAAGACCTTATCAGCCACTTCTATCGCCATATCTCCCGAAATTCTTATAACTCCAAGAGCCGACTGACCCAAAGCAGTTGAAATTGCAGCAACGGTGCGTCCCGACATTAGTTTTCACTCCTTTATAAATTCGAATCTTTTAAACACTTTGCCGTCTCGCTCGACGGTTTCGTTCCACATTGAGGCAGGTCTTACCCAAACGTTGCCCCCGTTTTTTAAATCTCTATACACAACCATTTCTTCTAAGGTTTCGGAGTGTTTGGCAATAGCCACAACCTCATACTCGTTACCCTTGAAATGACGGTATTTACCAAGTTTAATATCCATTATTTCATAAATTCATACATAGCACGATAGCACATGTAGATATCAAGTTTAGATGTGGTCTCAAAGGGCGCGTGCATTGAAAGAACAGGCACACCAAGGTCCACAACATCGATTCCCAAATTAGCAATATACTGAGCAACGGTGCCACCACCACCCAAGTCAACCTTGCCTAATTCGCCACTTTGCCAAAGGATGTTATTATCATCCAAAACCTTGCGAATATATGCCATATACTCGGCCGAAGCATCGCTTGTTCCTGCTTTGCCACGAGCGCCTGTATATTTAGTAACAACCACACCGTAATTTAAACGACAGGCGTTTCTTCTTTCCATAACATCTTGGAAGGTGGGGTCTAAACCTGCGTTTACATCGGCAGACAAACATTTGGAATTTCTGATAGCAACACTGCCATCTCCACCCTGCATTTTTGCAAGGTCGCCGATTACATATTTAAGGAAATCAGACTCAAGACCTGTGTTACCCATGGAGCCAACCTCCTCCTTGTCGGCAAGGATGGTGATGGCTGTTTTTTCAGGGTTTTCAATCTCTAAAATTGCCCCTAGAGCAGGGTATGCGCAAACTCGGTCATCCTGACCGTAAGCACCAACCATTGAACGGTCAAAACCAATGTCGGTCGCCTTGAAGGCAGGTACAATTTCAAGTTCGGCTGAAAGGAAATCTTCCTCAACAATGCCATATTTCTCGTTTAAAATCTTTAGGATGTTAAGTTTAACAAGGTTGCTTCCCTTGTCCGACTTGAAGGGGCAAGAACCAACCAAAACATTAAGTTCCTCACCCTTAATTCCTTCGTTTAGGGTGCGTTTACTTTGTTCCTGAGCCAAATGGGGAAGCAAATCATTAATTACAAACTTAGGCTCATTTTCTTCTTCACCGATAGAAACCTCTCGGGTGGTGCCATCTTTAAGCGCAAAAACGCCGTGAAGCGCCAAAGGAATTGCAGTCCACTGATATTTCTTAATTCCACCGTAATAATGGGTTTTGAAAAGTGCCAACTCAATTTCTTCATAAAGGGGGTTGGGTTTTAAATCAAGGCGAGGAGAATCAATGTGAGCAGCGCTGATGTTGGTGCCTTTTTCCACGGCCTCTTTACCAATAACGCAAAGAGCAATACTCTTGCCACGATTGTTAATATAAACCTTTTCACCGGCATTATAGGTTTTGCCAAATTGGAATTCCACAAAACCGTTTTCCTCGGCCATTTTAATTGTTTCTTTAACAGCCTCACGCTCGGTTTTTGCCATATCTAAAAACACTTTATAACCTTCGGCAAAATTTTGAGCCTCTGAAAGGGTTTCATCATCAGCCTTTAAAAGACCGTTTTTGGTCTCCACCAAAAGTTCTTTTGCTAAAATTTCAGCCTGTGTTAGTTCCATAACTATCTCTCCTTTATCTCGGTTAGTATTTCCGAAATTTCTTTTCTAAATTCAGGAATTTCGCCGTTATTGTAAATTAAAATGTCGGTATTTTTTTTGTAAAAAGATTCATCTTTTCCTGCGTTTAAACGGATTTTTGCATCCTCTAAACTTAAACCGTCCCTCTCGCAAATTCGCTGAAGTCTAATCTCAGGGTCGGCCCAAACACCAATAACCTTATCACATTTTTTATTAAGTCCACTTTCAATAAGGGTGGGAGCATCAAGCAAAATCAAATCGCTATCAAACTCTTTTTCCACCAATTCGGTAATGAAAGGAAACAAGGTTTTATTTAAAGTCTCGGTTTGCTCTAAGGTAGCAAAAGCCTTTCTTGCCAAGGCTTTTCGGTTTAGTTCTCCGTTTTCTAAAAGAATATCGGTTCCAAAAACCTTAACAAGCGCCTTTAAACCTTCGCTTTCCTTTTCAACGGCTTTTCTTGCAACCCGGTCGCAGTCAATAACCTTAAATCCTAAATTTTGAGCAGTTTCGGTTAAATTGCTTTTTCCTGCTCCCGTGGGTCCTGTTAGACCTATAATTTTCATAAACTAATCACCTTAAATCCTGAGGCACGAAGCAAACGGTTGTAAACCGCAAGTCCAATGCCTGTTTTGGTTGGTGCGTGAATATAAACCTCCTTCGCTCCCATTTCATCCACCTTACGAAGGGCAGAGAAAACGCTTTGAGCCAAGGTTTTGTCATCCTTACCTTCACCGTAGCAAAGGGTGGGGATGCTAATTTTTTCTAAATCTTCTTTAAAACAAATTGCAACGCTGTTTTGTTTTGAGTTTACAAAGGTTGCAAACTGCTCACTGTCACCCTCAACCAAAAAACTTTCGGTTTTGGGGGCGTAGTGTTTATATTTCATTCCGGGGGAAGCCACCTGTTTGCCCTTTTCGGGTTCTGCCAAAACGGCCTTATCCAAAAGGATGTCAGGTATAATTTCCTTTAACTGCTCGGCTGTAACGCCACCCGGTCTTAAAAGCCTTGGTGGGTTCTCGCAAAAGGTCACCACAGTAGATTCAACACCCACACGACAGTCACCCGAATAAACAATAGCCTCAATTTTACCCTGCAAATCGGTCCAAACGTGGTCAGGAGATGTGGGGCTTGGGCTACCCGAAGTGTTGGCCGAAGGGGCAGCAAGAGGAAGTCCACTCTCCCTAATGATCTGGAGCGCCACCTTATTTTCGGGCATTCTAACGGCAACTGTATCTAAATTCGGGGAAATGCAGTCCCCAATTTTATCGGTTTTGGGGAGTATCATTGTGAAAGGTCCCGGCCAAAACTTTTTGGCGCACTCTAAAGCGATTTCGGGAATTTCTCGCACAATGTTTCGGAGCATTTCCATATCTGAAATGTGAACAATAAGGGGATTATCTTGGGGTCTGCCTTTAGCAATAAAAATCTTTTTTACAGCATCCTCGTCAAAACAGTTGGCAGCAAGGCCGTAAACCGTTTCGGTGGGAATTGCCACAAGTCCACCGTTTTTCAATATCTCGCAAGCAGTTTCGATGCCTTTTTTATCGTCCTTTAGTTTTAATGTTTCCATTATTACTGTTCCTGTTCTTGCTTTAATGCCTCGGCACGATAATGGGTGATAAGTGCATCCACAACCTCATCCATATCGCCGTTTAAAATTTGGTCTAACTTATAAAGGGTAAGACCAATTCTATGGTCGGTAACACGGCCTTGGGGATAGTTATAGGTTCTAATACGTTCGCTACGGTCACCGGTACCAACCTGAGCCTTACGGTCGGAAGCAATAGCCTCGTCGTGTTCACGTTGTTTCTCATCCAAAAGGCGAGAACGCAAAATTTTAAGGGCCTTATCCTTGTTTTTAAACTGGCTTCGCTCATCCTGACATTCAACAACAGTACCTGTTGGAATATGGGTTACACGGATAGCCGAAGAGGTCTTGTTAATGTGCTGACCACCGGCACCGGATGAACGGAAGGTGTCAATTTTAAGGTCGGCAGGGTTGATTTCAAGTTCAACATCCTCAGCCTCGGGAAGCACAGCAACGGTTACGGTAGAGGTGTGAATACGGCCTTGGGTTTCGGTATCGGGCACACGTTGAACACGGTGAACACCACTTTCGAATTTAAGGCGAGAGTAAGCACCTGCACCCTCAATCATAAAGCTGATTTCCTTGTAACCACCAAGTTCGGTTTCGTTGGCGTTTACAACCTCGGTGCTCCAACGTCTTGACTCGGCATACATACTATACATTCTGTAAAGACTACCGGCAAAAAGGGCAGCCTCCTCGCCACCTGCGCCACCACGGATTTCCACAATAACGTTTTTATCATCGTTGGGGTCTTTGGGAAGCAACAAAATTTTAAGCTCGTCGGCGAAAATTTCGATATTTTCCTTTGCCATTTTAAGTTCTTCTTCGGCAAGTTCTTTAAGTTCCTTATCAAGACCGGGCTCGGCCAAAATCTCCAAAGCGCCCTGCTCGGCATTTTTAGCGTCGATATACTCCTTGTATTTTTCAACAATAGGGGTAAGTTCGCTGTGCTCCTTCATAAGTTTTCTGAAAACTTCGTTGTTGGAAGCAACATCGGGTCTTGTTAATTCAATTCCAATTTGGTCGTAACGATTTACAACTGCATCTAATTTATTAAACATAGTTATTCTCCATCAGCACTAATGATTTTTTTAATGTTTTTTTCAGCCTTTACTCGGGGTATTATAATTTCGTGGCCACAGCCTTCGCAAACAAGTTTAAAATCCATTCCAATTCGTGTAACCTTAAAGGTATTACATCCGCAAGGATGACTTTTTTTCATAACCAATCGGTCTTTTAACTTAATTTCCATAATACACCCCTATTCTAACACCTTATTATATAATATATTGCGCTTAAAAGCAAGTGAATTAAAGCCTTGACTTCTAAGAAATTTCCTTAAAAAAGCCTTGACTTTAGTGCGCTAACGTGGTACTATATCAAAGTACCAATTTTTCAGGAGGATATCAACTTGAAGAAAAACCCTAATTTACACGACTTTTTCCAAGCAATAATAACCCTTAAAACCGAAGAAGAGTGCGAAAAGTTTTTTGATGATGTTTGCACAATCCAAGAACTTGAAGCCCTTTCTCAGCGTTTGGAGGTTGCAAAACTTTTATGCGAAGGCAAAAGTTATAACGATATAAACCGAATTACAGGCGCTTCAACCACCACCATCGGTAGAGTAAGCCGTTGCTTAAACTATGGCGACGGTGGATACAAAACTGCTATTGAACGCCTAAAGGAGCAGTCCAAATGATTAACGAGCAAATTTTAAGAAATGACGAACGTGCCGTTTTTGCTTTACGCCAACTTTACACCCAAAACGGCTATAAATATTATAAAATGAGTAAGTTTGAGGAGTATGACCTTTACTCCAAGAACAAGGACTTTTTGGTGGGCGAAGGGGTTATAACCTTTAACGATACCGACGGCTCGCTTTTGGCGCTTAAACCCGACGTTACCCTTTCCATCATTAAAAATTCCCGTGAGGAAAACAAAACCGAGCGTTACTACTATAACGAAAACGTTTACCGTATCAGCGAAACCAGTCATACATACAAGGAAATTATGCAAACAGGTCTTGAATGCATTGGCACTGTGGGAGAGAACGAGGTTTGCGAGGTTGTATCCCTTGCCCTTAAAAGCCTTGAGGCTTTAAGCACCTCATTTGTTTTGGACATTTCCCACCAAGGTTTTGTGGATGCCGTTCTTTCCCAGTATGACATTGCCGATAAAAAAGCCGTTCTTACTGCCATTAACGAAAAGAACTCGGACGCTTTAAGAAGCCTTTGCAAAACCGAAGATTTAATCCCCTTGACCTTTGCTTTTAAAAGCACCGAAAAGGCACTTGAAACTGCCGAAAAATTGGCAGGAAACGAAGAGGCTAAAAAGGCCCTTTCACAACTTAAAGCCATTTGCGATTACGTCAAGGATTTAGGTTATGAAAAATCCATTAACATCGATTTCTCCCTTTCCAACTCCACAGGATATTACAGTGGTGTTATTTTGCGTGGTTACATTGAGGGCATTGCCGAGCGTGTTCTTTCGGGTGGTCAGTACGATACCTTAATGAAGAAAATGAACCGTAATGCAGGCGCTGTTGGTTTTGCCGTTTATCTTGACACTTTGGAAAGATTTGAAGAAGCAAAAACCGACGACCGTGAGTTTATCAATGTGGCATTACCCAAAGGCCGACTTGGCGAAAAGGTTTACAATATGTTTGAAAAGGCAGGTTTCCCTTGCCCTTCAATAAGAGAAGAAAACCGCAAACTCATCTTTGAAAACAAAGAAGCAGGGGTTAGATATTTCTGGGTTAAGCCTTCGGATGTTGCCATTTATGTTGAGCGTGGCGCTGCCGACATCGGCGTTGCAGGAAAGGATATTCTCCTTGAATACGAACCCAAGGTTTACGAACTTTTAGACCTTAATATGGGTAAATGCCGTATGGCTGTTGCTGCAAAAAAAGACTTTGAGGATGACACATCTTCAACCCTTCGCGTTGCCACCAAGTTTTCCAACATTGCCAAAAAATATTACGGTGAAAAGTGCCGTGATATTGACATTATCCACCTTAACGGTTCCATTGAAATCGCTCCCATTTTAGGACTAAGCGATGTTATTGTGGATATTGTTGAAACAGGCAAAACCTTGCTTGAAAATAATCTTGCTCCCTTTGAGACCATTGTTCCCATTAGCGCAAGACTAATTTCCAACAAATCAAGTTTTAAATTCAAAACCCAAAAAATCCTACAAATTAAGCAAAGCTTAGAAGCACAGGTGAAAAAAGATGATTAAAATTTTAAAATACGGTGAGGTTAGTGGTGAGGAACTTTTCGCACGAAGCGAACCCACCTTTGATGTTACCGATATTGTTACCGATATTATCGAAAACGTTGCAAAAAATGGCGACAAGGCCCTTTTTGAATACTCCAAAAAGTTCGACAAGGCAGACATTAAAAGCCTTGAAGTAACCGAGGAAGAAACCCTAGAAGCTTTCGGCCTTGTTGAGCCTAAATTTATTGAAATTTTAAAGGAAGCTGCAAAAAATATTGAAAACTTCCACAAAAAGCAGGTTAAAGAAGGCTTTGAAATAAATGAGGATAATGAAATTATCACAGGCCAAAAGGTAACTCCCATTGAACGTGTGGGTCTTTATGTTCCCGGTGGCACAGCCGCCTACCCATCCACCGTGCTTATGGATAGTATTCCTGCCAAAATTGCAGGTTGCGACTATATTTGCATAACCACTCCACCTATGGCAAACGGCAAGGTTAATCCCGTTATTTTGGCTGCCGCTAAAATCGCAGGGGTGGATAAGATTTTCAAGGTTGGTGGCGCCCAAGCCGTTGCTGCCTTGGCTTATGGCACCGAAAGTGTTTTAAAGGTTGATAAAATCGTGGGTCCCGGTAACGCCTTTGTTGCCGAAGCAAAGCGTCAAGTTTTTGGCCGAGTTTCAATTGATATGATTGCAGGTCCAAGCGAAATTTTGGTTATTGCCGACGGGGGCAGTGACCCATCCTTTGTTGCGGCCGACCTTTTATCCCAAGCCGAGCACGACAAGAACGCAAGCGCCGTTTTAGTGACCGACAGCGAGGATTTAGCAAAGGCAGTAGCCTTGGAAATAGAAAACCAACTAAAAACCCTTTCCCGTGAAGAAATTGCAAGGGTTTCTATTGATAACAACGGAAAAATCATTGTTGCCGACAATTTGGAAGATGTTTTCGCCGTTGCTAACGAAATTGCACCCGAGCACCTTGAACTTTGTGTTGATAACCCCTTTGATTATTTAGACAAAATCAAAAACGCAGGTAGTATTTTTATGGGAAGATACTGTCCCGAAGCCTTGGGCGACTATTTTGCAGGTCCCAACCACACATTACCCACATCGGGTACTGCAAGATTTTCAAGTCCCTTGTCGGTTGATGATTTTGTTAAGAAAAGTCAGTTTGTATATTACAGCAAAAATGCCCTTGATAAGGTGGCCGGAAAGGTTGCTTTCTTTGCCGAAAAGGAAGGCCTTACTGCCCACGCAAAAAGCGCAAGTATAAGAAGTGAGAAATAATGAGCAAATTTATAAACGAAAGATTCAGACTCTTGGAGGAGTATGTTCCGGGCGAACAACCCCAAGACAAGCAGTACATAAAACTTAACACCAACGAGTCTCCATATCCCCCATCAAAAAATGTTATAAAGGCAGTAACCAAGCAAGGGATTAAAGATTTGCGCCTTTACTGCGACCCTGAGTGCAAAAAGCTTAAACTCGCCATGGCAAAACTTTTTGGTGTTAACGGGGACAATATCTTCCTTTCCAACGGTTCGGATGATATTTTAAACTTTGCCTTTATGGCTTACGGTCAAAAGGGTGCTGCTTACCCCGACATTACATACGGTTTTTACAGCGTATTTGCCGAACTTCACGGGGTGGAGAGTGAAGTTATCCCACTAAAAGATGACTTTACCATTGATACCGATGAGTACAAGGCAAAGGAAAAACTTATTGTAATTGCCAACCCCAATGCCCCGACGGGAATTGCCCTTTCTCCCCAAAAAATTGAGGAGATTTTAAAATCAAACCCTGAAAGCGTTGTTTTAATTGATGAGGCTTATGTGGATTTCGGTGGGGAAAGTTGTTATCCTTTAACCCAAAAATACGATAATCTTCTTTGCGTTGGCACCTTTTCAAAATCGAGAAGTTTGGCAGGTGGCAGACTGGGATTTGCAATTGCAAACGAGCGCCTTATTGCCGACCTTGAAAAAATTAAGTTTTCCACCAATCCTTATAACATAAATCGCTTGACTCAAAGTATTGGTACTGCTACAATAAAGGACAATGATTATTATTTGGAGAATTGCCAAAAAATTATTAAAACCCGTGAATGGGTGACAAAGGAACTTGAAAATTTAGGCTTCTTTGTTCTCCCTTCAAAGGCAAACTTTATCTTCGCCAAGTCGGACAAGATTTCGGGTCTTAAACTTTACGAAGAACTTAAAGAAAAGGGCGTTTTAATTCGCCACTTTGAAAAGGACCGTATTAAAGACTTTAACCGAATTACCATTGGAACCGACAAAGAAATGAAAACTCTTGTAGAAAAGATTAAGGAGATTTTATGAGAATTAGTGAAATAAATCGCAAAACCAACGAGACCGACATCAGTTTAAAACTTAATATTGATGGCACAGGGGTTTCCAACATCCAAACAGGTTGTGGATTTTTAGACCACATGCTCACCCTTTTCTCTCGCCACTCAAGATGCGATTTGGATGTTAAATGCGTTGGCGATACCTATGTTGATTATCACCACACGGTCGAGGACATTGGAATTGTTCTCGGCAAGGCTTTAGCAGAGTGTTTGGGCGAAATGCGTGGCATTAAGCGTTACGGAAGTTTTATTCTCCCCATGGATGAAAGCCTTATTTTAACTGCCATTGACATTTCGGGAAGAAGTTATTTGGGCTTTAATTTGGATATCCCTACACAGCGTGTCGGCGATTTTGACACCGAGTTGGTTCGTGAATTTTTTGAGGCTTTTGTTAGAAATTCCAACATCACCCTTCACATTAACCAACTTGAAGGATACAATTCTCACCACATAATTGAGGGTGCTTTTAAATCGGTTGCCCGTTCTTTAAAAGAGGCCGTTAGCATTGACGAAAAATTTAAAAGCGAAATTCCCTCCACCAAAGGAGTACTTTAATGTTAGCAATTATTGATTACGGGGTTGGAAATTTATTTTCCCTTGTTTCCTCCTTTAAGGCTATCGGGGTTGATGCCGTGGTAACAAGCGACCCCGAGGTTATTAAAAACGCCGACCGACTTATTCTCCCCGGTGTTGGCGCCTTCTGTGATGCTTCCAAAAAACTTTTCGCCAGTGGTCTTTGCGAAATCATCAAGGAAAAGGTGGCAAATGGCACTCCTTTAATGGGTATCTGCCTTGGAATGCAGATGCTTTTTGAAAAAAGTTTTGAATACGGCGAACACGAAGGCTTGGGTCTTTTAAAGGGCAAGGTAATCGGTATGGAAGGCACAATTCCAAGCGACCTTAAAATCCCCCACATTGGCTGGAATCCACTTAAATTTGCCCGTAAAAGTCCCCTTTTCAAGTATATTAATGAGGGTGACTGTGTTTACTTTGTCCATTCTTTTTATGCTGTGGACTGCGAGGACTCACTCCTTGCCACTGCCGAATACGGCAAGGATTTAACTGCTGCTGTGGGTAAGGGCAACATTTACGGTTGCCAATTCCACCCCGAAAAAAGTGGCAATGTGGGTCTTAAAATTTTAAAAGCATTCAGCGAGGTATAAAATGTATATTTTCCCTGCAATAGATTTGGTTTCCGGTAAGGCCGTGCGCCTTTTTAAGGGCGACTACGACCAAATGACCGTTTACAGCGATAATCCCTTAGATGTTGCTCGTGACTTTGAAAGCAAGGGGGCAAAATTCATCCATTTAGTGGATTTAGAGGGCGCTAAGGACGGCACCACACCAAACATTGAAATTGTAAAACAAATTGCAAACGAGACAGGTCTTTTCACCGAAATCGGTGGTGGTATTAGAAATACCCAAACGGTGGAAAAATACCTTTCAAACGGTGTTGACCGTGTTATTTTAGGTACTGCCGCCGTTAAAGATGAAGCCTTTTTGAAGGAGGCTTTGGCGAAATTCGGCGAAAAAATTGCCGTTGGAATTGATATTAAGGACGGTTTTGTTGCCATTAAGGGTTGGACCGAAACAAGTGGAATTGACCCCTTCGAGTTTTGCGAAAAAATGCAAAATTTGGGTGTTAAATATATCATTTGCACCGATGTTTCAAAGGATGGCGCCATGAAGGGCACCAATTTGGAACTTTACAGGGAATTATCCCAAAAATTTAAGGTTAATATCACAGCATCGGGTGGTGTTTCCACCTTGGAAGATGTGAAAGAACTAAGAAAAATGGATATTTACGGCGCTATTATAGGTAAGGCTTATTACATTGGCGCTATAGATTTAAAAGAGGCTATAGAGGTATCAAAATGATAACTAAAAGAATTATCCCCTGCCTTGATGTTCGTAACGGGCGTGTTGTTAAGGGTGTAAACTTTGAAAATTTAAACGATGTTTCATCCCCTGTGGAACTTGGAAAATATTATAGCGACTGTGGTGCCGATGAACTTGTTTTCTATGACATTACGGCTTCAAGCGATGGGCGAAAACTTTTCACCGACATTTTAAAAGAGGTTGCAAAAAATATTTTTATTCCCTTAACCGTTGGTGGTGGAATTAACACCATCCAAGATTTTGACCGAGTTTTAAAATGTGGGGCCGACAAGGTAAGTGTAAACTCGGGCGCCATTAAAAACCCCGACTTAATTAACGAGGCTGCGAGAAAATACGGCAACCAATGTGTTGTGATTTCGGTTGATGCCAAACGTGTTGACGGCGAATTTCGTGTTTTCGCCAAGGGTGGCCGTGAGGACACAGGCATTGAGGCCATCGGTTGGATTAAAGAGTGTGTAGAGCGTGGTGCCGGCGAGGTTGTTATTAACTCCATCGATACCGACGGTGTTAAAAAAGGCTTTGATTTGGAGATGTTAAAGGCTGTGCGACAGGCCGTTAATGTTCCCGTTATCGCTTCGGGTGGTGCCGGTGGTAGTGAGGATTTCGTAACCCTTTTTAAAGAAATTCCCGACATTGATGCAGGTCTTGCCGCTTCAATTTTCCATTTCGGTCAGGTTAAAATTGCCGACCTTAAAGAGACTTTAAAAGAAAATGACATTTTAGTAAGGAGCATTTAAAATGATTGATATAAATACCTTAAAATTTGATGAAAAGGGTTTAATCCCTGCCGTTGTGGTGGACGCTCACTCCAAAAAGGTGCTTACCGTGGCATATATGAACAAAGACAGCCTTAAAATTTCCATGGAGAAGGGTCTTACCTGTTTTTACAGCCGTTCAAGACAGGAACTTTGGCTTAAAGGAGAAACAAGTGGCAACTATCAACACATTGTTTCAATAACTGCCGACTGCGATGGCGATGCCCTTGTGGTTATGGTTGAAAAGGATGGCCCTGCTTGTCATTTAGGTACCGACTCCTGCTTTACAAACGAAATTTACAAGAGCGAAGAACGTGAAGAATATTCCCTTGATGTGCTTTACGATATGTTGGCCGAACGCAAGGAAAAGATGCCCGAAGGCTCCTATACAACCTATCTTTTCTCCAAGGGTATCGTCAAAATTCTTAAAAAGGTGGGCGAAGAGTCCACCGAGGTTATTATCGGTGCAAAATCGGGCGACAAGGCCGAAACAATTTACGAAATTGCCGACCTTACCTATCACGTTATGGTGCTTATGAACGAAATGGGTATAAGCCTTGAAGAGGTTAGAAAAGAACTTGCCTCTCGCCACATTATCGACCACAAGGTTAAACAAGAAAAAATGGTATAATTTAAACCCCCAAGTTTGACTTGGGGGTTTTCTTTATAGGAATAATTTAAATTGGCTGTAAATATCTTTGCGACGTTTGGCATCACTCAAGGTTTTAAGACTGTCGCCCTTGCGTTTTTTTGTAACCACCAAGAAAAGATAGTTAAACAGTGTGTAAACCATTCCAAAAGGCAATAAAAGAGGATGCTTTTCAACAAACTTCACATTGCGTTTGGTCTTTTCCTTAAGGGTGGAAAAAACTTGAGAAATCGGGTTTTTATTATCAATCGTACGGTCCTTTCGGTTTGAGATATACTTAATTTGAGTGTATCGGTCGGTATCCTTAGTGCCGAAATTACCACCGGCCAAAATATCCGAAATTAAATCGTCAAGATAACCCTTGTCCACTTCGCCCACAAAGTTTTTAGGCTCGGCACCCAAAAACTCCACCGACAAAGCAGTAAGATATCTTGCAAACTCTAAAAGCCCTAACTCTTTTAAAGGCTTTTCGAAGGTTTCGGTTATTTCCTCGTCAGAAACGGTATTAACAAAAACTGCCCAGTCGCAAAGGTGCCTTAAACCCACACCTTCGTTTATTAAATGGGTGGCTGTATGCAACAACAAAATAATTCCGTGATGGAATTTATCGGGCACTCGGCATACGCCACAAGGAGTATTTAAACTAACCGATGTGGAAATTAAATCGGAAAGGTATTTCTCGAAAATTTCCTTTTTACCCTCGGGAATTCCACCTAAAGTGAAATGCACCTCAATTCTGGAAACACGGTTGCCTTCCTTTTTACCATAAGCCACGTGACCCTTTTCTTTTTCTATATCATCGGTTGTGGTATAACCAATATTTTTTAATAATAAATCAACCTTTTTAATATCTTGACGGTCAATTAAAACATCGGTATCACCCATGGTGCGAAGGATGGGGTCGGGGTAATATTTTGCCGAAGCCACACCCTTAAATGCAACATATTCTATGCCGTTACCACTCAAAAGGCCGTGAACTAAACTGTGGTCGAAATTAACCTGCATATTTTCAGCAATTCTTTGCAAAAAAACCTCGGTCGAGGTTTGCTCCCCACCCGTTATATTTTTAAGGGCAGTACAAACCAAGGGGTAAACCGTTTGTCGGTTTGCCTCTTGTAAAATTTCGCCTTCCTTATCCCCCAAATCGGTATCACTTTCTTTACCAAAAAGCGACTCAGCGCAAAGGCTTAATATTAAATTTTGCAAATCGCCCAAATTTTCCTTCATTTTAGTCTCTTTCCTAACCAAATATTCGCAAAGCAAAAAACCCAAAGCGCCCGTAACGGCGCCCAAGGTGTTAAAAATCACATCATCAACTTCGCATCGACCAAGGGACAAAGCATACTGCAAATACTCCACCAAAGAGGACAAAGTAAATCCCATTAAAAACACAATTAAAATGTTTAACCACTTATGTTTTTTGAATAACACATAGGGCAAAAACATACCAAGTGGCACATATAAAAGCCAGTTCATAAAAACCGAGCGATATATTTCTCGTTGTTCTTTAGCAGCTTCAAAACTATAAAAAGGTTTTAAAATAACGGGATGTTCGCCACCACCACGAGAAAAAAGCGTTATATAAAGCAGGGCAATAACCGATAAAACCACCCCTGCAAGGCTTAAAAATTTTATCCACTTTTTATCTTTAAAAACAGCATTTAAAAATCCATAAGCACCAATGCAAAAAAGCGCAAAAAGAAACATCTGAAACAAAGGCTTGGCATAAATATAATGTACCATATCCTACTCCAAAATTTAATCTTTAAAAGCCCACAATTTATTAAGGAAAAAGTTTGTGGGTATTGTAATAATCAGGTTAATAATAGGTCCCCACAATTCGGGCACACCCAAAACTTCTACCCAAAAGACAAGTAAAATGTTGGATAAAATCAGTCCCGTAACACCGTAAGCCGTAAAGGTCTTAATGTAAGCCTTAATCAATGAACGCTTTTTGCCTTCTTTTTTCTTAAAAACATACTTATTGCTCCAATAAAAGGCATTGGTAACACTAACCACAAAACCTGCAATATTAGCCACAACATAATTACATTTAAGAAGAAGAAAAATGTAATAAACGCCGTAAGAAATTGCAGTATTAACAACCCCTACAGCACAAAACATCCCAAACTGCACAATTTTTTTAGCAACAGTTTCCTTCACCCTTAAAAAGGTCAATATTTTAAAAATTAGATTTTCCAATTTTGCAATAAAATCATTCATCTTTTAAAACTTAACCTTTCTAATTTAATACCTGCCATTAATGTTTTAATAACTTTTTAGCCGAACGTTTTAAATCATAAACCCAAGAAAACTTATTTTGCCAATACAACAACCTATCCTTACTATCTAAACCGATAGTTGACTTCTTGCTCTTATATTCTTCCATAAAAAGTTGTTTTTCTTTATATTTAAGGGCAACGTTTAAACGGATTTTAGCATATTGGTCGGCAACCGACTTAAAGTATTTACTTAAATCTACCTTTTGAACTTCCTCAATTTGTTTCAAGGTCGCAAAAAGCACTTCTTGGTGTTCGTTATATCTCGAAAGCAGTCTTTCGGAAGAATCGTCCCCTGCAGACATACTATTTTTGTAAATTATATAATTATACAAAGGTTTATCAAGGAAATAACGGTTAAACTTAAAATAAACAGGCAGCAACATTTGCCAGTTTTGGGCCCTTCTGGCAGGGTAAATACTTCTTTCGGGATTTACCTCTAAAAAGGCGCTTGTGCGCACCATATGACAACCCGAACAAAAAATACTGTTACCACTAACCATCAAGTCGAACTGATTAGGTTGCTTCACCTTATCGGTCAATTCCTTTACCAAAAGACTGGGATTTTCAAAATCATCCTCGTTACGAATGTAAGCATTACTGGATACTATGCCAAAATCGGGGTTTTCCTTTAAAAATCTAACACGTTCAAAAACCGATTCCTCTTCCAAATAATCGTCAGCATCGGGCCAACATAAAAACTCGCCCGTAAAGTGCTTGAGTCCGGTATCAATAGCCCCACCAAGACCACGATTTTCTTGGTAAACGTATTTAAAAATCATACCCTGCTCGGTAAACTTTGACTCATAACTTTTAACAATACTTGCAGTATTGTCGGTAGAACCGTCATCCACCAAAATAAACTCGATTTTTTTATAGGTCTGATTTAAAACCGAGTCCATCAAACGGGAAATTACCTTTTCCCCGTTATAGCACGGAGTTATAATGCTAACAAGCGACTCTTCCATAAAATCTCCTTGAAAATACATTTAAGTTTTTGTTATTTTTTTAATTCTTGTTTGATTTGTGTGGTACTAATTTCAGGAGTTCTTGGTAAATAAACAACCTCTACTCCCTCTTTTTCTAAAAAGTCAAATTTACCTTTCCAGTCATCGCCCATTACAAAGGTATCAATGTGATATTCATGCACATCGTTAACCTTTTGTTCCCACTCAGTCTCAGGAATAACTAAATCAACATATCTTATAGATTCAACAAGTGCCTTGCGCTGTTCGTAAGAAAAATAACATTTTTTTTGCTTTTCTACCCAATTAAACTCATCGGTAGATATGGCCACAATCAAATAATCACCCAACGCCTTGGCACGTTTTAATAAATTAATATGTCCATAATGCAATAGGTCAAATGTTCCGTATGTTATTATGCGTTTCATTAAACTTCTCCTATCTTGAAACAGTAATCATATATCCTTAGTTATGAATTTTTTTGCGTATTACATCGGCAATATATTTAGAAGCATTTCCTTCTTTGTACATTCCAAGTTTTTCATTATAGAATTCAAAATGCTCTTTATTATATTTCTCATCATCGAAATTTGAAATTGCGGAAATCAATTCATTGTTGCTTTCCGAAACAGCAAAAGGAATTTCATCGAAGGTAAAATACAAATCTCTATCCTTTTTATAGAGTTCAATATCCGTAGCAAAAATAAAGGCGGGCTTTTTCGTTACAGCAAACTCAAACAAGGAAGATGAATAATCCGAAATACAAACATCACTTATGAGCATTAATTCTTGCATATCGGGATAACCGGTAACGTCAATTATATTTTCAGGAATGTTTAAGTCTTTACTGTAAGCAGAGATGTTTGGATGAAGCCTTACCAAACCTTTCCACTCGCCACCAAATCTTTTACTTAAAGCCGACAAAACTCCATTCCAGTCAAGGTTATAAACCGAAAGGTCCACCTCTCCATTATTCTTTCTAAATGTTGGAGCATATAAAAGAATTTTAGCCTTTGAAGAAATATTTAAATTTTGTTTGATTTTATCGGTCAATTCCTCGCCCCTATATAAAATATCACGACGGGGATAACCACATTTTGCAACTTCACCATTGTACCAAAATGAAGATTTATATTTTTCGGTCATCCAAGCGTTACCCGAAACAAACAAATCCGCCATTTTAGAATCATTTATAGCATTGCGCACATAGTTGGCCGAAAGAGCAGAATAAGCATCATTTTCTATTTTCTTAAAGGCAATATCGCCGTGCCAAGCTTGAATGTAATATTGTCCTTTTCTTTTTCTAACACATTCGCTTTTTCTTGCATTGTCAATCCAAATTTTAGCAGTGGCTTCCTCATATATCGCTTGGTTGGTGCGAGTCAATACCTTTCTAACCCCATCGGGCATTTGGGCATTCATATCAGAAACAACCCAAACGATATCATATTCGCCTTTCTTACCATCACGCAATAATTCTTCTACAATATATTTACCATTATCACCATAGCCCTTGCCAAAATAACTGGTTATAACTATTTTATTTTTTTGAATAGGATGTATCCAATTCATATAATACTTGAAACTTTTTATTGTCTTGCGAACTTTTTGAATGATGTTATATTTCAGCATTGTAACTTTGGTCTTAATATTAGCCATTTTTAACCTGCCTCTTTCTCAGTTTATCAAAAATAACAGTTCGTTCTTGTTTTGATAAAATAACAAACAAACCGATAAAGCCCGAAACTACAACCATTATTGCAGCAAGTAAAATTAAACCTATCCAACCTTCAAAAACAAAGCAAGACTTCAAAACTAAACCTATTACTGTTGATATTAAAACCAACAAAGCAGGTCTAAACACCTCGGGTAAAAATGTGTGCCACTTTAGACCTAAACATTTTGCGCCGTATGGTGCAGTAAAGCCAATATTTCTCAATATTCCTACAACGGTACTTACTCCTGCTATTGCATAGACACCAAGATTTGTTGTTTTCAATAAGATAACAACTATTATCGTGGTCAAAAATCCAGAAGCGATAACAACCAACGAATTGGTTTTTAATTTATTAACAACCGTAAAAATATTGTAAATACAATTAATTCCACCACTAAAAATAACCGTAGCACACGCCAATAAAGAAAGTATATGTAACTTGTTGGGATCCTGTGTGGGTTGCCATAATGAATAAAATAAATCACCACAAACAATTAACACTATAATCGGTATATTCGTAAGAATTCCCATTATCTTCATTGATTGCTTTATATTTTTAAGCAATTCATCATACTGCTTTTTAGCATAAAGTATTGTGAAATCAGGCGAAAATACACCTGCCACGCTACCAACAATGCTCGACATAACACCAGGTATTGTTTTTGAAATTGAAAGAACACCCATTGCAACAGGGTTAATGAAAATATTTGCAACCAGTAAATCAACACCCTCAAGAAGAAGTTTTCCTAAGCGTGAAATCAAGCTCCAAATACCGGAAAAGACAAGTTCTTTAATAGCACCCCAGTTGAAATATTTGCGTTTCACCTTTAATTCGGGAACTAATTTTCTTGTGTAATAAATATTAAAAACAACCGTATAAATACCACAAACAAGAGTGGCAAGGCCCAAAAATGTTACGCGAGGGGTAAAGAGAAGAAGTAAGGGCACAACAATTAAGGCTTTAAGTATATGAGATTCGGCCGAACGAATAGATGATAAATACAATTTATTAGTAGCAAAGGTTGCTATGCTGAAAACCGAAAATACAGTGGAAACGAGACAGTTTATAAACAATAAGGCAAATAAAATTTTAACATCCCAAAAAATCTTTGCAGGAATTTGAATTACAAATTCAAGGTAAATAAATAAAACTGTAAATATAATTGCCATAAAGGATGCTAATATGGTATTTGCAATAAAAACAGATGAAAAATATTTATTTGCTGATTCCATATCGTTTTCATACATTTTCACAGTTACAAATCTACCCGACAAAGAGTTTACAGCAACTGTTATAAGGGTGGCATAGGAAATAAAATTATTAGCCAGTCCTATAAAACCATACGCATCAACGCCAACATTTCTTACAATGAAAGGTGAAAGAAAAAAGCTTATCGCAGTATTAATAACAAAAGTTATTATGTTAGCTGACATATTTAAAACTAAATGATTTTTGGTCTTCACCATATGACCTCCTAGAAAAAACATAGCACAAATCGACTATTTTAATGTTTTAATTTGAATTTACAAAAAACTATTCGTTTTTTAATACCTCTTATAAATGATTTTTTATACCAATTTTTATAAAGGTATTCGATACTAACCTTATCTATAGCCTCAAAGAACATTGCTCTTTTAGGGTTGCAAGGTGCAGATTTTGATATTGCACTTTGACTTGCCAAGGCCTTCTCGGAATCCACTTCCTTTAAGTAAACTTCTTCCGAAATTTCACCCAAAAACTCTTGTCCCTTTTTAGAGTTTGCAAGGATTAAGGACAAACCTTCATCCTTATCACTAATATCACGGCAAATCTTTTTAAGATTCCAACAGTCGGCAATGGTTATATCGGCCGAACTGCCCTGTTCTTTGGCGTTGCACTCATAACAAGAGAGGCGCAAAATGGTATTATCCGAGAAAAGTTTTAAATACCAGTCGTTTTCCAAGGTTTTAATGCTTACCTTTTTGCCATCCTTAATCTTCAAAGAAAAATAATGCCAACCGTATTTCTTATCTCTAAAAGAAACTTGAGGATGCTCACTTTTAGTTTTAAAGGAAAGATATTTATCCCAAACCATAGGGGAAGGAACGCCGTGGCAAATTAAGTCTTGAGTCAAAAGATTTCCATATTCTTTACCCAAATAGGCGTAAAGACCCTTGATTTGACAGGGAGTTCCCGAAAACAGCACCTTTCGACCTGACTCCAAAAATTCTTTGGCCCTTTTGTAACAGTCGCCCATATCACTTTGAACATACTTGGAACCCATAAAGCGCTTAATTTCTTCTTTTGTTTCGGCAAAGGTATGTTTCACCTGACGACCCACCATAGCAGCGCCAAACACCACACCGTTTTCATCAATAACCTTCTTCGCCAAATGGTAGAAAATACCACCCGAAGAACTGTTTTTGCGAACCTCGGAATTTTTACTGTGCCCAATAAACGAGTGTTCGCCAACATTATTTTGTGGCAAGTTTTTATTCCAAGAAGGACAAACTTTTTCGCACTTTTTACAATCGATACATTTATCTAAATCAATTTTGGGGTATTTAAAGCCTTCGCTGTCGATTTCCATTGTAATACAGTTTACAGGGCAAACACCTTCACAAGCAGTACAGCCACAGCACATTTCTTTGTGGGGCAATACGCTGTCTTTTTTAGCGTTTTCAATAGGTTGAGGCTCTGACTCCAAGGCGATTTTTAAAAACTCGAAAACTTCTTCTCGTTTACGGTCCAAAACCTCCTTTGAAGAGGCAAAGTTTGTGGCAAAAAGGTCGCTTTCGCCCACATTTTTATATCCTCGTTGCTCCAAACCAAAGGTGCCAAGCAGGGTTTCCATTCGAGAATTCATGGATTTTCCGCTCTCAACCCTAGGCATAGCCACAAAGTTTGTGTTCATTATAATCGAGAAAACTGTGCCGTGGAAAGAGTCGGTGCAAACCAATTTTGCATTATTTATAAGATAAATAAGTTCATGGGGAGAGGTTGCATAATGCTCCAAATCAAGCACATCAAAAAGGTGAATTACCCTTAAATTATGCTCTTTTGCAACCTTTTCAATAAATTTATCGTATTCCTTGGTTCTGTCTCCCAAAAAATATGTAAGAATATAGGGTTTTTCGGTATCGAATTTAGGTTTCTTTGCAATTTCTAACCATTTTTCCTTTGTAAGGCACATTGTAGGGTCGCAAAGAAGGGTTGCATCCTTGCCACAAAGTTCTTTAATTATTTCCTTGCCCTTTTCTTCTCTTACCGAAAGAAAAGGAATTGAACTTAACCACTTGGAGTATTCTTCCCTTAAACCTTGGGGAATTTCACCAATACCAAAACTGGGTGAAAAGGTAATTCTTTTGTGCTCGGGTGCAAACTGCAAGAAATTAATCGCCGATGTGGAAGGATAAACCGGATTCCAAACCTGATCGCTACCCGAAACAAAGAAATCGTACTTCTCGGTTTGTTCTTCTTTCCATAGTTTATTTATATTAATTGTATCTTTGGCCCAAACTATATTTGAGTTTCTAAAAGCCTCAAAACCTTCGGTTCTTGCCTTTTTTGCAAGGGAAATAGCACTGCTGTTTTGTTTGCAAAATTTTATAGTTTTCAAAATTCCTTTGCCGGAATTTTTAATGTTATATTTATAATTTAATTTGTCTCTAAAATATCTATAAACATAGTTTACGGTTAATTTATTGACTTTTTTGGTATCTAAATAAAATCGGCCGTAAGATGTTGTGTTGACAACTGTTTCAGGCTGAGTCCCTAACTCTTTTAAGGTTTCTTGAACTGCATAATTTTGCAACACATTACCATAGTTGTCTCCACCGTTAAGGGTTATAATAGCAACCTTTTTCATCCTGCAACCTCCTTCTTTAAAACTATAAAATTTCTTCTAAATACTTAATTAAGTTTACGGGTGATGAATAATTTTCATCGAACAAACTGTAATCAATAGGTGAAGAAACAAACTCTTTTGTTATTTTTTCAACACCTTCAAAAACCAACAAGTTTTCCTCGGTTAAGACCTGCTTATACTGGGGATTTGTGTTGTTGGTAATCAATTTCCTTTTGTATGTTTTGGCTTCACGCAAACGTAAGGTTGGCGCAACACTGTCACCTTGAATAAGTTCCAAAACACATCTTGAACGATTCACGTTTTCAAGGTTTTCAAGATAAGAAACGGGAGAACTGTAAATTAGTCCTTCGCCACTGATTCTATCTTCTTCCCTCGCCCCGCAAACAATAAATTTGCACTTTAAACCTTCATTTGACAGGTGATTATACGCTTTATGTATGTCATCCAATCTATCCTTGGCAAAACCGGAAAAATAGACATCGTTTTCAAAGGCATCGGGGGTTGTGACAGGGATTAAAGGGGTATAGTAATCCATATCCTGATATGCAATACCAAACATTTCGGCTTCTTCCTTATCGTAGGAAACAACCGCATCGGCAATTTTCTTTATCTTTTCAATATCAATTTTTCGCTTGGAAATTAAATCCAAATACAAAACAACACATTTATTTTCAGGATTTAACTTCTTAATATATTTAACCAAGCCCTCATCTTGACTAAGATATTTACCACCCAAGAAAACAAAACAAACCGGCTTGGTCGTAGGGAATTTATGTTGGCACATCTTTTTATACCAAATAGACTTAAAGGGCAGATTAATTTTTCGGTTTAGCTTTGCCGACCAGTGAATAAAAAAGAGTTTTTGCACCAATTTATTGCTCTGAAAGGCATATTTAAAGACCTTAGCAAAAGGAAGACTCGAAAGTTCGTTAAACACAGGCGCCAAATAGTCTTCATTTATATTGCAAAAGACATAATTGTATTTATTTTCTTTCATTTAAATCTTCCCTTCCTTTATTTTATGTTAAATTAAATTTATGCAATAGATAAAAAACCTTAGGTGATATCTTGAAAATTAAAAATTTCCATTTTTGCTTTTTAGATAAATCTTTACAAGACATAGCCTGTTTATAATATTTTTTGTAAATATCATAAACTTCCCTTTGCTGACTCTTATAATCCTTTTTATCGGCTTTCATATCGCAATAAAGCATTATCATCAAGTTTTCCATATTAGCAATATGGCGAGGCATTAAATCGGAAAAATCATTTACATACAACTCATCATAAGCATTAAAAAGTTTTATCGCTGTAAGTTGTGAAGGCCGAAAATCGCCCCTTACTGCGCTATTTTCCGACTGCACATAATGATAAAGAGGGCGACTGTCAAACCAAACTTTCTGGGCCTTACTAAAAGCAAAACGGGCAAACAAACTGTCTTCTCCACGCAAAATAGTTTGGTCAAATTTCAAATCCTTAATAATCTTTTTAGAAAAAAGTTTATTCCAGGCAAAAGCAACATTATAAACAAGTTGTTTTTGAGCGCCTTTTCTATCAAAAAGGCCGTAATTTTTTTGGGGTAATTTATGGGTAGTTTCCCTGTCGTTATAGGTTATAAAGTACTCATAATTTACCGCATCAACATTTTTTTCTTTAATTAAATTCAAAAGATATTCGAAAGTATCAAGTTCAAGATAATCGTCCGAGTCAATAAAACTGAAATAATCGCCGTGCGCCATTTCAATTCCTTCGTTTCGTGTTGCCGAAACACCACGATTTTCACGGGATATATAGATTATTCTATCGTCCTTCTCGGCAAACTCACGGCAAATTTCATCACTTTTATCCTTTGAACCGTCGTTTATCAAAATGATTTCTAAATTTTTATAGGTTTGATTTACAATAGAATCAAGACATTTTCTCAAATGTTTTTCCACATTATAAATCGGTATTACAACTGAAATTAAAGGTGTCATATTAATTCCGCCTTAAAAACTTTTCAATTCTTCGGAAATATCAATACTTTCGCCTATTTTATACTGCCATTCCTTTGGAGTTATATCGCAGGTTCCACCGGCGTGGAAAAAGGTGATTTCTCCGAAAATAATTTTGCCATCCACATTGTAAAAATCAACACGGCAAAATGGGAATTCTTTACTCAAAATTTGAGCATATTTTAACATTTCTTCAAAATTTTCAGGTTTTGAAAGTAAATCAGGGTCAAAATTAGGTCTTGCCGCCGTTATATCAAGCAAATTGAAATTTTTGTCATAAACATTTCTTCTTGCATCGTGGCGATGATTTCCGCTGTCATCTGCTGTATCAATATCCACGAAAATATATTCACAATTACCTTTACTGCACAAGAAACGATAGTCAACCAATCCTAAACTATCATCGGTTTCAATAATAGCTTCGGCAATGATTTTTCGGTCAATATCCTTGTAATTCCACTCTCTTGAATCGAGAGAATAATCGTGTTTCATACCCTTTGCGAGGATTTTTTCAGCGCTTTTCTTGTCAAAGGTTTTAAGGTCGTTACAACGAACATTACAGGCGCTCATATGATTTGCTTTAATATAAAAACGGTCGGGCAATTCATCCCACTTTATTTCCTTTGCGCTGTCAAAAGCGCCGTAAAGGGGATTTAATATATGTTCCAACCCACACTCTTTAACATATTCACGAACAAGATATTTATCTGAACATTTGGTGCAAAGAGGATTACGGTAATTCATTTTAAGCCATAACTGTTTTTCATCAAAGGTTTTGGGATCGTTAAAATCGGGATCAACTCCATGAGTTTTTTTGTACGCTCTTTTAAAATAGGTTTCATTTGGAAGAACCCTTAAAGCGTTTATGTTAACTGTATGTAATAAGGCCCACAAACCTTTTCCAAGACCACTACCGGTTAAAACGTGTTTAATTTTTGTTTTAAAACTCATACTATACTCCTTTAAACATTTCCAAATATCCATTGGAAATTATTAAGCGC
>JAZNLZ010000050.1:0-24164 GCA_045579365.1 Acutalibacteraceae bacterium
CTGTCTTTTAAGTCTTTTTGTCATAGGCTACTCTGCAAGTTTTTTGGCAAATTCCGAAAGTTCTTCATCCGAGAAAAACTCGATTGTAAGTTTGCCTTTGCCCTTACCTGTGGGGGTTACAGTCACCTTACGGCGAAGTTCGTTTTTAAGGGAAATCTCCACCTCATTATAGAAGGTGGGTTTTGTTTTTTTGGTGGGTTTAGAGGGGGAAGATTTAGCCATTTTTTCAAGGGTGCGAACATTTTCGCCTTCCAAAGCCAACGTGAGCATTTGAGCCCTCAAATCAGGGTCCTCGGTGGCCAATAGCGCCCTTGCGTGACCGGCAGTAATTTTACCATATCTCAAGGCTTCAAGCTCTTCCTCGTTTAAATTAAGAAGTCTCAAGGCGTTTGCGACTGCGCTTCTCGATTTTGCCATTTTGGTCGCAACCTGTTCTTGGGTAAGGCCGAAATTATCCATCAAACTCTTATATCCCAAAGCCTCTTCAACGGCGTTTAAGTCTTCGCGCTGTAAATTCTCAACCAAAGCCATTTCCATTAGGTTTTGCTCGTCAGTATCCTTTACAACAACGGGGATTTCGGTGAGTCCTGCCAAACGGCTGGCCCTCCAACGGCGTTCGCCTGCGATGATGGTATATCCCCCACCAATTGTGGGGCGAACAACGATAGGTTGGATTAAACCGTGTTCCGAAATGCTTTGCGCCAAGGAATTTAGCGCTTCTTCATCAAAATCCTTACGAGGTTGGTTTCGGTTAGGTTCAATGTCATTTATACTAAGTGTAACAATTTTCTCGCTATATGTAGAATTCTCGTCAAAAATGCTTTCAATTCCACGGCCGAGACCTCTATTTTTCAAAGCCATTTTACATTCTCCTATTTTTCTTTAAAAATTCTTTTGCCAAATCATTATAGGCGTGGGCGCCCTTGGAACGCTTATCGTAATACTGGATAGGCATACCGTAACTTGGCGCTTCGGAAAGGCGTACTGCACGAGGAATTGCAGTTTTGTAAAGTTTGTTTGCGAAATACTTCTTAATTTCAGCCACAACTTGATGGGTCAAATTAAGTCGGCCATCGAACATAGTAAGAATTATGCCCTCAAGTTCCAAGGTTGGGTTGTAAAGTCTTTTGACCTGACGAACGGTTGCCATCAGCTGAGAAAGACCTTCCAAAGCAAAGTATTCACACTGAATTGGCACAAGTAAGGTGTCACTTGCGTTTAGCGCATTTACAGTTATAAGTCCCAAAGATGGCGGGCAGTCAATAAATATATAATCGTAAACATCTCTAACGGTGGAAAGTGCCATTTTAAGTTGTGCCTCACGGCGCTCGATTTCTATTAAATCTACCTCAGCAGCTGCCAAATCGATGGATGCAGGAACGATATCCACATTATCGAACTCGGTTTTGATGGCTGCCTTGTCGGCAGTAGTTTTGCCAATTAAAAGGTCATAAGATGTTAGCGCAACCTTCTTTTTATTTATTCCGTAGCCACTTGTGGTGTTTCCTTGGGGGTCAGCATCCACTAAAAGCACCTTTTTACCCTCAATTCCCACTGCAGCAGCCAGGTTTACGGCAGTTGTGGTCTTTCCCACACCACCTTTTTGATTGACTATGGAGATGATTTTACCCATTTTTTACTCCTTTGTTTCACGTGAAACATCATTTTCTTAAATTTATTATATCAGCAACAAAGGAATTTGTAAAGTGGATAAGTTAGGATTTATCTCCGGGTTTAAACAAAAGCGCCATTAAAAGACCTGCAAAAACCGAGGCAGCAATACCTGCCGATGTGGCAGTAAATCCACCTGAAAGGGCTCCGATTAGGCCATATTGCTCCACCGCTTCCTTAACTCCCTTGGCTAAACTGTATCCAAAACCGGTAAGTGGCACCGTTGCGCCTGCCCCTGCAAACTCAACAATGGGCTCGTAACAACCAAGTGCTGTAAGTAAAACCCCCGACACAACAAAGGAAACCAGTATTCTTGCCGGGGTGAGTCTTGTAAAATCTATTAATGCTTGACCCACCAAACAAATTGCGCCACCTACCAAAAAAGCCTTTAAGCAACTAAGTAAAATCTCCATAAGCACTCCCAAAAGAAAAATAGTAGTGTTTCACGTGAAACACTACTATTTTGTGCTAAGTTTGATTGGTTATTCCGAAACACTTAAAAATCTCGTTTTTAGTGTCCTCGTAATCCACATGCCTTACAAGAAGGTTATCGGCCGTTTCGCTACGGGTGATTATCCTTATATTACAGGTTTTATAAATAGGGTCAAGGGGGTAACGGTAAAGTTTAATTTCCCCCACCTTTTCTTTCGGACAATAAAAACGGCATTTCCTCAAGCCTTTTTTACCTCTCGCATAAACGGTTTTGCCAAAAGATACCTGACAATATTTATATTCATTATGGCAAAGGTAGGCGTAATAAAGAATTATAAACCCTAAAACCAATGTCATAAAGGCAATAAGTCGGCCGAATTCTTCAAATCTTAAACCCAAAATCACAGCCAAAGCAAGTAAAATAGCCATAAATATTTCGGCCCAGAAGAAATAACGGTTTAAATGAACAGCGCCAACCTTGGATTTTAAACTCTTGCCGCTTACCCTCAAGAAAGGAAAATAATCGCCAAACATTTCCTTGATTTCCTCGTATTTGCCGCAAGGCACAAGAAGTTGGGATTCGCTCTTAGCTTCGCCGAAGCCACCAACATTAACCTTCATTGAATAACGCTTGAGGAATTTCATAAGCAAGGTTTGTTCGATTTTAACATTATTAATAGAACTCTTTTTAAAGGATGTCCTAAGCATTACAAGTAATCCTGAGCGAACCTCAACACGGTCATCATTAAGATAAATTCTAAATTTAAGGTAACGCAAGAAGGAATAAATGAAAGAAATCGCAAAACTGCAAAGCAAAATAAAGGTTACGGTGTTAACTATAGGTGGGAAGTGGGTTTGGAAGGTATTAGACACGCTGTTTATTTGTTCCAAAACCTCGTTAACGCCTCGACCTGTTAATCGGGCGATGGAGTTTAAAATAGGCACTCCCACAAGCAAACCGGTAAATGCCGAAGATGTTGCTGCTGCCAAAATTGCAATCTTAACGGGGGAAAAGCGCACCGGCTCACCCTCTTTTGTTCCGTAAAGCAAATGGGAAACGGCATGGGCATCCTTTCGGCTTAATTTAAAACTGTAATCGGTTTTTGTTCGGCTTCCTGCCTCGGTATTAACACGGAAGGTTACGCAACCGAAAATATAATCCAATGGATTTTGCTCCGATTGAACCGAAGAAAGTCCTCCAATTGGTATAACTGCCTTTCGAATTATAAAAATACCATCTCTAACCGTTACGTGGTTTTCGTGACAGTGAAGGCGAAAACAATACCAACGTGCAGTAGCAAAAAGTATAATTCCACCAAACAATAGTATTTCAGCACCGATAATTTGAGTTACCTGACCATCCTTTATATATTGAATAACACCACGCACAACAGGGATGAGCAAAAGGGGTAAAAACGGTTTGATTATGCTAAATATCATTAAAGGGTGGGCTTTAAAGACACGTTTCATTTCTCACCCTCCGCCAAAGCCTCGATAAATTTAGCAGTATCGGCTGCAGGGAGTTCGGGAATTAAGGTTCGGCTTCTTGCAGCCTTTAAGATAACGGCACTAAGTCCCATAGCCTTTGCCAAAGGAGATGTAATACTCTCGGCATAAATCATTTTAGAATAGGGCATAATGTGGGTCATTTTAATAATAACTCCACTTTCAATTACCACAGCACCGTTTATATATTTAATTCGGTAGCCTTTAAAAAGACTTGGCAAATACCAAAGGAATAGAGCTTCGTAAAAACAAATCACAACCAAAGTTGCAGGCATAAACCAGTTATAAGAGTGGAAAAAATAGGAGAACACGCCGAAAAATAAAAGCACAGCAACAGTAGCCCTTATTTTCCACAAATTTAGAGTTTTTCTTGGTAATCTTAATTCTTCCATATCTTCACCTACTCACCTTTAATATTTTTCCAATATTCTTTGTAGTTTTGTTCGATTTTATTATCGCCGAACTGGTAATACTTTCTATCTTTAACCACATCAGGCAGATATTGTTGGTTTACATAATGTCGTGGATAGGAATGTGGGTACTTGTAATTTTGACCCTTTACTGTAGCATCTTCCCCATCGAAGTGTTTGTTTTGAAGTTGCCTTGGAATATCGCCGATAAGACCCTTTTCCACATCCTGCCAAGCAGCATTTATCGCCTCGTAAGCCGAAATCGACTTGGGTGCATTTGCAACCAAGATTACAGCGTTGGCAAGAGGAATTCTCGCTTCGGGCAAACCTACCATCATGGCAGTATCAACGGCTGCTTTTACGATGGGAATGATTTGCGGATAGGCCAAACCAACATCTTCGTTGGCGCAAACCAGAAGTCTTCTACAAGCACTTGGCAAATCACCTGCTGCCAAAAGTCGAGCTAAATAGTAAACGGCGGCGTCAGGGTCGCTTCCTCTCATAGATTTTTGGTAGGCCGAAACAATATCGTAATGTTGTTCCCCTTCTCGGTCATATCTCACCGAATTTCCGGCCAAAATTTCCTCAACCGTTTGGTCGGAAATTTGTGACCCCAACATGTGGCAAAGTTCCAACATATTAAGACTTCTTCGAACATCGCCGGCTGCTGCTTGTGCGATTTTTTTAAGGGCATCTTCGCTAATTGTAACCGGCTCGGTTTGGCTTAAAATAGCCACAGCACGGCGTAAAACCTGACAAATATCGTCACTACTCAAGGTTTTAAATTCAAAAACCGTTGAGCGACTTAGTATTGCATTGTAAACATAAAAATAGGGATTTTCAGTGGTGGATGCGATTAAGGTTATGTCCCCATTTTCAATATATGAAAGCAAAATTTGCTGTTGCTTTTTGTTGAAATACTGAATCTCATCCAAGTATAAAAGTATTCCACCTTGGGAGTCAATACTACCGATAGAAGCCACAATTTCCTTAATATCGGCAGTAGAAGCAGTGGTGGCATTAAGATAATGAAGTTTCTTGCCACTTCTTTTTGCAATAATATTTGCAACGGTGGTTTTACCCACGCCCGAAGGACCATAGAAAATAAGGTTAGGCAATTTTTGAGACTCGATTATTCTTCTTAAAACCTTATCCCCACCCAAAAGGTGCTTTTGTCCCGCCACATCATCAATGGTTTCGGGTCTTAACTTGTCGGCTAAGGGGGACATTTCGCCACCTCCTGTCATTAGATTTGCACCCGTTACATATATATAACAGGGTGTTGATATGAAAAAGACTGTTTTTATTAAAAATGCGATGATTTTAACCGTTTCATCCCTTATTTTAAGGTTTGCAGGGATAATTTTTAAGGTTTACATAACACGGCTTATTGGAAGCGAGGGCGTTGGTCTCTACCAACTGGTATTCAGCTTCTATATTTTGGCTTCAACCTTTGCCACAAGTGGCATTTCAACGGCCGTAACACGCCTTGTTACCGAAGAAATGGCATTAGGTTCAAAGCAAGGAACTTTGCGAATTTTTCGCCGTTCGGTGGAACTTACCCTTATTATCGCCTTTGTTTCCATGGGGGTTGTGCTTTTGGGGGCTGAATTTATAGCCAAAACCTTAATTGGAGACATTAGAAGCCTACCTGCAATTAAAATTTTGCCCCTTTCCCTACCGTTTATGGGGGTTTCTTCTTGTATCAGGGGTTATTTTATTGCAAAACGGCAGGTAACGCCAAACGCCTTAACCCAAATTTTCGAACAAGGGGTAAGAATTGGCGCCGTAATACTTTTGGTTAAAAAATTTATATCTAAAGGCATCGCCTATGCCGCAGCAGGGGTAATTTTTGGCGACTGTATTGCCGAAGGGCTTTCTTGTTTAGTGTTGTTTTTGTGTTTTTTGAAAAGCAAAAGGTCTTTAAACCATCTGAAAGGTCGGAAAAATCCACCTTTTGGGGTTATAAAGGAACTTACTCGCATCTCCTTACCCATAACTTCGGGTCGGTATTTAAACACTGCCCTTAGAACTGCCGAAAATGTGTTGGTGCCTAAAAATTTGGCTCGTTATCCACACTCGGGGGTTGGGGCATTATCCCAATTTGGAATGATAAAGGGTATGGCTTTGCCGATTTTGTTCTTTCCGTCCACCCTTTTAAACTCGGTTTCCACCCTGCTAATTCCAGAAATCGGCGAAGCAGTTGCGAAAAACATGAATTCCACCGTTAAACGGCTGACCCACCAAGTTTTAAAACTAACCACGCTAATTTCCTTTATTTTTGGGGGAGTTTTCCTTTTTTCTGGAGAAAAAATTGGACTTTTAATCTATAACTCGGCCGATGTGGGAACTCTTCTTACGGCACTGGCACCAATTGTCCCATTTATGTATCTCGACAGTGTTTCGGATGGAATTTTAAAAGGTCTCGACCAACAAACCTTTACCTTTCGCACTGCCCTATCCGACTCCACCCTTAGAATTATTTTAATTCTTTGTCTTCTACCCATAACCGGTATGAAGGGTTTTATCGGTATAATGTATTTTTCAAATTTCCTAACCTGTTTCTTAAATGTCAGGAGACTTTGCAAGGTGAGTGGTGCTTCCCTAAAAAAAGGAAAAGAAATTTTGCTTCCCGCTTCCCTCGCACTTTTTGTCGCTTTTAGTTGCTACAATATTTTAAACTACATCCGAATTTACTCGAATTTAATCTTCACAATTTGCTTTTCGTTTTTCTCGGTAGCAATTTATATAATTTTACTTGAAATTTTGAAAATTGCTGAATTTAAAGAAATATTACATAATTTAAAGCATTAAATTGACATTTATTGTGTCGAATTTACGCAAATTTTGTTGAAACTCTTTTTCAGCCAATAGAAATATTTTTACATATAATTGGTAACTTTTAAAATTTCTATCGGCTGAGAAGGAGACTTTTTTACCTTAAATTTTGAAAGAATTTTTCTAAAATTTCTTTGCACTCATCTTCCATAATTCCACCGTAAATTTCCGGTTTGTGGTTGTAAGGATAGTCGCAAAGGTTAATCACACTATCCATACTTCCTGCCTTTAAATCATAGGCGCCGAAAACAACGGTTTTAATTCTTGAATTAATTATTGCGCCCGTACACATGGGACAAGGCTCCAACGTAACATAAAGTTCGCAACCGTCAAGGCGCCAACTTTTCAAAACGTCACAAGCCTTATCTATGCACTCAATCTCGGCGTGGGAGAGTGCATTTTGTTTCTGTTCACGCATATTATAACCTTCGGCGATAATCTCGCCATCTTTAACTATAACTGCGCCAACCGGCACTTCCCCTGCCGCGTAGGCTTTTTTTGCCAGCAAGAGAGCACGGGACATAAATTCTTTCTTCATAATTTATCCTTAAATTAAAATATACAAACCGGCCTCAACCAAATTTACAATACAAAACGCAATAATTGTACCACTTAGGAAAAAGGTTTTATTTTTCTCCTTTTCGGTTAAAGCTGACTCGCCTTTTTCAAGTTGGAAGAAATTTTTATCGGTTTTCGAAAGCATAAATATTCCCAGTAATAACGTTACGAACAAAAGTATTGCGTAACCTGTATTAATTACCTGGTTTGGTATTTGTTCGGGTAAATAGGTGATAATAACCGAAATTAGATTATTATAAAAATGAACCCACATTGCAACCCTTAAAGAACCGGTTTTAATAACCGAGAAGCCAAGGAAAAGGCCCACCATAAAGGCAAATGGGATTTGCTCAAAATTAGAGTGCATAATTCCAAAGCAAATTGAGGTTGCGAGAAGGGCAAAAGTATCCCCAAATTTTCTCAAAGTTCCCAAAACAATACCTCGAAGGGCAAATTCTTCAAGTAATGCGGGAATTATTGCCGTTGCAATTACGGAAATTAAAAATCCGAAAATTCCTTCTGGAAATTCTCTTTCGGGAACGGCATAATCAATACCAAAACCTTCAAAAAAGGAATCTATAACGCCCGATGAAATATTCGCAAAGGCGCAAAAGGAAATGCCGAAAAAGAAAAGGGGCAAACCTAAACCTTTTTCGGTTTTTTTGAAAGACATTAAATCGCTAATTCTAAATCCTGCAAATTTAAAAACAATTACAAAAAGAAGTCCGAAAACTGAAAGTGAGAAAAAGATATTTACCACTTCACTTACAGCAGGAGAAGATAAAAGATTAAGTTTGCCTGTTGTTTTAAAAATCAACACATTAGCAAAGGACAAAATTAAACTTAAAACAAAAGAAAAAGCATTAACCAACAAAAAAGCAATACCAATTGTGTTGGCATTTTTTCTTAAATTTCTCTTCTCGTCCATTTTTGCAATTTCTTCAGGAGATAAAACGGGTATAAAAACCTCTGGGGTAAAGGTTGTGCTTTCCCCAAAGGTTTCGTTGTTTAAATTTTCGTTGTAATTTTCACTCATAGTTCTAAACTTTCTTTAAAAATTACCGCTTAATTTTCAGTTTCCTCTACTGCAACCTCATTTGCACTTGCAATTTCTTCGGCAGTTTCGGTTGCATCCCCTGCATCAGCATCAGCTGCTTCGGGTTTTTCGGTTACTTCGTCTTCGTTATGCTCAGTAAGTGCTACTGAAAGGATTTTCTCACCCTCGGCAACCTTCATAACTCTAACACCCTTTGCAGGACGGTTGAATTGAGAAATGTCGCCCGAGAAAATTCTAATAACAATACCGTTAGAAGCAATCATAATAATATCATCGTTATCGCCAACAGGAATTGTTGCTGCAACCTTACCGTATTTCTCGGTACGGTAGTTGGTAAGACCCTTACCACCACGAGATTGCAAACGATAATCGGCAATGGAAGAAATACGGCCGTAACCGGTTTCGGTAACGGTTAAAATCTTGCTATCCTCATCAACGATAGCCATATCAATAACACGGTCGCCTTCACGCATACTAATTGCACGAACACCACGGGCAGTTCTACCCATTGCACGAACATTTTCTTCCTTAAACTGAATTGCTAAACCGTCACGGGTTGCAATGAAGATGTTTTGTTTGCCGTTAGTCATTCTAACAAAGCCTAACTCGTCATCATCATCAATATTAATGGCGATAATACCACTCTTACGGGTATTTCTAAACTCAGATACCTTTGTTCTCTTAATAGTACCCTTCTTGGTTACCATTGCGATATAATTATCCTCATCAAGTTCACTTGCAGGGAGAATAATTGTAATCTTTTCATCCTGCATAAGTGGGAGAATATTAACAAGGTTCATACCCTTAGAAGTACGGCTTCCTTCAGGAATTTCGTAAGCCTTAATGCGATACATTCTTCCAAGGTTGGAGAAGAGCATAATCCAGTCGTGAGAAGAACAAACAAACATATTCTCAACTGCATCTTCTTCTCTTGTGGTCATACCTGTAATACCACGTCCACCACGATTTTGAACATTGTAGGTATCGGCAGGAAGTCTCTTAATATATCCATTAACGGTTTTAGTAAGAACACAGTCCTCCTCAGGAATAAGGTCTTCAATATCAACCTCACCTGCAACGTCGGTAATCTCGGTTTTGCGATCATCGGAGAATTTATCTCTTAAATTTAATGCTTCGGTCTTAACAATATCAAGAATACGCTCACGAGAAGCCAAAATTTCCTCACACTCTTTAATAAAGGCAAGTTTCTCGTTTAATTCGTCAATAATTTTTTGTTTTTCAAGACCTGCAAGTTTACCTAACTGCATTTGAACAATTGCAGTGGTTTGAATATCATCTAATCCAAAACGCTCGGACAATGCCTCTTTACTTTCGGGAATTGTCTTAGAACCACGAATAATTGCAATAACTTCATCAATAAAATCAAGTGCAACCTTCAAACCCTCTAAAATGTGGGCTCTTTCTTCGGCTTTGCGTTTATCAAAAGATGTTCTGCGATGCACAATTTCATATTGGAAATCAATACAATTTTGAAGCATCTCTTTTAAGGTTAATACTTGTGGTTTACCGTTTACGATTGCAAGTAAAATTGCACCAACGGTAGTTTGAAGTGAGGTGTAACGATAAATTTTGTTAAGAACAACCTGAGGATTAGCATCCTTCTTAAGGTCGATAACAATTCTAATACCACCGTCACGCTTAGAAGAATAGTCAACAACATCATCAATGCCTTCAATTCTCTTTTCGGCAGCTAAATCATAGATATTTTTAACTAAATCTTGCTTTTTAACCTTATAAGGAATTTCGGATATAACAATTCTAAATCTTCCGTTTTTAATTTCCTCAATTTCGGCCTTACCACGAAGAATAATTCGACCTCTACCGGTAGCATAAGCAGCACGAATACCACTTCTACCCATAATGATACCACCTGTTGGGAAGTCAGGTCCTTTAATATGTTCGCAAAGATCACTAAGTTCAGCCTCAGGGTTATCAATAAGCCAGCACATACCGTCAATAACCTCACCTAAATTGTGGGGAGGGATTTCGGTTGCCATACCAACAGCAATACCACTTGAGCCGTTAACCAATAATTGTGGGAAACGAACAGGTAAAACAGTGGGCTCTTCCAAACGATTATCATAGTTAGGAGTAAAATCAACAGTTTCCTTATCAATATCATCAAGCATACTGTAAGAAAGCCTATTCATTTTAGACTCGGTATAACGATAAGCAGCAGCAGGGAAACCATCAATGTTACCGAAGTTTCCTTGACCGTCAATTAAAGGATAACGCAAAGAAAAATCCTGCGCCATACGAACCATAGCATCGTAAACAGAAGCGTCGCCATGGGGATGGTATCTACCAAGCACCGAACCTACAGTGTCGGCGCATTTTCTATGTTTCTTATCGGGGGAGAGTCCGTTTTCATACATAGTATAAAGAATTCTACGATGAACAGGCTTTAAACCGTCTCTAACATCAGGGATAGCACGGCCAACCAAAACCGACATTGAATACTGAAGCATACATTGTTTAACTTCATCAACAATTTCTACCGGCTGAATGTTAGTTTCTTCATCACTGGGCCAATAAACATTTTCAAGTTTTGCCATTATCTATCCCTCCTTAAATATCCAAATCTGTTGCAAATACTGCATTTTCTTCAATAAATCGGCGTCTTGGTTCAACCTCATCACCCATAAGCATTGTAAAGGTTTGGTCGGCAATCTGGGCATCAGCCATTGTAACCTTTAACATGGTTCTCTTTTCGGGGTCAAGGGTTGTTTCCCAAAGTTGGTCAGGGTTCATTTCACCAAGACCTTTGTAACGTTGGATTTCAACATTTCCGCCTAATTCTTCAATATAACGGTCTCTTTCTTCATCAGTAAAAGCATCAAAATACTTTTTACCTTTTGAAACACGGTAGAGTGGTGGTTGCGCAAGATAAATATGTCCCGTTTCAATAAGCTGTGGCATATATCTGAAGAAGAAGGTAAGTAAAAGTGTTCTAATGTGGCTTCCGTCAACGTCGGCATCGGCCATAATAACAATTTTATCGTAACGAAGTTTCTCAATATCAAAATTTTCAGCAATACCTGTACCCAAAGCCACAACAACAGGGGTTAATTTATCATTACCGTAAACCTTATCAACCCTTGCCTTCTCAACATTGAGCATTTTACCCCAAAGAGGTAATATTGCTTGATAGGTTGAGTTTCTTCCCTCAACAGCCGAACCACCTGCAGAGTCTCCCTCTACGATGAAGATTTCGGTCTTTGTGGGGTCATCGGAAATACAGTCTTTAAGTTTTTCAGGCATTCTTGCTTTACCACCAATACCTGATTTACTTCTTTGTAAATCACGGGCTTTTTGAGCAGCCTCACGGGCATTAGAAGCAGCAATTGCCTTATCAATAATAATTTTAGCATCATCAGGATTTTCTTCTAAATATTGATAAAGTTTCTTGTTAACCAAATCTCTAACAAGTTTACCAATAGAAGTATTACCAAGTTTTGCTTTGGTTTGACTTTCAAATTGTGCGTCAGCAAGTTTAACCGAAACAACGGCAACAACACCTTCTAAAATGTCATCACCTTTAAGTCTTGCATTACCCTCTTTAAGTTTCTTAAAATCAAAAGCATATTTATTAACAACATTTGCTAAACTTTGTCTAAATCCTTGTTCGTGGGTACCACCGTCAACAGTATATAAAGTATTAGCAAAAGACATTACTCTTGTATCATAAGAAGTTGACCAAATAAGGGCAATTTCAGCAGTGGAATCACCATCAGTATCGTTAAAATATATAACATCTTTATTAATTTTATCCTTTTTCATACCTTCAAGGATAAATTCAACATAAGATTTAATACCACCTTCATACTTAAAGTCATCAGTACGGTCAGGAATATCGGCATCACTTCTTAAATCTTTTAAAACAACCCTGATACCTGCATTTAAAAATGCCTGTTCACGAAGACGTTTGAGTAAAATATCGTAATCATATCTTGTTGTATCGGTGAAAATAGAAGGATCGGGTTTAAATGTAACGGTTGTACCTTTTTCAGTTGTGGTTCCAATTTCTTTTAAAGCATCGGCAACATTACCTTTTTCGTAACGCTCTTTATAAATCTTTTCGCCATCTTTAACCTCAACCTCAAGCCAAGAAGACAAAGCGTTAACAACCGATGCACCAACACCATGAAGTCCTCCTGATACTTTATATCCGTTACCACCGAATTTACCACCTGCGTGTAAAATGGTGAAAACAACAGTAACGGTAGGAATTCCTTTTTGAGGATTTATACCAACAGGGATACCACGGCCGTTATCGGTAACACGAATAACACCGTCATCTAAAATTTCAACGGTGATTTTATCGCAAAATCCTGCCAAGGCTTCATCAATTGCGTTATCAACAATTTCATATACTAAGTGGTGAAGTCCACGTTCACCGGTAGAACCTATATACATACCGGGACGTTTTCTTACAGCTTCAAGTCCTTCTAAAACCTGAATGGAACTTTCGTCGTAATTTCCTTCTACTATAGGATTTAAGTTTTCATTACTCATTAAAATTCATTTCCTTTCTTTGAGTAAAAATTTTTATAATATGCCGATTCGTTTATATAAAGTAAGAGAAGAAAGAGGTGAAATGTAAACCTTTACATCTGAGCTTTTTCCCGAAAGTATAAAAGATTTTGGTAATTCATAAGAAACTATTACGGTTTTTTTCTCTTTTTCAGCTTTGTTTATAAAATTTCGTGTATGTTTTGAAACGGTTGTGGAGTCTAAATCGAAAATTCCGATAACATCATTTTCTTTTACCACAGTTTCAAGACCTAAATGGAGATACATTTTTCAATTTCTCCTTTATTTATTTTAAAACCTTTACCTTTATTTAAATTTTCAACACTACTCGGGTCGCAACAACTTAAAAATGTTTGCATTCCTTTAATGTGGTTTAAAATAAAGTTTTGTCGGCCGAAATCTAATTCACTCATAATATCATCAAGCAAACAAATTGGGCTTTCCCCTGTGTTTTTTTTAATAACTTCAGCCTCGCAAAGTTTTAAACAAAGGGCAATGCTGCGCTTTTGACCTTGAGACCCAAAATTTTTAGCCGAAATTCCATTTATTTTAAATTCAAGATCATCTCGGTGGGGGCCTACGGAAGTTTTGGAAGTATAAATATCCTCGCTTCTTTTAATTTTTAAATTTTCTAAAAGTGAAAGATTTTTAAAAGAAGGAATATATTCAATTTCTAAAACTTCTTTTTCACCTGATATACCACCGTAAATTTTAGGGATAAATTCTTTTAAAATTTCAATGTATCTTAAACGGTATTTAATGATCTTTTCACCGTTTTCGGCAATTTTTTCTTCAAAAGAATCTAAAATATCATTTATTTCAGGATATTTTTTAATATCTTTAATAATTTTATTGCGCTGCATTACAGCACGGTTATATTCTCTTAAAATTTCAATATAATTCGGGTAAAGTTGGCAAATTGCAGTATCTAAAAATTTTCGACGGAGTTTAGGACCATCGGTTAAAAGTCGCAAATCTTGGGGAGAAAAAACAATTGCATTTAAAATTCCTGCAAGTTTTGATGGGCTCTTTAATGGTTTGCCGTTTAAAAAAGCTTTTCGTTTATCGGTAATTTCTAATGTAATTTCTTTTTCAACACCCTGAGATTCAAAATTACAATATATTTCACCTTTTTTAGCTTCAAAGTTTAATAATTCCTCATCCTTAGCGCCACGAAAACTTTTAGCACCTGTAAAAAACCAAATACCTTCAATTATATTTGTTTTTCCTTGAGCGTTTTCCCCGAAAATTACATTCATTTCTTTATCGGGGAAAATCTCAATTTCTTTAATGTTTCTAATGTTTTTAAATTTTAAGGAATTAATCCTCATTTTATTATAAATCCTTTACCTTTAAACTCGACCTTGTCGCCACTTCTTAGTTTCTTTCCACGCATAAGGCAGGTTTCACCGTTTACCTTTACTAAACCGTCTAAAATTACCATTTTAGCAATTCCACCGGTTGAAACAAGGGAAGAAAATTTTAAAGCTGAGTCAAGTTTAATAAAATCTTCTTTAATCTCTAATTCTAAAAAGTTCATTATTTTAACCTCATGGGCATAATCATATATTCAAAACTATCCCCATCTAATGCCTTCATCAAAATACCTGCGTTTGCACCGTTAAATAAAATTTGAATTTCTTCGGTATCAATTACTCTTAAAGCATCAAGTAAATATCTACTGTTAAGACCAATTTCAAACTTAGGTCCTTCAAGATTAATATTAAATGTTTCTGTAGCACGACCAACCGAGGTAGCGCAGGTAAACACAACATTTAATTCGTTAAAATAACATCTGATAGGTGTTGAGAAACTTTCACTAATAAGTAAAGATACACGCTCAATAGTGTTAATTAGTTCTCTTGTGTTAACAACAACCCTTTGGGTAAATTCGGTTGGAATTGTTTTGCGATAATTTACAAATTCACCCTCAATTAAACGGGAAATAAAGGAATAACCGTTAATAAGGAAAGAAATTAAGCGATTTGAAACCTTAATTTCAATATCTTCGCTATCTTCATCAATAAGACGTAAAACTTCAGCAACAGCCTTGTTAGAAACGGTAAATTCAATATTTTTAGTTTCTTTAACCTTTTCTTTTCTAACTGCTAAACGATAACCGTCAATACCAACCATTGTAAGGTAAGAATCATCAACACAGAAGTTAATACCTGTTAAAATTGGTTTTGCACCTTCATTTGTTGCAGCAGCAAAAATTGTGGTCTTAATCATTTCAGCCATAATTCCGGCTTCAATATTAAAACTTTCGGTATCAGCAACACTTGGCATTTCAGGGAAATCGGTTGCAGCCATACCTAAAATATCAAAGGTAGCTCCACCACATCTAATATGGCAGTTTAATTTTTCATCGGTTTCAATTTCAACCTGCAAACCGTCAAGTCTTCTTAAAATATCAGCAAGTAAACGAGCGTTAATAACAATGTCGCCTTCGGTTTTGCAGTTTGCATATATTTCTTTTTTCATACCCATTTCAAGGTTATAAGCAACTAATGTTACCTTTCCTTGCTCGGCTGAAATTAAAATTCCTTCTAATATTGGCATTGAGGTTTTTGCTCCAACAACTCTTTGGAGACGAGAAACAGCATCTAAAATAGCTGAACGTTCGGTAGTGAAAAACATAAAATTCCTCCTAATAAAAATATTAAAATAACAGTAATAATAAAATGTGTTAATTGTGGGGAAAAAAGGTTTTTTCCTTTAAAACACAAGGAAAGTTACGGTTAATTAAAAAGTTGATAAAAAGTGGAAAACTTTAATAACTTTTTCTATCCACACCCCGTTTAATAACTTTTCGGTTAATTAAAGGGGAAACGGTGGAAAACTTTTAATTTAAAACCCTGCTTCGCTTTGGCTTCTAAGGTTGGCGATAAGATCATCAACCAACTCTTTTTGGTAGGGTTTATCCCTTAAAAATTCCTCAATTTTATTTACATTGTAAAGTACGGTGGTATGGTCCTTACCGAAGCTTTCACCAATAGCTTTGTAAGAAAGGTCGGTGGTTTCACGTGCAATATACATTGCAACCTGACGGGCAAGTACCAACTCAGCAGTACGACGGTTGGAAAGAATATCACTTTCCGAAACATTATAAGTGTGAGCCACCTCAGCAATAATTTTTTCAACCTTAATAGGTTCGGGGCGAGTGTCACTAATAATATCTTTAATAATACCTTGAACGGCCGAAATGGTTGGAACCTTTTTTTGAATTGAAACAAAGGCTTGAATTTTCTTAACAACACCTTCAAGTTGGCGGGTGTTAACCTTAATATTCTCGGCAATGTAATAAGCAATAGGCTCGGAAATTTCAATATTGTATTGCTCGGCCTTTTTCATAATAATTCCAACCCTTGTTTCAAAGTCGGGTGCTAAAATATCGGCGAAAAGACCGCCCTCTAAACGGGAACGAATACGGTCGTCAAGGGTTTTAATATCTTTAGGTGGTTTATCAACAGTAACAACGATTTGTTTGTTGTTTTGAATAAGGGTATTAAAGGTGTTAAAAAACTCTTCCTGAGTTTGTTCTTTTCCGGCGATGAAATGAATATCATCTATTAGTAAAACATCGGCGTTGCGATATTTGTTTCTAAAGTCATCAATAGAACCGATACCAAGTTTACCCTCTTGCAAAGCTTGAATTAATTGGTTTGTAAATTCCTCGCTTCGTATGTATTCAATTTTTTTGTAAGGATTATTCTTTTTAAGGTGATTTTTAATAGCCAACATCAAGTGGGTTTTACCAACACCCGAAGGTCCGTAAATAACCAATGGGTTGTAGTTTGGAATAACAGCAGGGGCATCGGCAACGGCCAAAGATGCAGCGTGGGCAAAACGGTTGTTAGAACCAACAACAAAGTTTTGGAAGGTGAAGAAATCCTCAAAGGTAAGACCCGAACTAAATTGTTCTGCCAAACGGATAAGGTCTTCATCCTTTTCAACAGTAATATTAAATTTAACCTCAAATCCCATGGCAGCTTCGCCACTTTTTTTAAGGATTTCGGAATAGTTTTGTTCGATAATCTCTTTTGCGTATTCCTCTTTACAAGAAAGGGTTAAAACGCCCGATGAAAAAGAAACGGGAACAAGGTCACTTAAAAAGCAGTCAAAAGCAACCGAAGTTATAATCTTTTTGCACTCTTCGCAAATTAAATTCCAAATGTCATTTACCGATGTAACAGCCATTAATTTTATCGTCCTTTCAGCAGGTTTTTATGTGAAAAAATAATACTAATCCAATCTACTAAATTATAACATAAACGGCAGTTTTTTTCAATGTTTTTTGAGAGAAAAAGTGCATAAATTTTAACGATTTTTTTGGGCGTTTTAAGGGGTGAAAAACAATAAAATGAAAAGCTCGATTTTAAGGGTTGTTTTGGTGAATTTTTTAAGCGTTTTGCTCTTGTTTTCACTGCCTTTTTTGGATTTTTCAACCTCGGTTTCGGCAACTAAAAAAAATGAGATAAAAGCAGAGAAAGAAGAGGTTTTAAAACCCACCGAAAACCCAAAAGAAAAAGGCGAAATTTCTTCTCAAATTAAAGCGGAAGAAACACCCCAAAAAGAAGAAACAAAATCCACCACTGAAACGGTAAAAGAAACATCGGCCAAGGCTATAAAAGGCAACATAATTAGTCAGTATAGTTCCCCTTATGCCTCGAGTAATAGTTACGATAGAGTTTACCTTAAAAACAACACGGGAATTAATATAAGTATAAAGAAATATTTAGAGGGGGAAATAGGTTTTAGTATAAAGAAAAACGCCGAACCACAGGTGCTGATTCTCCATACCCACGCCACCGAGACTTTTATGACCGAAAACACCGATTATTTCACCGAGGATTTTACATCCCGAAGTCAGGATAACGGAAAAAATATGGTGTCGGTTGGGAAAATTGTGACCGAAATTTTAAATTCAGCAGGAATTGTCACCCTTCACGATACCACACAGCACGACAACCCAAGTTACACCAAAAGTTATTCCAGAAGCGCCGAAACAGTAAAGAGTTATTTAAAGAAATATCCCTCAATAAAGGTGGTTTTAGACCTTCACCGAGACGCTGTGACAAAGGAAAACGGAGACAAGGTAAAACTCGTCACCCAAATTGAAGGCAAAAACGCAGCACAGGTTATGTTGGTGCAAGGGTCCCAAAGTGGGTCGGTTACAAATTTTCCAAAATGGGAAGAAAATTTTAAACTGGCCGTAAAACTTCAAAATATAATGGAGAAAAACTACCCCACTCTCGCTCGACCTTTAATGTTAATGAGTAAAAATTACAACCAAAGTTTAACAACCGGCTCTTTGCTAATCGAATTCGGCACCGACGCCAACACATTAGAGGAGGTTCATTTTTCGGCCCGGTTGGTGGGAAACTGCCTTGTAGAACTTTTAAGTGGAATATAGAAAACATACGGCAAAATTGTTGAAAAATATATTCGCAATGTTCCTGAAATAGAAAAATATGTAATAATGCCCGACCATATACATTTGATTATCAGAATCGAAAACGGGTCGATGAGGGCATCGACCCCTACGAATAAAGTGGCAAGTATTGTTCGTTCAATAAAAACATTAACCACAAAAGAAATAGGCAAACCGATTTTCCAGCGTTCTTATTACGACCACATAATTCGTAACCAAAAGGATTATAATGAAATTTTTCAATATATCGAGAATAATCCATTGGAATATAAAAACCCTCAAGGTGATTAAACCTTGAGGGTTTTGTTTATAATAATTTTGAGGTGGATTATGAAAAGAAGTACACGTTTGTTTTTTAGAAGTTTTTTTATTTCGTCAACGGTGGTTTTTTGCCTTATTTTAGGCTTTTTTGGCATAACAAAAGCCTACGAAGGCATACGCCTTGTAGGCTTTGGAGAATACCGTTCGGCCATCGAAATTGATGAAAGTGGTATAAAAATATTTGATTTTACTCTAAAGTTTTAATGCTAAGGTCTTTAAGCTGAATATCATCAACCTGCGCAGGTGCGCCTGACATAGGCTCGGATGTGTTAGAAATCTTGGGGAAGGCAATAACGTCACGAAGGCTGTCGCAACCACACATAAGCATAACAAGTCGGTCAAGACCGATACCCATACCACCGTGGGGAGGAGCGCCAAACTTGAAGGCATCGGTAAGGAAACCGAATTTCTCGTGGGCTTCTTCATCACTTAAACCTAAAGCCTTAAACATTTTAGACTGTAAAACGGGGTCGGTAATACGAATTGAACCACTGGAGAGTTCAACGCCGTTTAAAACCAGGTCATAAGCCTTTGCAAATACCTTTTCGGGGTTTGTATCCAAATACTGGATAGACTCATCCAAAGGAGAGGTAAATGGATGGTGCATTGCATCCCAGTTTCCTGTTTCTTCGTTATACTCGAAGAAGGGGAATTCGGTAATCCAAAGGAAATTGTAAGTGTCGGGAATAATATCAAGTCGCTTAGCAACTGTAAGGCGTAATGCGCCCAAAACAGAAAGGCAAAGACTCTTCTTATCGGCAACGATAAGCACCAAGTCGCCCTTTTCGGCGCCGGTTCTCTCTAAAATTGCCTTCATTTCATCTTCGGTCATAAATTTAGAGAAGGAGCAGGTGGGAGTATCCTCAACCCAACGGATAAAGGCAAGACCCTTTGCGCCGATACCCTTTGCAGTTTCGGTCAACTTGTCAATTTCCTTACGGGTGTAGGTATCAACTGCGTTCTTAGCAGTAATTGCTCTAACGGTGCCACCGTTTTTAACGGTATCACTAAATACCGAGAAACCACAATTTTCGACAATATCTGACAAATCCTTGATTTTCATTTCAAAACGGGTGTCAGGCTTGTCCGAACCGTAGTCGTTCATAGCGTCAACGAATTTAAGTCTTGGAAGAGGAGTAACAATATCTTCGCCCAAAACCTCTTTGAAAAGGCGTTTAATGTAACCTTCGGCGATGGAATATACATCCTCAGGCTCAACAAAGGACATTTCAAGGTCGATTTGGGTAAATTCAGGTTGACGGTCGGCACGCAAGTCCTCATCACGGTAGCAACGAGCGATTTGCATATATCTATCAAAACCGGAAAGCATTAAAAGTTGCTTATACATTTGGGGGGATTGAGGAAGGGCAAAGAAACTGCCCTTGTGGATACGGGAGGGAACCAAATAGTCTCTCGCACCTTCGGGGGTGGACTTAATTAAGGTTGGTGTTTCAATCTCAATAAAGCCGTTTTCATCAAAATAGTCTCTTGTTACCTTGGTAATCTTGTGGCGAAGGAGAATATTTTTTTGAAGGTCGGGACGGCGAAGGTCCAAGTAACGGTATTTAAGTCGCAAATCTTCACCTGCGTTGGAGTTTTCCAAAATCTCAAAGGGGGGAGTTTGGCTTTCACCCAAAATTTTAAGGTTTGTAACCTCAATTTCTACTTCACCGGTGGGAATTTCTTTATTTATGGAAGAACGAACACGAACCTTACCTTCGGCCATAACAACATACTCGCTGTGAAGTCCCGAAGCCTTTTCAAAAAGGCTTTTTTCGGTGTTGTCATCAAAGGCTAATTGAACGATACCTGTTCTATCTCTAAGGTCGGCGAAAATAAGACCACCTAAATCACGTTGTCTTTGAATCCAACCACAAACGGTAACGGTCTCGCCTTCGTTTTCTCGTCTTAAAACACCACAGTAATGGGTGCGTTTTTGACCTGCTAATCTATCTAACATAGGGTTTCATCTCCTAAAAAATTTCAGCAATGCTTTCGAATAAAATTTTGCGAATTTCCTCGCCAAGTTCTTCAACCAACTCGTTAAGGTTGATTTCTCTTTCGGCAGAGTTCGACATATTTTTAAGTTTTGCCTTGCCGTTTTCAACCTCATTGTCACCTAAAACCAAGGTGAATTTTGCGCCGATTTTGTTGGCGTATTTCATTTGAGCCTTTAAACCTCTTGCGCAAATATCGGTTTGAACCTTGTATCCTTCGTCACGAAGTTCTTTGCAAAGGGCGCTGGCCTTAATACTTGCTTTTTCGCCCAAGGTTGCAATGAATAAATCGCAGGTTGGGGCTTCGGGAAGTTCGGCGTTTTGGGCCTTAAGCACCATCATTAAACGCTCAATTCCCATTGCAAAACCTAATGAAGGGGTCTGTGGGCCACCCATTTGAGAAATAAGACCGTCGTAACGGCCACCACCACAAACGGTGGACTGAGCACCGATATCACCCGATACAAACTCGAAAACGGTTCTTGTGTAATAATCAAGACCACGAACGATTTTGGGGTTAACGGTAAAGTCAATATTCATAGCCTCAAGGTGGGCTTTAACACTTTCAAAGTGGTTTTTACAATCATCGCACAAATAATCAATAACCACAGGAGCATTTTCGGCAATTTCCTTGCAAATAGGACTCTTGCAGTCAAGAATTCTCATAGGGTTACGGTCAAGGCGGTCCTTACAGGTATCGCAAAGGGTTTCGGCGTTTTTGGAAAAATACTCCTTTAAAGCCTTGTGGTATTCCTTGCGACACTCGGGACAACCAATGGAGTTAATCTCGAGAGAAATTCTTTTAATTCCGATATTTTCAAGCACAGCCTTGGCAAGAGAAATAACCTCAGCATCGGCGTTAGGGGCAGCAGCGCCCACGCACTCAACACCAAATTGGTGGAATTCACGAAGTCTTCCTGCTTGGGGTTTTTCGTAACGGTAGCAACCACCAATATAGCAAAGTTTTTGGGGTAAAGCGCCGTTTACAAGACCCTTTTCAATGCTTGAACGAATAACACCTGCTGTAAGCTCGGGGCGAAGGGTGATGGAACGACCACCCTTGTCATCAAAGGTGTACATTTCCTTTTGAACCACATCGGTAGTATCTCCAACACTGCGTAAAAATACCTCGGTATGCTCGAAAACAGGTACTCTGATTTCTTTAAATCCAAATTGTGTAGCAGTTTCAAGCATTTTGCCCTCAACAAACTGCCAGTTGTGGCTCTCTTCGGGGAGAACATCGTTGGTGCCTTTTATGGCACGGTTAATTTCAGCCATTTTGTCTATCCGCTTTCATAATTTCTCGCCAGTCAAGGTCGCCACGCTCTAAACCGTGAACAACCATTTCGGCGGTAGCAATGTTAGTAGCAACAGGGATGTTGTGAATATCGCAAAGTCTTAAAAGAACCTGCTCGTCGGGTTCTTCGGGTTTTGCAGTAATGGGGTCACGGAACATCAAAAGAAGGTCAATTTCATCGCAACCGATACGGCTTGCGATTTGTTGGGAACCACCTTGAGAACCGGGCAAGAAGGAGGTAATGTTAAGGCCGGTAGCCTCCGAAACCACCTTGCCGGTTGAACCTGTTGCAACCAGGTTATATTTACTTAAAATGCCACAGTAAGCAATGCAAAACTGTACCATAAGTTCTTTTTTTGAATCATGGGCGATAAGTGCAATTGTCATTTAAAAAACCTCAAATCTTTCTTAAATTTTCTAAGGGTATGTTTTTATCAAGAAGCCTATGGGAGATGCGAAGAAAGGCTTTAAATGGTTTTTTTCTAACCTTTAAGCGATGGCGAAGTGATAAAAGGCAAATTTCCTCGCTTTCGGGCACAATTCCCAAAAGTCTGATGGTGGAAGTGTCGATTATTCCGTCAATATTCTTTTGTTTTCGCTTAAAATGGGTTTTAAGGTTAAATCGGTTGATTATAAGTCTGGCCCGGAGACCAAGTTTAGTAAGTTTTGCTCCAACAAAGGAAGCATCCCTCACCGAAACGGGGTCGGGGGTTGCAACGCAGATGAAAACCGTTTTGCGTGGCAAGGCTTCGTAAAGGGTGAAATCAATTCCCGCAGGGAAATCGAAAATTATTATATCGTAAAAATTCTCGGCCTTTTGGCAAAAATCCGAAAGTGCCTCGGGGGTTACCACATCGTCTTTTGTGGGAGCAGGTAAAAGGAAAAGTCCTTCCGATTTGCAAGGATAGGCAATGTCTGAAATGTCGGGAGTGGTTAAGGCGTCCGAAAGGTCCAAAACTGCTTCACCCTCAACCCCTAAAAGAAGGTCAAGGCAACGAAGCCCCTCATCCATATCCACCAAGAGAACACGGAGCCCCAAGTGGCTGAAAGACAGTCCCAATCCGGTGGCAACGCTGGATTTTCCCACACCACCTTTACCTGAGGTGGTGGCAAATATTTTGCTCATATTTTCCCCTCGTTTCAAATTGTAATTTTATCATAAACGTAAACTCTTGTCAATCAAAAGCCCCTTAAAATCAGTCAAGAACAATAAAGGGTCGGTCTTCACCAACGGAGCCCGAATCGGTGAAGAAATAGGCGTCTAAAATGTTTCTGACAACGGTACCTGCCGCAAAACCCGATGAACCGTGTTCAAGAACAACCGAAACGGCAATTTCGGGGTTATCGTAGGGCGCAAAGACAACGAAAATACTGTGGTCGGCCTTGCCCGTTACCTGAGAAGTACCGGTTTTACCACCAATACGAACAGGATAATCACCCAAAGCGGCTTGACCTGTACCGTCAACCGTAACCGAAAGCATACCTGCTTTAACCTCGCCTAATGTGGCTTCGGTTATGTTAATCTTGTTGCGAACTTCGGGTTTATATTCCTTATAGGTCATAGATAAATCATAGGAAACGATGCTTTTAATAAGACCTGCCTTATAGTGGGTGCCACCATTTGCTAATGTGGCTGTGTAGTTTGCAAGTTGCAAAGGTGTAAATGCATTTAACTGGCCGATGGAAATCTGCAAAGTGTCACCACCGGTGCCGTTGGACTGGGGTTCAAGGATAATTCCTGCTGCATCGTTAACCTCAACACCCGTTTTAACACCCAAACCGAACTGCTTGAAATAGTCGGTAAGTGTAAGGGCGCCAACACGGCGACCCAGTTCAAAGAAGAAGTAGTTGCAACTTTTTGAAAGGGCTGTGTTTAGGCCGATACTTGCGTGGAAATGCATGCAACTTGGTTTATAGTCATCAAAGAAATTATATTGTTGACTACAAAAGATGTGTTCGCCCGTTTCGTATTTTCCGTTATCCATGGCTGCGATGGCAACGATGGGTTTAATGGTCGAACCAATGGGGTAAACACCCTGAAAAGCACGGTCGGTCAAGGGTTTATCGGGGTTAGCAGCCAAGGCATCGT
>JAZNLZ010000051.1:0-2608 GCA_045579365.1 Acutalibacteraceae bacterium
CCACCGTCAATAATAATAAAGCTACCGTCATCTAATCTGATGATAATACCCATACCCGAGTAGGCTATAACATTTTCGCCCTTAAAACCGGTAAGAAGAGTTTGCATATCCTTGCTCTTGTATTTATTATCCTTTTCTCTCGGGTAAAGGTCGCCTCTCGGTTCGGCGATAATTTTAAGTTCATTTGCAGCAGGTCTGTAATAAACCGTTGCAGTGGTAACCTGATTATACAAGGTAGCAAAAAGGTTATCACCAATTTGGTTTTCGGCATATTTTGCAAAACCGTTATCAAGAAGTAACTCAACATATTCTTCGTATTCCTCTGCATTTTCCGAATATATCATAGTCACATTTCTATCATCTTCCACAAGGCTGGAAACAGTGCCTTTTCCCTCATATTTTGGAAGGGCATCGGGCTTAATAACCGATAGTTTTGACTCATCAACTTCGCAACCTGTAAAAAGACAAGCCATCAAAACAACAGATAAAATCAGTGATATTACTTTCTTCATTTTAAGTTACTCCTAAATCTAATTTTTTATATTTCGCTTGAAAGTGAATAAAATCAAAGGTACTGCTATTAATTGCAGTATTATGCCCGGTAAACCAACAATAACCACCGAACTGAACACTGCGCTAAATGTGAAGGGTGTTCCCTTTAATCCCAAAAGTGCCATTTGCACCGCAATTCTAACAACTCTGCCCAAAACCATGGCTGATAACTCTATATCGGCAAAACTATTATAAATCATATTTATTCTTCTTTTGAAAAGTCACAGTTTATTATATCACAAAATCGTTGCACATGCAACAAAAAAACACCCCTAACAATAAAAATCCCGATGAATTATCATCGGGATTTTATTTTTACTTTTTGAGTGATTTTATGCACTTATTGTATTCAGCCAAAACTTCCGACTCACTTAAAGCAGTTTTATAAATTTTTGCGCCAAGAACGGTAAAGGGACTCATTTCGCCAAAAGATTTTAAATAAGAAGTGGGGTCGATACCAATTCCTAAAACATTGTATCCTTCATCGGCTACTTCAAACTCGCCGTTGCCGAAAGAACTTTCGGAAGCGAGAATACCGTTATAATAAATACTTAAGGTGTTTTTCTTTTTATCATAGGTTGCAACACAGTGAACAACCTTGCCCTCTTCAATGAAAACGGGTCCTTCGCTCATCCAACGTCTTGCAGCGCAAACATAAGAATCCCACGGATTTGTTGCAGCGTTCATTTTGGTTGAATTCATCACAAACTGAAGTTGAGCTTCATTGTTATAATCTCGGCAACAAAGAGACACGCCACCAAGATTGGCATTACCGAACAAACTGTTATGAAACTGTAGATTTCCATCTTCAGGAACAATATATTCATAATTATACTCTTCAAGTTGGAAGAAAAGTTCAAAGGTGAAACCATCGGTTATAAACTTCGAATACTCTTCCTTGGTTTCAAAGGGCAGGTTAACCAACAAACCTTCATTAGCACCTTTGCCCGTAAATGCAGTTATATCGTATTCGGTATAATCATAATAAACCTTAGTTTCCCCAATGGTGCCTTTGGGCATTGTAACCGTAAGGTTGCCCAATTTATCAATGGGTTTACCGTTTTCAAAACCTAAATCAAACCAAGCTTCAGGCACACTTTTAGCCGCCTTAACAACCTTTGGCTTAAGGGTTGGATATGTGGGCATATTCGTAGTCCAATTCGGCAATCTGTCAATAATTTCTTCATCGGCCGGATTATAAGGAATGGGGATTGTAATAGTGGTTTTACCGAAATATAAAAACTGACGAACATTTTCACTGTCAAGCAACCATGTATTTGCCGAATTTCTTCTATAATGCTTCTCAAAAGCAGGATAAGAAACCGGTAAAAGTACATAAGTGGGATCAACCAAAGCATTAAATTCCGTTGTTCCGTTTGCACCGTGATGGGCTAATTGGAACATATCACTCTTAAGATAATCTCCAAAACACTTAACCGTTTGGTCAAAACCACAGGTACTGGCATCACCGGTTATCATTATACGTTGACCGTCAATATCTATAGTAAATATAAGGGATGCTTGATTTTCATCGTTATATCCTCCGTTTTCGTAGGTGTTAGGATACATATCCTCATGGGTGTAAAGTATTTCAACAACAGCATTTCTGATAAAATACTTCTCACCTGTATGAGGTCTTACAGTGGGTACTTCGGGATAAGTATATTCCATATGATAATTGAAGTTTTGAACATCTCTTCCAACTCGTCTAAGCACTGGGAAATTATAATAAAAACCTTCAATTACAACCTTATCGTGAAAATCATCCGAGAAGTGATTAAACACACCGATATGGTCATTATGCGCATGGGTAAATATCCAAGCCGCAATAACGGGTTTTTGGGTGCCTTCGGGAGACTGCTCTTTTAAAATTTTCAAAAGTTTATTTGAGTCAACCGAATCATAATCTCCACCGCCACCGTCAATAATAATAAAGCTACCGTCATCTAATCTGATGATAATACCCATACCCGAGTAGGCTATAACATTTTCGCCCTTAAAACCGGTAAGAAGAGTTTGCATATCCTTGCTCTTGTATTTATTATCCTTTTCTCTC
>JAZNLZ010000052.1:0-11521 GCA_045579365.1 Acutalibacteraceae bacterium
ATATGGACCTGAACCATACGCGTCTGCCAGTTCCGCCACAAGTGCAAGTGTTTAATTTTACTCAAAACATTATAGCATAATAACTCTAAAAGTCAAGAAGGGCTATTTTCGGTGATACTTGTAAAAAACAATAATATCCATTTGTGTATCATTAAGGGTATTTACTCCCGAAACGGTTATACCGTCACCACTTAAAAGCATATAATAAGTAGCGTTTTCTATAAGGCAACGGAAAACATCAGTAGCACCACACATAACACGAATTTCATCATCTAAAACGACAATTCTTCCCTCTTTGCCGAGAATCACCTCTCTGACAGTGCCGTCTTCGTTTCTTAAACGCTGTGTTACATATTTAATCTCCCTGCCATCCATTTGCTTTAAAACATCGGCATTAGGATTTTTATTTTTCTTCTTAAACCAAAACATTTATATCACCTTTTGCATTATATGAATTTTATTTTCTCTTGTCAAGAAATAGGGGCTTAAAAGAGTGAAAAAATGTAAATAATATATGTAAATATTTCCCTTAATACCCTTGACTTTATACTTTAAAAATTGTAATATATATAGTGATTATTTATATAGTATAAGGAATACTATACCTTTTCGAACATAACATACCTAAAGTATGTATTAAAATAACATTTGGAGGATATTTTTTAATGAAACAAACAAAAAATACTGCCCCTGACAAACACGCGTCAAACGGCAGCAAGAATTACAAAAAAACAGAAAAAAATACCACCAACCACAATCCTAAAGTTTCTAAAAACACTTACGGCAAAAAAACTGCCAAAAGAAATTATAAAAAACCTGAAACCCCAAAACTCCCCGTTAAGATTATTCCATTGGGTGGTCTTGGTGAAATTGGCAAAAACATTACCCTTTATGAATACGATTCGGATATGTTTTTAGTTGACTGTGGTATGTCATTCCCCGATGAGGAAATGCCCGGTATTGATATTGTTATTCCCGATTTTACCTACATTTTAGAAAACAAGGATAAAATCAAAGGTATGGTTATAACCCACGGTCACGAAGACCACATTGGTGCTATTCCCTATCTTTTAAAGGAATTTAATCTCCCAATTTATGCCACCCGTTTAACCATTGGCTTAATCGAAGGAAAACTTAAAGAGCATCGCCTTTTAGGTGATGCTAAACTAAACGTTGTAAAGCCCGGAGAAACTATTTCTTTGGGGAAATTCAATATAGAGTTTATAAATGTAAACCACTCTATACCCGATGCAGTTGCTTTTGCAATCAACTCCCCTGCCGGTACAGTTATTCACACCGGCGACTTTAAAATTGATACCACACCCATTGACGGTAATGTTATTGATTTGGCTCGTTTCGGTGAGTACGGTAAAAAAGGTGTTTTGGCCCTTTTGGCCGACTCCACCAATGCTGAACGCCCGGGTTTTACCTCTTCGGAAAGTTTGGTTGGTGGTTCATTATCCCACTTCTTTAACCAAGCCGAAGGTCACAGAATAATTATTGCAACATTTTCTTCTAACATTCACAGAATTCAACAAATCATAAACGAAGCCGTTAAATGCGACCGAAAGGTTGCCTTCTCGGGTAGAAGTATGAATAATGTTGTAACTGTGGCTTCGGAATTAGGTTATTTAAACCTTCCCGAAAACGTGCTTATTGATATTAGCGATATTAACAGTTACCCACCCGAAAAAATTGTTCTTGTAACAACGGGAAGCCAGGGCGAAACTATGTCGGCATTACACCGAATCGCCTTCTCTGACCATCGCCAAATCGAAATTATATCGGGTGATATAATTATCATTTCAGCAACACCCATCCCCGGTAACGAAAAGCTTGTTAGCAAGGTTATAAATGAGCTTATGAAACGAGGAGCCAATGTCGTTTACGAAAAGATGTACGACGTGCACGTTTCGGGACACGCTTGTCAAGAAGAATTAAAACTTATGATGAGTATTATTAAGCCTCAATACTTTATGCCCGTCCACGGCGAACAAAAGCACCTTATGCGCCACTCACATTTGGCAGAACAGGTTGGCATTAACCCCGATAACATCATCATTTCCCAAAACGGTGATGTTGTTGAACTCTCCCGAAAGGAAGTTAAATGCACCCAAACCGTTCAGGCAGGTCGTGTTTTGGTTGACGGTTTAGGCGTTGGCGATGTTGGAAGCATTGTGCTTCGTGACCGAAAACTTTTATCCGATGATGGTATTATAATAATCGCCATTGCCGTTGATAGATTAACCCGTGAAATAATTTCGGGACCCGACGTTGTTACAAGAGGCTTTATCTATGTTCGTGAGTCGGAAGAATTAATCCGAGACATTAACGAACAAGCAGCCGATATTTTAGAGCGTTGTTATATCCACAATGTTCGTGATTGGAACACTGTGAAAACCAAGTTAAAGGAAGGCATTTCCCGTTTCCTTTTCCAAAGGACAAAACGCAGTCCTATGGTTTTACCAATTATTATGGAAGTAAACATTTAAGGAGAAACAAAGATGAAGGTTATATTATTAGCTGATGTTAAAGGCCACGGCAAAAAGGGTGAACTTTGCAATGTATCCGATGGATACGCAAGAAACTTCTTGTTCCCCAAAAAATTAGCCGTTGAGGCTGACAATACTGCATTAAACGAACTTAAAAACCGTGAGGAAGCTAAGGCTCATCACAAACAAGAAGAAATTAACGCTGCCAATGCTACTGCAAAGGCTTTAGAAGGCAAAACCGTTACCATTAAAGCAAAGGCCGGCTCCAACGGAAAGTTGTTCGGTTCGGTTACATCTAAAGAAATTGCCCTTGAAATTGAAAACAGCCTTAAAATCAAGGTTGACCGAAAGAAAATGCAGGTGGCTGACATTAAAAACTTCGGCGAATACACTGCCGAAATCAAACTTTACCCCGGCATTAGTGCCAAGGTAAATGTTGTTGTAACAGGAATTTAATTTAAACTCGGAGAATTAAAATGAGTGACGAAAAATTAATCTACAATTTAGACGGTGGCCGACTTCCCTATTCTATTGAGGCCGAACAGGCTGTTTTGGGCGCTATTTTAATTGACCCCAAATGTTTAAGCGAAGTTGCCGTTAGTCTATCATCTGAATATTTTTATCTCCCCCAGCACAAAGAAATCTATTCAGCCATTGCCACCATGTTTGAACTTAGCCAAACTGTTGACTTTGTTTCACTCTTGGAAAGACTAAAACGTGACGGTGTTTATGATGAGGCTGGTGGCAAGGCTTATTTAACCCAGTTGGTTCAAACCGTATCCACCTCGGCTAATATTCAAAGTCATATTGAAATTATAAAAGAACGTTATTATGCTCGTTCTCTTATGAATGCTGCCCAAGGCATTATTAGAGATATTAACGACGGCGAAACCGATTCAGGCAAACTTATTGACAACGCCGAACAAAGTATCTATGCAATTCGCCAAGGTCGTGAGGTTAGCGGTCTTACCCACATTAAATCGGTTATTGAAACCGAAACTTATGACCGACTAAATAAAATGAGCAACCCCGAGACCCGTGCCGATTACATTGGTATTCCCACAGGCATTGGTTCACTTGACAAGGTAATCGGTGGTCTTTATAAATCCGACCTTATTATCTTGGGTGCCCGTCCCGGTATGGGTAAAACTGCTTTTGCTCTTAACATTGTTCGCAATGTCGCCATAAACTCAGGCAAAACCGTCTGCTTCTTCTCCCTTGAAATGTCTCGTGACCAGTTGGCTCAGCGTATGCTTTCAAGTGAGGCAGGTATTCCCAGTGAACACCTTCGCAGTGGTGAGTTAGAGGATGACGAGTGGACAAGACTTGCAATGGCCGGTGACAACCTTTCCAAAGCCAACATCTTCTTTGATGAAACATCCAACATCACCGTTCCTGAAATGAAGGCAAAACTTAGAAGAATGCCCAAGGTTGATTTGGTTGTTGTTGACTATTTAGGTCTTATGAAATCGGCCCGTAATATTGACAACCGTGTTCAAGAGGTTTCGGAAATCACCCGTAATTTAAAGATTATGGCGAAAGACCTTAAGGTTCCGGTAATTGCCTGTGCTCAGCTTTCCCGTGGAACCGAAACCAAAGGTAAGTCCCATAAACCTGCCCTTTCCGACCTTAGAGACTCGGGTTCTATCGAGCAGGATGCTGATATTGTATTATTCCTTTATCGTGATACTTATTATGATAACGAAAAGGCTGAGGATGAAGACAGGTCCGACCCCAACAAGTCAGAATGTATTGTTGCTAAAAACCGTCACGGTGGTTTAGGAACTGTTGACTTGTTCTTCGATGGTCAGTACACCCGTTTCACCTCTTTGGATACCTTCCGATGATAGAAAAAATTATTTTAGAAACCGTTTTGGAACATTCCCTTTTTAGGGATGGAGATGTGGTGACGGTTGCATTATCGGGTGGAGCCGATTCGGTAGCTTTGCTTTACGGATTAAATCGCTTAAAAGACCAGTTGGGTATTACCCTAAAAGCTGTGCATCTTAATCATTTGATTCGTGGTGAGGAAGCGCAAAGGGATGAAAACTTTGCCAAGGAATTGTGTGAAAGTTTAAACATCCCCTTCATTTGCGAAAGAATTGATGTGCCAAAATTTGCAACCGAGAATAATTTAAGCCTTGAAACGGCAGCAAGAAAGGCAAGATACGACCTTTTTGCTCGTGTAAATGAAGGTGTTATCGCCACTGCTCACACAGCAAGTGATAACCTTGAAACAATTATTCTAAACCTTGCAAGAGGAACTGCTATTGATGGGCTTTGTGGCATTCCGATCAAAAGGGATTATATTGTAAGACCTATAATCGGCGCTACAAGAGAACAGGTTGAAGAATATTGTGAGAGTAATAATTTAAAATTCATTACCGACAGTACAAATTTAACCGATGATTACACTCGAAACAAAATTCGCCACAAAATTGTTCCCGTTTTAAAAGAACTTAACCCCAAGGTTGAGCGTTCGGTACTTAAAACCGGCAAGGTGCTAACCGAAACATCCAAACTACTTAATGATTATGCCGAAAAATATATAACCGATTTTAGGGATGAAAATTCTTTATGTGTTGAGAATTTCAAAAAACTTTCCCCAGTTCTCGCCAAAAGAATTATTGTGGAATTTATTAAAAAATCGGCTCCCAAAATTTCTCTTGAGACCTGTCATATTGAAAGCATATATGACATTTGCCTTAAAAACGGTAAAACAAATCTCCCCGAGGATAATCATTGTCTTGTGAGTGGAGGCAAACTTACCCTCCAGTTAAAAGAAAATTTGGGTAAAACCGTTTCCTTTTCGGTAAAAATCAGCGAAAAAAAGGAAAAAGTTAATAATTTGTTATTAAATTGTTCTATTGATTGTGATAAAATTATAGGAAAATTGGAAATTCGTTCCAGGAAATCGGGCGACAGCATTCGGCTTGCCAACCGAGGCTGTACAAAACCCCTTACCAAACTTTACAACGAATATAATATTCCTTTAAATCTCCGTGATACCCTACCGGTCATTTCGGACGATAAAGGTGTTGTTTGGATTTATGGTATTGGTGTTGCCGAAAGATGTGCAGTGAAAGACAAAACAAAACTGATATATTTAATAGAGGTTGAAGAAAATGAAAAATGAAATTAATCCAATTGCAAAAATACTTGTTACCAAGGAAGAAATTGCCGAAATTTGCAAAAGACTCGGCAAACAAATCACCGAGGATTACAAGGGTAAAAAACTTTTAATCGTAACTGTTTTAAAAGGTTCTATCCCCTTCACTGCCGACCTTATGCGTGAAATTGATTGCGAATGCACCTTGGACTGTTTGCAAGTTTCGTCCTACGTTGGTACCCAAACCAGTGGTTTCATTAACATTAAAAAGGATTTAGACACCGACGTTGAAGGTCTTGATGTTTTAATTATTGAAGATATTTTGGAATCGGGCATAACCCTTTCTTATGTTCAAAAGTTATTGTTAGACAGAAAACCTGCCTCTGTTAAAATTTGCACATTGCTTGACAAACCCGAAAAACGCAAAACCGGAATTAATGCCGATTATGTTGGCAAAACTATACCCAATGAGTTCGTTGTTGGTTATGGTCTTGATTACAACGAACAATATAGAAATTTACCCTTTATTGCTGTGTTAAACGAAGAAGTTTACGCCAATAAATAGGAAGGAGAAAACCCTTGAAGAAGAATTTTAAAAATGTACTTTTGTACATTGCAATCCCCATCGTTTTCATTTTAACCATTCTTTCGGTTTCTTATTTCACTAAGGATACTGCTAACTTGAAGTATTCCGAAATTGTCGAGATGGTTAAAGCAAATGAAATTTCCGAGTTAGAGCTTAATCTTTATAATGGCGAACTCACCTACACAACCCGTAAGGACAACAAAACTCATCGTTACACTGTTCCCAACTCCGGCCTTTTTATTGAGGATGTAAACGAAGATATTTGGGAAATCAAAGAAAAGAACAAAGGCACCGAAAAGGATATTGAGTATAACCTTATCCGTGGTGGTGAAACCTCTTGGATTACAAGTCTTTTACCCTCAATCATAATGATTGGTGCAACCGGTCTTTTACTCTTTATCTTAATGAGAAAAATGAGTGGTGCCATGAGTGCTGACAAAACCATGGGCTTCGGTAAATCAAAGGCCAGAAGACTGGATACCAAGAAAAAGACCACCTTTGCCGATGTTGCAGGTGCCGATGAAGAAAAAGAGGAAATGGCCGAAATCGTTGATTTCTTAAAGGCTCCTCAAAAGTTTAACGAACTTGGCGCAAAAATTCCTAAAGGCGTGTTGCTTGTTGGCCCTCCGGGAACCGGTAAAACCCTTCTTGCACGTGCTGTTGCAGGCGAAGCAGGTGTTCCCTTCTTCTCGATTTCAGGTTCCGACTTTGTTGAAATGTTCGTAGGTGTGGGTGCTTCCCGTGTTAGAGACCTATTTAACGAGGCTAAAAAAGAAGCTCCTGCCATTGTATTTATCGATGAAATTGATGCTGTTGGCCGTCAAAGAGGTGCCGGTCTCGGTGGTGGTCACGATGAACGTGAACAAACCCTTAACCAACTTCTTGTTGAAATGGATGGCTTTAACGCAAACGAAGGCGTAATTGTTATGGCTGCTACCAACCGTCCTGATATTTTGGATAAAGCTCTTTTGCGTCCCGGCCGTTTTGACCGTCAAATCACCGTTAACTACCCCGATGTTAAGGGTAGAGAGGAAATTTTAAAGGTTCACTCCCGTGGCAAGCCATTGGGTCCCGATGTTAACCTTGCAACCATTGCAAAATCTACCTCAGGCTTTACCGGTGCCGACCTTGAAAACCTTTTAAACGAAGCTGCTTTACTTGCTGTTCGCCACGGTAAAAAGGCTATCACCCAAGAAGAAATTGAAGAAGCATCCATTAAGGTTATTATGGGTGCCGAAAAGAAATCTCACCTTGTTAAGGATAAGGACAAGATGATTACTGCTTACCACGAAGCAGGTCATGCTGTTGTTTCCTACTTCCTTCCCACCCAAGACCCCGTTCACCAAATTTCTATTATCAAACGTGGTATGGCTGCAGGTTACACAATGTATCTTCCCACCGAAGAAAAAGGCCACGTCTCCAAAAACCAAATGCTTGAGCAAATTTGTTCACTTTTGGGTGGTCGTGCTGCCGAGCAACTCACCCAAGATGATGTTTGCACAGGTGCTTCGAATGATATCGACCGTGCTACCGATTTAGCAAGAAGAATGGTTACCAAGTTTGGTATGAGTGCAAGACTCGGTCTTGTTTCTTACGGCAACGACAACAACGAAGTTTTCCTTGGCCGTGATTTCTCTTCCACACCTAACTACTCCGAAAAAACTGCTGCTGTTATTGACGAGGAAATCGAAGGTATTGTTATGGCTCAATATAACAAAGCCTTGGAACTCTTGGAAAAATCTATGAGCAAACTCCACGAAACTGCAAAAGTTCTTTTTGAAAAAGAAAAAATTTCCGGCGACGAATTCCGTGCTATTATGGAAGCCGAATAAAGATTTAAAAACTCCCCTTTTGGGGAGTTTTTTTATTGAAATAATTTTCGATTTGTGGTAAATTATAATTGTAATTAAAAAAGAAGGTATGTTTAATGTTAGAATTAAAACAAAAAATTACTTTAAAAACCTATAGAGGCCATATTAGAAACCACGCCGAACTTTGCAAGGAGTTAGATGTTTCTCCCCTTCTTAGCCGTGAAGATATGGAGAAAGAAATCATACTCAAAGCCTACGAAAAGTGGGGTTACAATTTAGCCGACCACATTTACGGTATGTTTAGTTTGGCTTTGTTTGATGAAGAAAAAGGAGAACTTTTCTGCCTTAGAGACCAGTTTGGTACAAAGCCTTTTTACTATTATTTGGCCGAAAACGGTGAACTTTTATTTGGCACCACCATTAGAGAAATAATGGCAAACCCCGGTTTTAAAAAGGAACTTAACGATAAACTTTTACAAATTTATCTTACAATGACCTACACCACAGGTGATGAAACCTTCTTCAAAGGCGTTAAAAAACTAATGCCTGGAAGATATTTGATTTTCAAAAATGGTGAAATTAAAATCCACCGTTACTGGAAACCCGAGTTTAAACCCGATAACAGCAAAACTTTAAATGAGTGGGCCGATGAAATTCACTCCACCCTTTTGGAAATTTTACCCCAGGTTAAGGGCGAGAAAGAATATGTTGAAAGTTTCTTGTCGGGTGGTGTTGACTCTTCCTACGTTTTAGCAGCGTCGGACATTAATGTCAGCAACTCTTGTGGTTATGATGACAGCCGACTTGACGAGTCGGGTCTTGCCAAAGAAACTGCTGATATTCTAAAACGTGAAAATCGCCGTTGTCTCGTTACCCCCGAAGATTATTTTGCCGCTGTACCTTATGTTATGTACAATATGGAACAACCTTTAGGTGATGCTTCGGCTGTTGCCTTTGCCCTTGGCTGTAAAGCTGTTGCTAACCACACCGATATTTGTTATTCAGGTGAAGGTGCCGATGAATTCTTTGGTGGTTACAATATGTATCGCAACGCTGAGCGTTATGGTGAAAACCTTAAAACCTTCTATGTTGGAAATACCAATATTATGAAGGAAGATGAGAAAAAATTAATCCTTAAAAAATATTACGAGGATTTCCTTCCCATTGACCTTGTGAAAGACATTTACACTGAAAATGAAGGTCTTGACCCACTTTCTAAAATGAGCGATGTTGATATTCAGGTTTGGCTTGAGGGCGATATTTATCTTAATGTTGATAAAATGGGCTTGGCTGCAGGTCTTGAGGTTAGAATGCCTTTGACCGACCTTAGGATTTTCGATATTGCATCCCGTATGCCTTCAATTTACAAGGTGAACGAGGAGCAAAACAAGGTTGCCCTTCGTACTGCTGCATCCAAAGTTTTACCCGAAGAAATCGCTTTCCGTAAAAAATTAGGATTTGTGGTTCCCATTCGTGTTTGGATGGCTGACAGTCGTTACAACGGCGATGTTATTCGCTTGTTTAACAGCGATATTGCCGAGAAGTTCTTCAACGTTCCCGAAATTAACGCTATTTTTGATGATTACATTGGTGGCAATTCGGATAACTGGCGCAAGGTTTGGACCATTTACACCTTCCTTGTTTGGTATGAAGAATATTTTGTTAAAAGATAAAACCAATCCCCCGATTTAAATCGGGGGATTTTTGTCATTCTAAAATCTAGATGCATAGTATATAAAAGAATTTTAAAATTAATGTTTAACTTGCCGTTATTTCGGTAAAAATATAGGCAGAGAGATTTTGGAAAGTGTGATTTAATGAATATTAAACGAGGAGATATTTATTATGCCGACCTGAGTCCTGTAATCGGCTCCGAACAAGGTGGCATCAGACCTGTACTTATAATTCAAAATGATGTGGGCAATAAATACAGCCCAACAGTAATTGCGGCGGCCATAACCAGCCAGAAGGAAAAAACAAAACTGCCAACACATATTACTGTAGTATCGGGAGAATGTGGCCTTGCTAAGGATTCTATCGTGTTATTAGAACAGGTTCGCACCATTGATAAAAAGCGCTTAAAAGAGCGTATGGGGAGCCTTGACGACGCTTCAATGGGGATGGTGGACAAGGCGTTGTCCGTAAGCTTTGGTTTGGGATAAAAAGAAAAGGCACTGTTTAAACAGTGCCTTTGTTTATTCTCTCTACAAGTTCGGGAATTTCGGCAACGGTATCAACCTCATACTCAGCACGTTCAATATCATCAAACTCCCAGGTTCCAAGGGTTTTAACCCAAACAGGAATATATCCTGCATTTCTTGCTGCCATTATATCATTTATAGGGTTATCACCCACATATAAAAGTTCATTTGCGTTCATACCTAATCTTTCGCACATCACATCAAAAGGTAATCTTTCGGGTTTTTGCACCCCTAATGTGCCACAAATTATAGTCTCATCAACAAACCTATCCATTCCCAACAAATCAATTTTTGCCTTTTGGGATTCTACACTACCATTAGTTATAATTCCGATTTTAAGACCCATATCACGAAGTTTTTCAAGCATTGGTTCGGTAAAAGGATATTTCACTGCTGCCTTTGGCCAACAGTATTTGCAAACATAACCCCAAAACTCTCTACCCGAAAGTTTTTCCAACAAAAGACCTTTTTTGAAAACATCTTCAGCGATTAAATCAAAACTATGATATATGTACTTTTGCTCACTGGCAATTACACCTTCTGAAAACTCTTCCAAAGATACGGTTTCGGGGATTTTGTCCCTTATATTATCATAAAGGTTATCAAGTGTTGCACGAAAGGTAGCGTACCTATCAAACAAGGTATGGTCTAAATCAAAAATAACGCCTTTAATCATTTTAAACTCCTGCAATTTAGAAAAAATCCCGATAGACATTTGCCTATCGGGGTATTGTTTTATTCTTCGGTTTCTTCTAACTGAATATCAGCAACATTTACATTAACCTGTGTTACAGCAGTGCCGGTCATGGTTTGGATTTTTTCTTTTACATTTGCTTGAACCTTTTCAGCAACTTCTTTAACAAGAGCGTCCTTCTTAACGCAAATATAAACATTAAGCTTTAAAGCACCGTTAACGCTTTCAATTTTAACACCTGTGAAAGGATTTTTGGTTTTAACAGCGCCCTTTAAATTAATAGCTTTCTTAGAAAGGCCAACAACACCGTCAATTTCCTTTGCAGCTATCTCAGTCATCTTAGCTAAAACTTCAGTATTAACCGAAAGTTCTGTTCTATTGCCCATAATATTTATACCTCCGTAGTATATTACACTTACATTATACCACAATTTAAAAATAAAACAACAAAAATTTTATTTTACCGGCACAATTTTTATATTCGCCAAGGCCACATTGGTTTCACCCGTTACAATATCCTGAATTTGAAGGGTCTGACCTGAGGTCAAACCTTCCCCTTTAACCACAACGGTTACCCCTGTATCATTTATAACAGCTATTGCTTTTTTAAAATCTTTTGCCTTTAAAA
>JAZNLZ010000053.1:0-11143 GCA_045579365.1 Acutalibacteraceae bacterium
TTCTTTTGATACTGAATCTAATGTATTTTTCAAATTGTTTAAAGAGGACTTTTTTCGGGCTATAGTTCCTATTACCGGCACCGACAAAATTTCGGATAATTTTTCTAAATCAATTTCAATACCCTTTCGCTTGGCTTCATCCAAAAGATTTACGCAAAGCACAATATTAGAATGGATTTTTGAAATTTGTAAAAGGAGATTTAAGTTTCTTTCAAGTTTGGTTGCATCACAAACAACCACAACAACATCCACGCCACCGTATATTAGAAAGTCACGGGCAATTTCTTCCTCCTTTGACATTGAAAACAATGAATATGTTCCCGGAATATCAACAATTGTATAATCGTTTTCTTTGGTCTTAAAATAGCCTTGAGCGTTTCCAACAGTTTTCCCGGCCCAGTTGCCTGTGTGTTGCTTCAAACCCGTTAAGGCGTTGAAAATGGTGCTTTTACCAACGTTTGGATTACCTGCAATTGCAACGGTAACATCAGCCACAAATATCACCCACCTTAATTTCGGCGCTATCCTCGTTTCTAATTGCAAAAAGCGCATCTCTAATTAAAAAAGCCTTTGGGTTGCCTTGTGGACTAATTGTTATACACTCAATTTCGGTGCCTTCTATTATACCAATATCTATAAAACGGCGGCGAAGTTTTCCACTCGCTAAAACCTTCTCCACCCTTGCTTTTTGACCGATTTTCAGTTTGTTTAATTTACACATAGCATATCACCATTATTAAGATATTCTAAATTTAAACAATGGTGAGTCATAAAGAGTCACACACCTTCATACCATTTTAAAGAAAGGTTAAAAAGGAAACGGTGATGAAAAATGACAAACTCAAGTATTTATAAGGATATAGCCGAGCGAACAGGTGGCGACATTTATTTAGGCGTTGTAGGTCCTGTTAGAACGGGTAAATCCACCTTTATTAAACAATTTATGGATAAGCTTGTTTTACCCAACATAGCCGAAGATTATTTAAAAGAAAGGGCGAACGATGAACTTCCCCAGTCTTCTTCGGGCAGAACAATAATGACAACCGAGCCAAAATTCATCCCCGAAAAAGGAGCGCAAATAACGGTTGATGACAATGCGTCTTTCAATGTGCGTTTAATTGACTGTGTCGGTTACATTGTGCCAAGTGCATTGGGTTATATTGAAGGTGATGAACCAAGAATGGTAATGACACCTTGGTTTGAAGAGCCTGTCCCCTTTAATATGGCTGCCGAAATCGGAACTCGAAAGGTTATAACCGAACACTCAACTATCGGTCTTGTAATTACAACCGATGGCAGTATTAGTGATATTCCCCGAGAAGAATATGCCGAAGCCGAAGAACGAGTTATTTGTGAATTAAAAGCAATTAACAAACCCTTTTTAATGCTTTTAAATTGTATGTATCCTGCTTCTGATGAAGCCAAGGAAACGGCAAAACAATTAAGTGAAAAGTATTCGGTAACGGTGCTTCCCGTTAATTGTTTGGAACTGAATAACGACTCCATTAAGGAAATTTTGGCTCATATTCTATATGAATTTCCCATCAAAGAAATTTGTATTACATATCCTAAGTGGATAAACGCCCTTCCTTTAAATCACTGGCTTAGAAGCGACATAACCCAAAAAATTAAAACTGTTGCCGAAAAGGTTAAGGTTTTAAGAGATATAGACGCTTTTGTTAAAGCCTTTAAAAATCAAGATAATATAACATTAGCATCGGTAAATAATCTTGATTTGGGTCAAGGCGTTGCAAAAATTGAACTGCATACCAAAAATTCTCTATTTTATAAGGTTCTTTGCGAAACAACGGGTTTGCAAATTAATGATGAACAAGAACTTATGGAAAATATATCTTCTTTGGCATCAATGAAGAAAGAGTATTCTCGTGTTAAGGATGCATTGGAAGAGGTTGAGGCAACGGGTTACGGAATTATAATGCCTGACACCGATGAACTAAAACTCGAAGAACCCGAAATTGTAAAACAAGGTGGTCGTTATGGCGTTAAACTTCGTGCATCTGCCCCATCAATACACCTTATGAAGGCCAACATCACCACCGAAGTTAGTCCCATTGTGGGCAGCGAAAAGCAGTCCGAAGACCTTGTTATGTATTTATTAAGTGGTTTTGAGGAAGACCCTGTAAAGATTTGGGACTCCAATATTTTCGGGAAATCACTCCACGACCTTGTTAACGAAGGATTACACACAAAACTCGCTCGTATGCCTATTGATGCCAGAATGCGAGTACAGGAAACCGTTGAGCGTGTAATTAACGAAGGATGTAACGGTTTAGTGTGTATTTTGCTATAAAAATCATAAACAGCCCGTATAAAACGGGCTGTTGTTTTTAATTTTAAAATCTTAAATTTTCTATTGACTTTTTATATTTGTTGTGATAATATATTATGGTCGCATGGAGAGGTATCGAAGTGGTCATAACGAGGCGGTCTTGAAAACCGTTTGGGGGAAACCCCACAAGGGTTCGAATCCCTTCCTCTCCGCCATATTTTTTAAAACCGTTTACGAACATGGAGTAGTACTCAAGTTGGTGACGAGGCGCCCCTGCTAAGGGCGTAGGTCGGCTAAACCCCGGCGCGAGAGTTCGAGTCTCTCCTACTCCGCCAAATAACAGCTCATCCTTTTAGGGTGGGCTGTTATTTTTTATGTCAGAGACTCGAACAGAAAATTAAAAAAGCACCCAAACGGGTGCTTTTATTTTGTGATTATTTCAAATGATTTCGATTTCACTTTAAGTAAACCGCCAAAAATTTCGGGCACAGTAAATTCTTTTTCATTATTACCGCAATTAACTGCAACCAAAACTTGATTTTTGCCATTAGTTCTTACATAACAAACAGTTTCGTTATCACAGTAAACGGGAGTGAATTCACCATCCTCAAAAGCCGAGTTTTCACGGCGAATTTTACCCATTTTCTTATAAAACTCTAAAATTTCAGTGTTTTCTTTACCCCAAGGATATCCGGCACGGCAGAACGGGTCACCAAAGCCTTCCATACCTGCTTCATCACCATAAAAAATTGATGGAACACCGGGTAAAGTGTATTGCAAAACAACTGCGAGTTTCAAAAGTTCTATCGCTTTAATTTTGCTTTCTTCCGACAATGAAAATCTTGACTGTTCCTCACGGGTTGTTGGAATATAATCACAACCGAGCATGGTTAAAACACGAGCTGTATCGTGTGTGCCTATGTGATTCATTAATACCTTAATTGCAGGTTTTGGATAATTTTCCAAAATAGACAAAACAGTATTAATGAGATTAGCGCCATTTCCACCCTTTACAAAATCAATTATGGCATTAGCAAATGGATAATTCATAACCGAATCAAGTTGTCGGCCACGCAAGAAACGACGACGACTGCCGTAACTAATCTTATTACTTGCATCTTCCCAAACTTCGCCAAGGAGATAATTTTCGCCACTGTCACGCTTAACAGCCATACGAATTTTATCCAAAATACCATCGGGAAGTTCATCGGCAACATCAAGTCGAAAACCTTTAACGCCTTTATCTAACCAATATTTAATAACGCCCTTTTCACCGGTTATAAAATTTGTGAAAGAAAGGTCATCTTCCTCGGTTTCGGGTAGAGTTTCAATTCCCCACCAAGCCGAATATTTATTAGGATATTCAGAGAATTTAAACCAATTGTAATATGGTGAAGATTTGGAGTTATAGGCTCCAACGCTGTCATATCTGCCATATTTATTGAAATAGATACTGTCATCACCCGTATGGGAGAAAACACCATCCAAAATAATCTCAATGCCCTGTTTTTTAGCCGATTTAACAAGATTTTCAAGGTCTTTTTCGGTTCCTAAAAGTGGGTCAATTTTAAGATAATCGGCAGTATTATAACGATGGTTAGAGTGAGCCTCAAAAATGGGGTTTAAATAGATGCAAGAAACACCCAAATCCTTTAAATAAGGTAATTTTTCCTCAATGCCCTTAAGGTCACCACCATAATAATCGTTACACATACGTTTCTTATCTTTTGGTTGGCGAAATTCGGGTTGAGCATACCAGTCGGTTGTTAAATAACGGTCATCAGGCACACCGATTTTTTCGCTGCCCGAATTATAAAAACGGTCAGGGAAAATTTGATAAATAATACCACCGTTTAACCAGTCTGGGGTATTATAATCGGCCGAATACACCGTTTGTTGCCAGTTAGAACCATCGGACGTTACACAACCAAGACTCTCCCCTGTTTTTGTAACCTTAAATTCGCCGTGAGCGCTTGTATATCTAAAGGAGTACCAATATAAACCTTCGCTTAAAGTGATTTCACAGGTATAATAACGGTAATCTTCAAGCCATTCACCGGGAATTAAGCGTATTTCTTGAATGTTCTCCTCGCTATCTTCACGAATTTGAAGAAAAGCATCATAAACACAAGCATCTCTATGTAGCAATAGGCTAAGCCGAAGGGGTTCCCCCTCGGCTATGCTTCCTAACTTGTTACGATATAAATTGTCTCGCGAATCAAAAGGATAATAATTCATAAATTACTCAACAGGCTTTGCGTTCCAAATGTTATTTGCATAATCAGCAATAGAACGGTCAGCAGCAAAAATTCCCGATTTTGCGATATTATTAAGGGACATCTTGTTCCAAACATCGCTATTCTTGTAAAGTTCGGTTGCTTTTTGTTGCGCTCTACGATAATCGGAGAAATCAGCCAAAGCCATATATCTATCGTTATTTTTAAGTGTGTTGTAGATATTCTCAAAGTTTTGACCTGCAATACCCTTGCCGATGAAGTCAAGCGCTTCACGCAATTCGGGATTATTATTGTAATAAGGAACTGGAGAGTATCCATACTTTTGAAGAGATAATACTTCGGGAGTTTGCAAACCGAAGATAATAATATTATCATCACCAACAGCCTTATGAATTTCAACGTTTGCGCCGTCTTCGGTACCTAAAGTGATAGCGCCGTTCATCATAAGTTTCATATTACCGGTACCACTAGCCTCGGTTGATGCCAAGGAGATTTGTTCGCTAATATCAGCACTTGGAATCATAAGTTCAGCCATTGTTACACGGTAGTCTTCCAAGAATACAACCTTTAACTTATCCTTAACAGCAGGGTCGTTTGCGATTGTAACCGAAAGTTTGTAAATCATTTGGATAATTTCTTTAGCAAATAAATATCCAGGAGCAGCCTTAGCACCGAAGATATAGGTCTTGGGTTTAAAGTCGGCGTTAGGATTAGCCTTAATAAAGAGATAATCGGAAATGATATTTAAAGCATTCAAGTGTTGACGCTTATACTCGTGTAATCTCTTAACCTGCATATCAAAAATAGAGTCAGGGTCAAGAGCAACGCCGGTGTTTTCTTTAAGATAGTTAGAAAATCTAACCTTGTTGCCGTGTTTAATTTCAGCCAAACGGTCCAAAACGGTCTTATCGTTCTCAAATGCCATAAGTTTTTCAAGCTCGGAAGCATCCTTAATAAAACCATCACCGATAAGTTCGGTTAAATATTTGGTAAGTTCGGGGTTTGCTTGGCAAAGCCATCTTCTATGAGCAATACCGTTGGTAACGTTGGTGAATTTTTCGGGAGTTAAAGTAACATAATCCTTAAATAATTCATCAACCAAGATCTTACTGTGAAGTTTTGAAACGCCGTTAACGGTGTGGCAGGTAGCAACGCAAAGGTTTGCCATCTTAACCATACCACCACTAATGATAGCAGTACGCTCAACCAAACCAAAGTCGCCGGTTTTATACATTACCTCTTCACGGTATCTACGGTCGATTTCTTTAATGATTTGATAGATTCTTGGAATTCTTTCTCTAATCAAATGCTCAGGCCAACACTCCAAAGCCTCGGACATGATTGTATGGTTAGTGTAAGCCACAGTCTTCTTAACGATATTCCAAGCATCATCCCAAGAGTAACCACATTCATCCAAGAGCAAACGCATAAGCTCGGGAATAGAAAGTGTTGGATGGGTGTCGTTAATGTGAATAGCAACCTTTTCAGCAAGGTTTTCGAGGGTGTTATATTGACTTAAATGTCTTCTTAAAATATCTTGGATTGAAGCAGATACCAAGAAGTATTGTTGGCGAAGTCTTAAAGATTTACCCTCAATGTGATTATCTTCAGGATATAAAACCTTAGAGATAGTTTCGCACATTGCTCTTTGCTCTAATGCCTTAACATAGTCGCCTTGGTTAAATGCACGCATATCAAAGTCTTGACACTCAGCACTCCAAAGACGAAGTACGTTTACAGTTTTGCCATCTTTACCTGCAACACAAAGGTCATAAGGTACAGCGCGAACAGTTTGGTAATCTTTATGCTCAATGTGATGGTAGCTTCCGTCCCACCATTCGTCGATTTTGCCGTCAAAATTAACATCCACAGCAAGTGCAGGTTTAGCTTGTAACCATACTCCACCACCGGGAAGCCAAAAGTCAGGCATTTCGGTTTGCCAACCATCAACAATCTTTTGACGGAAAATACCGAGTTCATAACGAATACAATAACCCATTGCCGGATAACCACCGGTTGAAAGACCGTCAAGGAAACAAGCAGCAAGACGGCCAAGACCACCATTGCCTAGACCTGCATCAGGTTCAAAATCGTACAATTTATCAAGTTTAACCTTGAATTTTGCCAAGGCTTTACTCATAGTGTCGGTAAGGTCAAGGTTAAAGAGATTATTTTTTAAGGAACGACCCATAAGGAATTCCATACTTAAATAGTAAACGGTTTTTGCTTCTTGTTCACCGGTTGCCTTCTTAAATTCAGCTCGGCGTTCGTTCATGATTTCGAGCAAAACCAAAACACAAGCTTTGTAGAAAAGTTCATCAGAAGCCTGTGCAGGAGCAACGCCGAAATTGTGAGAAAGCTTCTTTTCAATCATAGAAGCTAAAGCCGTTGCAGTATATTTTTGCATAATTCTACCTCCGAATTATAATATAATTATATTATTACTTTATTATACTACATTATTCCAAACCATTTTTCAAGTAGTATCTAACACTATTTTTAATATATTTTTTGTGCAATTTGTATAATTTTTAAAAAAATATTGATAAAAATTGGAGTGTTTTCGTTATTAAGAACAATTTTTAGCAATTTTTCGCCCATAAAGGCATCATAATAAACAAAAAAATATAAGCCCAAACAGGGCTTATATTCTTTACTAATTTAAAGGAATTAATAACATACCTGATTTTAAATCTTCGCTGTTTTCAATACCGTTAACCGACATTATTTCCTCTACCGATGCCGAAAACTTTTGGGCTATATTCCAAATACTCTCATTTTCAATATTGTAATAAATAACCATAGCAGTATCATCGTTTCTTTTAATTAGTTTATCCTCGTTAATATTAAGATTAGAAACAACCGATATTTCCTGCTTTTCGTAAATTGAAGCATTTATACCAAGTTCTACCAAAAGTTCAATGCAATTAGATGAAACAATTGTAAAGCCACAGGATGTTACCTCAACCATAGGTTCGCAATGCGCAATTCCCCTGCTGGCCTTAAAAGGATATTTGTACTCAAAATCAATAGTTTTCTCAACGTATAAGGGAATATTATTTTCGTCGCATATAATCATATCGGCAAGTAGCGTTCCGTAAATTACCATCTTGTCGGTTTCAAACTTAGTGTGGCAGTTTTGAACGCTACACCAAAGGTCAACCACATTATTAATGTTAAAATCCAGTTCCACACTCTTTTTACAGTTGAAACCTTCTTGGAGTGTATCAATTATGCAATTAAAGGGCACCTTGTTTCGCATAATTTCAGCTTCAAACTTTCTTGAGAAAACATCTTCAATTACTAAAATGTCGTTTTTACAGTAGGCTTCGCAAGAAAGCAAAAGCTTTGCGTTAATGCTAAAGCATCTAACCTCGCCGTTTGAGGTTAATTTAGGCTTAACATCAACGGCACAAATTTCGGCCTTACACTCACATTTGCAACTATCGGTAACACCTTCAATATCAACAATTTGGCTAAAGGGCATTTTTGATTTAACGGTTTGTGGAGAATAACTGTTTTCGGGGCAATACAAAATACAAACCGTCATTTCGCCCTTTATAACGGCTTTATCGTTAATTATTTTAGTTTCAAAAACACTTACCGATGCGTTAGTTTTGATTACATTTTGAATTGAGGGTTGACCGTTGCCAACGGGCAAATCTTCCTCAATAAGCAGGTATTTTTCGGCATATCCCATTGGGGTTGTGGCAGGTGCTGTTACCCTTTTAATCTCGATTTGAGGGTCATCGATATCGCAAACCACTTCCCTGCATTTACGCTTGAAAATCTTTAGGAAAATACCAACAGCACCATGAATATCAATTTTTCTACCTGTAACAGCCCGACAATTTATGTAATCACACTTGATTTTCGCCGAAACATTGCAACCACTAATATCCAAGGCGCACTCCATTACCTTTGAAAAAGGATAAACATATTCATAAGAGCAAAAATTGTTATCTTTGTCGCAATAAAGAATAGTAATTATCACATTTCCGTCAATGGTAATGCTATTGCCGTTAATGGATTTTGATAGAATTCTCGGCACAGCGTGACATTTGAATATTTTTGAAATATCAGGGCAAAAATCAGGCAACGTGAAATCCACATCTATCGCCTGTTCTACCGAATCGCAAAAATAGTTTTCGTTAATGTAAATATCGCTTTTAAGACATTTTTGTTGCATAATAAATCCTCTCTTTTCGCAAGTTTACTGATAAATACTATGCGTAAAAAGAGAGGATTATTCTAAAATTATTCTAATTCAAAGGCACCTGTATAAAGTTGATAATACTGACCTTTTTCGGCAATTAATTTCTCGTGGTTACCACGCTCAATTATTCTACCTTTGTCTAACACCATAATCACATCGGAATTCTTAACGGTGGAAAGTCTATGAGCAATAACAAAAACAGTTCTGCCACGCATTAAACTATCCATACCACGTTGAACGATGGCTTCGGTGTGGGTATCAACCGAGGAGGTTGCCTCATCCAAAATCATAACCGGAGGATCAGCAACTGCAGCACGAGCAATAGCAATCAACTGTCTTTGACCTTGGGAAAGGTTTGAACCGTTATTTACAAGTTCGGTATCGTAACCCTTTGGCAAACGAGTGATAAAATCATCAGCACCGGCAAGTTTTGCTGCCTCAATGCATTCTTCGTCGGTAGCATCAAGTCGTCCATAACGGATATTATCCATAACGGTACCTGTAAACAGGTTGGTTTCTTGCAAAACAATACCCAAAGAGCGTCTAAGGTCGCTCTTTTTGATTTTGTTGATGTTAATACCATCGTATCTAACCTTACCGTCAGCAATGTCATAGAAGCGATTAATAAGGTTTGTGATGGTTGTTTTGCCGGCACCTGTTGCACCAACAAACGCTACCTTTTCACCGGGATTAGCATAAACGCTAACGCCGTGTAAAACCTGTTTACCTTCAACATAACCAAAGTCAACATCATTTAAAGTAACCTCACCTTTAAGTTCGGTATAGGTTACTGTGCCTTCAGCCTTGTGAGGATGCTTCCAAGCCCAAAGACCTGTGCGCTTGGCAGTTTCTTTAAGTTGACCGTTTTTGTCATACTCAGCATTTACCAATGTTACATATCCCTCATCGGTTTCGGCCTGCTCGTCCATAAGAGCAAATACACGCTCAGCACCTGCAACACCCATAACAATAGCATTAATTTGCTGTGAAACCTGGTTTACGTTGCCTGTGAACTGCTTTGTCATATTAAGGAAAGGAATAACAATACTGATTTCAAAAGCCAAACCTGAAATGCTAAAGTTAGGAGTTTTGGAAAGCAAGAACAAACCACCAACAGTTGCAATAATAACATATAAAATGTTACCGATGTTCATATTAATAGGACCTAAACAGTTGGCATAAGCGTGTGCACGGTTGCTGTCTTCAAATAATTGATTATTTATTTCATCAAATTTCTCACGGCTCTTATCTTCGTGACAAAAAACCTTAACAACCTTTTGGCCGGTCATTATTTCTTGAACGTAACCTTCGGTTTTACCGATGGACTGTTGCTGTTTCATAAAGTATTTTGCCGAGCCACCACCAACAATTCGGGTAACCATAAACAAAGCAAAAACGCCTGCAACAACAACTAATGTCATCCAAACACTGTACCACAACATAATACCAAACACGCTAACAACAACAATAGATGCTTGTAAAATTGTGGGTATCGACTGGGAAACTAATTGTCTTAATGTGTCAATATCATTAGTGTAAAAACTCATGATATCGCCGTGTTTGTGGGTATCGAAATACTTGATGGGTAAATTTTGCATTCCATCAAACATGGTCTTTCTCATTTTACCCAAGAAACCTTGTGTCATAATTGCAATTAACTGAGATTGAACGATAACGGCGATAAATGACAAGGCATATAAAACACCCAAAATTGTTACTTTTGGGATGATTTCACCCTTGGCTAAATCCCAACGGCCGGATTCAATCCATTTTTCAATAGCTTGTAAAACCTGTTGTTGGAAAATTGCAGGAATTGCCGAAGTGATTGATGCGAAAATAATACAAACAACTATAATTGGCAACAATACAGGATAGTATCCGTAAAGCATTTTAAGTAATCTTGCAAGAGAGCTAATATTAAGCTTTTTGCGTTTGCCATCAGGACCTAAAACGGGAGGATTATTTTTCCTCATCAGAATCACCTCCGCTAACTTGTTGCTCATATACCTCACGATAAATAGTGCTATTTTTAAGCAATTCTTCGTGATTTCCAATATCGGTAATTCTACCGTTATCCATAACAACGATTAAATCAGAATCCATAACCGAAGAAATTCTTTGAGCAATTATAATCTTTGTTGTATCGGGAATATAGTTTTTAAATCCGTTTCTAATAAAGGTGTCGGTCTTTGTGTCAACAGCGCTTGTGGAGTCATCAAGAATGATAACCTTGGGATTTTTAAGTAACGCACGGGCAATACAAAGTCTTTGCTTTTGACCACCCGAAACGTTAGTGCCACCCTGCTCGATATAGGTATCATATTTATCGGGAAAAGTTTCAATAAAGTCGTGGGCTTGGGCCAACTTACAAACTGCGATGATTTCTTCATCGGTAGCGTT
>JAZNLZ010000054.1:0-3325 GCA_045579365.1 Acutalibacteraceae bacterium
CGGCTCAATCGGTAAGCGTTACCGCCGTGAGGATGAAATTGGTACTCCTATTTGTATCACCTACGACTTCGATTCTTTAGAAGACAAGTGTGTTACCGTTCGTGACCGTGATACCATGGAGCAAAAGCGTATCCCCATTTCAGACCTTAAAGAATACATTGAAAAATCTTTAGAGTTTTAATAAATTTAACTGTGTCATATATATTACTGGTGATATGTATGACACAGTTTTTTTATTTCTTCGCCACCCTTTTGGGTGGACTTGCCATCTTTATTTACGGTATGGGGGTAATGAGCGACAGCCTTAAGGGTCTATCACAGGGAAGGCTTGAAAAAACCTTAAAACAAGCCACAACAAACGACCTTAAAGGCTTTGTTTTAGGAAGTGGTATCACTGCCCTTCTCCACTCTTCTTCCACACTTACAGTTATGCTTGTAGGTCTTGTAAATTCAGGTTTGCTCCCCTTTGAGAACACCTTTGGTGTGATTTTAGGTTCTAACGTCGGCACCACCCTTAACGCTTGGATTATCAGCCTCACAGGCTTAAATTTCACCCTTCTTGACCCTAAATTTTGGGTACCCTTAATTTCCTTTTTAGGTGTGGCAATAAACTTTTTGGGTAAAACGCATAACAAACGAAGCATCGGTCTTGCGTTTATGGGTTTTTCCCTTTTAATGTACGGAATGGAATTAATGTCGGGTGCTGTGAATATTGTAAGCGACCTTAACTGGTTTAAAACCTTTTTACTCACCCTTGAAAGTCCCTTGACAGCCCTTATAATATCTTCCCTTTTCACAGGAATTATACAGTCATCCTCGGCCACCATTGGAATTGTGGAAGCCTTGACCCTTTCAAACCCCATAACCTGCAAAATAGCAATTCCCTTGGTTTTGGGCGCCAACATTGGCACCTGTGTTACTGCTTTTATTTCTTCTTTTAAAACAAATAAAAACGCCAAACGGGTGGTTTTGGTGCATTTCGGGGTAAATATTTTGGGGTCGGTTATTTGTCTCGGTTTTATGTATTTAATCATCAGTTTAAAATTCAATTTTTTGAATTCAAGTGTTAATATGACGGGTATCTCCCTAATTCATACACTTTTTAATCTTGGCAATGCCTTGATGTTTATGCCCTTTAAATCCTTCTTTATTAAGGTTTGCAAAAGGTTAATCTGAAACTGCCACTTTACAAAACAATTCTATTTTTGTATAATTTAGAATATACTAAACGGGAGGTGCGTTATGGTAAAGCATGTAATTTTATGGACATTAAAGTCTGATATAAACGAATTGGAAAAACTAAAGGTTAAGCAACATATTAAGATGGCTTTGGAAGGACTTCATGGGAAAATTTCGGGTCTTAAAGAGATTAAGGTTATACTCGACCCTCTCCCTTCTTCAAATGCTGACATTATGCTGGACTCTCTATTCGAAAACGAAGCTTCGTTAAAAGCTTACGCCACCCATCCTTCACATGTTGCAGTGGCCGACAAATATGTTAAACCCTATACAGCAACCAGAACCTGTATGGATTACACCATCTAAATAACAAAATCCCGATGATAACTCATCGGGATTTTATTTTTACTTTTTGAGTGATTTTATGCACTTATTATATTCAGCCAAAACTTCCGACTCACTTAAAGCAGTTTTATAAATTTTTGCGCCAAGAACGGTAAAGGGACTCATTTCGCCAAAGGATTTTAAGTAAGATGTGGGGTCGATACCAATTCCTAAAACATTATATCCTTCATCAGCCACTTCAAACTCGCCATTGCCGAAAGAACTTTCGGAAGCAAGAATACCGTTATAATAAATATTCAAGGTATTTTTCTTTTTATCGTAAGTTCCAACAATGTGGGCAACCTTGCCTTCTTCAATGTAAACAGGTCCTTCACTCATCCAGCGTCTCGCAGCACATACATAAGAATCCCAAGGATTTGTGGCCGCATTCATTTTAGTAGAATTCATCACAAATTGCAACTGACCCATATTATTATAATCACGGCAGCAAAGGGACACACCACCTAAGTTTGCGTTGCCGAATAAGCTGTTGTGAGACTGAATATCTTCATCTTCGGGAATAACATATTCATAACTATATTCTTCAAGTTGTAAGAAAAGTTCGAAGGTGAAACCATCGGTTATAAACTTTTTATACTCTTCCTTGCTCTCGAAGGGTAAATTCACTAACAAACCTTCTCCTGCACCCTTGCCTGTAAAGGCAGTTACATCGTATTCAGTATAATCGTAATATACCTTGGTCTCCCCAATAGTACCTTTAGGCATTGTAACCGTAAGGTTGCCTAATTTGTCAATAGGCTTACCGTTTTCGAAACCTAAATCAAACCAAGCTTCAGGCACATTTTTGGCCGCCTTAACAACCTTTGGCTTAAGGGTCGGATATGTAGGCAGGTTTGTGGTCCAGTCCGGCATTCTATCGCCAATTTCTTCATCGGTCGGATTATACGGAATTGGAATTGTAACGCTGGTTTTGCCGAAATGTAGAAACTGTCGAACATTCTCGCTGTCAACCAACCATACATTTGCTGCCGTTTTTCTATAATGCCTTTCATTTACAGGATGAGCAATAGGCAAGAGCGCATAGGTGGGGTCAACCAAAGCATTAAAGTCAACCGATCCGTTTTGACCGTGATGGGACATTTGGAATATATCACTCTTAAGATAATCTCCAAAACACATAACCGTTTGTTCAAAACCACAGGTACTGGCATCACCGGTTATCATTATGCGTTGACCCTCAATGTCTATGGTAAATATAAGGGATGCTTGATTTCCATCGTTATATCCACCGTTTTCATAGGTGTCAGGATACATATCCTCATGGGTGTAAAGTATTTCAACAACAGCATTTCTGATAAAATACTTCTCACCTGTATGAGGTCTTACAGTGGGTACCTCAGAATAATTATTTTCCAAATGATAATAGAAGTTTTGAACATCTCTTCCAACTCCTCTAAGCGCTGGGAAATTATAATAAATACCTTCAATTACAACCTTATCGTGAAAATCATCCGAGAAGTGATTAAACACACCGATATGGTCATTATGCGCATGGGTAAATATCCAAGCCGCAATAACGGGTTTTTGGGTGCCTTTGGGAGACTGCTCTTTTAAAATTTTCAAAAGTTTATTTGAGTCAACCGAATCATAATCTCCTCCACCACCGTCAATAATAATAAAGCTACCGTCATCTAATCTGATGATAATACCCATACCCGAGTAGGCTATAACATTTTCGCCCTTAAAACCGGTAAGAAGAGTTTGCATATCCTTGCTCTTGTATTTATTATCCTTTTCTCTC
>JAZNLZ010000055.1:0-27200 GCA_045579365.1 Acutalibacteraceae bacterium
TCTAATTTTTTATATTTCGCTTGAAAGTGAATAAAATCAAAGGTACTGCTATTAATTGCAGTATTATGCCCGGTAAACCAACAATAACCACCGAACTGAACACTGCGCTAAATGTGAAGTGTGTTCCCTTTAATCCCAAAAGTGCCATTTGAACCAAAATTCTAACGACTCGCCCTAAAATCATAGCCGAAAGCATACTCACATAAACGGCCTTCAGGTCTTTTTTTGAGAAAACACCGAAAATAATTCCTGCCACCAAAGCGTAAACTGCCAATTCAAAGGCGATGGCAATTGCATCGGGATAGGGTTTTGGTCTTGAAAAAAGTACCGTTCTTAAAAGTGGCAAAATAAATGACATTGGAACACTATATTTCCAGCCACATATAAAGGCGCATAAAAACACTGGGATATGCATTGGCAAAAGCATACTTCCGATTTGAGGAACCTGACCAAAAAGCATTGGCAAAACAATTCCCAAACTCAAAAACATTGCCGTTAAAGTCAACTTCTTTACAAACATAATCGGTTAAATGGATATTCCCATTTCCTCCATTTTTAAACGAATTATTTTATATGATTCCTTTGCGTTTTCAACATCTTGCACGGCTAACTCAAAGGGGCAAATACCGTCACCTGCACGGTTTATTATGTTTGGAACAATTGTATCGAAAGTGACATCAATTCCGTAACCCACCAAAACCTCTTTAGCAGGCAGGCTTATAACCTTTGCGAAAACTCGTTTTACTCCTAAAAGGGCGTAAAGAAAAGCTGTCGCCTTTCCCACAACCTTATCGGCAGCCGAAAAACCTTTAAAATCAGCCCTTTCAGCATACCATTTAACAAGGGGTTTTACCCCTCTGAACTCGGATGTAAAAACCTCGTTTTCTTTACAAAGAACGCAGGTATAATTACTGGAAAGTAAAATTTCCTTAGCCTTTATTAAATTCTTCATTTTTATACCTTTTCAGAAAAATCGGTCATCATTTTGCTAATTTCAATAGTTTGGGGGCAAACGCCTTCACAAGCCTTACAACCGATGCAAGCCGAAGGCGATTTATTTTCTTCAAACTCAAAAGACACGTTACCCGAATAAATAAATTCATTGTAAACTTCAATGAGTTTTGGAATATCCAACTCCATGGGACAATGGGTTGTGCAGTAACGGCAAGAAGTACAGGGTAAAACCTTTTTGGAAGCCATTGCCCTTCCCACATTCAAAAGGGTCTCCATCTCCTTTTCATTTAAGGGTTTAGACTCCTTATATGTATCAATATTTTCTTTAAGTTGCTCGAAATTTGACATTCCCGAAAGGGTCATTGTAATTTGGGGGATTGATTGAGTAAAACGGAAACACCACTCGGCAGAAGTAACCCCGGGTTTTAAGATTTCTAATTTTTGCATATAAAAATCATCAAGTTTTGCTAAAGAACCACCTCTTACAGGCTCCATAACCCAAACAGGGATACCATAACTTTTGCAAATTTCCACCTTGGTTTTTGCATCTTGATAATCCCAGTCAAACCAGTTGAGCTGAATTTGGCAAAATTCAATTTCTTTAGCGTAAGCATCCAAAAAGCGTTTCATTGTTTCGTGACTGCAATGAACCGAGAAACCTAAATGGTGAATTCTACCCAAATTTTTTTGCTTTACAAGGTAATCATAAATGCCAAACTTAGGGTCTAAATAGGCATCAATATTATTTTCAGTTAAACAATGGAAAAGATAGAAATCGAAATAATCTACTCGGCATCTTTTGAGTTGCTTTTCAAAAATTTCCTCAACCTTATCCATATTTTCAAGGTCGTAACCCGGGAACTTGGTTGACAAATAGAAACTCTCACGAGGATATTCTGCCAAAATCTCGCCTATAACAGGTTCGGAATTTCCATCATGATAACCCCAAGCAGTATCATAATAGTTTATGCCTTGTTCCATAGCATAGGCCACCATTTCACGGGTTTTTTCCATATCAATTTGAGAATTGTTTTCCTTAACAGGAAATCTCATACAACCCATACCCAAGGCCGATAATTTCAAATCGGCAAAACTATTATAAATCATATTTTTTCTCCTTTTGAATAATTACAATTCATTATATCACAAAATCGTTGCACCTGCAACAAATTTTCCTTGCAACAAAAAACACCCCTGAAAAATTCGGGGTGTTTTTAATTTATTGTTTTTTTATTTGGCGTAAAAACAGCAATATTGCTGCCAATAAACTTACAACAGCATATCCTGCGACCCACAAAAAATGGGGTAAAATTTCGGAAAAATTGCCATTTAAAACTGCTCGTTCCATCTCCACTGCGTGAACGAAGGGCAAAAGGTAGGCTATCTTTTTAAATGCGCCTCCCACAAGTTCTAAATCAAACCAAATTCCCGAAAGCCAAGCCGAAAGGTTGGTAAGCAATGCGCCACAAATTCCTCCAACCTGCTTATCGGTGAAAACGCTTCCACAAAGAAGACCAAGACCGATATACAAAAACGAAACAGGGATAATACACAATACGGCATACAAAATATTAACCGTAAAATCCAAGCCTAAAGCTAATGCCGATATATAGCAAACCACGCTTTGAATAACGGCAAAGGGTATGATAGGCAAGGTGTAACCCAATATAAAATCAGCCCCCGTTAAAGGTGTGGTATAAAGTCTTTGCAAAAAGGAACTGCTTCTATCCTTGGCGATAATGGTTGCCGAGAAAAGGGTCATAAAAGAAAGTCCGAAAACCGTAACACCGGGAGCCAAACTTTCAATGACAAATAGGTCAACAGGCACATTTGCTTGTATGGCGCTCAAAAGAAAAATCAGCACCAAAGGAAAACCAAACATAAATGCTAAATTGATAGGGTCACGCAAAATTTCTTTTGCGTTTCTCTTGGCAAAGGTCAACATTTTCATTTTTTAACCCCCTTAACAATACGCACAAAGGCCTCTTCAAAATTATCGGTTTGGGCCTTTTCTTTAATCTTCTCGGCCGTGTCACAAATCAGCAATTTTCCATCCTTCATAATGGCAATTCGGTCGGAAAGTGCCTCGGCTTCTTCCATATAATGGGTGGTTAAAATAATTGTAACCTTGCCCTTTAGGGAGCGAATAATTTCCCACAAATCACTACGGGCAATAACATCTAATCCAAGGGTTGGCTCATCTAAAAACAAAATTTCAGGCTCGGTTATAAGTGCCATGGCGATACTAAGTCTCCTTTGCATACCACCCGACAGTTTTCCTGCCTTTTTATTTGCAACCTTTTCAAGGTCTAAAAGACTAATAAGTTCTGAAACTTTTTGGGTTTTCTTAAGAAAGTCAAACTCGTAAACTCCACATATAAAATCGAGATTTTCCTTAACCGAAAGTCCGGGCGCCACAGCCGTTTCTTGGGGCGAAACGGCAATAAATTTCTTTACCTCACCCGACTCATTTAAAATGCTTTTACCACTGAGCAAAGCGTCCCCATCGGTAGGCTCGGTTAAGCCACAAAGCATTTTAATAGTGGTTGTTTTACCGGCTCCGTTAATACCCAAAAGGGAGAAAAGTTCACCCTTTAAAACGGTTAAATTTAAGTTATCAACAGCAACAACATCTTTGTATTTCTTGGTTAAATTTAATGTCTTTATCGCTTCCATATTGTTACTCCTTCTCGTATTGCTTCTTAAGTCCTTGGTAAGAATCGGTCAGCATTTTACTAACAAGTTCCCATTCCAAATCCAAAAATCCCGTTGCAAACATGGTGGCAATACCGTGAACATATGCCCACATTTCCAAATGAAAAAGTTTGGCATCCTTACTACCGAGCCCTGTGTTATCCTGTACCATTGTTTCAATTTCGTTTCCTAACTCGGTATTCTCGGGAATTTTTTCGTTTGCACGGTCACGCATATATAAAAGTTTGAAAAGTTCCTTTTCTTCCTTGGCAAAACGGATATACGCCATACCACTTGCCTTGTAGGGTGGATACTTGCCACTCTCAATTTCCTGTTTCATATATTCCTGAAACAAACGGTCAGCCTCATTAACTACTGCTAAACGCAACTCATCCATCGTTTGAAAATTTGAAAAAATCGGTTGGGTGGAACATCCCAAAACCCCTGCCAAAGCCCTTGCTCCCAAGCTTTCGGCACCACTGGTTTTAACCATCTCCACAGCAGTTTTTATAATGTCTTCCCTTGTTGTTTTAATTTTTGGAGCCATAACACACCTCCGTTAAATAACACTTGTTATATATCGTTTGTTATTTTATCATTTCCCTTTCCCTTTGTCAATATAAATATGTTACCTATTGCTTTAGCAAAGGATTATTGTTATAATTAATATAGTTTATTTTAGAAGGTGTTTTTATTGGATTTAAACCTAATTCTTGAAAAAGTCATAGAAATTACTAAGGAATCAGCCAAATTCACTAAAGGTGAGTTTACCACCACCGAAAAAGGTTCCCATGTTAATTTTGTAACCTCGGCAGATATTGCCGTTCAAAAATTCCTTGAAGAAAAATTGGTTGAGTTAATACCAAATTCCGCATTTTTCGGTGAAGAAAACACCAAATCATTAAATGAAGCCGAATATCTTTGGATTGTTGACCCCATTGACGGAACTGTTAATTTTTCAAGGGGGATTAGCGAAACAGCTATTTCGGTTGGCTTGGTTCACAATGAAAAACCCATTTTAGGCGTGATCTATATGCCCTATAAAAACGAACTTTATCACGCTGTTTTGGGTGGTGGCGCATTTTTAAACGGCGCGAAAATTAAGGTTTCCGACCGTAACTTTAAAAATTCTTTGTTTTGCACGGCTTTCAGCCTTTACAACAAGGATTATGCCGAAATGTGTATTGATATTTTAAGAGAAGTTTATCACGAAAGTGTTGATATGCGCCGTTCCGGTTCTTGCGCTACAGATATTTCTTATCTTGCAAGAGGATCTTGCGAATTGTTTTTTGAGTTCCGTGTTTTCCCTTGGGACTACTGCGCAGGAATTGTCATTTTAAACGAAGCAGGTGGCATTATAACCGACCTCAGTGGAGAGGATATAAAACTTGACCGTCCCTGCCCTGCCATTGCAGCCAACAACAAAGAAAACCACCAAAAACTTTTAGAAATTGTACGAAGGCACATCGGCACCTTACCTTACGAAGAAATATTAAGATAGAAAAAACGGCTTGGAATTAAACTTCCAAGCCGTTTCGTATTATTCTTGAGACGAGGTAAAGTGCCATATTCTAAAAAAGGCAAAATCCTTCATTCTCTTAACCTTTCTAAATATTTCTTTTTAAATCAATTCTGCCCGTACCTTTTTCTTTCTCGCTCTATCCTTTTTAGCCTTTGGTTTGGGATCTTTCTAAAGCTCTGCGATAATTAGTGGCACGGTTAGAAAATAAACGAGCATACTCTTTGCCTTGTAATGCAAGATTGACGAGTTCTTCGCTTGTTAATTCTTGCTTTAGCAAAGCATGCACCATTCGATTTCGTTCTTCTTTCCAAACAAGAATCTTATCAAGTAAATCATCCGCAAAATAGCGGTACATTAAATCTTTTCTATTGCTTCTGCACTTTTGTATCTCTTTAATTTTAGATTCAATAGTAGGGTTTCGGTCACCACGTTTTTTAATATATCTATCGTATTTTCCTGCGTGTTTTAAAACAGATTCGGAGCGGTCTTCCATTATAGAATATGCAATAAACATCGCTTCAAGATTAAAACCGCTTGCAATAGCACGATTAAGCCTTTTAAATTGCTCTTTATAGTTCAAATATTTTTGTCTATTATCTGTCATTTTTTATCCTCACTTTAAAGCGACCATAAATCCTAATGCGTTTGTAAGTTCTGCATTTTTCTTTGCATAGAATGCAGTCTTTTCTGTGTTATAAGCAGTAACTTTTGTATTGTATGCAATCTTAGACATATATAATTCCATAGTAGTTGCTTTTTCGCTTAATTCGCCAAGAGCATCTAACATTTGAGTAGTAGTTGAATTGAGAGTTTTTAGGTGTCTATTAGATTCTTGAATAGCAGAATAAATCATAAATTGATTCTGCTTTATTTCTTCTAACGATTCTATAACGTTATTTAACTTTTCAATTACGGTATTCATCCTAATTTCGTTTTCGTATAAGTTATATGCGCCATTAGGACCTTCTAATGTTTCGCATCTTCCCGAAGAAATATATTCATAGAAAGAAGAAATGGCAACAAAATCTCTATATTTTTCAAATATAACACCGTAAGAATACATTTCATTACGTGCTTTATAGAAATTTTTAAGTAGTTCTTCAGCGATTTCAATTTCATCTTTCAAGAATTGATACTGTGCTTTTTCGGGGGTAGGAATGTCGCTTGCGTTATTTTCTGCTTCTTGCTGTTTCGAAAGTAATTCATTATATTTTGCCTGTGCTTTTGCAATTTCCTTTTCTAAATTACTTTTCGCATTTTCCACAGCAGATTTATAACTTTCATCACGCTGTTTTTCTAACAAAGATTTGGTTTCGTTATATTTTTTAAAATCCGATTCATATTTTTCAAGTGCCAAATTGTAAGTTTCTAATTCTTTTTCGTATTTTTCTGTAAGCACAGCATTTTCAGCCAGAACTCTTTTTTTATTAAAGAAACCAGGTTGAGCCAAAACTGGTTCTTCGGGTTTCTTGGGCTTCTTGGGCTCTTTAGGGTATTTTATTGTGAAATCGGTGATTTTAATTTCATTTTCTACATTTTTCCTTTTTAGTGTTTCGTATGAATTTAGCGCATCTTTGACTGAATTTACATTGCTTAACACCATAAGTTTTTCAGAGGTTTGTGCATCTTTTTCTGCTGTAGCATTCAAATAGTAAAGTTTTCGAAGTCTTTGAGTTAATGAAAAAATATTTTTTTCTATTAATACTAATTGTTCTAAATACTCCTTTAATTTAAAATCATCGTTTTTTTGAAAAGTGGATATGGTCGTATCTTTATCATCCGCTGTGCAGTTATAAATAAATGTTTTAATCTTTTTTTCCACTCTTTGATTACGTTCTTTAGAATAATAATTGTTCAAAAAGGAATAAATGGATTTTACCGTATCTTTACATACACAATCATATTTTATTCCTATCTGGTAGCCTGGTTTTTGAACAACTGTCGCGGGGCCAAAATCAGTTAATATTTTTTTACCTTCTTGTAGTTCGGTGTATTTATCATGAATTCCTAATTCTTTAAGGGAGTCTTCAAATACAAAACGATAACACAAATCTTCAAACCCAAGTATACAACGACGTATATGAGTAGATAATACTTTTCTGCTTTCGTTATAAATAAAATGATGATTTATATTATTATGAAATTTACCTTCACAAACGGGACAATTTTTCATATTAGCAAAATTCCCTATGCTATATTCAAAATGTCCCCAGACTTTACCTTTGTCTTTTTCTTCTGCAGCATCTATTTTGTGTGTATCCCACTCTCCACATATTAACGTTTCACAATTTGGACAATAATGTATTACTTGGACAATTTTTGTTTTATCCTTGCAAAGTAAAGGTTTGTTATCATTTAAAGCATAATATATCATTGTCATTCTCTCCAATCAATTATAAGATTATATTTGATAAACTCATTTTAACATAAATATAAAAGTGGTTCAAGATACAAAAACAACCTTATGTAGCAAAAAACAGCATGCCACATAAGGCCATTATTTATCACTTTTAGAGGATGTGAAAATTTACCCTTTTTGCCTGTTTTGAGGATATTTCAGTTTACCCCATAACAATAGTTATTATTCCCACTCGATGGTGCCTACGGGCTTTGGTGTGAGGTCCATAAGAACACGGTTGATACCTTCAACCTCGGTGGTGATTCTATTGGTGATGTGGTGAAGAATAGAATATGGGATTTCTTCAATGGTAGCGCTCATAGCGTCGGTAGTATTTACGGCGCGAATGATTGCAGGCCAGCCTTCGTAACGGCTTTCGTCCTTAACGCCAACACTCTTAATATCAGGAATTACAACAAAATACTGCCAAACCTTTTCGGCAAGACCGTTTTTGTCAAACTCTTCTCTCAAAATTGCATCGGCTTCACGAAGAGCGTGGAGACGGTCACGAGTAATGGCACCCAAGCAACGAACACCAAGTCCGGGACCTGGGAAGGGTTGACGGTAAACCATTGCGTGTGGCAAGCCTAAAGCCTCGCCAACAACACGAACTTCATCCTTAAAGAGCAACTTAATAGGCTCAACAAGTTCGAACTTAAGGTCTTCAGGAAGACCACCAACGTTATGGTGAGACTTGACAGCCTTTTTGCCTTCAGCCTGTTTAATACTTTCAAGAATATCGGGGTAAATTGTACCTTGACCTAAGAAATCAATATCCTCAAGTTTACGAGCTTCATCAGCAAAAACATTGATAAACTCAGCACCGATAATCTTTCTCTTCTTCTCGGGCTCATCAACGCCTGCCAACAAATCAAGGAAACGGTCGGTAGCATCAACATAAATAAGGTTAGCATCAAGCTCGTTGCCGAACATTTCAATAACTGCTTCGCTCTCGCCTTTTCTCATAAGTCCGTGGTTAACGTGAACACAAACGAGTTGTTTGCCGATGGCCTTAATAAGCAATGCAGCAACAACCGAAGAGTCAACACCACCGGAGAGGGCTAAAAGCACCTTTTTGTCTCCAACCTGTTCTCTGACAGCCTTAATTTGCTCGTCAATAAATTTATCAGCTAATTCTTTGGTAGTAATTCTTTCCATTGAATCAGGTCTTACATTTAAATCCATTATAATTCCTCCGTAAAGAACAAGAATAATCCGTTTTCACGGATTATTCTTAAATGTTAATTAGTCGGTATAGTTATCGAAGTAACCTTGTACCAATACAACAGGTGTTCCCTTATCGCCCGAACCGGAAGTAAGGTCACAAAGTGAACCGATAAGGTCGGTCAAACGACGAGGGGTTGTACCTTGAGCAGTCATATCGTCGATAACAACTTTACCCTTTTCTTGAATTCTCTTAGAAATAGCATCTTTAAGTTCTTGACCCGAAAGATTTACAAAATCATTGTCAGCCAAGTATTTAAGTTTAATCTCGTTGGGAGTTCCTTCGAGACCGGGAGTGTAAGCAGGAGAAACAACGGGGTCAGCAAGTTCCCAAATCTTACCAAGGGGATCTTTGAATGCGCCGTCGCCGTAAACCATAACTTCAACATGTTTTCCGGTTCTTTCTAAAATCTGCTTTTGAATTTCATCAACAACAGGTTGACAGTTTCTGGGGAACAACTTAATAGTATCTTCGGTAGATTTATTAGAACCTAAAAGACCATAATTCTCATTGTAACCACTGCCGTTAACGGAAGTGCTTAACACTTGGTCCATACCGTAAACAATTTTAGCGCCTGCTTTGTTTAACACACGTCTTGTCTTTTCACGGGTGTGAATATCACAGTTAAGAACCTTGTCGGTATACTTTAAGATTTGAGCAGCTTGATTACCGAAGATAACCTCAACTTCAGCGCCACTCTCTCTGATTAATTGTTGATAATACTCAACATAGTCAACGCCGGTGAATTGTAAACGGTGAACACCGAATACCTCACGATAGCGCTCAAGAGTTAAAACATCAGAGAAAGGATTAATTCCAGCCTCTTCAAGTTTCTCCATATCAGCAAGGTCGTTACCAACTTCGTCGGTAGGATAAGAAAGCATTAAAACAATTTTCTTAACGCCCTTTGCAATACCTCTAAGGCAGATGGAAAAACGGTTACGGGATAAAATTGGGAAAATAATACCGATGGTTGCATCTTCACCGAATTTAGCCTTAATATCGGCTGCGATATCATCAATATTAGCGTAGTTACCCTGAGCACGAGCAACAATAGACTCGGTCATAGAAATAACATCACGGTCTCTGAGTTCAAAGCCTTCGCTCTCGGCAGCAGCAAGAACACTATCAGTAACGATATTTGCAAGGTTATCGCCCTCACGGATAATTGGGCAACGAATACCCCTTGAAATAGTACCAACTAAACGGGTGTTTTCTGACATTTTAATCGTCCCTCTCTGATTTAAAAATTCTGAGATTTAATGATATTTTTTATCACTAAAATATTATATCACTTTCAATTTATCACTGCAATATTTTTTTGAAAAAAATTTTAAAAAATATTTCCAAATTTATCGGTCGCTCATTTCTTTATATTCTCTATGAGGTTGCACTGCCATATAAGCCGGTCGGATAATTTTACCTGCATTAATAATTTCCTCAATTCGGTGCGCCGACCAACCTGCAATACGAGCCATTGCAAAAATGGGTGTATATAACTCGTGGGGCAATCCCAACATATCATAAACAAATCCACTATAAAAATCTATATTAGCGCTGACACCCTTATACATTTTACGCTTTTTGGAAATAATCTCAGGCGCCAACTCTTCAATAAGAGAATAAAGTTCGTATTCCTTTGTTAAACCCTTTTCCACGGAGAGTTCTTGAACAAAGCGCTTTAACACCTTGGCACGAGGGTCAGAAACCGAGTAAATCGCATGACCTATACCATAAATCAAACCTGCCTTGTCAAAGGCTTCTTTGTTAAGTATTTTAAGCAAATATTCGGAAATTTCTTCACGGTCGGTCCAGTCTTTAATGTTTTTCTTTATATCATTAAACATTTCCGTAACCTTAACATTAGCGCCACCATGTTTGGGTCCCTTTAAGGAGCCGATGGCTGCTGCAATAGCCGAATAGGTGTCGGTTCCCGAAGATGAAACAACGTGGGTTGTAAAGGTGGAGTTATTACCACCGCCGTGCTCGGCGTGAAGCACCAAAGCGATATCCAAAACCTTTGCCTCAAGGGGAGTAAACTTGCCATCTATTCTAAGCATATAAAGAATATTTTCAGCAGTAGATAAATTGGGGTCAGGTTCGTGAATAAAGAAACTGTCACTCTTTTTCCAATGGTAATTATAAGCGTGATAACCGTAAACCGAAAGTTGTGGGAAACGAGCAACAAGTTGCAAACACTGTTTTAAAACATTAGGAATACTGGTATCATCGGCCTGAAGGTCGTTGGAATAAAGCATAAGCACGCTTCTTGCCAAGGAGTTCATCATATCCGAAGAAGGAGCCTTCATTATAACGTCACGAACGAAATTATCGGGCAAAGTTCTATAAGAAAAAAGGTGTTCTTTAAATTCTTCCAACTCTTTCTTTGTGGGCAAACAACCGAATATTAAAAGATAAACTATCTCCTCGAAAGCAAAACGGTCATCCTTCATTGCGCCGTTTACAATATCCTCAATGGGATAGCCACGATAATAAAGTTCGCCTGCACAGGGCACCTCTTCCCCATCGACAATCTTCTTTGAAATAATATCGGAAATTTCGGTAAGACCTGTAAGCACACCCTTACCGTTTAGGTCTCTAAGGCCACGGTTTACCTTGTTTTCTATGTAAAGTTGAGGGTCGATTTTGCTGTTTTGCAAACATTTTTCAGCAAGCATCAATTCTTTCTCGGTTAAGTTATTCATTTAATCACTCTTTTCTTTACCAAATTATACCATACAAATTTTAACAAACTAAAAACAAAATATGAAAAACAAAAAAGGCTTTACCAAGTTTCGACTTGGTGAAGTCTTTTCAGATACAAATGTATTTGGTCCCGTACTGCCGTAATGTGCTTAAAATAACCTGACACTAGTCAGGTGGGTGCCGACCGTATAGCTTCGCGCTCCCTTCTTCCGAACTCGGCACAGCCGCGGGAGGTCTGCAAGCCCACTATACGAGTTTAGGCCCCATGTTTAAGGTTGTAGGGCTATATAAGTCACGGTCCGCGAACAGCACAGGACTCTCGTGTTTTGGAAATTATTTATTGTCTATTTCAAAAAAGTCTTCCAAACGGTCAACGAAAGCGTCAGCAACGGTTTCGTATTCATCATCGTCTTCAATTTCGCAGAAGAATTCTTCACCGTCTTCTTCCAAAACCTTAACGATTACAAGTTCGCCACTGTCATCAAGCATTTCTTTTGGGTCTTCGAAGGTGGGAAGAAGGGCTAAATATCTACCCATATCGGTTTCAATTGCATCTAAAACCTCAAAACTATATTCCTTGCCGTCATCATCAGCCAAGGTTATTAAATCGGGATTATACTCTTCTTTATTAATTTCGCTCATCTTTTATTACCTCGCTATTTCTTTTATTATATTTTACCTTTCAGGGTCAATTTAGTCAATATTTTTTTGCATCTTATCTTTTTCGTACTGAATTACCTTACTAAACTGGGTTTCGTAAAGTTCTTTATATCCTTCACTTGAAGCCAAAAGTTCATCGTGCTTTCCTGTAGCAGTGATTTTGCCATTTTCTAAAAGCATAATATTATCTGCTGCCATGATTGTTGAAAGGCGATGGGCAATTACAATGCTTGTGCGATTTTCCATTATTCGATCCAGTGCCGTTTGAATTAAACTTTCGGATACGGAGTCGAGAGAAGATGTGGCTTCATCCAAAATAAGAATTTTGGGGTCTTTCAAAACCACACGGGCTATGGAGATTCTTTGTTTTTCACCACCTGAAAGTTTAAGACCACGGTTACCAACCACCGTGTCAAACTTATCGGGTAAAGACATTATAAAATCGTAAATATTAGCCACTTTACAAGCGTCTTCAATTTCTTCTTTTGTGGCATCAGCCTTAGCATAAACCAAGTTTTCCAATATGGTGCCGTTAAACAAATATGTATCCTGTGTTACCATTCCAACATTTTGTCGCAAATATGAAAGGTCGATATTTTTAACATCAACACCTGCAATTTCAACACTTCCCGAAACCACATCGTAAAGTCTTGGTATCATACCGATAATGGTGGATTTACCTGCACCCGATGTTCCAACAATGGCGAACATTTTGCCATTTTCTACCTTGAAATTAACGCCCTTTAAAATAGGCTTTGTTTCGTTATAGGCAAAGCATACGTCCTTAAATTCCACACAGCTGTCCGAAAGGTCGGGGGTTACGGGGTTTTCGCAATTTGTGATATCACTCTTACGGTCAAGGTAATCAAAAATTCTTGTAAACAATGCCAAAGACCTTACAAAACTTACATGAACATCAAGTAAGTTTCTAATAGGCATACTCATTTTATGTATAAGGGCAACGATAACAGTAATATCACCAACGCTTAATGTTCCGTTTATGCCCTTAATGATAAATACGCCACCCACAAAATAAATAACAAGGGGTGCCGACTGCATTACAAGACCCATTATAACTCTAAACCAGCTACCTGCTCGTTGTTCTTTAATGGTTATAGCAGTAACCTCGTTGTTTACATCCACAAACTTTTCGTACTCTTGCTTTTCTTTAGTAAAGAGTTTAACAAGCATTGAACCACTAACCGATAGGGTTTCGTTTATTTGTTGGTTAAGTCCGTCATATTTTTCTTGGGCTTTAGATACTAATTTCCATCTTTTTTTGCTGATGTATCTTGTTGGGAAAAGTAGCAAAGGCATTACAGCAATGGCAACCAAGGCCATACGCCAATCGGTATAAAACAGATATGCTGCAGATGCAATAACGATTAAAGCGTTGCTTACAACCGATGTTAATGCGCCCGAAACAACTGCACTAACACCGTTTATATCGCTATTCATACGGGTTATAATATCGCCCTGTTTTTCGCCAAGGAAAAATGCGTGGGGCATGGTTTGAAGATGGGAATAAAGTTGATTTCTCATATCAAAAATGATTTTTTGAGAAATCCATGTATTGATATACTGTTCCAAAATAATCAAAACTTGGGAAGCAGTGGTAACAATAAAGGCCAACAATATAAGACTTACAAGGGAGTTTATGCCCATCTTGTTAGGAGTGTTGACAATGGTATCAACAATTTTACCGGTTATAACCGATGGAAAAAGTCCCAAAACGGCCGAAATAAAAAGTGCAATAAAAACCATTAAAAAGTGCCATTTATAGGGCAACAAATAAGAAAGTATTCTTTTAAGCAACTCTTTTGTGACCTTAGGCTTATTTGCTTTCTCTTCTTCGGTTAAAAATCCACGGGGTCTTGGTGGCATATTATCCCTCCTTTTTCTTTATTTTAGCACAAGTTTATTTTTTATTAAACAGTTTTTTGATTCGCTTGTTATTCTCGGTAATATCACTAAGATAAAGGGAAACAAAAAATCCTAAAATAACAGCAACAACACCACCGATGGTGTGAGCGTTAAATCCGATTTGAATTTTAGTATCCATTTCCACAATTACGCTGGGAATAACCGATAAGAATAAACCGAAAATTACCGAAAATGTAGCAGTATAGAAATGTTTAAGAAGTTTGTTGATGATAAAGGAAATTCCCAAAACGCCAACAGCCAAACCTGCTGCTGTGGGGATTAAAATTCCTAAATCCAACACCTTAATAGATGTTATATCAAGCCAAATTTGGTAAAGACCCAAAGCATTTAAAATGGCAGCCGAGTCAACACCGGGCACGATATAAGAACCTGCAACCGAAAGACCCAAAACAAAGGACTGAGCCGTGTTCGGATTTTCTACGGTGGTGAAAAAACTGTTGCCATATAAAAGCCAAATACCTATTGCAAAGCAAATACCGATAACCACATAGAAAATCGGTTTAAAGCCTTCTTTTCTAACCTCTTTATTCAATAAAGGCAAGGTTCCCAAAATAAGTCCCAAAAAGGCAAAACGAGTGTAAACCTCGAAATTGTCTAACAAATAGTTTACGGCGTTGCTGAAAAGTATAACGCCACCCACCATTCCAATTCCTAATGGGATTAAGAATTTTAAGTTATCTTTTAATTTTTTAAAGTTTAAAATGCTGCTTACACATTCAATGGTTTTTTGGTAAAGACCGAAAATAACCATCAAAACGCTGCCTGAAAGTCCGGGGGCTACGCCACCTAAACCCACAACAATTCCTTTAAAAAAGTTTTTCATAAAATTGCTCCCTCGCAAGTAATAGCATCAATATAAAAATCATTATATCATAAAACTTATTTTTTGTAAAACCTTTTTATACCAAACGGGCATCTCAAACTTAATTTGAAATGCCCGTTTTTAAAATCTAATAATTTTCAAATACCTTATAATCTTTTACCATTTGAATTTCATCAAGGTAGAAACTATTGCCTTTGAGATAACTCTTGTTATCGGAGTAATCCCAGAAAACATAAATTCCGGCAAATTCGTATTCACTAAAGGGAATACCATGTGATACATTATCGGTTCCAGTCCCACTCTTATACAAAAAGTCTTTAACAGGGAAAGCCATCCAACCCTTAAATCCATTAACGGGAGTTTTTTGAGCATCACCAAAACATCCGTCATCACCGTGAACATACGATTTCCAAGTGTTGCTTCCCTCGGGAAGGTAATAAAACGCTTGGTCATTTCGGCCATCACCAATGTCGGTGGTATAAACTCCACCCCTTTTGGAAACCAAACCGAAATTCATTTTTCTAAATTCAACATTTGTGAAATCCACCCACACACGCAAATAATCGTTTGCAGGATATTGTGTTGTAAATTTATTGTTAGAGGTTGCAAAAATATACAACCCCTTATTGTCACTGTCCTCGGACCAAACTTCCAAGGCTTTAGAGCCGTTATAACCCTTATTAGCCGATAGAACAAATTTCGCCGATACGGAAGAATAATTATTATCCCATCCACCGTGGAAAATATCTCCCCCGATACTGCCACCGTAAGAGAAGGAATTGCTTGAACGACTAAGCGACAACATAGAGTCAAAGTTTGTGAAGGTGCCTAAGAAATTCACAGGATTAACCGAAGAATAGTTATACTTCAAAGCAGCAGTTGTTGTAAATGTTGTGGTAATTCCCTTGCCCTTAACTCCGTAGCAATTAACAGGATATACGGTCAAAGTATAGGTTGTACCTTCCTTTAATCCGTGTATTTTATAGGACATTTTGCCAGGCATTGGTTCACGGAAAAAGTCATAAAATGCGCTGTATTTTACCGTATCACCACTGCTAGACGTGCAAACCATTTCGTAATTGTGAAGACAGGCCTCATCATAGGCTGCAGGTACGCTGATTTGAACTGCAGCAGACTCCGACTTTACAATTTCCACCTTTGCTCCACTTTTAAAATATGGTGCCGTTGCATTTGCTTCACGATTAGTATAAAGGAAGGTGCTCCTATCGGAAGGTTTTTCAATTTCATATACCAGTTGTGCATTTTCGTTGTCACAATTAGAAGGAGTACGGAAGAAATCATCGGTCATAAGATTATAAGGCAATATTTTAACCTTGTTATTCTTATCAACCTCAATAATATAAAACTGGGCTGCATCCTCTTTACCCTCAGGGAAAGGACCATCGGTCATACCTTGAGAAAGCTCAAAAAAGTTGAGTGTTCCTGTGCCAAGAGCAGTAAAGTTGCCCTGCCAAATAGATGTTGGGATATTTATGGGTGCGTGGGAATGACCCGAAAAATTAATTACCTGAGAATAGTTGTTAAAAATTTTCTTAATAGCACCGGAACTGCCTGTTTTCCAGTCTCCATCCGAAACATAAACTGTATTTTCAAGATGGTGATGTTGGAAGGTGAAAATTGGTTTTTTAGAATCTTCTTTGGCAGCATTTTTAACGGACGTTTTTAACCAAGAAAGAGTATTTGAACTATAAGCATCGGAACCACTTTCAGGGGACATTGTTATAAAATGAAAACCGTTTATTGTAATATCTTGATTCAAACTATTCCCGGTCATATTAATAAAGTCAAAAGCTGTTCCTTTATAACACTCGTGGTTACCCATGGTGCAAATAACCTTGGTTTTTTGGTTTTCAGTCGCCTTGCTAACTATAGAATCGAAGGCGTTATATTCACTTTTGAGGCCATTATCGGTAAAATCTCCAACAAAAACAACAGCATCAAGTTTCTTATAATTTCTACTGTTTGAAGCATAACGGAAAGAGGATGCAAACAGTTTTTCCAAGCGTTTCGCATTTACATTAGTGGTATTGGTAATGTGAACATCCGATGCCACCACAAAGCGTAAAACCGGTACAAATTCCTTGGTTGCAGTTTCATTCTTGGAAGTAGAGTTGCCCGAACCTGAAGATTTATTACTGGAAATTACTTTGCTTGAAGATTCCTTTTCTTTGGAAGAATTTTTCTTGTCGCTTGAGGTTGCATACTTGGAATTTTCCTCTTCGCTATTAGAAATGTCGTTATTATCTTCACTCCAACCGTATGCAAAATCTGATGAATTATCCTCCACCTTGTTTTTGCAACCGGCCATACCAAAGATTAAAACCAATGTGAGTAATATTGACATAATCCTTTTGGAGTTAAACATCATAACAACTCTCCTTTTAATTTTTTTACCAAAAGAGCCACCGTTTCGCAATGAGAAGTTCGGGGGAATAAATCGGCAGGAGTGTACTCCGCCAAATTATAACCTTTTTCACCGAAAATTTTAATATCCCTCGCCAATGTTGCCACATCGCAAGAAACATATACAACCCTATCGGGTTTAAATTTATTTGCAATTGTATCAATCAACTCTTCGGTTATACCCTTTCTTGGAGGGTCAACAACAATAACATCGGCCGTAAGGTTTTCTTTAGCCGATTTTTCAGCAAACTCAGTGGCGTCCATACAGTAAAACTCGGCGTTTTGGATGCCGTTATTCTGAGCATTGAATTTAGCATCTCTTATGGCTTCGGGTATAATTTCAACCCCCACAACCTTTTTCGCCTTGTTTGCTAATGAGAGTCCTATTGTTCCTGCACCACAGTAAAGGTCTAGAACGGTTTTACCCTCAACCAAACCGTATTCAGCCACTTTTTCGTAAAGTTTTTCGGCCATTGTATGGTTTACCTGATAGAAAGACAAGGGTGACAAACGAATTTTAACGCCACATAAAATGTCGGTTATATAATCGCTCCCAAAAAGGGTAACACATTTCTCACCCAAAATAACATTGGTATCGTCCGTATTAAGGTTGATTTGCACACTTTTAAGGTCATCTGAAGCGATTTCCTTCAAAGCCAAAATCAATTCATCTGCATAAGGCAAGATTTCGCCGTTTATAACCAAAACCACCATAATTTCCTTGGTTTTTTCGCCCTGTCTTATGTAAATATGGCGAAGTAAACCTTGGTGCTTTTCTTCATTATACACGCTAATAGAATATTTTTCAATCCAGTTCTCCACTGCTTTCACAAGACTCTCAAAAATCGCAGGTTGCAAATAGCAGTTGCTGTTTGGAATAATTCTATGAGAATGGGTGGCAAAAAATCCTGCCTTTCCCTCCTCGTTTACAGGGTATTGAGCCTTGTTTCTATAATGGCTATCCTTATCAAATATAATAGGTTGGGGTTTTAAATCTACCCCACCTATTCTTTTAATTGTTTCTCTAACACGGTTTTCTTTTGCCTTTAATTCGGCATCATAAGAAATGTGGCGAAAAACACAGCCCCCACAACGGGAAAAAGCCGAGCAGTTATTTTCTGTTCGGCAATTTGAGCTTTCCAATATTTCCAAAACCTTGCCGTAAGCATAGGTTTTCTTTACCTTTAAAATTTTAACCCTTACGGTATCGCCCACTGCAGTAAGTGGTACAAAAACAGCCATTCCTTCATATCTTCCAACGCCGCTACCCTCGGCAGTATAGTCCAAAATATTAAGGATTATTTCATCATTCTTTTTCATTATTGTTATTCCAAATCATTTCAAAGAGTTGATTTATTCTCTCTTGTTCGCCCTTTAAGTACAAAAAGCCGAAAAGAGACTCCAAACCTGTAGCAATATGATATTCCCTATTAGTAGCGCTTTTAGGAGAACGAGAAGTGTGGAAATTGCGACCTCTTTTAAAAATCTCGATTTCCTCCTCGGTAAGTATCGGCTCAATAACCTCGTAAGCCTTAGCCTGAGCCGTTGCACTAACATATTCAACCGAAAGTTTATGAAGTTCACCCGAAGGACGGTTTATAAGGCTTAACTTTGTTCTAACGCAAAGTCCGTAAACTCCATCACCAACAAAGGCCAAAACCGAAGGGCTTAGTAGTTTAACATTTTCCATAATTATACCACAAAATCAAATTCGATACCCAATACATCAACGGTATCGCCTTCGTTAATTCCTGCTTTTTCCAAGGCTTCAATAATACCTGTTTGGCGAAGCACTCTTTCAAAGTATTGAAGTGACTCGTAATCATCGGGGTCAATGGTATTCATAATATCCATCAACCAGTCGCAGTCCTCAACATAATATACATCGTCACGAACATTGATGCTGAAGGTGCGTTTGGTTTTAAGTTCAACCACTTCGGGTTTGGGTTCAGCCTCATATTTCAAGATGGGTGGCAACTTTTGAAGTTCGGCAGCCACACAATTAATAAGGTCGGCTGTGCCTTCGTTAATAGCAGCCATAATGGGGAAGAATTTATAACCTTTTTCCTTGAAATAGGTTTCGTACTTTTCAATTTCCCCGTCCTCTAAAAGGTCGCACTTGTTAGCAACAACAATTTGAGGTCTAAGTGATAAATCCTCGCTGAAAACAGCAAGTTCTTTATTGATTTTTTCGAAATCATCAATGGGGTCTCTGCCTTCACTGCCCGAAATATCAAGAACGTGCAAAAGCATTCTGCAACGCTCAACGTGGCGTAAAAACTCGTGACCTAAGCCTACGCCTTCACCTGCGCCCTCAATAAGACCGGGGATATCGGCCATAACAAAGGATGAGCCTTCGCCCATTCTAACCACACCCAAAACAGGTGTAAGGGTTGTAAAATGGTAATTAGCAATCTTAGGTTTTGCCTCACTAACCACCGAAACCAAGGTGGATTTACCCACATTTGGGAAACCGATTAGACCAACATCGGCCAGGAGTTTCAGTTCCAATGTTACATCTAATTCTTCACCGGGGTTGCCGGGTTTTGAAAAACGGGGAACCTGACGGGTAGAGGTTGCGAAATGTTGATTTCCCCAACCACCGTTACCACCTTTAGCAATAACTACGGGTTCATCATCCGAAATGTCGGCAATAATTCTACCTGTTTCGGCATCTTTAACAAGGGTACCAACAGGAACACTGATAACCAAATTAGGCGCACTTTTACCTGTGCAACGGGATGCGCCACCGTTTTGACCGGGTTCTGCCGAGTATTTTCTCTTATAACGGAAATCAGCCAAGGTTGAAAGGTTGCTGTCAGCCTTGAAAACGATATCTCCACCTTTACCACCGTCGCCACCGTCAGGACCACCTGCAGCAACATATTTTTCACGGTGGAAAGAAACAGCGCCATCGCCGCCTTTACCTGCTTTTAAATGTATTCTTGCAATATCTACAAACATTTTTATTCCTCACTGTCTGCAAATTCTGTATAATCGTTTTCGTTTATATAATTATCATAAAGCTCACGGGCTTTAGTGTAATCTTCTTCTTTAACATAAATATTGTCACTAACCAAAAATCCACCGGTTATTACCTTAAGATATCCCCCGGCACCGTCACGGCGACAAAGAAAAGGAATATTATTCTCTTTAAGTAAATCCTGGTAAACCTCACTTAAAACCGTGTTAGAAATCGACACAACAAAGGAAGGTTCCTTGGATTTTGGAGCCTCGTTTTCAGGAAACAATTTCCTTAATATTTTCATTTATATTTCTTCTCCCAAGTCCTCTGAAAATTCATCATCAAATTCTATTTCGGTACTTGAAAACTCCTCATAAAGTTCATTAGCTTTTTCAAAATCGGTTTCGGCAACATAAACATCTTCTGCAACAAAATTTCCACCGAAAACCACCTGCATAGTAACCTCACCCATTTGTGATGAGGTGAAAGGAATGTCATTTTCACTTAAAATATCCTTAAAAATTTCTGCCGATATTACATCTTCAAAAGAAGCAAGTAAAGTGGGATTTTCAATAATATCGGTTTCCTTTTCCTCGGTTTCCTCTTCAACTGCAACATTGAGTTCTGCACCACAAATGGGGCAAAGTTCCATATCATCGCTACACTCTTTTTTACATACATGGCAAATAATCATAAAGATTCATTCCTTTCCCAAAATTTAAAATAGGGACTGTGAAATGCCACAGTCCCTTAATCTCATATTAGTCAGCGTAAATGCTTACCTGCTTACGGTCACGACCAAGACGCTCAAATTTTACCTTACCATCGATAAGAGCAAAAAGTGTGTCATCAGAACCACGACCAACATTGTTACCGGGATGAATATGGGTACCTCTTTGACGAACAAGAATGTTGCCGGCTAAAACGAATTGACCGTCAGCACGCTTAACACCAAGTCTCTTAGACTCACTGTCACGGCCGTTCTTTGTAGAACCCACACCCTTTTTATGAGCGAATAACTGAATGTTAATCTTTAACATATTTTGCACCTCCGTTAATTTTAATGTTATTACTGTATTCCTTGGAAAGTTCGGTTAAATGAAGTTTTAAACCGTCCATTATTTTATATGTTTCGGATGAAGGATTAATAACCTCAAAGTTCATTAATCCGTCCCGAGTCTCTGCCTTAGCACTATCACCAATAATTTCGGTTACAGTGTTGGCTACCAAATAAACGGCACTTGAAACTGCAGAACAAACTATCTTTCCAAGCTCATCGTCACAATTTACTGAACTGTGACCACTAACACAAAAGCCGTAAATCCCTTTTGCATCAGCCAGAAATTTTACACTAGTCATAATTAGCCCATCTCGGTAATTTGTACTTTAGTGTAAGGTTGTCTGTGACCCATTTTGCGAGAACTGCCCTTCTTAGGCTTGTAGGTAAATACTGTAATCTTCTTACCCTTGCCGTTCTTTAAAACGGTGCCCTTAACGAAAGCGTCCTTAACATAAGGCTTACCAACCTTTAAAGTTCTGTTACTTACAGCAACAACCTTATCGAAGGTAATCTCAGCATTTTCTTCAGCGTTAAGCTTCTCAACATAGATAACGTCACCGTTCTCTACACGGTATTGCTTACCACCGGTCTCGATAATTGCGTACATCTTTTTCACCTGCTTATTTTCAGTCTCGCTACGGAAGGCGTGCCCAAAATTTAGGCAACTTTAAATTAGCCCACAATATGCGGCTTATACATATTATCACAACACCTCTTAAAAGTCAAGGAAAAAATATGCACATTTTTACTTTAATTTTTGCTTGATTTTTTCGTATATTTCCACCGATTTAAACCGTATTTTATATGGTCTCGGATTTTCGGCGATTTGGGCCGTTTTCTCCCCAACGCTATCCTTTAAATTGGCCTTTTGGGTGGGTACGCAAACACTTGGGAAAATGACACACCACCAGTTTTTACCCCGAGCCCTACCTATTTCAACAATCAACGCTTCATACTCCCCTGCAGGAAGTGTGAAATCATCATACTCCCTTGTTTCAAAGAAGGTTTTGCCGATTTTAGCCGTCACCTTATAATTTAAGCCCTCTTCGGCAATTACCCTGTTTGCAATCTCCTCGTAAACAGCAAGATTTTCACTAGCCCTATTTATTGCCGAATCCAAATCTGTGCTTTTGTCAAAAAGGGTATCGCTCTCAGCCAAAACGGCATCCCTGATTTTAAGTTTCAAGTCTTGGTCGGCTTTAGAGTCGGAATTGGCAATAATATGTAGTCTTAACACATTATCCCTTAACTCTTCACAAGAAACATCAAAACTTGCCATGGAGCAAAAGACCGAACAAACAAACCCAAAAATCAACGCCCATTCAAAAGCCTTTTTCGAAATTTTAGTAGCCATAAAAAATATTCCTCTCATTTGTTTCTGAGAGGAATATTGACTTAAATTTTAAATTTTATTCAAAATCTATGGATTTTTCTTCAGGTCGCACCAAAAAGGCAGTAACCTTTTCTTTCTTTAAAGCTTTGAGACATCTTTTAGCACCCTTTAAATCTTCAAAAACTGCAAAATAGGTAGGTCCACTGCCCGAAAGACCAACACCTAAGGGGCCTAACTCTTTTAATTGGTTTTGTAGTGTTTCATCTTCCCAAACCAAACCGAAAGAATTTTCAAGATGGTCACACAAACCCTTCAAATCATTCTCAGTTGCAAATCGGACCGAAGAATCAATATCAATAAACTGTGGTTCTTTACTGTCAAGCAAACGGTACATTTCGCCTGTGGAAGGTTTACTCCCCTTTTTTACCAAAACGAAATAGCCGGTTTTAAAGGGTGAAAGCACCTCTAAAATTTCGCCAATTCCTGTGGAACGCTGTGTTCCACCCCTAATAAAGAAGGGCACATCAGCTCCCAAAACGGCCGTTATTTCTTCCATTTTTTCTTGGCTTAAATTAGCACCGTAAAGTTTGTTAAGTCCCACAACAACTGCTGCAGCATCGGCGCTTCCACCACCCAAACCTGCAGCTTCGGGGATGCGCTTTTTAATGTGTATCTCAGCGCCACCCTTTATGCCTGTTTCCTTAAAAAACAGTTTTGCTGCCTTTACCCCTAAATTATCCTCGGTTGCTAACTCTTTCTTGGAACATTTAATGGTGATTTCATCAGCTTTTTTAAGTTTAACACTATCAAAAAGGCTGACCGACTGCATAAGGGTATCAATAAAATGGTAGCCATCTTCACGCTTGCCACTGATATAAAGACTTAAATTTATTTTGGCATTGGCCTTCATTTTAACAGTCATAATTCACACCCCTTTACGCAAAAGGACTGCAAAAGCAGTCCCTTCAATCATTTTACATATTTGTCTAAATTGAATTTTTCACCACAGCCATATTTTTCGTAAACATAGTCGATATCCTTATCGCCTCTGCCCGAAAGACAAGCCAAAATAGAACCTGTTTTGTGTTCCTTGGCATATCTAATGGCGAAAGCCACAGCGTGAGCACTCTCAATAGCAGGGATTATACCCTCGAAACGGCTAAGTAAGAAGAAGGCCTCCATAGCCTCTTCATCCGAAGCAGTAACATAGTTAACACGACCCATATCACGAAGATTTGCGTGTTCGGGGCCAACACCGGGATAATCCAAACCACTGGCGATGGAATAAACAGGCAAGGGTTCGCCATTTTCATCCTGCAAGAGATAACTTTCAAATCCGTGAAGTCTACCCTTGGTACCAAACTGCATGGTAGCAGCATGGTCACCTACTGCACTTCCCTTACCTAAAGGTTCAACACCGTAAATGTCAACAGGGTCGGAAAGGAAGGGAGTAAACATACCCAACGAGTTGGAGCCACCACCAACACAAGCGCAAATACTGTCAGGCATAATACCTGTCATATCCAAGAACTGTTCTCTCGCTTCAATACCCACAACGCTTTGGAAATCTCTAACCATTTTGGGGAAAGGATGAGGTCCCAAGGTTGAGCCGATACAGTAAATCGCATCTTTGTATTCCTTTTGATAAGCCTCAAATGCTGCGTCAACAGCCTCTTTAAGGGTTTTTAAACCGTGGGTTACGGGGATAACATTTGCACCGAGCATCTTCATTCTCACAACATTAGGATACTGTTTTGCAATATCAACCTCGCCCATATAAATATCGCACTCTAAACCAAAATAAGCAGCAGCAGTAGCAAGAGCCACGCCGTGTTGACCTGCGCCTGTTTCGGCAATAAGTTTTTTCTTACCCATAAATTTAGCAAGAAGACCCTCGCCCATACAGTGATTAAGTTTATGAGCACCGGTATGGTTTAAATCTTCACGCTTTAAATAAATTTGGCAGTTGCCAAAAAGTTTAGACAAACGCTCACAATGATAAACAGGTGTGGGTCTGCCTTGAAACTCTTTTCTTATACGGCGAAGTTCGTTAATAAACTGTGCCGAATGGCAAATTGATTCATAAGCATTATTAATTTCTTCAAATGCAGGGCCGAGTTCGGGGGAGATAAAAGCACCACCGTACTCACCGAAATAACCATCCTTCGATGGATAATTTTTCAAATAATTGTCAAACTGTCTGTAATCCATATCTATTCTCCTTAAAATGTAAAACTTAAAACTATTTTAAGTTCGCCATAATGATTGTTGTTTGTCGAAGCGCTTTTTAGCGTTTCGACAAGCCACTTTTCAAGTGGCGTTGGCAAAATTGAATTTTAAAATTTAATTTTGCACAACACTCATTACAATGGATATGAACAAATTTCAAAAGAAATTTGTTGCAAAATCAAAGATTTTGTGTCGAAACAATAATGTTTCGACTATTCATAACCATTATCGTTTTACTAACAAAAACATCAAGATACCTCCAAAAAATTAAAAAAGCCCTATCCCTAAATGGGACAAGACTGTGTTAATCCTGTGGTACCACCCAAATTGATGAAAACTCATCCACTCATTGCCGTACCTTCATACGGCGTGTACTATAACGGGTACTTCCCGTCGACTGCTACTTGCAAATGCTTTCGGTCGCCCTCATAAGTCCATTCACCAAGCACTCAGTTGCCGTTTTTCCACCATCCACAGCTCTCTAAAAACCTCAAAGCAAGGCTACTACTCTTAATCACAGGTTTACATATTTTAATATATGATATCACTGCTCAAACAGTTTTGTCAAGAGTTTTTGTTAATTTTCAACGAAAGTTGCCTCCTTTTATTTTTTTCTCCCTCATTTTGTTGACATATTATTTTTATATGTTATAATTAATAAAATATTTTTTAAATAAAGGAGTAATATAAAATGGCTTATTATTTCAAAGAAATGTCCCACACTTTCAATGAATACCTTTTAGTTCCCGGTTATTCATCTTCTGAGTGTGTACCTGCTAACGTTAGTCTTAAAACCCCTCTTGTTAAGTTCAAGAAGGGCGAAGAACCTGCAATTTCAATGAACATCCCAATGACCTCTGCTATCATGCAGTCGGTTTCGGGTGAGAAATTAGCAATCGCATTGGCTAAAGAAGGTGGCGTTTCCTTTATTTATGGTTCCCAAACCATTGAAGAAGAAGCTGCAATGGTGGCTCGTGCAAAATCCTACAAAGCAGGTTTTGTTGTAAGTGGCTCAAATGTTACTCCTGAAGATACATTGGCCGATGTTTTACGTTTAAAGGAAGAAAATGGTTTCTCCACCGTTGCTGTTACCCACGACGGTACTGCAAACGGCAAACTTTTAGGTATTGTTACCGGTCGTGACTATCGTGTTAGCCGTATGTCTACCGACATTAAGGTTAAAGATTTTATGACCCCTGTTGAGAAGTTGGTTGTTGCAGGTGAGGACACAACCCTTAAGGCTGCTAACGACATTATTTGGGACAATAAACTTAACTCTCTCCCCATCGTTGACTCTGAAGGCAACCTTAAGTACTTCGTATTCCGTAAGGACTATGATGCTCACAAGGAAAACCCCAATGAGCTTCTTGATAAGGACAAGCGTTATGTTGTTGGTGCAGGTATCAATACTCGCGACTATGCCGAGCGTGTTCCTGCATTAATCGAAGCAGGTGCCGACGTTCTTTGTATCGACTCTTCCGAAGGTTTCAGCGAGTGGCAAGCAAGAACAATTGCCTTCATCCGTGAAAAATACGGCGACAGCGTAAAGGTTGGAGCAGGTAACGTTGTTGATAAAGACGGTTTCTTATTCCTTGCAAAAGCAGGTGCTGACTTTATTAAGGTTGGTATCGGTGGTGGTTCTATTTGCATCACCCGTGAAACCAAGGGTATCGGCCGTGGACAAGCCACTGCCCTTATCGAAGTTTGCGAAGCTCGTGATGAATACTTTGAAGAAACCGGAATTTATATCCCCATTTGCTCCGACGGTGGTATTGTTCACGACCATCACATTACATTAGCTCTCGCAATGGGTGCTGACTTTATGATGCTCGGTAGATATTTTGCTCGTTTCGACGAAAGCCCAACCAACAAAATCGCTATTGGCGGCAACTACTATAAAGAATACTGGGGCGAAGGTTCCAACCGTGCAAGAAACTGGCAAAGATACGACCTCGGTGGCGATAAGAAGTTATCCTTCGAAGAAGGCGTTGACTCCTATGTTCCTTATGCCGGTTCACTTAAAGACAATGTTGGTCTTTCTCTTTCCAAGGTTAAATCCACCATGTGTAACTGTGGTGCGCTTACCATTGCCGAACTTCAAAAGAATGCAAAATTAACCCTCGTTTCTTCCACAAGTATCATTGAGGGTGGTGCTCACGACGTTATCCAAAAGGAAACATCAACCGGAATAATTAAATAACAAAAAATTAAAGCTCCCTTTCGGGAGCTTTTTTTTTATTTATGTTGGGCCATATATTTAATG
>JAZNLZ010000056.1:0-17554 GCA_045579365.1 Acutalibacteraceae bacterium
TCTTGGTGGTCAAACTGCTATTAACTTAGCCGAACCTTTAATGAAGCATGGTGTTAAGATTATCGGTACTGATTGCGATGCTATTGAAAGAGCCGAAAACCGTGACAGTTTCGAAAAGGTTCTTAAAGCCCTTGATATTCCCCAACCACAAGGTAAGGCTGTTACCAATATTGAAGCAGGTGTGGCTGCTGCAAAAGAAATCGGCTACCCTGTTCTTGTTCGTCCTTCCTTCGTTCTTGGTGGTCGTGCAATGCAAATCGTTGCCGATGAAGCACAACTTCGCAACTACCTAAAAACTGCCGTTGAAATCGATGAAGACAAGCCCGTTTTGGTTGATAAATACATCTTCGGTAAAGAGGTTGAAATCGACGCTATTTGCGATGGTAGAGATGTATTTGTTCCCGGTATTATGGAACTTGTTGAGCGTACAGGTATTCACTCGGGCGACTCTATAAGCGTATATCCCACCTTCAGTATTTCAAACAAGGTTAAGGGCACAATTTTACAATACGCTAAAAAGTTAGGTCTCGGCATTGGCATTATCGGTCTTTACAACATCCAGTTCATCGTTGATAAGGATGACAATGTATTCATTATCCAGGTTAACCCCCGTTCTTCTCGTACCGTTCCCTTCCTTTCCAAGGCAACAGGTTACAGTTTAGCTGATATTGCTACCGAAGTGATTTTAGGCAAATCCCTTAAAGAACAAGGTATCTTTGATATCTATGCCGAAGAAAAGAAACGCTTCTATGTAAAGGTTCCTGTATTCTCCTTCAACAAAATCCACGGTCTTGATGCTTACCTCTCACCCGAAATGAAATCTACCGGTGAAGCAATCGGTTATGATGATAAACTTAACCGTGCATTATACAAGGCTTTACAAGCAAGTGGCATGAAGCTTCAAAACTACGGTACAGTATTTGCAACAATTGCTGATGATGATAAGGAAGAGGCATTACCTCTCATCCGTCGTTTCTATAATCTTGGATTTAACATTCAAGCTACTAAGGGTACTGCCGAATTCCTTAAAGCAAACGGAATTCGCACCCATGTACTAGGCAAAATCGGTGAAGGCAGTGATGAAATCCCCAACGCTATTCGCCAAGGTCACATTGCTTATGTTATCAACACTAAGGACATTAACTCCACAGGCGATTTGACCGACGGTTACGAAATTCGCAGACTTTCAACCGAAAACAATGTCACCATCTTCACTTCACTTGATACTGTTAGAGTTCTCTTGGATGTTTTAGATGAAAACACAATCACAATTTCAACAATAGATTCTTAAGGTGAAATAACTTATGATGAAACAAGGAATTTATGAAATTCTTTTTAACTTCGAATTAGCGCCATCGGTTTTCCGTATGGTGCTAAAGGGAGATACTAGGGCTTTGCTTTCTCCCGGTCAATTCGTTAATGTAAAAATTGAAGGTTTATATCTTCGTCGCCCCATTTCGGTTTGCGATTATGACAAGGAAACCATCACCATCATTTACAAGGTTGTTGGTGCCGGCACCGAAAAAATGAGCAAAATGGTTGCAGGCGACAAGCTTGACCTTTTGGTTGGCTTAGGCAACGGCTTTAATGCTGAAAACGACTGTAAAAACCCCGTTGTTATCGGTGGTGGCGTTGGTATTCCCCCACTTTACGGTCTTTGCAAAGAACTAATCAAGTTTGGCAAGAAACCCACCGTTATTTTAGGTTTTAATGCTGCTTCTGAAATGTTCTATGAAGAAGTTTTCAAACTTTTAGGTATTGAAGTTTATGTGACAACCGTTGATGGCAGTTACGGAACAAAAGGTTTTGTAACCGATGTATTAAAAAACCTTGATTACGATTATTTCTATACCTGTGGTCCAATGCCAATGTTTAAGGCCATTGAAGGCATTGCGAAAACCAGTGGTCAATATAGTTTTGAAGAGCGTATGGGTTGTGGATTTGGCGCTTGTATGGGTTGCAGTTGCAAAACTAAATACGGCAACAAGCGAATTTGTAAAGATGGCCCTGTTCTTGAAAGGGAGGAGATTATATGGTAAAAACAAAAGTTAACCTTTGTGGAATCGAACTTGATAGTCCCATTATCCCTGCAAGTGGCACCTTAAGTTTTGGCTATGAATTTGCAAACATTTACGATATTAACACCTTAGGTACCTTCTCTTACAAAGGCACAACCAAGGACCCTCGCTTTGGTAATCCCACACCAAGAATTGCCGAAACACCTTCAGGTATGCTTAATGCTGTTGGTCTTCAAAACCCCGGTGTTGACAAGGTTATCAGCGAAGAGTTACCCAAACTCAAAGCTTGTTTTAAAAAGCCTGTTATGGCAAACGTTAGTGGTTTCTCGGTGGAAGATTATGCTTACACCTGTGAAAAGTTAGACAGTGAAGAGCAAATCGGTTGGTTTGAGGTTAATGTTTCCTGTCCTAACGTTCACGGTGGTGGTTTAGCATTTGGTACCGACCCTAAAAACGTTGCTAATGTAACCAAGGCTGTAAAAAAGGTTACGGGCAAACCCGTAATCATTAAACTTTCACCCAATGTCACCGATATAACCGAAATCGCAAAAGCTTGCGAGGCTGAAGGTGCTGACGGTGTTAGCCTTATAAATACCCTTCTCGGTATGAGAATTAACCTTAAAACCGGCAAACCTATTTTAGCAAATACAATGGGTGGTTTCTCGGGCCCGGCAGTTTTCCCTGTTGCCCTTAGAATGGTTTATCAGGTTTATAAAGCAGTTAATATCCCCATTGTTGGTATGGGTGGCGTTTCAACTGCTGAGGATGTAATTGAAATGATGCTTGCAGGTGCAACTGCTGTTGAGGTGGGCGCTGCCAATCTTATCGATCCATTTGCTTGCAAGAAGATCATTGAAGATTTACCAAGAGTTATGGAAAAATATAGAATTAACAGTTTAACTGAAATTATAGGAGGAGCACATAATGGGTAAGGACGTAATTGTAGCTTGCGATTTTGCGAGCAAAGAACAGGTTTTCACCTTCTTAGATAAATTCACAGGCAGAAAACCCTTCGTTAAAATCGGTATGGAACTTTTCTATGCTGAAGGACCCCAAATCGTTAGAGAAATCAAGAAACGCGGACACAAGATATTCCTTGATTTGAAACTTCACGATATCCCTAACACAGTAAAAAAATCTATGTCGGTTTTGTCTAATCTTGACGTTGATATGACAAACCTCCACGCAGGTGGAACAATATCTATGATGGAAGCGGGTCTTGAAGGACTTACACGTCCCGATGGAACAAGACCTTTACTTATCGCGGTTACACAACTTACCTCTACCGACCAAGAGAGAATGGAAAATGACCTACTCATCAAAGAAACCATCGATAAGGTTGTTATGCACTATGCTTCCAATGCTGCAAAAGCCGGTCTTGACGGTGTTGTTTGCTCTCCCTTAGAGGCTGAGAAGGTTCACAACACTTGTGGTAAAGATTTTATCACTGTTACACCCGGTGTTCGTTTTGCTGATGGTGACATCGGTGACCAAAAGCGTGTTATGACCCCTGCCGAAGCAAAGAAAATCGGCAGCGACTACATAGTTGTCGGTCGTCCTATTACTGCTGCTGAAGACCCCGTTGCAGCTTACGAGCGTTGCGTTGCAGAATTTTGTGATTAAGGAGAATTAAAATGGAAGGTTACAAAAGAGAATTTATAGAATTTTTAGAGAGTGCCGGCGTTCTTAAGTTTGGCGATTTTACTGCTAAATCAGGTAGAAAAATCCCCTACTTCATCAATGCCGGTGACATTAAGACCGGTGAGCAAATTTGCAAACTCGGTGAGTTTTATGCTAAGGCATATTTTGAGAAGGTTGGCAACAAAAAGACCGTTCTTTACGGTCCTGCTTACAAGGGTATCCCCATTGCAGTTTCGGTTGCAGTTGCCCTTGCTAAAAATGGATTAGATGTTCCCTTCTTCTTTAATCGCAAGGAAGAGAAAGACCACGGCGAAGGTGGCGTTTTCGTAGGTTACAAGCCTACTGCAGGTGAAGAAATCGTTATTGTTGAAGATGTTATCACTGCCGGCACTGCAATTCGCGAAAGTATGTCTATTCTTTCCTCACTCGAAGGCACAAAGGTTGCTGCTACCTTCGTTATGGTTGACCGTAAAGAAAAGGGCAAAACCGATAAGAGTGCAATGGCTGAGGTTGGCGTGGAATACGGTTTCCCTGTTTACTCGGTTGTTGATGTTTACGATATTATTGAATACCTAGAAGAAAAACCCGAAAACAAAGAAAATGTTGATAGAATTAAGGCTTATCTTGAAATCAACGGCGCAAAGGAAAATTCGAAATGAGAAGTTTAATTGATATTGCCGAACTTTCGGTACAGGAAATTGACAGTTTGCTTAATACTGCCAACGATATTATTGAAAATCCAGCAAAATATGTTCAAAAATGTGCAGGTAAAAAATTAGCAACACTATTCTTTGAGCCTTCGACCCGTACTAGACTTAGTTTTGAGGCTGCTATGTACGAATTGGGTGGTGTTTGCATCGGTTTCTCCTCTGCTGCTAACACATCGGCTTCAAAGGGTGAAAGCGTTGCTGATACTGCAAAAGTAATTTCTTGCTATGCTGATATTATTGCAATGCGCCATCCCAAAGAGGGTGCTCCATTAGTTGCTTCAATGAATGCTAGCATCCCTGTAATCAATGCAGGTGACGGTGGTCACAACCACCCAACCCAAACATTGGCTGACCTTTTAACCATTAAACGAGAAAAAGGCCGTCTTGATAATTTAACCATCGGTTTTTGCGGTGACTTAAAATTCGGTAGAACAGTTCACTCTCTTATTACTGCTCTTCGCCGTTATGACAATATTAAATTTGTTATGATTTCACCCAACGAGTTAAAATTACCAAGCTATGTTAAAGATAGTCTTAAAAAGGATAACTTTGAAATTGTTGAAACAACCGATTTAGAGGAAGTTATGCCTGAACTTGATATTTTATATATGACCCGTGTTCAAGGCGAACGTTTCTTTAACGAAGAAGAATATTTAAGACTTCGTGACAGTTACATTTTAACCCCTGAAAAATTGCAAAACGCCAAGGAAGATATGGCAATTTTACATCCCCTTCCCCGTGTTAACGAAATTAGCGTTGCAATTGATGATGACAAACGTGCTTGTTACTTCAAACAGGTATTAAACGGAAAATATATGAGAATGGCATTAATCTTAATGCTTTTGGGGGTAGAATAAATGAATATTGATTCAATTAAAAATGGTTTTGTAATTGACCATATCACAGCAGGGCTTGGAATGAAAATATTCACCCTTTTAAAATTAGATGAGCTTGATTGTTCTATTGCTTTAATTAAAAATGTACCAAGCAAAAAAATGGGCAAAAAAGATATCATCAAAATTGATGCTGATATTGAGGTTAATACCGATATTTTAGGTTATATCGACCCTGATATTACTGTAAATGTTATTAAAGACGGTGAAATCGTTGAGAAAAAGAGCATTGCGCTGCCCGAGAGATTAACCAATGTTATTTCTTGCAAAAATCCCCGTTGTATTACAACAACCGAGCAAGAATTACCTCAAATTTTCAATTTGACCGATCCTGAAAAGAGAGTTTACAGATGTCTCTACTGCGAAGCAGCAGCAAAATAATTTTTTAAAAAAAGGCACCTTTAAAGGTGCCTTTGAGGTTTTATTATGAATAATGATAGACAATATGAAACAAGTATCCTTATAAAAAGGTTTTTGCCCTATTATAAAAACAATATCGCAACCGTTATAATTGACCTGTTTTGTGCAGCTTTGACAACTGTTTGTGAAATTGTGTTACCTCTTATAATGCGTGAAATCACCAATGCGGGTATGGATGGTTTTGCGGCACTTACAGTAGCTTATGTTTTAAAAATCGGTGGACTTTATATAGCACTAAGACTTATTGACTCGGCAGCCTATTATTATATGTCTTATGCAGGTCATATAATGGGTGTTAAAATGGAAACAGCCATGCGAAGCGATGCCTACGCCCATTTGCACAAGCTTTCTTATACCTATTTTGATAATACCAAGGTAGGTCAAATTATGGGTCGCATCACCAACGACCTATTCGACGTTACCGAGTTCTCCCATCACTGTCCCGAAGAATTTTTCATTGCATTAATCAAGGGAGTCGCTTCTTTCCTAATCCTAATTAACATAAATGTTCCACTAACGTTAATAATCTTTGCGATTATCCCCGTAATGCTATTAGTTTGTGGCGTCTTGAGTCGTAAAATGAAGGCTACATTTAGAAAAAATCGTGTTCTTACAGGCGAATTAAACGCTCGTATTGAGGATTCACTGCTCGGTCAAGGTGTTGTTAAGGCCTTTGCCAACGAAAAGTTGGAGGAAGAAAAGTTCGAAGTTGATAATCGCAAATTCTTTGACATTAAAAAGCTTTCTTACCTTTATATGAGTGCTTTCTCCACCTCCACAAGACTTTTTGACGGTTTAATATATGCCGTTGTTGTGGTTGCAGGTAGTTTATTCTTAATTGATGGCAAAATTAATGCTGGTGACCTTGTGGCATATCTACTTTATGTTACCACCTTCATTACAACCGTTAGAAGAATAATCGAATTTTCCGAACAGTTCAACCGCGGTCTAACAGGTATTGAAAGATTCTTGCAAATCATGGATTCTGATGTTGAAATTTTCGATGAACCCGATGCTACCAACCTTGTAAATCCCAAAGGTGATATTGAATTTAAGGATGTTGGTTTTAAATATACCGGCGAAATAAACACTGTATTTACAAATCTAAACCTTAAAATCAAAAATGGCGAAAAGGTAGCCTTGGTTGGTCCTTCTGGTGGTGGCAAAACAACCCTTTGCAACCTTATTCCCCGTTTCTATGAAATAAAAGATGGTGACATTACCATTGACGGAAAAAGCATTAAATCCTATACCTTAAAATCCCTTAGAGATAATATTGGTATCGTTCAACAGGATGTTTACCTATTTTCAGGCACTGTTTACGAAAATATTGCTTATGGCAAACCCGGAGCCACCGAGGAAGAAATTATCGAAGCTGCCAAAAAGGCAGGCGCGGATGAATTTATCACTCAACTCAAGGATGGTTATCACACCTACGTTGGTGAACGTGGCGTTAAACTTTCGGGTGGACAAAAGCAAAGAATAAGTATTGCTCGTGTCTTCCTTAAAAATCCCCCTATTATCATCCTGGATGAGGCCACAAGCGCTCTTGATAACGAAAGTGAGATAGTAGTTGCCCGTTCCTTAGCAAGGCTTAGCGAAGGGCGTACAACCCTCACAATTGCCCATCGACTTTCCACCATCCGTAACGCTGATAGAATTTTAGTTTTAACCGATGAAGGAATTGTTGAAGAAGGCAATCACAACGACTTGATGGATAAAAAAGGTATTTATTATAACCTATACAATATTTCAAATGAATTGAGTATATAAAAAAAGACCTCCCGTTTGGGAGGTCTAAATTTTTGTAATCTTAAATTAGATTTCAGCGAAGTACTTAATAGTACGAACCATTTGGCTGGTGTAGCTGTTCTCGTTATCGTACCAAGCAACAACTTGTACTTGATAAGTATCGTCGTCAATCTTAGTAACCATAGTTTGAGTAGCATCGAATAAAGAACCGTATCTGATACCGATGATGTCAGAAGAAACGAGTTCTTCCTCGGTGTAACCGAAAGAATCAGAAGCAGCAACCTTCATAGCAGCGTTGATGCCCTCTTTGGTAACGTCCTTGCCCTTAACAACTGCAACAAGAAGAGTTGTAGAACCGGTAGGAACAGGAACACGTTGAGCAGAACCGATGAGCTTGCCGTTTAACTCAGGGATAACAAGGCCGATAGCCTTAGCAGCACCAGTAGAGTTAGGAACGATGTTGCAAGCAGCAGCACGTGCACGACGAAGGTCACCCTTTCTGTGAGGACCATCAAGTACCATTTGGTCACCAGTCCAAGCATGAACAGTGGTCATGATACCGCTTTGGATGGGAGCATACTTATTCAAAGTATCAGCCATAGGAGCTAAGCAGTTAGTTGTGCAAGATGCAGCAGAGATGATTGTATCATCAGCAGAAAGAGTTTTCTCGTTTACGCTGTAAACGATAGTCTTAAGGTCATTACCAGCAGGAGCAGAAATAACAACTTTCTTAGCACCAGCATCGATGTGAGCTTGAGACTTTTCTTTAGAGCAGTAGAAACCTGTGCACTCTAAAACAACGTCTACGCCGATTTCGCCCCAAGGAAGATCCTTAGCGTCTTTCTCAGCATAAATTTTGATTGTTTTACCGTCAACAGTGATGCTGTCCTCACCTGCAGTAACAGTGTCAGCAAGAGCATATCTGCCTTGAGCTGGGTCGTACTTTAATAAGTGAGCGAGCATTTTGGGGCTGGTAAGATCGTTGATAGCAACAACCTCGTAACCTTCAGCGCCAAACATTTGACGGAAAGCAAGACGACCAATACGGCCAAAACCATTAATAGCAACTTTTACCATTGGAAAATACCTCCTAAAAATTTCTTTAAATATTATACCTTAAACGCAAAAATTTTGCAAGGGGTTTATGACAATTTTTTAACTATTTCGTATATTTTTGTATTTTGGCATAATATATATATAATTTGAGGTGTTAAAATTGATATATTACCCAAAAAAATACGAACTTTACGCAAAATCGTTACGCTGTTTATATCAAAAATTTATCTTACAAAAAGGCTTTAAACCAAATTTTTTAAACTCTCTTAGAAAAATTTATGAGTTTGAGTGTATTTTTCAAACCCATAAAACGCCTGTGGATTTATATGATTTTTGTGAAGCCATCCTGACGGCCGTAAGTTTAAAACGCAATTTGATTTTCCATTTAAGTATTCACGGAAAATATTTTTTAAACCAAAAAACTTTTATTGCCGTTTTACTTGGCATTAGTATAACAGCCGACTATATCCATATATCTACCAAAGATGAAATGTTAACCATAAAATCTAATTTTAAAAAAACAAAAACTTTAGAAGGTTTAGTCGAAATATTGGGTGGTGTTTTATTTAAAAATTTAGAAAATGGCATTTCATATGTTTTCATTAAATTAGAAAAAACCAAAAAAGAAACAGTGGATTTCCAAGATGCTTATGAGCTATCCGTAAATCCACTGTCAATTGTCAACTGTTATTTAATTTAGAAATTATGGCTTCGGCAACTGTCATTCCGTCCACTGCAGCTGAAACAATGCCTCCTGCATATCCGGCACCTTCCCCACATGGAAAAAGTCCCTTAAGATTGCTTTCAAAATTCTCGTTTCGCAAAATTCTAACAGGAGCCGAACTTCGGGTTTCGGGGGCTGTCAAAATAGCATCATCCGAATCAAAACCTTTGATTTTTTTGCCAAATTCTTTGATGCCTTCCCTTAAACTTTCACAAACAAAATTAGGGAAAATTTTGTTTAAATCGGCATATCCAAATTTAGGTTTTACCGAAGGTTTAACCTTGCCTATTTTAAACTCCTTGCCGAAAACAAAGTTTCCTACAGTATTAATAGGCACAACTCCCTCAAGGATGTTGAAGGCTGCCTTTTCGATTTGTTCTTGCAACTCGCAACCTGACAAAACATCAGCACTAGGAAAATCGCTTGTTTCAACCCCAACCAGCAATGCACTGTTGGCATTTACGCTGTCTCGTTTGCTGTTACTCATACCATTAACTGCCAATCCACCAATGTTGCTCGAAGCATTAACAACTTCACCACCGGGGCACATACAAAAGGTGTAAACTCCCCTGCCGTTTTCTAAATGACAAGCAAGTTTGTAATCAGCAGCGCCCAAGTTTTTATGGTTATAAAATTCTCCGTATAATGCCTTGTTAATATCCTCTTGCGTGTGTTCAATACGAACACCAACAGCAAAGGGTTTTTGTGTCATTTCGGCACCCGAATTTAAAATCATTTTATAGGTATCTCTTGCCGAATGTCCCGTTGCCAAAACAAGATTATCACAAGGAATTTCACCATTATTTGTCAAAATAGAGGTAATACATCCATTATCAAGTACCACTTTATCAAGTCGGGTATTAAAAAGAATTTCGCCACCAAGAAAAATAATTTTCTCACGAATATTTCGCACCACATCCACCAAAACATCGGTACCGATATGGGGTTTGGCATCGGTCAAAATACTGTCACCGGCACCCATTTGATTTAACACTTCAATAACGGTGGTGCATCGTGGATTTTTAATTCCGGTTGTAAGTTTTCCGTCCGAAAAGGTACCTGCCCCACCTTCGCCAAATTGAATGTTATTTTCGGGGTCTAATTTTCCACCCTCAAAAAAACTTTTAACTGCCTCGGTACGTTCTTCAACCTTTCCACCACGTTCAATGACAATTGGCTTTAAACCTGCCTTTGCCAAGGTTAAGGCACAAAACATACCTGCAGGACCAAAACCCACAACAACGGGTCTCTTAAATGTAGTGGCACTGCATTTTTGCCACACGTACTCTTTTTTAGTGAAAGGTGTTGCGTTTTTATTGAATTTTAAAATTTTACCTTCATTTTCGCCTTCAACCAAAACCGAACAACAAAAATGAACATCGTTTTTTCTTCTCGCATCCACCGATTTTCTATGTAATTTAACCGATTTAAGTTGACACTTTAAAAGTTTTTCAACCACGGGTTTTAAATTTGAAAAATCGGTATCGAGAGATAATTTCAAATTATTAATTAGTAGCATATTATTCCTTTATGGCGTCCACTGCGCAAAAGGCCGAACTCCACGCCCATTGCAAATTAAATCCACCACAGTCGCCATCAATATCTAAAATTTCGCCCACACAATAAAAATTACGAGCTTGTTTGCTCTCCATTGTCTTATCGCAAAAATCAACGGTTGAAAGACCACCACAGGTCACCTGTGCGTTAAGTAGTCCCGTTGTTCCAACAACATTAAAATTCCATCTTTTAATAAGCGAAGCCAAGGCTTTAATCTTCTTTAAATCAAGTGTTGCAACACTGTCGGTCATTTTGCAACCGATTTGTTTAAGTAAAACCTGACCCACTCGCTTTTGAAGCATACCTGTAAAAAATTCATCTAATGTACGGTTTTTAAGGTAATTTACCCTACCCATCAAAAGATCGACTAAACTGTTATAATCGGTGTCAGGCATAACATCCAAGGAGATTTGATTATTTGAGTTTGCCTCTCGGGAAATTTGAAGCACGGCAGGACCCGAAAGACCGTAATCGCAAAATAGGACTTCGTCAAAATCACTACGATTCCCCATTGTTGCCTTAGCATTAATTCTAATGCCCTTTAATTGCTTCACAATATCGGTTTCGGTTTTGATTTGTACAATAGAAGGAGCCGTCTCCACCATTTTAAAATCGGCTTTTTTAAGGATTTTAAACATCTTTCCATCGCAGCCTAAACGGTCACCACCGGCAAGACCACCCGTTGCCAAAATAATATTTTTAGCAAAGAAACTCATTTGATTTGAAATCACCTTGTAATTTCCATCCGCAACCCTAATATCGGTAACCGGTGTTTCGGTGTGGGTAATAACACCCAGTTCATCACAAGCAAATCTCAAACAGTCAACCACCGAGGATGCTTGGAAGGAAGAAGGATATGCCTTATCCCCTTCAAAAACGATTTGAACACCGATTTTCTCAAAAAAGTCAAGAGTGAAGCTTAAATCATATTTTTCCAAAGCATAACGGCAAAATTCTTTATCTTTACCGTGGTAACGAGAAAGAGAAATATTTTTATTGGTAATATTACATCTTCCGTTGCCTGTCAAAGAAAGTTTTTTACCAACTCTTGGCAAGGATTCTAAAATGCGCACAGTGGAACCTGGATGTTTTTGCTTAAAATAAACTGCCGAGCAAAGTCCTGCAGCGCCTCCACCGATAACAATTAAATCATTAATCATACAAAAACCTCTAAAATTTATTAGATTTATTTTACCATATCAAAAAAACTTTTGCAATATTTTTGGACATTACCCGACACAAATCGCTTAAAGACTTGAATTTTTTGAAATTTATTATATAATAGACTAAGACAAAGATTAAAGGAGATTTAGTTTTGGAAAGAGATGCAATTACTGCAGGAGTATCAAAAATTGGTGGTCTATTCACCACTGCCGATATTCGCACATTAATTTGTTACGTTATGTCTGCTATTAACGAACCTATGTCGGGCAATATGCTTTGCGAGGTTTTGCATAGCGAAGGCATTGCAAATATATTTGAGGTAAGCGATTCTTTAGCTTTCTTGGAAAACAGTGGCCACATTAAAGAGGTTGAGGATAGTGGAGATTATGTTGTTACCGACGCCGGTCGTGATGTTTCCAACACCTTGGAAAGCCATTTATCAAGCGTTGTAAAAGAAAGAGCTTATCGTGCCGTTTTAAAGGCAATGGTAATCATTAGAAACTCAAAAGAAACAAAATATGAAATTACCGAAGAAGATGGCAGAACATTTATTAACTGCACTGCCTTAGACCAAGACAAGCCCTTTATGAGCGTTAAACTTTTACTATCCGACGAAGACCAAGCATTGTTTGTTAAGCAAAAGTTTTTGGAACACGCTTCGGAAATTTATTCTAAGATATTTGAAATTATCCTAAAATAATTAAAAGCACTGCAAAAGCAGTGCTTTTTTTATACCTATTTTAAATTACTAACCACAATATTAAATCCAAAAACCGACTCAGGATTTTTAACAAAAACCGTTTCGGCAGTTGTTAAAATAACCTGTTGGTCGTGGGTTTTGATTTCAACATTAGTCAAGAATGTATATGTGCCATCAGGGTTGGTCTTTAAATCTACAGCCTCGTGCTTATATGTTGCATATCCCATTGGAGAAATATAGGCATATCCTTCTTTGAACTTAAATCCATCGTTGATCTTAGAAAAATCATCAACCTTAAAGCCGTACATATCAAAAAGATAACCGTTTAACACATCTGCTTCAAGATAATCGTCATCAACCTTTTTGTCAAGAAGTGCCACAGCCGAATTGTTAACAATAGTGTCAATATTATCAAAATCACTAGAATATACAAAACTGTGATTAAGCATATTTAAAAATCTTGTTTCAAGCACCTTGTTCGGATCAAAAGTATTAGAATTTTCAGGCTTAGCAGCGCTAAAGTTCGCAAAAAGTGAAACCGAGAAAAGCCCGATTATAATTAAAATTAAAATACCTTTAAATACCTTCTTTTTCACAGTTTCACCACCCTTTAAACACTGTTACTATTATATACTTTCGGTTAACATAATAACAGCAACAATTTCGTTACAAATAATTTCAAGTTTGTAATCATTTAAAAAGGGTGATTTTTAGTGCAAATTTATCAATTTTACATAGAAATTTTGGGAGAAATTTAAAAACTATTAGTTGTATTTACTAAAAACCTATGATATAATGATTACATAATCTATTGCTCAAAGGAGAGTATACACATGAAAGACTATTTGGCTAACGAAATTAGAAATGTTGCTTTGTTAGGTCACGGCAACTCGGGTAAGACTACCCTCGCTGATGCCATTTTATATTACGGAAAGGCTATTGAGAGAATCGGTAAGTCTACCGACAGCACTACCACCCTTGACTTCGACCCCGAAGAAAAAAAGCGCAAGGTTTCGGTTTCTACTGCTGTTTATTCTTTAGAGGTTAACAATAGCAAACTAAATATCATTGATGCTCCCGGTCTATTTGACTTTGCCGGTGGTGTTAGCGAAGCTGTAAATGCTGCTGATGCAGGTATTATTGTTATTTCGGGTAAATCAGGTATTACCGTTGGTGCAAAACAAAGTTACCAAAAATTAAAAGACAATAACAAGGCTATAGCTTTCTTTGTTGGTAAGCTTGACTCCACCCACGCTCATTTCTACCGTGTATTATCAAGTTTGGTTGCAAACTACGGTGCTGTTATTTGTCCCGTTGTTGTTCCCTTTGTTGAAAATGATGTTGTTACATGTTACATAAACCTTATTGAAAACAAAGCTTACGCTTTTGACGGCATTACTCCCAAGGAGTTCAGAATGCCTGTAAGTTCCGAAATTGAAAATATGAGAAATATGCTCTTAGAGGCTATTGCTTCAGCTGACGAAGAATTAATGGAAAAATACTTTGCAGGCGAAGAATTCACCAAGGAAGAGATTTTAAAAGGTCTTAAATCAGGTGTTAAAACCGGTGACATTTGCCCTGTATTCTGTGGTATTCAACAAACCGGTGATGCTGTTGGCATTTTGGTTGACACTATAACCGAAATTTTACCTGCAGCCGGTGACGTTACATACACCACTACCGACGGTGAAACAAAGGCTATCGCTGCTAACGGCGAAACTGCAATTAGCATCTTTAAAACCATTGCCGACCCATTTGTTGGAAAGCTTTCATATTTCAAGGTATTGTCCGGCACATTACAAGGCGATACCAAACTTATTAATGCGAGAACAGGTGAAGAAGAAAAACTCAGTAAACTTCTTTGCTTAAAGGGTGGCAAATCCGAAGACATTAAATCTCTTTCAGCCGGTGATATCGGTGCCGTTGCTAAACTCGGTGATGTATTAACAGGTGACACCTTATCAACTAAGGGCAAAATTGCTGCTTCTAATGTTGAATTCCCTGCTCCAACCCTTTCAATGGCAATTTATCCAAAGGCTAAGGGTGATGAAGAAAAAATTGCCACTTCCCTTAATCGTCTTACCGAAGAAGACCCAACAATTATTGTTAAACACAATAAGGAAACCAAGGAACTTATTTTATCAGCTTTAGGCGAACAACATATTGATGTTATCGTTTCCCGTCTAAAATCCAAGTTTGGTGCTGAAGTTGAACTTAAAGCCCCCAAGATTGCTTATCGTGAGACAATTAGAAAATCCGTTAAGGTTCAAGGTAGGCACAAAAAGCAATCGGGTGGTCACGGTCAATTCGGTGATGTTTGGATTAGATTTGAGCCGTGCGACAGCGATGAATTAGTATTTGAGGATGAAATCTTCGGTGGTGCTGTTCCCAAGAACTTCTTTCCTGCTGTTGAAAAAGGACTTCGTGAGTGCACCGAAAAGGGTGTTCTTGCAGGATATCCAACCGTTGGTATCAAGGCCGTTCTTTACGATGGTTCTTACCATCCCGTAGATTCCTCTGAAATGTCCTTTAAAATGGCCGCTGCTATCGCTTACAAAGAAGGTATACCTCAAGCTTCACCCGTACTCTTAGAGCCCATAGGAACACTTAAAGTGCTTGTTCCCGACGAAATGCTCGGTGATGTTATCGGTGATATTAATAAACGCCGTGGTAGAATTATCGGCATGGAGCCAACAGCCAACAAGACACAAGAAGTTACTGCCGAAGTTCCAATGTCCGAAATGACCGACTTCTCAACCGCTATGCGCTCCATAACACAAGGCACTGCAACCTTCACATTAGAAATCGCAAGATACGAAGAAGTACCAGCAAACCTTGTTGCAAAGATAATTGAAGCATCCAAATAAAATTTAAAGGACTGTCTTTAAAAGACAGTCCTTTTTTTATATCTTATTAAGCAATATTTTAAATAATTCGGTAATCGGAATAATAATTAAAGATAAAACTAAACAAATAATGAAATCCACAAACTTCAAGCACTGTAAACCAAACAAAGCACCGGCAGGAGTTAATACAAGGAATACAACAATGAAAAGTGCAACTAAGGTTGCCATATTCATAAATTTGTTATTTAAAATATCTTTAATTTTAATTCTGCCTTCAAATTTACAGTTAAAGCAATGGAATACCTGAATCATTCCAAGTACAGCAAAAGCGAAGGTAGATGCCCTTGCAGTATCATTGAAATCGAAACCGATTAAGAATGCAATTAAGGTAATAGCTGCAATAACAACACTTTCAAAAGCAATTAAAGCAACCGTTCTCTTGTTAAATAAACGATTAACGCTGGTATTCTTCCTTTCCATTATATTCTTCTCAGCCTTTTCAAGGCTTAAAGAAATAGCAGGAGCCGAATCGGTTAAAAGGTTAATCCATAAAAGTTGCACAGCCATTATAGGCATACTTTTAAAGAAGAGCCAACCGAATAAAACGGTTATAATTTCAGCAATGTTACAGCTAAACAAGTAAAGGATAGATTTTCTAATATTAGCAAATAATCCACGACTCTCTCTAATAGCCTTTAAAATCGTATGGAAACGATTATCGGAAATAATGATATCGGCATTACCTTTAGCAACATCGGCGCCAAATTTACCGATAGCACAGCCCACATCAGCGAGAGCAAGACTTTCAGCGTCATCCACATTGTCACCTGTAATTGTAACAAGACGGCCTAAAGTTTGCCAAGCTTTAACGATTCTAACCTTATCACTGGGAGAAACACGGGCAAATACCGAATATTTTTCAATGTTTTCGGTCAATTCTTCATCGGTCATCTCCGAAAGTTCAGCACCCGTAATTGCAAAAGTGCCTTCACGCAAGATGCCGATTTCGGTAGCAACTGCCTTAGCAGTTTCCAAATTATCGCCCGTAATCATTATCGTAGTAATGCCTGCGTTTTGACAAGCTTTAATATCATCAATAACTCCTTCACGAGCAGGGTCGCTTAAAGCAACTAATCCTACGAATATTAGATCGTTTTCAACATCCTCAGCAGTAGGATTAGCAGGAAGTTCGGTCAAGGTCTTCATTGCGATACAAACAATTCTAAGACCTTCTTTTGCCATTTCCTCGTTAAGTTTTAAAACCTTTTCTTTATCGCAATTACTGCAATTTTCAAGCAGAGTTTCGGGAGCACCCTTAACAATTGCTATAGGCTGCTTATTAATCATTGTGATAACCGACATAGATTTACGAACACTGTCAAAAGGAACGGTATCAATTTGTGGGAAAACATTTAAAATATCTTGCAAAGACATTGAATTATATGTAAGACATGCTTTTTCAATTGCATTTTCGGTTGAATCGTTTTGCAAGGTAGTACAAGCAGTCGCAAGTTTAATAACGGTAAGGATTTTTTCATCCGGAACATCGGTTGTTAAATCACAAAGTTTATCCCCATCAAAAATACGATTTACCACCATTTTGTTTCTTGTTAAAACACCGGTCTTATCACAGCAAAGTACATCGGTTTTACCAAGCAATTCGGCTGCACTGGCATCCTTAACAATGATATTATCCTTTAAAATGCGTTTAATTCCCAAGGCAATAACCACAGTTGCAATTGTGGGCAAACCTTCAGGTATTGCAGCAACAGCCAAAGCAACGGCATTAACCAGCATTTTCATTGTCATCGAAGCAAAGTTGCCGGTATTGAAATTGCAAATCAATGAAATCAAAAATACAACTGCACAAACAATTAAGATAGCGATATTGGAATACTTACCAATAACATCCAACTTGTCTTGTAAGGGCAACTTATCTTTACCCGTTTGCTGCATTATTGCCGAGGTTTTACCTATTTCGGTATTTAAGGCAACAGCAGTAACGATTGCTTTTGCAGTACCATGGGCAACGCTTGTACCGGAAAATACCATATTATTTCTTGTTTCAATAGG
>JAZNLZ010000057.1:0-20520 GCA_045579365.1 Acutalibacteraceae bacterium
TAGTAAGGTCCCCGGAAGACTACCGGGTTGATAGGCTGCAAGTGTAAGCATGGCGACATGTGTGCTAGGCAGTACTAATAGACCGAGGGCTTAACCTATTTCGATTCTCTACACATACTTGTTCAGTTTTCAGGGTGTGAGTACACTATGAACTTTAAGCAATCGCTAATGCGGTTGCTTTTTATTTTATTCAAAAAACTATTGCAAAATACGAGAATTTGCCGTATAATTATCTAGATAATGTGCCCCTTTTGGGCTTTTATGAAAGGTGCTTGAATAATGGCTAAGGAAAAATTAGTTAAATCAATAACCTCAATGGATGAGGATTTTGCAAAATGGTACACCGATGTTTGCATTAAAGCTGAGTTGGTTGATTATGCATCGGTTAAAGGATGTATGATTATTCGTCCATACGGTTATGCCATTTGGGAAAATATTCAAAGAGAAATGGATAATCGCTTTAAGGCAACAGGTCATGAGAATGTTTATATGCCTCTTTTCATTCCTGAAAGTCTTTTGCAAAAGGAGAAAGACCACGTTGAAGGTTTTGCTCCCGAAGTTGCTTGGGTTACCCACGGCGGTGAAGAGAAGTTAGAGGAGCGTATGTGTGTTCGCCCTACTTCCGAGACCCTTTTCTGCGACCATTTTAAAAATATCGTTCATTCTTATAGAGATTTACCAAAACTTTACAACCAATGGTGTAACGTTGTTCGTTGGGAAAAGACCACACGTCCTTTCCTTCGTTCTCGTGAGTTTTTATGGCAAGAAGGCCACACTCTTCACGCAACTGCTGAGGAAGCACAGGCCGAAACTATCCAAATGCTCAATGTTTACGCCGAATTTTGCCAAAATGTTTTAGCAATGCCGGTTGTTAAGGGTCAAAAAACTGAGAAAGAACGTTTTGCCGGTGCGGAAGCTACATATACCATCGAGGCATTAATGCACGACGGTAAGGCTTTACAAAGTGGAACCTCTCACTACTTTGGCGATGGTTTTGCTAAGGCTTTCGATATTTCTTATACCGATAAAAACAATAATCTTGTTCATCCTTTCCAAACTTCTTGGGGAACAACAACCCGTTTAATCGGTGCGCTCATTATGACCCACGGTGATGACAGTGGTTTGGTGCTACCTCCTGCAGTTGCTCCTATTCAAGCAGTTTTAGTTCCTATCGCTTCTCATAAAGAGGGCGTGCTTGATAAAGCAAGGGAAGTTTACGCTAGACTTAAAAATATTTGCCGTGCAAAGCTTGATGATAGCGAACAATCACCCGGTTGGAAGTTTGCTGAGTACGAAATGAAGGGTGTGCCCCTTAGAATCGAACTTGGTCCCAAGGATATTGAAAACAATTCTTGTGTTGTTGTTCGTCGTGACAATGGCGAAAAGACCTTTGTAAACCTTGATGAACTTGAAACCAAAATCCCCGAACTCTTGAAGGCTGTTCACGACGGTCTTTACAATAAGGCTTTGGAACACAGAGCAACCATGACCTACGATGCTCACAATCTTGATGAGATGAAGGAAATTGCCGATAATAAACCTGGCTTTATTCGTGCAATGTGGTGTGGTGACCGTGAGTGTGAAGATAAACTCAAAGAGGTTGCAGGTGTAACTTCAAGATGTATGCCTTTCGAGCAAGAACAAATTGGTGATACCTGCGTTTGCTGCGGCAAAAAGACCGATAAAATGCTTTATTGGGGCAAGGCATATTAATTAAATAATGTATTAGAAAAAGGAGCCTTTTCGGGCTCCTTTTTTGTGGTTAAAAAAATGCAAAAAATTCCAAAAAAAGGCTTGACTTATGACTTGACATGCTATATAATATTTTATTACTAGTGATAATAGGGTATTATGCACTTATTGTGGGTTTTTGTCCCCAAAAACGTATAAAAAGTGCACAAAAAACCTTAATATTACCTTATAAAATTGCTTAAAATCTACGGAGGAGTGATTGTATACCTATGGAGTCAACTTCAATGGTAAAGCCTGTTACAATGGGCAACAATACCCGTATGACCTTCTCAAAAATCAATGAAGTTATTGATATGCCTAACCTCATTGAAATTCAGAAGGACTCGTACAAATGGTTTGTAGAGGAGGGTCTCAAGGAAGTATTCCGTGATATGTCGGCTATAACCGACTATAGCGGCAACTTGCAGTTAAGCTTCATTGACTATCGTTTCGATGAAAAACCGAAATACGATGTTGCTGAATGTAAAGCTCGTGATACTACCTATGCAGCACCATTAAGGGTTACCGCTCGCCTCGTTAACAACGAGACAGGCGAAATTAAGGAAAGCGAAGTTTCAATGGGTGATTTCCCATTAATGACCGAGTCTGGTACCTTTGTAATAAACGGCGCTGAACGTGCTATTGTTTCTCAGTTGGTTCGTTCTCCCGGTGTTTATTTTGCTGAAAAGGTAGATGAGAAAACCGGTAAAAGACTGTTTTCCTCCACAATTATACCTAACCGTGGTGCGTGGCTTGAGTATGAAACATCTGTTAACGATGTTTTATATGTAAGAATAGATAAAAACCGCAAACTTCCTTTAACCACCTTTATCCGTGCTTTGGGTCTTGCTTCTAACGAGCAAATTCGCCAAGTTTTCGGTGATGATGAGCGTCTTGCTGCTACCTTAGCTGCTGACGATACCAAGAGTGTTGAGGAAGCATTGGTTGAAGTTTACAAAAAGCTTCGTCCTAGCGAGCCCGTAACCATAGAGGGAGCACAAAACTATTTAGAGCAATTATTCTTTGATGCTCATCGTTATGATATTTCTCCCGTTGGTAGATATAAATACAATAAGAAATTAAGCATCGCATCCCGTATTAAGGACGCTGTTTTGTCACGCCCTGTTATCGATCCTATGACCGGTGAGATTATTGCTGATGCTGATACTAATATTTCCAGAGAGTTAAGCCTTGAAATTGAGAAGAAGGGTGTAAGCGAAGTTTACATCAACGCAATGGATTTCGAGGGTAATGTTAGCGAAGTTAAGGTACTTTCCAACGGAATGGTAGATATTTCTGACTTTGTTGACCTTACCGAAGAAGATGTGGCTTATCTTGATAAAAACGGAATTTACGAGAAGGTTTCTTTCTCAACATTGAAAGAAATCATCGAAAATTGCGACAACAAGGAAGAAATTATCAACGCTGTTATTGACAGTGCCGATGCCCTTATTCCTAAGCATATCGTTGTAGATGATATTTTTGCTTCTATCAGCTACTTCTTAGGTTTACCACACAATGTGGGCAGCGTCGATGATATCGACCACCTTGGCAACCGTCGTATTCGTTCTGTTGGTGAGCTTTTGCAAAACCAATTCAGAATCGGTATCTCCCGTATGGAGAGGGTTGTTCGTGAGAAGATGACTCTTCAATCACAAGACCCTGACAATATTACACCTCAATCCTTGATTAACATTCGCCCTGTTGTAGCTGCTATTAAGGAGTTCTTCGGTTCATCTCCCTTATCTCAATTTATGGACCAAACCAACCCCTTATCCGAGCTTACCCACAAGCGTCGTTTGTCTGCTTTGGGACCTGGCGGTTTGTCAAGAGACCGTGCATCCTTCGAAGTTCGTGACGTTCACTATACCCACTACGGTCGTATGTGTCCTATCGAGACTCCTGAAGGTCCTAACATCGGTCTTATCTCCTATCTTGCAACCTTTGCAAAGATTAACAAATACGGTTTCATTGAAACTCCTTTCCGTAAGGTAGATAAAGAAACCGGTAGAGTTCTTGATGAAGTTCAGTATATGACTGCTGATGAAGAGGACGATTATTATGTAGCTCAGGCTAACGAGCCTTTAGATGAGAATGGTTGCTTCGTTAACAAGCGTGTTAACACTCGTTATCGTGATAGCTTCTTGGAAATTGAATCCAGCCGTGCCGAGTATATGGACGTTTCTCCCAAGATGGTAGTTTCTGTTGCTACTGCAATGATTCCCTTCCTTGAGAACGACGATACCAACCGTGCGCTCATGGGTTCGAACATGCAGAAGCAGGCTGTTCCACTTCTTAAACCTGAGAATCCTATTGTTGCTACCGGTATGGAATATAAGGCAGCTGTTGACTCTGGCGTTGTTGTTTTAGCAAAACGTGAGGGTGAAGTTACCTATGTTTCTGCTGATACAATTAAAATTAGAGCTAAGAACGGTGAAATTGATGAGTACAACCTCATTAAGTTCCTTCGTTCTAACCACGGCACCTGTATTAATCAGAAGCCTATCGTTTCTGTTGGTCAAAAGGTTACCGAAGGCGCAGTAATTGCTGATGGTCCTGCTACCTCTACAGGTGAAATCTCCTTAGGTCGCAACGCCCTTATCGGCTTTATGACTTGGGAAGGTTATAACTACGAGGACGCTGTTTTAATTAACGAGCGTTTAGTTCGTGATGATATTTACACCTCAATCCACATTGAGGAATATGAAATTGAAGCTCGTGACACCAAACTTGGACCCGAGGAAATCACAAGAGATATCCCCAACGTTGGTGAAGATGCTTTACGTGACCTTGACGAGCGTGGTATTATCCGCATCGGTGCTGAGGTTACTGCCGGTGATATTCTTGTTGGTAAGGTTACTCCTAAGGGTGAAACCGAGCTTACCAGCGAGGAAAGACTCCTTCGTGCTATCTTTGGTGAGAAGGCAAGAGAGGTTAGAGATACCTCATTGCGTGTTCCCCACGGTGAATATGGTACCATCGTTGATGTTAAGGTATTTACCCGTGAAGATTCTTCCGAGCTTAGCCCCGGCGTTAATGTTGTTGTTCGTTGCTACATCGCTCAGAAACGTAAGATTTCTGTGGGCGATAAGATGGCTGGTCGTCACGGTAACAAGGGTGTTGTATCCCGTATTTTACCAAGCGAAGATATGCCTTTCTTACCTGATGGCACTCCCCTTGATATAGTTCTTAACCCCTTGGGCGTTCCTTCCCGTATGAACATCGGTCAGGTACTTGAAGTTCACTTGGGTTACGCTGCAAGAGCTTTAGGCTGGAATATTTGCACACCTGTATTTGATGGTGCTCACGAAGAAGATATTCGTAAGTGCTTTGCAATGGCTGAGGAAAGCACCAAGGCTGATGATTATGCACTTAAGGATAGCGCTAAGTTGGACTTCTCCAAGATTCCTATGCGTGAGGATGCAAAGACCCAGTTGTTTGACGGTAGAACAGGTGAACCTTTCGATAACCCTGTAACCGTTGGTTATATGTACTATCTTAAACTTCATCACTTGGTTGATGATAAGATTCATGCTCGTTCAACCGGTCCTTACTCACTCGTTACTCAACAACCTTTGGGTGGTAAAGCTCAATTCGGTGGTCAACGTTTCGGTGAGATGGAAGTTTGGGCACTTGAAGCTTATGGCGCAGCTTACACATTGCAAGAAATTCTTACTGTTAAGTCGGATGATGTTGTAGGTCGTGTTAAAACTTACGAGTCCATCGTTAAGGGTCAAAATATTCCCAAGCCCGGTGTTCCTGAGTCCTTTAAGGTACTTATTAAGGAACTTCAGTCTTTGGGTCTTGATGTTAAGGTTCTCGATGAAATGAACCAAGAAATTGACCTTAAACAAACCTTTGATGATGACGATGACTTAGGTTTAGGAACTCCTGTTGTTGCTGATGACAGCGAGTTTGAAAGTGAAACCGTTGTTGACGGTCTTGAAGGTTTTGGCCTTGAGGACGAAAACGGTGAGGCAATTAGCGAAGAAACTAACGACGATTTCGGCATGTCCGATTTCGATGAAGAAATGTAACGGAGGGCATTATGGCAGATATAGAATTTGAATCCATTAAAATAGGTCTTGCATCTCCCGAACAGATTAGAAGCTGGTCTCATGGTGAGGTAACAAAACCTGAAACCATTAACTACAGAACATTAAAACCCGAAACCGGTGGTCTTTTCTGCGAGCGTATTTTTGGACCCCAAAAGGACTGGGAATGCCACTGCGGAAAGTATAAGAGAATCCGTTATAAGGGTAAGGTTTGTGAACGTTGCGGCGTTGAAGTTACACGTGCAAAGGTACGTCGTGAGCGTATGGGCTCTATTGAGCTTGCTGCTCCCGTTTCACACATCTGGTATTTTAAGACTATTCCTTCCCGTATGGGATTAGTACTCGATATTACTCCTAAAGCTTTGGAGCAGGTACTTTATTTCTCACAATATATCGTTACCGATCCCGGTACTACTCCTCTTGAGAAGAAACAACTTCTTAACGAGAAGCAATATCGCGATATGCGTGAAAAGTATGAGGACGATTTCGAGGCAGGAATGGGTGCTGAAGCAATTAAGAAATTGCTTAGCGAAATCGACCTTGAGGCAACCTGCAACGAGCTTCGTGAGGAGCTTGAAACAGCTGCCGGTCAAAAGAAAATTAGAATCTTAAAGAGACTTGAGGTTGTTGAAGCATTCAGACAATCAGGTAACCGTCCTGAGTGGATGATTTTGGATGTTATCCCTGTAATTCCACCCGATTTGCGTCCTATGGTGCAGTTGGATGGTGGCCGTTTCGCAACCAGCGACCTTAACGACCTTTATAGAAGAGTTATTAACCGTAACAACCGTTTGAAGAGACTTTTAGAGCTCCGTGCTCCTGACATTATCGTTCGTAACGAAAAGAGAATGTTGCAAGAAGCTGTTGACGCTTTAATCGATAACGGTAGGCGTGGTAAACCTGTTACAGGTCCTAACAACCGTGCACTTAAATCCCTTTCTGATATGCTTAAAGGTAAGCAAGGCCGTTTCCGTCAAAACCTTCTTGGTAAGCGTGTTGACTATTCCGGTCGTTCGGTTATCGTTGTTGGTCCTGAACTTAAAATGTATCAATGTGGTCTTCCCAAAGAGATGGCACTCGAACTCTTTAAGCCTTTTGTTATGAAACGCTTGGTTGAAACCAAGGCTGTTGTTAACATTAAGTCGGCAAGAAAGATGGTTGAGCGTGCTTCTACCGAAATTTGGGACGCACTTGAAACCGTTATTAAAGAGCATCCCGTTCTTTTGAACCGTGCTCCTACACTTCACCGTTTAGGTATTCAGGCATTTGAACCCGTTTTAGTTGAAGGTAAAGCTTTAAAACTTCACCCATTGGTATGTACTGCATACAATGCTGACTTTGACGGTGACCAAATGGCTGTTCACGTACCCCTTTCAGCAGAAGCTCAAGCCGAGGCTCGTTTCCTTATGCTTGCTGCTAATAACCTTCTTAAGCCTTCTGATGGTAAACCTGTTGCTGTTCCTACACAGGACATGGTACTCGGTTCTTACTACTTAACACTTGTTAAGGCTAATGAGCCTGGCACCAACAAGGTTTTCCGTGATAAAGATGAAGCTTTAATGGCTTACAATGATGGCATTGTTGGTCTCCATGCTCCTATTCGCGTTAGAATGTTTAACGATGAGGGTGAGCACAAGCTTGTTTGGTGTACTGTTGGTTTCCTTATCTTTAACGAGTCTATTCCTCAAGATTTAGGTTTCGTTAACAGAAAAGACCCTGACCACAAGTTTGACCTTGAGTGGTGCTTTAAGGTTAAAGACCCCACCAAGAACATTGTTGAGAGTAATGATGATATTATTCAAAATAAGGTTGGCAAGAAACAATTAGGTAAGATTATTGACCGTTGCATTAATATCCACGGTACAAGTGAATCTGCTATTGTTCTTGACAATGTAAAGGCTACCGGCTTTAAATATTCCACCAAGGGTGCTGTTACAGTTGCCGTTATCGACGCTGTAATTCCTCCCGAGAAGAAGGAAATTTTGGCCAATGCCGAAGCTCAAATTGACCGTGTTACACGTGACTATCGCAGAGGTCTTATCAACGATGACGAGCGTAGTCGTCACGTAATCGAAGTATGGAACAAAGCAACCGAAGATGTTGCTGATGCACTTAAGGGCAACCTTGATGAGTTTAACCCCATCTTCATGATGGCTGACTCTGGTGCTCGTGGTTCTATGGCTCAGATTAGACAGCTTGCAGGTATGCGTGGACTTATCGCAAATACTGCCGGTAAGGTTATTGAAGTTCCCATTCGTGCTAACTACCGTGAAGGACTTAACGTTGCTGAATACTTTATTTCTTCTCGTGGTGCTCGTAAGGGTCTTGCTGATACTGCGCTTCGTACTGCTGACTCGGGTTACTTGACCCGTCGTTTGGTTGACGTTGCTCAAGATGTTATCGTTCGTGAGGACGATTGTGGAACCGAAGAAGGTCTCACAGTATTTGACATTAAAGATGGCAACCACATCTTAGAACCTTTGGCTGAGCGTTTAGAGGGTAGATTCTTGCTTCACGACGCAGTTCATCCCGAAACCGGTGAAGTTATTTGGTCTAAGGAAGATATGATTACTTCTGATGCTGCTCAAATGATTGTTGATGCAGGTATCGAAAGAATTGAAATTCGTTCCGTTCTTACTTGTCACAGCCACCACGGCGTATGTAAGAAATGTTATGGTAGAAACCTTGCAACTGCTAAACCTGTTACCACAGGCGAAGCTGTTGGTATCGTTGCTGCTCAATCCATCGGTGAACCCGGTACACAGCTTACCATGCGTACCTTCCATACCGGTGGTATCGCAAGTACCGAAGATATTACTCAAGGTCTTCCCAGAGTTGAAGAACTCTTTGAAGCTCGCAGACCTAAGCGTTGCGGCTTGATCGCTAAGATTGATGGTACTGTTCGTATTGCTGAGGAGAAGAAGAGCAATGTAATCATTATCACTAATGATGAGCTTGCAACCGAAGATAAGGTAACTATTCCTTACGGTATTCGTCCTTTGGTTAACAACGGCGACTTTGTTCACGCCGGCGATTTACTCATTCCTGGTTCTAAGTATCCTCAAGATATTTTAGAGGCTCAAGGTCCTGAGGCTGTTCAACAATATATTATTGCTGAAATCCAAAACGCTTACCGTACTCAAGGTGTTGATATCAACGATAAGCACATTGAGGTTATCGTTCGTCAAATGATGAAGAAACTTCTTATTACCGATTCCGGTTCTACCGAACTCTTACAAAACGTAAGTTATGAGTACAAGGAAATCGATGATGAGAACAAGAAAGTTCAAGCTAGAATTGATGCCGGTGAAGAAGGTCTTTCAAAGGCTACCTATCAAGCAACCTTGCTTGGTATCACCAAGGCTTCTCTTGCTACCGAATCCTTCTTGTCTGCTGCTTCCTTCCAAGAAACCACTCGTGTTCTTACCGAGGCTGCAATTAAGGGTAAGGTTGACCCATTATTCGGTCTTAAAGAAAATGTTATTATCGGTAAGTTAGTACCTGCCGGTACAGGTATGAAATGTGCCGAAATCAACTGTGGCGATGATTTCACCGAAGCAGAAGAAGTTATTTACGACACTGAAGCTGTAGAGGCTACAGAAGAAGTATAATAAAAAATAAAACACAGAAGCTTAAAGCTTCTGTGTTTTTTTATTTTATATTGGACTGTCGGTTTTTTGATTCATAAAGTCTAAAACCTTTTGCTTTTCGGCCTCGTTTGTTATGGGCGTAGGTTGATAGTTGTTAGAATTGCCTGTATAAACATAACAAGGAATCATATTAGATGAACGGTTTTCAATACCAAGACCTTCAGGGTTAATAGTTAGGGTGTACTGATAGATAATTGTGCGATTTTCGGGTTTTAAAGCGCCACCATAACAAAAATTGCCTAATGAATAAATAATTTCAACGCCGTTATAAATCTCTCTTGGTTGTAAAACATGGGGATGACCACCAATAACAAGGTCGGCACCATTGTCAACAAAGGTGTGAGCAGCATCAACCTTAAATTCTTCGGGGGCGTGAATTTTCTCGGTTCCACCGTGGAAGAAAACAATTTGAAAATCGCTGTCGGCCTGTACTTCATTTAGGCGTCTTACAGTGTTATTAATATTGTATTTTCCCCAAAGGCCTGTGCAAATAACGGCAATTTTAAATCCGTTTTTCTCAAGGCGAATTACATTGTAATCGGTGCCGTAATTAAGTCCTGCGTTGGTTATGGCATTTACGGTGTCATTGTAGCCTTCCTCACCATAATCTCTTATGTGGTTGTTGGTGATAAGCACCGAGTCAATGCTACCTGCCTTTAAAACATCTAAATTTTTAACACTTGTCTTAAACCAAAAAGCAGGTTCGTAATCCTTTGTGACAGGTGTAAGTTCACGGTCGGAAAAAACATTTTCAAGGTTTGCCAATGTGAAATCATCGGCCGATAAAATATCTTTAACCTGACTTAAAAAATATTCGGGTGGGTTTTTGGCTGCGTATTCTTCAAATCTTCCTTTTGGGGAAATATCTTTTTGCATGGCTAAAATCATATCTCCCAAAAAGGTGAGGGTAATGTCAAAGTTTTGTGGCTTAGGTGTTACTTCGCTCACAAAACTTTCCTCATAAATAGACTCGGTAACAGTTTGTGCTACCGAGTCGGTTGATGAAGTTTCAGAAACGGGGTTCTCTTTGCACCCCACGCAGCAAATACCCATTATTAAAGCAATTAAAAGGGTAAAACTTCTTTTCATAATTATTTAACTTCGATTTTTTCCTTTCCACCCATATAAGGTCTGAGAGCAACAGGAATATCTACACTGTACTTCTCGCCATCAAAACGAAGATTGTTTTCAAGGAAAGCAATAAGCATTCTTGGAGGAGCTACAACAGTGTTGTTTAAGGTGTGCGCTAAGTATTTTTTGCCATCTTCGCCCTTAACCTTAATGCCTAAACGACGAGCTTGAGCGTCGCCAAGGTTGGAACAGGAGCAAACCTCAAAATATTTTTGTTGTTTGGGACTCCAAGCTTCAATATCATAGGATTTAACCTTCAAGTCAGCAAGATCGCCGGTGCAACACTCAAGAGTTCTAACAGGAATATCAAGACTACGGAAAAGCTCTACCGAGTAGCTCCACATCTTGTTAAACCATTCCATACTATCTTCGGGTTTGCAAATAACAATCATTTCTTGCTTCTCGAATTGGTGAATTCTATAAATTCCACGTTCTTCAATACCGTGAGCGCCCTTTTCTTTTCTAAAGCAGGGAGAATAGCTTGTTAAGGTGAGAGGTAACTTCTCTTCGGGAGTCATTGTGTCAATGAATTTACCAATCATAGAGTGCTCGGAAGTGCCGATAAGATATAAATCTTCGCCCTCTATTTTATACATCATGGCATCCATTTCTTCAAAGCTCATAACGCCGGTTACAACGTTGCTTCTAATCATGAAGGGAGGGATGCAGTAGGTGAATCCCTTATCAATCATAAAGTCACGAGCGTAAGCAGTAACGGCTGAGTGAAGTCTTGCAATGTCGCCCATAAGATAGTAGAAACCTTCACCGGCAACACGACCGGCAGACTCCTTATCAATACCGTCAAACAAAGCCATAATATCGGTGTGATAGGGGATCTCAAAATCTACAGTTGTTTGTTCACCGTATTGTTGAACCTCAACGTTTTCGCTGTCGTCACGACCAACAGGAACGCTTTCGTCCACAATGTTGGGTATCTTCATTTGGATTTCTAAAACCTTTTTACCAAGCTCGGCTTCCTTTTCTTCCAAAGCTTTAAGTTCGGCAGCCTGTTCGTTAACAAGGCGCTTCATCTCTTCAGCTTCTTCACGTTTGCCTTGACCCATAAGCATACCGATTTGTTTACTAACCTTGTTGCGATTTGCACGAAGGTCGTTTGCACGGGTGTTAGCAGCGCATTTTTCGGTATAAAGAGCAATGAGTTCGTCAACTAAAGGAAGTTTACTGTCTTTAAACTTTCTCTTTATGTTTTCTTTAACAAGTTCGGGGTTTTCACAAATAAATTTAATATCTAACATTTTAACTCTCCTCAAAGGAAATTAGCCTAATAAGTATAGCACAGCAGGTATTGTTTGTCAAACAATATCAACAACCTCAACAATGCCACTTTTGTGGTAAAGTGAGGGGGTAATAAGCAGTGAGTATCCACGGCCTGCATCGGCAGTCCACTCAACTGCATGGTGGCGAGGAACGGCAGTGGCACCAAGGAGCATCATAATAGCTCCACCGTGCATTATAACTGCAGCTTCCTTTTTGCCCTTTTCCAACATATCCATAACGATTTGCTGAAGCCCCAAGCAAAGTCTTTTAATAAATTCGGTGTTATCCTCTCCGTTTGGTGGGGTGGCTTTGCCCGAAACCCAAGCCAAAAATTCGGGGTTATTTTCCAGTTCGGCAGCAGTTTTGCCTTCAAAATCGCCAAAGTCATATTCTTTAAGGTTTTCAACCGAAACAATACCTAAATCGGGATATAAGACTGCTCCTGTTTGTCTGCAACGAAGCAAGGGACTCGAATATAAACAGTCAATTTCGGGATACTCCATATTTTCCTTTAGGAGCCGTAGTTCATTTAAACCTTCGGGGGATAAGGGAGCATCGGTTTTGCATCCGATATATTGTCCCAAAACATTGGCGTCGGTAGAACCGTGGCGAATTAAATGAATTTTGAGGGTTCTCATTCTATACACTCCAAAATTTCTGTAATTATACTGTTGGATAAAAGCATACCTTGGTCGGTAAGCGAAATGCTTTGACCCTTAATATTAATAAGTTTATTTTGGCTTAAAAGTCGGCACTTTTTTTCTAACCTTTCGGTCATTTCAAGCTCAGCACCCTTTGAAAGCCTAAGTGCTAACATAATTCTTTCTTCCTCGCTGCCACCGTCACCGTCGGGCAGGGGAGAAGTGCCACCCAAAAATTTTTCCAAATCTCTTTCATAGTAAAATCTTTTGCCATCAATAAACGAGTGGGCCGAAGGACCTAACCCCAAGTATTCTTTTAGTTCCCAATACTTTAAATTGTGGCGACTCTCATATCCCGGTTTTGAGAAATTTGAAATTTCATAATGGCCGTAATCTTTGCTTTCAAGGTACTGGCACATTTGCAAATATTGGTCGGCAGTGCTGTCTTCATCGGGCAATTTCAAGGTGTCGTAAACCTTGTGAAAAACAGTATTTTCCTCGATTTTTAAAATATATGCCGAAATATGCTCGGGCTCTAAACCTGTTATGAATTCAAGGCTTTTCTCAAGACTTTTTTTATTGGAGCTTGGAAGACCTAACATAATATCAAGGGAAATGTTGTTAAAGCCCAAAGCTCTTGCAAGGTGCACCGTTTGGGCTGTTTGCTCTAACGAGTGCCTTCTGCCTAAAACCCGGAGTTCACGATTGTCACCACTTTGAGCACCGATGGATAATCGGTTAACACCGGCCTTTAAAGCAAAGTTTAAAATCTCTTTGCAGTTGTCGGAAGGGTTCATTTCCATGGTAATTTCGGCGCCTTCTAAAAGACAAAAAGAGGCCTTGACCTCTTTCATAATACGGGGCAAATACTTCGCCAAAAGGGAAGGGGTGCCACCACCAAAATAAATAGTATCAATGGGGCGACCAAGTGAGTCACCCCATTGTTTAATTTCTTTAATTAATGCATCCACATAAATCTCTTTTAGGCTATCATTTACAGCTACCGAATAAAAATCACAGTAGTTGCATTTTTTAAGGCAAAAAGGAATGTGAATATAAAGACCAATCGGATTAGTCAAGAATGATACCTGTGCAGCTACCTGCAACACAAGCAGCGTTTGCTTCGTCGGTGTCAATATGCATAGCCAAAGCGTAACTGTCGCTTACACGAGCAACAACATCGCCGAAAACAAGGCTTCTGCCGTTGGTTTCAATCTTAACCGAAACGATTTGCTTGTCGGTAATACCGTATTTCTCACCATCAGCAACGGTCATGTGAATGTGACGCTTAGCAGCGATAACACCCTCAGCAAGTTCAACTTCACCGGCAGGACCAACGAGTTTGCAAGCGCCTGCGCCCTTAACATCGCCGGACTCTCTAATGGGAGCGACAACGCCGATTGTGCGAGCATCGGTGAGAGAAAGTTCAACCTGAGTATCGGGACGAACAGGTCCTAAGATGGAAGCCTTTAAAGAGCCCTTAGGTCCAACGATGGTTACCTTTTCTTCGCAAGCGAATTGACCGGGCTGAGAAAGGTCTTTCTTGTTTGTAAGCTCGTAGCCTTCGCCAAAAAGTATCTCAAGGTCTTTTTGGGAAACGTGAAGGTGACGAGCTGAAATTTCAACTAAAACTGTTTTTTCCATTTGTAATTCTCCTTTTTTAAATCTCTTAACTATATTTTATCACATACTGTATAGTTTGCAAGGATTATTTTAAAAATTTGTTATATCCCTCGCCGTATTGTACACAACGGGACACTCGGCTTAATGTGGCTGAAGAAATATCGCAAAGTTCGGTTACTTGATTATAGGTTTTGCCCTGGAGTAAAAGCTTGGCAGCGTAAATTCGGTCGGCCATTTGCTCAATTTCTTTATGGGTACACATATCTTCGAAAAGTTTTTTTAGGTCTTCGGGATTATCAATGGAAGCGATAAGCTCAAACAAATTTTGGGTCAGAACCTTCTTGTCCATATTAAATCACCGTTTCAATGTCTTTTCTAAGGAAGTTTTTGGTCTTTTCCGATTTGGGATTTAAAAATACCTCATCGGGCGAGCCAAACTCTTCAATAATACCGTCAGCCATAAAAATAACCTTATCGGAAATGTTGCGTGCAAACTCCATTTCGTGGGTAACAACAATCATGGTGCTATCCTCGTTTTTAAGGTCTTTAATAACCCTTAAAACTTCGCCTGTAAGTTCGGGGTCAAGAGCGCTGGTCGGCTCATCAAAACAAAGAATGTCGGGATTAAGAGCCAAGGCACGGGCAATGGCAACACGCTGTTGCTGACCTCCCGAAAGTTCGCAGGGGTAGTTTGCAATTTTATCTGAAAGTCCAACCCTTTCAATTAAGGAAAGGGCAGTGGCTTTAATTTCTTCTTCGCTTCCACGCTTTAAAAGTGTGGGGGCAAGGGTTATGTTTTCCAAAACATTGTATTGTGGGAAAAGGTTAAAGGATTGGAAAACAAGTCCGAAATGAAGGCGATTATCTCTAATCTCGGATTCACTTAATTCCTTGTGGGAAGCACCGTCGAAAATAATCTTGTCATTTACCGAAATGGTGCCTTCGTCTGCAAACTCAAGGAAATTAAGACATCTAAGCAGTGTGGTTTTGCCACTGCCTGAAGAACCGATAATAGATAAAACTTCGCCCTTTTCAAGAGAGAAGGAGATGCCCTTCAAAACTTCAGTTTTGCCAAAGTTTTTCTTAATGTTTTTAACTTCTAAAACAGACATTTCGTTCCCTCCTTAAGATTTAAAATAACTGAGTTTCTTTTCTATGTAGCTGAAAAGAATTGTTAGTAATCCACTGAATATAAGGAAGTATGCGCCTGTGTAGAACAAGGGCCAAATAATTCCTTTTCCGGCAAAACGCTCGGCCGACATTAAGATTTCGCTCACGGCGATAACTCTTGCTAAAGAAGTGTCTTTTACGAGAGTTATAATCTCATTACTCATGGGAGGAACTATTCTTTTTACTACCTGCAACAATACTATTTTAAAGAATATTTGAGTTTTGGTAAGTCCTAAAACTTGACCTGCTTCATATTGTCCTTTTTGAATACTTTCAATTCCACCACGGAAGATTTCAGAAAAATAACAAGCATAGTTGATAACAAAGGCAATAAGGGCCGCTAACATTCGATTACGCATCGGTATTCCGAAAACAAGTCCAGGAACATAGAAAACAACAAAAAGCTGAAGCATAAGAGGAGTACCTCTTATGCACCAGACAAATACTTTAACAATAAAACTTAATGGTTTAAATTTCGACATGGAGCCGAAACTTATTAAAAGCCCCAGTGGTATAGAAAAAAGCAGGGTTTCGAGAAACAACCTGCAATTTTCTAAAAATCCCACAGCAAGGCTCATGCTAACCTGCTGAAAAGACATTATATTAACCTCTAAAAATCAAATTATTTTTCTTCGGCTTTAACAACCTTAACCTGCTTGTTTTGCATATAAGGGATAGAAACGCTCATGTTTTCTTCTCTTTCGGGAGTGATGGTCATACCGTTCCAGATGCAGTCAATGTTTTTAGCGGCAAGTTCGGTTTCCTTAGCAGACCAGCTGATTTCTTGGAACTTAGCCTTAACACCTAACTTCTCGCAAACAGCCTTTGCAAACTCGGTTTCGAAGCCTACGAGTTCGCCGTCTTCATTCTCATAGTTCATGGGAGCAAAGTAGGTGATACCAATAATGAGTTCGCCTTTATCCATAACATACTTGTAATCAGAATCTTTTTCTGCTTCTTCAAAAGCGTCAGTTTCTTTGTCGCCCAAAAGAATACCATCAAGCTTATAGGTCTTAGCAATCTTTGCAAGGTCGCCGGAATCTTTTAATTCACGGATAATTTCATTAACCTTTGCAGTAAGGTCAGAGCCTTTTCTGAAAGCAATACCATATTCTTCTTCGGAATAGCCGTTGCCTTCAACAACAAGGCTTTCGTAATCGGTGCCTTCACCGATAGAACCGATAGACATTACATAGTCAACAACTGCAGCGTCAGCAGAACCGGCGTTAACTTCCATAAGGGCTTTTGCCTGTGTGTCAACAGCGGTGTATTCGTAGTTTTCGAAATCTGCTTCCTTTTGAGCAACAGTTTCGCCTGCGGATTCTTTCTCAGCTACTACGATGGGGGCTTTTTGACCGCAACCGGCGAAAGCAAACACCATACAAAGTACCATAAGTAAAGCAATAATTTTTTTCATTTCTAGTTTCTCCTTTTGATTTGAAGTCGATGTTGCTATTATACTCTATCGTGCTAAAGTTGTAAAGTGTTTTTTCAAAAAAATTAAACTTTGGCGAAATGCACAAACTTTAACGCTTTAGCATAGTAAAGTTGACAAAAACCTTTTTTAGGTTTGCCCTAATAATATATATAATGTGTTTTTTAAATTTTTTTCAAAAAAGGTTTGACATTGAAATAATATTGTGATAAACTATTTTAGCATGCGATAATATGTCTTATTATGCGTGTCGATATTATAATAGGAGGTGAAATAATCAGTGCCTACGTTTAACCAGTTGGTTCGCAGCGGTCGTGAAACTATTGAGAAGAAGGCTAAGGCTCCTGCTCTTTTAAAGGGTTACAACTCTATGAAGAGAAAAGCTACAGACAATGATTCTCCCCAGAAGCGCGGCGTTTGCACAGCCGTTAAGACTTCCACACCTAAGAAGCCTAACTCTGCTCTCCGTAAAATCGCAAGAGTACGTCTTTCCAACGGAATCGAAGTTTCAGCTTACATTCCCGGAATCGGTCACAACTTGCAAGAGCATAGCGTTGTTCTTATCCGTGGTGGACGTGTTAAGGACCTTCCCGGTGTGCGTTACCACATCGTAAGAGGTGCTCTTGATACTCAAGGTGTTGCAAACAGATTGCAGAGCCGTTCTAAGTATGGAGCAAAGCGTCCAAAAGCAGGTGCGAAGTAATTTTTGATTTGAGAATATTTCTACTGCAATCAAGCAGTGGCTATTATATATATAATGTGCCTTTTGCTTGGTGCAACGGGAAGTTACTCGAGTACCTATGATATCATTACTATGAAGGAGGGAAGCAAAGTGCCAAGAAGAGGCTTTATTGCTAAACGTGAGGTATTGGCGGATCCTGTTTACAATTCTAAGATCGTTACTCGCCTTATCAACAACATTATGCTTGATGGTAAGAAGGGTGTAGCTCAAAAGATTGTTTACGGTGCATTCGACATTATCAGTGAAAAAACAGGTAAAGACCCCATTGAAGTATTTGAACAGGCTATGGAAAATGTTATGCCTCAATTAGAGGTTAAGGCTGTCCGTAAGGGTGGCGCTACCTATCAAGTACCTTTTGAGGTTAGAGCTGAAAGAAAACAAACTTTAGGTTTAAGATGGCTCACTACCTACAGCCGCAATCGTTCCGAAAGAACTATGAAGGAGCGTCTTGCAGGTGAAATTTTAGATGCTGTTAACGGTGTTGGCGGCGCTGCTAAGAAGCGTGAAGATACACACAAGATGGCAGAAGCAAACAGAGCGTTCGCTCATTACAGATGGTAATTTGAAACGAATTTTATTGTTTTCCGCTTAAAGCGGATTGGAGGTTAATATGCCAAGAAAAGTATCTCTTGATATGACAAGAAATATTGGTATCATGGCTCACATTGACGCAGGTAAAACTACCACCACCGAGCGTATCCTTTTCTACACCGGTGTTAACCGTAAGATGGGTGAAACTCATGATGGCGGCGCTACCATGGACTGGATGGAGCAAGAGCAAGAAAGAGGTATTACAATTACTTCTGCTGCTACAACCTGCTTCTGGAAAGACCATCGTATCAATATTATCGACACTCCCGGACACGTTGACTTCACCGTTGAAGTTCAACGTTCTCTCCGTGTACTTGACGGTTCTGTAACCGTATTGTGCGCTAAGGGTGGTGTTGAGCCTCAGTCTGAAACCGTATGGCGTCAGGCTGACGAATATAAAGTACCCCGTATGATCTATGTTAATAAGATGGACATTATGGGTGCTGACTTCTATCGTGTTCTTACAATGGTTAAAGAACGCTTTAACTGTAATGGTGTTCCCATTCAGCTTCCTATCGGAAGTGAGGACACCTTCAAGGGCATCATCGACTTGGTTGAGATGAATGCTATAATGTACTATGACGACCTTGGTAAGGACGTTAGAGTAGAGCCCATTCCCGATGATATGAAGGAATTGGCTGACAAATATCGTACTGACCTCATCGAGCACATCGTTGAGCAGGACGAAGAATTGATGGAAAAATATTTTGAGGGTGAAGAACCCACTGTTGAGCAAATCAAGAAGATTATCCGTCAATCTACTATCGCAAACAGCATGGTTCCCATCTGTTGTGGTACTTCTTACAGAAACAAGGGCGTTCAACCTTTGCTTGACGCTGTTGTTGATTATATGCCCGCTCCTACAGACGTAGAAGCTATTAAGGGTGTTAACCCCGATACCGAAGAAGAAGAAGTTAGAAATTCTAGCGATGACGAGCCTTTTGCAGCTCTTGCATTCAAAATCGCTACCGACCCCTTCGTTGGTAAGATTTGCTTCTTCCGTGTATATTCGGGTACCGTTGATGCCGGCGCAGGCGTTTTCAACTCTGTAAAGGGTAACAAAGAGCGTATGGGCCGTATTCTTCAAATGCACGCTAACCATCGTGAAGACATTGAAACCTGCTACGCAGGTGATATTGCCGCTGCTGTTGGTCTTAAGAACACAACCACCGGTGATACTCTTTGTGACGAGAAACATCCCGTTATCTTGGAGTCAATGAACTTCCCCGAGCCCGTTATCCGTGTAGCTATTGAGCCTAAGACCAAAGCTGGTCAAGAGAAGATGGGTCTTTCCCTTGCAAAACTTGCTGAAGAAGATCCTACCTTTAAGGCTTATACCGATGAAGAAACCGGTCAAACAATCATTGCCGGTATGGGTGAGTTACACCTCGAAATCATCGTTGACCGTCTCCTTCGTGAATTCAAGGTAGAGGCTAACGTTGGTGCTCCTCAAGTTGCTTATAAAGAGTCTATCCGTCAAAAGATTGACCACGAAACCAAATATAAGCGTCAGTCCGGTGGTTCCGGTCAGTACGGTCACGTTAAGATTATTGTTGAGCCTAATGAGTCCGGCAAGGGTTACGAGTTTATTAACTCTGTTACCGGTGGTGCTATTCCTAAGGAATACATCCCTGCTGTTGACACTGGTATTAGAGGTTCACTTAACGCAGGTGTACTTGCTAACTACCCCGTAGTTGACGTTAAAGTAACACTTTACGATGGTTCTTACCACGAAGTTGACTCTTCTGAAATGGCATTTAAGATTGCCGGTTCTATGGCATTCAAAGAGGCTTGCAGAAAAGCTAACCCCGTTCTCTTAGAGCCTATCATGAAGGTTACAGTTCTTGTTCCTGAAGAATACATGGGCGACGTTATCGGCGATCTTAACTCTCGTCGTGGCGAAATCCAAGGCTTCGAGGACAGAGCAGGCGTTAAGCAAATTAATGCTAGAGTACCTCTTGCTGACATGTTCGGTTACGCTACCGACCTTCGTTCTAAAACACAAGGTCGTGGCCAATATGTAATGGAACCTGATGGCTACAAAGAAGTACCCAAGAGCATTTCTGAAAAGATTATTGCTACACGCACAAAGAAAGACTAATTTTTTCAAGTTTTACTTGAAATTTAGTATAAAATTTGTTAAACTATATTTATACCAAATATTTAATTTATTTAGGAGGAATTTACAATGGCAAAGCAGGCTTTTGAAAGAAATAAGCCCCATGTAAACATTGGTACCATCGGTCACGTTGACCATGGTAAAACCACATTAACCGCAGCAATCACAAAGTACCTCTCCCTTAAGGGTCAGGCTTCTTTTGAGGATTACTCAAACATCGATAAGGCTCCCGAAGAGAGAGAGCGTGGTATTACAATTAATACCGCTCACGTTGAGTACGAGACCGACGCTCGTCACTATGCACACGTTGACTGCCCCGGACACGCTGACTATGTTAAGAACATGATCACCGGT